>NZ_JAWOTF010000001.1:0-882021 GCF_033338735.1 Vibrio sp. Vb1127 | reverse complement strand
TACGAGAGGACCGGAGTGGACGAACCTCTGGTGTTCGGGTTGTGTCGCCAGACGCATTGCCCGGTAGCTAAGTTCGGGATCGATAACCGCTGAAAGCATCTAAGCGGGAAGCGAGCCTTGAGATGAGTTCTCCCTGATACTTTAAGTATCCTAAAGGGTTGTCGTAGACTACGACGTTGATAGGCAGGGTGTGTAAGCGTTGTGAGGCGTTGAGCTAACCTGTACTAATTGCCCGTGAGGCTTAACCATACAACACCCAAGGGGTTTTGATGGACTCAATGAAAGAACATTGAATGTGTAAGAACGAGAATTAAAAAAACAGCTTTCCGAATTAAAGAATTTGCTTGGCGACCATAGCGTTTTGGACCCACCTGATTTCCATGCCGAACTCAGAAGTGAAACGAAATAGCGTCGATGGTAGTGTGGGGCTTCCCCATGTGAGAGTAGAACATCGCCAGGCTTTAAACATCGCTTTCAAGTTCTCTTTAATTGAGATAACTGAAGGCAAAACTAAAAATTAGCATCAATAGTATAAGACTAAGTTTTAGTGACAATTTGTGGAGAGATGGCTGAGTGGTTGAAAGCACCGGTCTTGAAAACCGGCATACGTTAATAGCGTATCTAGGGTTCAAATCCCTATCTCTCCGCCACTTTTAAAAAAAAACCGCTGTTCTTACAGCGGTTTTTTTGTATCTGCTGTTTTTTAACCGCTGTTATCGAAACTTCTAATTGATTTTTCTCTAGCTCTTTCTCCAAGTTTTTGCGTACCTACTTTGGGTTTAGTTTACGCAGTAATACCTTCAATCGAAGACATTGCCATACGTCTCATTTGGGCTTCAAATAGAGCTTTCTTAAGTCTCAACGTGGGATGCTTAAACGCATTTTGATAGAGTTCCAGTCTAAATACTGCGGATGCACTTGGAGAAAAAATGAAGCTACTTTACTGGTTAGATGAATGGCAAGCTCTTACTCAACAAGAACAAGAGATGGCTTTACCTATCTCTGGCTACGATTTACTTGATGATGTGTTTGTGAAGTATGAACTCGTCGATCTTAACAAGCCATTGTTGTTTACATTTTCTCCTTCCGGTACTGATGTGCAGGTACAAGATTTAACTCCGGATTTTTCTCCTTGGGGCTACGAGCTCGGAATACAACAACAAGTAAACATTATTGCCTTTCAACATTTAGGACAAAGTAATTGGTTCCGTAGTCGGAATTTGATTTTCTTTCTGGAGCAGCTATCTGAGTTGCTTCATCCCTTCAAATGTCGTTTGGGTTATGGGCAAAGTCGAGGTGGCTTTGCAATTGGCGCGTTCGCTAACTTGCTGAAACTAGAACATCTTTTGTTGTTTTATCCTGTTAGCACTAAAAATAAAGCGTTAGTGCCTTGGGATGATCGGCCGAGTACTGAGCTTGCTCAGCAGTTTGCTTGGGAAAGCGGCTACCATGATCGAGATTTGGGCAATGCCAAAGGTTATATTATTTATGACCCATCCAATCGCATTGATCGTCTTCATGCTGAACGTTATCCAGAGCTTACCCATTTAAAAGTCGTCGGTATGGGACACGGCACTCAATCCACACAATTAGATAAATTAGAATTTTTTAATCTGGTGGCGCAGGAGTTTGTTCGCCATCAAACCTTAGATATTGACCAATTTAATAAGCAAATTCACGCTTTGTTTTAAAAGAGGACTGATATCAGAGTCCCCTGTAACCAGGGGGAGATGATCACACACTAAAAACTAGATTTTTAACACAATTGCTAGGCGCAATTTAGATGGAGGATTAATGAAGTTACTGTACTGGTTGGATGAATGGCTGGCTCTTTCTCGTGAAGAACAGCAAACCAGGCTACCGATGTCCGGGGAGGACTTACTTGATGATGTATTTGTTAAGTATGAGTTTGTCGACCGCAATAAACCGTTGTTGTTCACCTTTTCCCCTGCTGGTACGAATCTACAAGTACAGGACTTACACTCAGATTTTGCGCCTTGGGGTTATCGCTTAGCCCAGAAACAAAAAGTAAATATTATTTCATTTCAGCATCTTGGGAAAAGTAACTGGTTTCGCAGCCGTAATTTGATTTTCTTTCTAGAGCAGCTATCAACTTTACTTGAGCCTTTTGAATGTCGTTTAGGTTATGGGCTTAGCCGCGGTGGTTTTGCTATTGGTGCCTTTTCTAATCTATTAAAGTTGGATCAAGTATTGATGTTTCACCCGGTCAGCACAAAAAACAAAGTTTTGGTGCCATGGGATGATAGGCCAAGTACTGAACTTGCCCAACAATTTGATTGGGAAGGAAAGTATCACGACCTCGACCTTGGCGATGCAAAAGGCTATATCATTTATGATCCAACTAATGAAATCGACCGCCTTCACGCCAAACGCTACCCAGAGCTCACTCACTTAAGAGTCTTCGGGATGGGACATGGTACCCACGCGACGTATTTGAATAAATTCGGTTTTTATAAGCAAGTGGCCGTAGACTTTATACGTTATCAGAAGATAGATATAGCGCAGTTTCGTCATCAGACCAAAACGCTGCGCTTAAAAGAAGATTACTATCAGTGCCTTAACAAGGCGAATGCGAGCTCACAGCATCGTTTAAACTTACTGAGTACCGCTCATAATGTACTAATTGAAGAAAAGAAAGAACATGTGAAGGAGCATCAAGCGCAAATCGATATTCAGCCACTTGTTGATATTGCACTTAAGCATGAGTATGACAACCCGCAAGATGCAGTACAGCTTTTGGAAGTCGCTCAGCAGCTGGTTCCGAATGATCCCGTTGTGGAGCACAAGTTGCAGCAACTGTCGTAGCGTTGAGGTGTAATGCGGACGATATTGGTCGAAATAGGTCAGTGGCTTTTGTCGCTGGCCTTTTTAATAGCTTATGGATTGATATGTCGATGAAATCTAATGAAGCAGTACAAAATAAAAAGCCCAAGCAAATGCTTGGGCTCCATAAATGTTAATGCGAGTTTTAAAACTCTTTTGGCGCAAAGCCTGTCATCACATCAAGGCGAAGTTCTTTACCAACTTTTGTTAATGGGTGAACGATTACTAAGCCGCGTACGCGTTTTTTCAGTTTGCCGATGTCCGCTTGTTCTGCTTTGGTGATTTCACGAGAGAATGGCATATCAAGTAAGCTTTTACGTTCTTTGTTCAGCTCATAGTTTTGCTTATGCTTTAACTGGTTAAGCTTTTTGGTTAGCTGTTCTACTTCATCCGTGAACTTTGTAATCATTTCGTGATCACCACGAGAACGTGCCGCATCAAGTTTACGTTGGCATGTATCTAAACGGTTGTGCAGCTTTTGAATATCAGTTTTTATGCTCATGGTAATTTGGCTCAAATTTTAAATAGTCGAGAAGTATAGCATAGCTGAGATCACACGCTCTACTATACTTCTCGATTGTCTGGCTTTAGTTAATCAGTTCATTGCCCGATACGTTACCAGAGAAAAAGGCTTCGACGTTATCAAGCGTCACAGAGGCAATATTATTAAGTGCTTCGTGAGTCAAGAATGCTTGGTGGCCAGTAAACAGCACGTTATGACAAGCCGATAAACGGCGGAAAACATCATCTACAATGACATCGTTAGATTTATCTTGGAAGAATAAGTCTTTTTCATTGTCATACACGTCTAGGCCAAGCGCACCAATCTTACCTTGTTTCAACGCTTCTATCGCCGCTAGTGAATCTAGCAACTCGCCTCGACTGGTGTTAATGATCATTACACCATCTTTCATTTGCGCGAAGGCTTTTTCGTTCAATAAGTGATAGTTTTCTTCACTCATTGGACAATGGAGAGAGATAACATCCGCATTAGCGTAGATTTCTTCAAGCGAACAGTAACGGGCTCCCATTTCTAGTGCTAATGGATTTTCGTAGGGGTCGTAGCAAAGCAGTTCCATGCCAAGCCCTTTGAAGATACGCATCGTCGCGATACCAATCTTACCCGTACCAATAACACCAACGGTTTTTCCGAAAAAGTTAAAGCCAACAAGACCTTCTAGCGAGAAGTTGGCGTCACGTGTCCGTTGGTAGGCCTTGTGAAGACGGCGGTTTAGACACATCATTAAACCAACCGTGTGCTCTGCCACTGCTTCTGGTGAGTAAGCAGGAACTCGAACCACTTGTAAGCCTAGTTCTTTGGCTGCTTGTTGATCAACTTTATCAAATCCCGCGCAGCGCATAGCAATAAGCTTGGTCCCGCCTAGAGAAAGCTGTTTAAGAACGGGAGCTGAAAGATCATCATTAACGAACGCACATACAACATCACTGCCGTGCGCCATCTTGGCTGTTTTTTCGGTTAGTCGGAAGTCGTGATAGTGAAATTCAAAATCGCGGTTATTTTTAATTTTATTAAAAGAGGCTTCGTCGTAGGATTTTGCACTAAAAAAAGCAATGTTAATCATGGTTCCCTCTCAAAAAGTGCGGACTTTATAAATAAATATGCTTATAAAGTAATGCAACTTAGCCGCAATGAATAGAGAAATCTTCTCTTTGACTTTTGTTGTATCAAATAACAATAAGAAGTACGCCTTTCAGCGAGTGCTATCTTACGGTTCCGCATTAGATACTGTTTGCTTTACGAGCATTAACTGACTAGCATTATCGCTCTTTTCTTGTTCACTTTATTAGCTTAGGCGTTACGACAATGTCAGTAAAATGGTGCTCTATGTTCTTGTGTTGTATGTTTGCTTCTGGCACTCACGCAGCTGTTGACCTCGTTAAAGTCGACAAGTCTAAGCGTCGAATGTATTTGATGGAACAAGGAGCAGTGCTAAAAGAATACCGAATTGCTTTAGGAGCGAACCCTCAAGGACATAAACAAGAAGAGGGAGACAATCGCACGCCAGAGGGCGAATACACTTTAGATTATGTTATAGAGGACTCTGCTTTTTATCGTTCTGTGCATATCAGTTACCCTGATGCGATTGATGCGTTGGAAGCGAAGCGCCGAGGTGTCTCCCCTGGAGGGAACATCAAAATTCATGGCTTAAAAAACGGTGAGAGTCAGTTGCCGATTTACATCCAAAGTTTTGATTGGACTAATGGGTGTATTGCGATTACCAACGAGGAGATGGATGAATTTATCCAGCTTGTCGAGATGGGGACACCAATTCAGATTGAGTGGTAATAAAAGGTCCCCGTTAATGTTCTGGCTCTTATAGGCTATGGCATAAAGCGCTGTGGATGATCACTAAAAATACCGTCTAATTGAGGTAGGTATTTCAGTTTATTTGGATTGTTCACCGTATAGCACATCACTTTGTAACCGGCTTGTTGGAGTTTGTTTATCTGGCGAGTACGAACCCAGTTAATGTTTAGGTTGCAGCTATAGGCACTAACTTCTTCCAAAAGGCGTTTATCTTTTCTCGTAAAGAATTCACTTAACACACCCAATCGGTAGCCACTGCAGTATTTGTGCATCGCTCTAATGACGTCATGACTAAAGCTCGATAGGAGTACATTCTCTTGCGGCATTGGACTTTTTGCTAACGCATTGGCGAGAGTCTGCACCACTTCTTCCGCTGGATGGTTGTCTACTTTAACTTCGATATTCAAGTTAAGCTTATTCTCAGTAGCTAAAGTGAGCAGTTCATCTAGTGTCAAGATCTTCTCGCCTGAAAAGTCTGTGCTAAACCAACTACCGAAATCTAATGCTTTTAACTCTTCCAGGGTGAGCTCATCAACACGCCCTTGTCCATTGCTGCATCGATTGACGGTATGATCATGGCAAACCACTAAAACATTATCTTTGGTAGGTTGTATATCCACTTCCACCCACTTTAATCCCAGGTCAATGGCTGCTTGAATGCTTATTTTTGTATTCTCAGGGTATGAACCTGCCACGCCACGGTGACCAATTAATAACGTTTCCATTCGCTTTATCTTTTGCTTTGCGGTTGCCAGATTGTACTCGTTTTTTCTATGAAGATATATCTAGGTGCATATTGTTAGGAACCTTTAGTACAAGTGAACATTAAACCCTAATAGTACGTTGCTGCTTCTTGGACTGAGTCCTGTGGACTTAAAGCCTTAGAGTGTGTAGTTGTTTAATTGGTAAATGAGTAATAAAATGCGAACCATTTTTATTTGAATGGTGAGTGGTAATGTCACGAGTTTTGATAGTCGATGATGACGTTCCTTTGTGTGAGCTGTTAGAAGCGGTTTTGCAAGAGGAGGGCTACATCGTATCTTCTGTGCATTGCGGTGAAAGTGCGCTGCAATATATGGAAAAAACGCCTGTAGATCTTGTATTGCTTGATGTCATGTTACCAAACCTTAACGGCATGCAAGTTGCTCGTAGGATCTGTCAGCGCTTCGCGACACCTATTCTAATGCTTACCGCTCTCAACGATGAAAACTCGATGCTTGATGGTTACCAAGCGGGGGCCGATCAGTATATCGGAAAGCCTTTTAATGTCGCTGAGCTTCTAATGCGCATCAAAGCGATTCTTCGTCGTGTTGGCTTGGAACGTCAACGTCAGACGATGTGTAGTACCGTTCAAACGATCAGTGACCAGCTTAATAGCTTACCCCTCACAAGTACGGAAGCTGAACTATTGAGCTACTTGGTAAAAAACCAAGGAGTCGTGATTTCAAAAGCAGAGCTTCAAACTGAAGTGTTAAAGAAAGAGCTGAGTCCTTTTGATCGCAACCTTGATATGCACATCAGTAACATACGTCGCAAGTTAGTTGAGGCGGGGCTTTCCAAGCAACATATCAAAACCTTCCGTGGCAAAGGTTACAGTTATTTAGAGGCTGTAAACCGTTAATGAAGCTCCGGTGTCCACCTTTTATTGCAAAACGTAAAGACAGCTTAGCGTTCAAGTTATTTAGTTGCATGACCGCAATTGTCATTAGCATTTTGGTCGTGCAATCCTTAGCGGAACAAGCTTTGGTGAAAGCCATGTTGAAAGTGCCCGATAGTGTGCGAGAAGAAATGCTAGACCTTGCACATCAAGCTAACGTATTGATTGAGCACGGAGACATGGACGAACTTGCTGACTGGGCAAATGCGCAAAACTTTTATTTATTTGTGTTGAATGAACATCAGCAACCAGTTACGCACCGTCTGATGCATCCGCACTTCGAGTTCAAACTTCAATTTAAGAGAAGCATCGATGATCAACTTGAGGGGAAAGTGAATCGCCCCATCATCAATATTCCTTTAGTTCATGGCAATACTTTAGTGATTCAATTGCCACATCGACTGCACCCTGCAAATGACTTCATTCTGTATTTCTCTATTCTCAAAGTCGTGATTGCAGTGGTTATTTTGGCGCTCTTTTCGCTGCTAATGGCACGTAACTTACAGCAACCATTGGATCGATTGAGAGAAGCAAGCAAAAAGCTATCTAATGGCGATTTTAATGTTAGTGTCGTGAAAGAGCTGAAGTCGAGCACGCGTGAGTTTAACGAGTTAGCGCAAGACTTCGATCACATGACGCAACAGATTCATTCTCTCGCTGAAAAGCAGCGACTGCTTATAAGAGATGTCTCTCACGAATTGAGAACGCCGTTAGCGAGGCAGAACTTGGTTCTGCATCTTTTGCGAAAGCGTGTTGGAGAAAGTGAGCAAAGCCTAGTGACAAGGCTAGAAGATGAAGCAAAAGAGCTAAACCATTTGATCAGCGATATATTGGAGTTCAGTCGCTTGGAAAATGCGCGCTTCGACAAAGCCACGAAACGCTGTGATTTAGAAGTTTTGCTCTCCCCGCAAGTAGAACGTTGCAAAATAGATTTGAAGTCAGAACAGACGTTGTCTTTCCGCTCAGAAGCTGTATGTGCTAAAGCCATTTGTGAAGAAACGCTGGTCATTCGTTGTTTGAACAATCTTATTGGTAATGCCATTAAATATTCAGGACAAGCATCTCAGATAGAAGTTTCTCTGGAAAATTATGTCAAAGAAGGGCAGCAATTCACCACCATGTCAGTATCTGATAATGGGCCTGGTATTCCAGAGAACAAGCTGGTCGATATTTTTGATCCGTTTACACGCTTAGATGCTTCTAGAGATAAAAAGCTTGGTGGCTACGGTTTAGGTCTTGCGATTGTCAAAGAATCCATGCGTATTATGGGTGGAGCAGTCACGGCGAAAAACCGTGAGCAAGGTGGTTTGAGGGTTACTTTAGTGTTCAAACAATAAGTATGATTAAGTTGTATTTTTTGTGATTAATATCACATTATCATGGCGCATCATCAGAGAGTACTTTACAAAAGTTTGCAAATGCAAAGAATGTAAATTTAATGCAAATGGTAATACTTATCACTTATATTCACCCGCGAAATAATTAAGAGGGAATCGCATTCAACAAGTATGTGACCCGAAAAATAATAATCGGAGTGAAAGGATATGTTTACTAAGAGCCATTTGGCGTTAGTGATCGGTGCAGTGTTAGCAACACCTGCAGTGGCGGAAGTTCAAACAGACGAACATGTAGTTGTAGAAGGTCGAGAGTTCGGCTACAAGGCAGATACAAACAGTACAGCAATGCGCATGGAAATGACGCAGCTGGAAACGCCGGGACAAGTAGCGGTTATCGATGAAACGGTAATTGATGAGCAGCGTGCAAGTACACTTGGTGAAGTGCTACGTAACGATGCAAGTGTTAGCGCGGGTGGTACAAGCCGTAACCGCGAACGTTTCTCTCTACGTGGTTTTGAACTTAGCAGTTCAGACGGTTTTCTTCGTGATGGTCGTCAACACTGGTCACACTATCGTCAGCCAATTGAGCTTTTAGAGCGTGTTGAAGTGCTTAAAGGTCCATCAGGTCTGCTATACGGTAAATCTGAGCCGGGTGGTTTGGTAAACATGGTTTCGAAAAAACCAACAACTCAAACACAAGCAAGTTTGAGTCAAGATCTAGGTTCGAATGATCACTCACGCACTGTGCTTGATGTGAGTGGCGCGCTAAATGATGCAGAGACACTGCGAGCGCGCGCAATTTTTGCCAAAGAAAGCTACGGCTCTTGGCGCAGGTACGGTGATGGCACTGAGCCTAAAACAGATCGTACGGTAGCTGGCCTAGTGGTTGAGTACGATATCACCGACAACTTTATGGTATCGGCTCATTACGATCGCACGAAAGACGATGGTAGCGTGGACTCTGGCGCATACATTGTTGATGGCAAAGCGGTTCGCGGTGATAAGTACATTTGGGATGCGCAGTGGTCTGAAATTGATAACGAAGTAGAAAACTACGGTGTCGATATTAATGCGCAAGTCACGGATAACGTGAACGTAAAAGCAGGTTACAACCGCCAAGACTTTAAGCGTTTTGATGTAGAGTCTTACCCTAAGTTTGATCAGTATGAAGAGTTAAATACGATTAAGCATCGAGGCAACGATCGCTCCGATAATTGGGTATTTGATACTGCATATATAGATGTGACGACGGACTTTACTTTGTTCGGTACGGAAAACACGTTGTTAGTGGGCGCTAACTACTTAGATTACAGTTATGATCGCTTTATGGCAATTCATAATGAGGCGAGTATTGCTCCAGGAGAAACGGTGCCTAAGCCTAGCTATCGTAGTTCGAAGAAATCACCAACAGCTGAGTACGATACTTGGGGTATCTACGCGCAAAATATGATGACGATTAATGATTACTGGCAAGTGCTTGCAGGTGTTCGTTATGACGAAAAGCGTGATGATGAACTGACCGAAAACCAGGTTTCTCCAAAATTTGGTGTCATTTTCCACCCATCGACGAATGGCTCGGTTTACGTTCAGTATTCTGAAAGCTTCATGCCTCAAGGTGAAGTCAGCAACGGTAGTCGTACCTACATCAATGAAGGTGAGAAACTCGACGCTGAGCGTGGTATCTCTTATGAAATCGGTACGAAGTGGGAACTGTTTGATCAGCGTTTATTTGTATCTGGTGCTGTGTTTGATATCACGTTAGAGAACATCTCGCTGGATGTTGAAAGCGGCAAAGACGCGGGCGGCAATCTCCTACACAAGAAAACGCAAGGTGGTGAGCAAGTTCACAAAGGCGCTGAGTTAATGGCTCAAGGTTTTGTGACCTCAGAGTTGTCGCTAACCGCTTCTGCAATGTATTTGGATGCAGAGCTTAAGAAGGCAGAAAGATATGAAGGTAACCGCCCTGTAGACGTGCCAGAGTTCTCGGCAAGTCTATGGTCTAGCTACAAGGTTCAAGACAACACTAACTTAAACCTTGGTTTGATTTATGAAGGTGATCGCTACGGTGATGCAAAGAACACCTTCAAGAAAGATGGCTACGCTCGCGTTGATATGGGCGTGTCATACAAACATAAGTACGATGAAAACTTGGATATTATTGCTCGATTCAATGTCGAAAACTTATTCGATACCGACTACTTCGCAGGTGGTGGTAGCACGAATGGCGAGCAAAAAGGTGCGAGTGGGGTTGTGGTTGGAGAAAGCCGCAACTACATGGCAACAATCCAGTTCAAGTACTGATAACAATTTGATTATTAAAGGGGAAGGGTAGTCTTCCCCTTTGGTCGTTTTTGGAACACAGAAATATAACTCGTATGAATCTAATGAAATCAAGTATCGCTCTGTTGATATCATCGGTTTTGATTCCCGCTCACGCGGCGAACTTAAACGATGCACAAGCTGTGCAGAGTAAAACAAACCAGTCGTCGGCGGTAAGCCAAAAACGTATTGATGCAAGCGCAGAAAAATCACTTACTCTAGAAGCTGAAATTGAGCAGATGCAAGAAGAAGTCGGTAACTTGAAGATTTATCGCGATCATCTTGCAAGCCTTGTTGAGAGCCAAAATCAAGAAGTTGATAGCTTGAACGAGCAAATTGAACAGATTGCTCAAACTCGTCAAGGTGTCGTGCCTTTAATGTATCACATGCTTGAGGGCTTAAAAGTGCTCGTCGCTAACGACAAGCCTATACGCAAAGCGCAACGTGAGGAGCGAATTGCAAAGCTGGATTCCATGATGACGCGTGCAGACGTTGCGGATGCAGAGAAGTTTCGTCGTATTTTAGAAGCGTACCAAATTGAAATGGATTACGGCACCAAGCTTGGCGTTTACCAAGGCAAGATTAACCTAGGTGACAATGAAGCTGTGGAGGCGGACATTCTCTATTTAGGCCGTTTGTCTTTGGTAGCGCGTAGCTTATCTGGTGACACATTTTGGAGCTGGTCACAGCAACAACAAGCATGGCAACAAGTGGGTTCTGAGCAAAAATCAGAGCTAGACAAAGCGTTCGCTATGGCGAATAAACAGATCGCGCCGAGTATGTTAACTCTGCCAGTGTCGTTAACCGCTGCGGAGGGCAAATAAATGATGAAAAAATGGTTATCGGTTGCATTAATCTCGACAGCCGCATTAATGCCTTATACAACTTTTGCTAGTGATGCGTTGTTACAAAAGGCGCAGCAAGAAAATCGTCAACAGCAATCGCACAATGTCGCGCGTGAATCAGGTTTTAAGCAAACAGAGCAAGACCTACAGGCTATAAAGAATAAATTGGTGGCAGAGCGTGCTGCTCTTCAAGCAGAGGCGGACTCATTAAGTGTTACCTTCGGTGAAAATGAAGCAGAACTGGCACAGCTAGAAGAAAAGTTGCGTCTAGAAACCGGGAGCCTAGGTGAGTTATTTGGCGTCGTTCGCCAGAACGCAAAAGAGCTAGAGTCTGAGCTAAAAAGCTCAGTAACCGGTGTAGATGCAAACTCATATCAGAAAGATATCGATGCTATTGTTGCGGCTAAATCACTGCCAACGTTGACCCAACTTCAGGCGATGTGGCGCAGCATGGAAGAACAAATCAAAGCAAGCGGTGAAATGGCAAACGTCTCTTTCATACTGCTAAATGGCGAGGGTCGTGAACAAACGGTTAGTGGTGTTCGTCTTGGTTCTATGGCGCTGCTGGATGACACTGGCTACGTTAAGTGGAATGGTCAACGCGGAGATGCGGTAAACTATCTTCGTCAGCCTGAGAACGGTCCAACAGCGAATACTATTTCCTCTGGTGACATTGATGCACTTGTCATTGATCCGTCACGTGGCATTCTTCTTGAACAGCTTGCAAACTCACCGACTTTGGCTGATCGCCTAAATGCGGGTGGCGTTGTCGGTAAAATCATCCTTGGTTTATTGGCTATCGGCCTATTGATTGCGCTCGTACGTGGTGCATCACTGATGATTTCGCGCCAGAAAATCATGAAGCAACTGAAAACCCCAGCGCAGCCAGGAGACAACCCTTTGGGTCGCGTGCTAGCGGTATACCAGAAAGACAAGCATCGCAGCGTAGAAGCGTTAGAACTACGTCTTTTGGAAGCTGTTGTTGATGAGCAAACCCACCTAGAAAAAGGGTTGTCGATGCTTAAGCTTCTTGCAGCTCTAGCTCCTATGCTTGGCCTACTAGGCACGGTAACGGGTATGATCGAAACCTTCCAGGTCATCACTCAATTTGGTAATGGTGATCCGAAAGTAATGGCGGGTGGTATTTCAATGGCACTTGTGACTACCGTACTTGGCCTTGTTTCAGCCATGCCTTTGCTATTAGCGCACAACGTATTGAGCTCTCAAGCAGAAAATATTCGCAGTATCTTAGAAAAACAAGGCATCGGTTTAGTTGCAGAACAAGCTGAGCGTGATATGCCGAGTAACAAAAGCCATTCTAACACCTTAGCGGAGAACGCAGCGTAATGGAGCAGATCCTACTCAGCACATTGGGTTTGATCAGTGAGGATTGGGCCACAACCTTGATGAGCTTTATGCAGCAAGGTGGTCAAATCCTATGGTGGTTGGCCGCCGTCGTGGCGGTGTGCTGGCTGTTGGTTATGGAGCGAGTTATTTATCTCACAACGGTTTTCCCTGGGGTAAAAAAACAGCTTTGTGAGCAGTGGCACGCAAGATCAGAGCACCACTCTTGGTACGCGCATCAAATCCGTGAAGGATGGATTGCAAAAGCGCAAATCGAACTACGCCAAAACCTATCGACTATTAAGCTACTTGTGGCGGTTTGCCCAATGCTAGGGTTGTTAGGGACGGTGACAGGCATGATTACGGTGTTTGACGTAATGGCATCGCAAGGCAGCAGCAATCCGAAATTGATGGCTTCTGGTATCTCACTTGCTACGCTGCCAACCATGGCGGGTATGGTAGCAGCGCTTGCGGGCATGTTTATTCATGCTCGCCTTAGCAAAGTGTGTGAACGAAAAGCTATCCAGTTAGAACAATCTTTAAGGAGTCAAAAGTGAGACTCGGACGCAGACCTAACCAACAAGATGAAGCTCAAGTCGATTTAACCTCGATGCTTGATATCGTCTTCATCATGTTGATCTTCTTCATTGTGACCAGTTCGTTTGTACGTGAATCCGGTGTTGAAGTGAATCGCCCTCAGGCTTCTAATGTAGTAAGCCAAAAAGACGCGGGCATTTTTATCGCAGTAACGGCAGCGAATGATGTGTACATCGACAAACGAGTGGTTGATATTGAGCGTGTTGAGGCCTCTATTGAGCACCTGTTACTTGATCAGCCTGATGCTTCGTTAGTTATCCAAGCTGACGAGCATGCTTACAATGGCACTGTCGTGAAAGTGATGGACGCTGCAAAGGCGGCAGGTGTGAAGAACATTGCATTGGCGGCGGAGAAACCTTAATGGGCAGGCTGTTACTTGCACTACCAGCATCACTGTTAATTTCTGTGAGCTTGTTTAGCTTTATGGCGTGGATGGTTGATAAAGGCAACCAGCGTGCGCCAGAAGCTTCAGAAGCCGTTCGTTTTGATATGGTGATGGTAGAGAATGAAGCAGACGTGCAGCGTCGTCAACGTTCAGTGCCGGAGCAACCAGAACCACCTCAAGCGCCGGAGCCAATGGATCTGTCTCAAGCTGACACTCAAATGGAACCAATGAGTCAGATGACGCCAGTCAGTGCTTTAGGTTTAAACACTGCCCTTGAAGGCATCGCGATTAGTGCACCAAACTTGAAGGGAACAATGGGCAACCAGCAAGCACTGCCGTTGTATCGTGTTGATCCTCGCTATCCAAGTAAGGCGCTGAAACGTAGAGTGGAAGGTTATGTCATTATGCGTTTCACGATCGATGCAACTGGACGACCAAAAGATATTGAAGTGATCGAGGCTGAGCCCGAGCGCATGTTTGAAAGGGAAGCAATCCGTGCGCTTAAAAAATGGAAGTATCAGCCAAAAGTTGAGGATGGTGTGTCAATTGAGCAGTTCGGACAAACCGCTAAAGTGGAGTTCAAGTTAGCCAAATGATGAAAAAATTCTTAATCGGTACGGTATTAAGCCTGAGTGCACTCTCAACCATTGCCAGTGAGTTAAGCCAATACACCGCAGCGAGAGTTCAACGAGCACATAATTTGGCTCAAGAAGAGAAACTGAAAGAAGCGATTTCATCTCTTGAAGCTATGGAGCTTTCTCGTGGATATGACCAAGCTTATGTCGCTCGAATGTTGGGTATTTTTTACTGGCAGAACGAGCAAACTCAAGCGGCGATTAAGCAACTTGAGTTGGCAGTCAATAGTGGTTTGCTACAAGATGAGCAAGCATGGCAAACCCGAAAAATGTTGGCTGATATACTGCTGAACGAGCAACGTTTTTCTAAGGCTTTACCTCATTACTATGCCTTGAGCAAAAACATTCCTAAAGGTCAAAAAGCGCATGAGCTATGGCTGCGTATTTCCCAATCTCATTATCAACTGAGTCAGTGGCAAAAAGTGCTTTCAGCAATGGCTCGTTATGAGAAATTTGGTCAGCCAGACAAGCTTGGCGCATTGTCGATAAAGCTTTCTGCTGAGCTAGAACTGAAAAAGTGGAAGCCGGCAATCTCGACCATCAAACGCTTAATCGTGATTGAACCTGAGCGAATTGAATGGTGGCGTCAGCTTGTTGCTCTATACCTACGGGTTGATGACAACAAACGTGCCCTAGACTCTTTGGCGTTGGCAAAACTGAAAGGGTTACAACTTAGCCAAGATGACTTAAAGCTGCTGGCACAATTGTACGCGAAACGAGGTATTCCTGAGAGAGCTGCGTTGGTGATGAACGAGCTAGAGGATGTAAACTCGAATAGTAAGCTAAAAGCTCAGCAAGCAACGTATTGGCAAATGGCAAAAGAGTGGGAAGAGTCTATTGATAGCTGGCGTATTGCAGCTCAGCTAGATAGGCAGTATTACTGGAACTATTCTCAACTGTTGGTGCAAGAAGGCCATTATAAAGATGCCATTGCCGCGCTCGATAATGTCAGAGGTCGTAAAGCGGATGTTGCACTTATCAAAACTCGCGCTTACTACAAACTTAAGCGGTTTGACGATGCGCTCGCTAATGCCAAAAGAGCGAATGAGATTAAGCCATCGAATCAGGCAAAAAGTTGGGTTAAGTATCTATCTCAGCTACGCAAAGTAGAATCGACGCAGAACTCATAGCGAACATTTTTATTAAATACCCGAGCTCAGTCTCGGGTATTTTTTTGTTTAAAGTAAACAATGTAAATTAAATGCCAATACGAATGATTATCACCTAAATTATGCCCCACATTTATTGGTGATGATTGTTTCTATGTTGCTTAAAAGCAAAGGTGTTCAAACTTGGGCTCGCCGCCTACATATCTATATTTCGATGGCTCTTCTCTTAGTTACGCTGTTTTTTGCAGTAACTGGTATTACCCTCAATCGCCCCGAATTGTTTGAACGCAGTGAACCTATCATTCAACAACATACTCTGACGGTTCCGCACTCAGTTCTATTCTCACATTCAGATACCTTTCAACCTAATCGTGAAGAACTGGTAGCTTTCTTGACTAAAGAAACCGAGCTTCGTGGTACTCCCTCCGCACTAGATGTGTATACCGAAGTTGAGCAAGGTGAGTTGTTACTCGGAGAGCTTTCTATGGATTTTAAAGGCCCGGGTTATAACGCTACGGTCTTTATTGATATGACTACTGGTGCAGCAGACGTCGAAACGACGCACTACGGTATTGTTGCGCTGCTGAACGATCTACATAAAGGACGCAACAGTGGTGGGATTTGGAAGTGGTTTATCGACGTCACTGCGCTTTTGATGGTGTTTTTTGTTCTTACAGGCGTGTGCTTGGTACTGCCTAAGAAGAAGACGCTCAGAACGTCAATGCAATGGATGAGCTTTGGTACGTTACTGTCGCTCGTAATTTATTTTGTTGCTGTTCCATAACAGCTTTTTTAGAGAACACTTATGTTGAACACAGGAAGATTTTTCCGCCGTAATCACTTTTGTAAAGCCGCTTTGATCGCGGCTTTTGCTCCTTTCTCTCTTTCCGCGGCGCCTCTACCAGATAACGCGAAGGTCGACTTCGAACTCGAACTTCCAAAGATAGATACCTCAATGTATGCACGCCCTTATGTGGCGGTTTGGGTTGAAAACGATCAGCGTAAACCGGTTAAAACCATTCAGTTATGGGTAGGGAAAGACGAATGGTTAAAAGATCTACGCAGCTGGTGGAGAAAAGCGGGTCGTTATGATCGTGAACTTGTTGATGCGGTGACTTCTGCAACACGTCCTGCTGGTCAATACCGCTTTGTCTGGGATGGAGCCAATGACGCAGGGGAGCGTTTGGAACAAGGAAATTACACGTTGTACGTCGAAGTCGTTCGTGAACATGGTGGGCGAAACTACTTACGTCAAAAAATAACGCTAGCGGACAGTGACGTGCGCTATGAGCTTAAACCAACACAAGAGACGGGTGTCATCACCGTCAATTATCAAGTTAAGTGATTAAAGGACACAACAATGAAAACCAAAATGAAAGCAGTGGCATTGGCGAGTGTAATGGCAATGGGATTGGCTGTAACCACCACCGCGCAAGCACATCCACGTTGGGTTCTGCCCTCTCACTTTACGGTTTCTAAAGAAGGCGGTGACTGGCTGACATTTGATGTTACTGCCTCTCACGGAACGTTTGTTTTTGATAAGCCTGCGGGTAGTGATCAGGCATTTGTGGTGATGCCGGATGGCCGCTCTGAGCGTCCTAACTTTGTTGTTCGTGGCAAGCGTCGCTCTATGTTTGATTTCTTTTTTACAGAAGAAGGCACGCACAAAGTTGCGATTAATAATCAGCCGAGCTACTACACACAATACAAAGCGGGCCGTCGTGATACGGTGAAATGGGCGCGAGCAAGCAAAGCTGAGCGTGGTGATGTGCTTCCCGAGCAAGCGCGTGATGTGGTTACTCAACTAAGTTACACCCGAGCAGAAAGCTACATTACGGTTGGTATGCCAACGGACAAAGCGTTGGAGATTGAAGGCAAAATGCTGGAGATGAAACCGATCACGCATCCATCGGACATCATTGAAGGTGAGCCTGTGACGTTCCAGTTTTTCTTTAACGGAGAGCCACAAGAGGGCGTTACTGCTGAGATTACACGTGAAGGTACTATGTACCGAAACCATCAAGAACAAATCGATGTGGTGAGCGATAAAGATGGCAAAGTGATCTTCACGCCAGAAGTCGCCGGGCGCTACTTAATGAAAGCGAACTACAAAGGTGAATTGAAAGATAATCCATTGGCGGATAAAGCGAGTGCCAATGTTCACCTTACGTTTGAAACTCAACTTAACTAATCGAATTAGGCTCAGCAATTGCTGGGCCATTTTGGAATTATCATGAATAACACTTCTCTTCTAAAAGCTGTTTTGCTTTTTTCTGGATTTGCGTCCTTTCACGCTGCTGCACATTTTCCTCTGATGAGCTGTCACTTGGCGCAAGATAAAGTGATTTGTGAAGCGGGCTACTCGGATGGATCGACAGCGGTCGACTACGATGTCGAAATGTACGATTACGACGACAATCTGATCGCCAAAGAAAAAACAGATAAGCGTTCCATCGCAGAATTTACTCACCCTGAAACAGATTTCTATTTGGTATTTGATGCCGGACATGAAAGCCCGGTGGAAGTGGATATCGTTGAGCTGAAAGAGAAATGAGTGTAAAGAAAGTTCGCCCTGATGATGGTAACCGAGAAGGAAAGTGGGTCGCACTGACAATCGCAGCAATTCTCAGTTCAGCAGCCATACTTATGCCCTACCATCAGGTCGCGACTGAAAAGCCAGACATGCAGTCTCATCAAGTGTTAATCACGGATTTACATCAAAACGAGTTGGGGTTGATCGCTGAACTTAAGCTCGCTCATGAAGAGATTCGTGATTTGCAGTTAGATACCGGAACTTGGCCTGAGATATCTGATATGGAGGCGCTTTGGATTGCTCCTTTCGTGAAAGACCAAAACTGGAAGCGTAAAGGCTCTCATCAGTGGCAACGAATTGATGACGGTGTCTACATTGGCGTGAAGATCAGTGCCCAAGGCTCTGCTTCCATGCTGTTGGATAGCCGCAGTTCTCAAGCTGATATTTGGTTTAATGATTCTAGCCGTTCGTTAAATGTGGAGGGACTAAGCGAGCTAGCAAAACGCCACGATTTCGGGTGGAAACAAATCGTTCTGTCAGACTCTTCCTCTCACTCTCACGCCCATTAAGACAACATAATTGATAAGTACTATGATCAAACGCTCTCTTTTACGTCGTATTCTTACAGCCACCGCGTTATTGACGGTGTCTTCTACTGGCTTTGCTGCCGATAAACTCAGTATTGGTATTACGCTTCAACCTTATTACAGCTATGTTAAAGCCGTTGTTGGTGAGAAGGCGGACATCGTTCCTTTGGTTGATGCCGGTTTTAATCCTCACAACTATTTGCCACAACCTAATGATCTTAAACGCTTAAATGAAATGGACGTAATAGTGATCAATGGTATTGGTCATGACGATTTTGCACTGAAAGTGATCAAGGCTTCTCAGCGTGATGATCTCGTGGTTATCGAAGCGAACAAAGAAGTGCCCTTATTGCCCGCGATGGGGCAGTCTGTTGGTCAAGGAGCAGTGAACCCTCACACCTTTGTCGGTTTATCAACAACCATTCAAAAGGTTTACACCATCGCGAGTGAGCTAAGCCAATTGGACCCTGACAATGCTGCGTTCTATCGCCAAAATGCCCGTAAATACGCGAAAACATTTCGCCTGATGAAGCGTGATGCAATGTTGTCTCTTGGTGAGTTGGACACGGCTGGTATGAAGGTGGCGACAACCCACAATGCTTACGGATATATCCTTCAGGAGTTTGGTGTTGACGTTGCCGCTGTCATTGAGCCTGCTCATGGTGTTGAACCAAGTGCAAGTCAGCTACAGGAAACGATAGAGAAAATTCGTGAATCGGGCATTGATGTGCTGTTTTATGAGCTCAATATGCCGAATCGCTTTGTTGATACCATAGAAGAGGCGACTGGGGTGCAGCTTTATCGCTTTTCTCACATGACTCACGGTGAGTATGAGGCTGATAAAGTCGAGGTTGAGATGCGAGATAATGTGGAAACACTAATCGAAGCCATGAAATTTGTGGCGAGTAAGCGAGCAGGGGAAAAGGCGTAATGACTGGACCTTCCGTTTCCTTAAGTAACGTGGGCCTAAAATACGCCGACAATATCATTTTGCAGAACATCAGCGCCGAATTCGAGAACGCGAAATGTCACGTGATTATGGGACCGAATGGTGGTGGGAAAACTTCTTTGCTTCGTTCGGTACTTGGACTTACGCCATTTTCGGGAAACATTGCACTCAATTGGCCAGAACCATCAGCTGCATCGGGGAAGATAGGGTATGTGCCACAAAAAGCGATGTTTGAAGCAAGCCTCCCGTTAACCGTGATGGATTTTGTACTGCTTAACCAAACTCGTATCCCTCTATTTTGGCGACGTAAAACGAAACAAACTCAACATGCCCTGACCCAGCTGGATCGCGTGGGTATGGCAACGCGTAGCGACCGTCGTATGGGGCAACTCTCTGGCGGTGAGCAACAGCGTGTTTTGTTTGCGCAAGCTTTACTGGATGAGCCCAATTTATTGGTTTTAGACGAACCTACAACTGGCATGGATGAGCAAGGTGTTCGATATCTTGAAGGTTTGATTCATGAAATCGTTGGAGAAGGCAAAACGGTACTGGCAGTACACCATGACGTGACCGCAGTGCGCCGTTTAGATGCGCAGGTCCATGTCGTAAATCGTCAAATTGTGGCGTCAGGGCACCATTCAGATGTGCTAAGTCCTGATCGTATAGAAACATTATTCAAGCACTACACAGCAAAAGTGGAGGCTGCATAATGGATTGGTTGCGAGAGTTAGCGGTTAGCGGCGTTGAAGCTGGATGGTTAAGCGATAGCTTTTCTTATGCTTTCATGGTGAACGCAATTGTGGCAGCGCTGATATTAGGGCCATTACTTGGTGGTCTTGGTACATTAGTCATCGCCAAGCGACTGGCTTTTTTCTCTGAAGCGGTTGGGCATGCTGCGCTTACCGGAATCGCGATTGGTGTGTTGCTCGGTGAGCCGCCAGAGAATCCGATCATCGGATTGTTTAGCTTTTGTATGATTTTTGCGCTGTTGCTTCACTTTGTTCGTAATCGTACGAATGTACCTTACGACACACTGGTTGGGGTTTTTCTTGCACTAGCGTTAGCGGTTGGTGCTGCGCTGTTAATGTACGTTGCTCGCAAGATCAACATTCACATGTTGGAGAACGTGTTGTTTGGCTCGATCTTGACTGTGACGGACAACGATATCCTTATTTTAGCGATCAGTTGTTTGATCATATTACTGCTTCTTATTCCAACGTTTAACCGCATTTTGCTAACTTGTATCAGCCCGGATATTGCACGTGTACGCGGCTTTAATACCAGCTTTTATGATTACTTATTTGTCATGATGATCACCTTGGTCACCATCGCCGCGGTAAAGATTATTGGCGCGGTATTGGTTGGTGCATTGCTACTGATTCCTGGTGCAACGGCTAGGTTATTGACTAAACGCATGGGCAGTTTTGTTCTCCTTTCTTCTTTATTGGCAACCATTGCGTGTTTAATAGGAACCATACTGCCGATGGAGCTTGAGCTACCAGTGCCATCAGGCGCATCCATCATCATTGTTTCTGCGGCATTTTTCCTAACAGCAACGGTTTACCGAATTATCCAAAAAGCGTAACCCTTTTTATAAAGTAATGAACATGAAGATAAAAAAATTAGCGATAACTTTTGGTTTGGTTATAGCGACAACACTTCCATCGTTGGCAAGCGCCAAAGACATTTTAACCAGCACTCCCGTCACGTACATGTTGTCTGAGCAACTCATGAAAGGTACAGGGATAGAGACTCAGTATCTGCCTCCAAAGCGTTACGGCGTTGAGCGTCTTGAGAACTGGTTCGCAAATAAAGGTACAGAGCAAGTTAAGCAAGCGGGTCAAACCGCGACGGTTGCTATTACTCTTGGTGCGATTTGGAAACAAGACCCGACTTATGTTTACGCTCGACAGGGCAACATTCACTTGATTGAAATCGATGCATCGCAGGCCATTTCTCCTAGAGCTCAAGGAGTTGCAGTACTGACATTGGAAAACGGGTCAACATCGAAGTACGCATGGGTTAACCCTACAAACTTAATCCGAATGGCGGGCATTGTTGGAGAGGATCTACAACGTGTATATCCTGAACACCAAAAGGCGATTCAAACGAATCAACAGGCTCTTATGCTCAATGTGCGTGAACTGATCAACCAACAACAGGCAGAGATCTTCGATAAAGGCATCGATTCAGTGGTACTGATGAGTGAGTCATTAGAGGACTTTGCCTCTGGCAACCAATTGTTTGTGGTTGGGCGCGAATTTAAGCCGGAGCTCGAGTGGACAGAAGAAGACAAATTATCTTTAAAAGCTCAGTTTGAACAAGATAAAACGCTATGGTTAGTGACGGATAAACGACCGTCGAAAACCTTGACATCGCTTATTAAACCGAGCCGCATACTGCAAATTGATGTTATTGACCGCTGGGGCAGTAAGGGTATCAAAACTGAGAAGCCACTCGCACGTTGGGAGATGTGACACGTAAAAAGCCACAAATTTTATGATGGGGAATGAAAAGTTCCCTATTTTTTTGTGACTCAGTTCAAAATGCGAGCATTAATACCACTGGTTGCATAAGAAAGTGTTTGTTTCATTTCTATTTCATTACTACTTTGTTATGTGTTCGTTGCGATTGATTCGGATTTAATCTGTTTCTAAGCGAACCGGTACAAACAACTATACGGATGTTAACAATGAAAATGAAAACTCTAGCCGTTGCAGTGGCGGCACTAGCATGTGGTTCACAGGCCTTCGCAGCAGAAGTTTACAACAGCGATGGTACATCTTTATCGATCGGCGGTCACGTTTCAGTTGGCGTGGGTGAGTATTTCGAAGAAGATGTAAAAGTTCACCAAGTGTCTCCACGTATTAACGTTGCGGGTAAGAAAGACATTGGCAACGGTATTACTATCGATGCTAAAGGCGAATGGGCACTTAACTACCTTGACGGTGGTGATCAGTCATTTTCTACGCGTCTAGGTTACATCGGTGCAACTCATGAGCAGTACGGTCGCCTTGTTGCGGGTACTCAATGGTCACCGTACTACGATGTCGCTGGCGTTGCGGATCTACCAATCGCGTTTGCGAACGATTTCTTGTACAGCAACCACGGTAGCCTAGGATCAGCTCGTGCTGATAAAATGCTTAGCTACCGTAAAGGTTTTGAATTTGGTGAAGGTTTTGCTTTCAACCTTGGTCTAGGTTGGCAGGGTAAGCAAACTAGCGAATACAAAGTAACAGACCAACTTAAGCCTGAAACAGTATTTGAAGATCGTGGTCAAATCGCACTGAGCGGTTCTGTTGCGGGCTTCGGTCTTGGCTACGTATACAGCGGCGGTGATGTTGAGAACTCTTCTATAGGTACTAAGACAGCTGAATCACACTTATTCTCTGTAAACTACGGTCAATACGGTTCAGGCCTTTACGCAGCGGTAGTATACGGTATGAACGAGTACTTCTACCAAATGCGTAAAGACACTTCTCAAATTGAAGCTCTTTTGGCATACGGCGTGAACGATTGGACATTCAGCGTTAACTACGAAGGCGTAGAAGACGAAGAAGAAAACAAGACAGTTTCAAGCGAAACTGCGCTACAAGCAGAGTACGCTGTAACTCCTGCTTTCGTAACGTTTGCTGCTTACCAGTTTGACCTAGGTAACGATTACCCTGGCGAAGAGAACGACTACTGGACTCTAGGTGCTCGTTACTACTTCTAATAAATAGGCCAGTTTCTACTGCCTAAACACATTTATTGTGTTAACGCCTACTCGTTGTGAGTAGGCGTTTTTCTTTCTGCTATCCTTTGACTATAAGAGACGCTGGTCATTCTTTGCTTAGGTACCCCAAGTCTCTGTTTATAGAGCGCGTCTATAAAAAATGCCCGCAACTTGCGGGCATTTTTGTTGTTAGAAGAGATGCAGTTCTATTAATACGCTTATTTTTTATCGAGTAAATCGAGGAAGAAGGCATACTCTAGCGCATCTTCTTTTAAACGCTTAAATCGACCAGATGCGCCGCCGTGTCCGGCTTCCATATCGGTTTTGAACAACAAAACGTTATCGTCTGTCTTCATTTCACGAAGTTTGGCGACCCACTTCATTGGTTCAAAGTACTGTACTTGAGAGTCGTGCAAGCCAGTCGTTACCAACATGTTCGGGTAGTTTTGCGCCTTGATGTTGTCGTAAGGCGAGTAACTCAACATATAGTCATAGTATGTTTTGTTATTTGGGTTACCCCATTCATCATACTCATTGGTGGTCAATGGAATTGATTCATCGAGCATAGTGGTTACCACGTCCACAAACGGAACATGTGCACCGATACCGCGGTACAGTTCTGGTGCTTGGTTGATGATAGCCCCCATTAAGAGACCTCCTGCAGAGCCACCAACAGCGAAGACTTTATCTTTCGCGCCGTAGCCTTGTTCAACCAAACCTTTAGTCACATCAATAAAGTCGTTGAATGTGTTTTGCTTGGTTAGTTTTTTACCGTCTTCATACCAAGGGCGGCCAAGCATTTCAGATCCACGAATATGAGCAATGGCGTAAACAAAGCCGCGATCCAATAGACTCAAACGTGTCGAGCGGAAAGTTGGCTCAATGGTTGCGCCATAAGACCCATAACCATATTGGTAGAGTGGATTCGTACCATCTTTCTTAAATAAGTCTTTACGATACACCAAAGAAACGGGTACTTCTTTACCGTCACGGGCTGTGATCATAATGCGTTCTGATTGGTAATTGTTAGGATTAAAATCACCAAGTACAGGTGTTTGCTTCATGACTTCTGACCCGCCCGTTTTTAGATCGAAATCGTAGTAGGTTCCTGGAGTGGTTAAACTGCTGTAATAAATACGAACTTTCTCGTTATCCAGCTCTAGGTTACCTGTCAAATAGGCAGCAAACGCATCGTCATTAAATGTGAGGGGGAATTCTTTTCCTGTTGAAAGCTGACGTACAGTGACGCTTGCTAGGCCGTTAGAGCGCTGCTCATAGACGATGTGATCATCGAATAACTCGAAGTCGACAAGTTGAGTGTTGTTGTCTGCCGCAATCACATCTTGCCATTTAGAGCGGTCATGCATGTCATTTTGATGAACTTTCATCAAACGGAAGTTGACGGCTTGATAGTTAGTATAAATGTAGTACCAATCGCCTAGCTTAGAAATACTGTATTCAATGCCATCTTCACGAGGATAGAACGGTTTCGCCTTTGCTTTAGGGTTGTTCGCATCAATAATAGAGACCCCACTGGTTTCTGTACTCGAATGCCAGATATAAATATCTTCGCCATCTTTGCTTTTGCTTAGTGAGGTGTAATAGGCGCTGTCGGTTTCCTCAAAAATCAGCTCATCGCTGCTTTGTGGTGTGCCCAATACATGACGATAAACTTGGTAGCCCAATAAGGTCTGTGGATCTTTTTTGATGTAGTAAAAGGCGTTGTTATCGTTCTGCCATGCGACAGCGCTTGAGGCCCCTTCGATTTCATCTTGTAGGTAATTGCCTGTTGTCAGGTCTTTGATCTTAAGGGTGTACACGCGGCGGCTTAATGTGTCTTCGCCATACGCCAATAAGTTTTCATTCGGACTAACGTATAGGCCGCCGATACTGAAAAATTCATGTTCTTTTGCTAGTTCATTGACATCTAAAATGATTTGTTTGTCTTTGCCTGCAAAGTCTTTAGCTCGCAAATGGACTTCGTACTCGTTATCTCCGGTCACTTCACTGGAGTAGAAGTAGTTGCCTCTACGAACAGGTACTGAGTTGTCGTCTTTTGCGATACGCCCTTTAATTTCTTCAAATAGCGTATCTTGAAGTGTTTCAGTGTGCTTTAGAACGGTTTCTGCGTACTGATTTTCTTTCTCTAGGTGCTGTAAAATTTCAGGGTCTTTACGTTCGTCGTCACGCATCCAGTAGTAGTTATCAACGCGGGTATCGCCATGAATAGTCATCGCGTGAGGGACTTTTTTCGCAACCGGAGCTTGAGTTTGTTGAGCAACGATCTGTGTTTGGGAGTATTGAGTCATGCTAGGAATTCCTTGATTGCTGCATCCGGCGACAAGCGCGACCGAGACGGCCAACGTAGTTAAAGTGAAACGCATCTGATTTTATCCTTATTGTACACCCAAGTGGCCTCATCCTGAGGGCTGGGCTTTCATTTTGTTAGTGGTTTTCAGTTGTCCATTCTTTGTTATGGGGTATACCGAAAAAGTGAGAATCCTCAATATTTCCGAGTTGGATACTCAATTTGAAGAGAGCTGAAAACACATTGTGTAAGCAGCTGTTATTTTTAACAAATATCAATTCGAAAGTTAAATCATTCTCATCGGGAAATCGATATAGTGTGATATGAAAAAAGGGACACACTTGTTGAGTGTGTCCCTTTTGGATTTTGAAAGTAAGCTGATAATGATCAGATAACTTGCGGTACTTCGTTTGAGTGATTGTGTGCTCGATTCACCCACATTAACCCAAGCATTGCAATTACCGACATTGCCATCATCAAAATGCCCAAAGGCATCTGGTTATGCGCTGGAAATAGTGACGCGAGCAAAGTTGCGACACCTGCCCCCAAGTTTTGCATGCCACCCAATGTCGCGCCTGCTGTTCCTGCATGGTATGGGAATGGCGCAATCGCTCCAGTTGTTGCTGCTGGGAAGAGAATACCCGCACCCAAAAAGTACACGGTTGCGCCTCCAACCAGCGTTAACGCCGTGGTCAAACCAAACAAGCCTGGGATGAGCACAATAGCAGAGCCCACAAAAATAGAGACCAAGCCTACGTTTAAAGCACGACGCTCAGAGCGACGTCTTGCGATGTAGCTAGATAAGCCTGCGCCCACCAAGTAACCTGGGATCGGCAATATAAACAGCAAACTTACCGTTGTTGCAGGTAATTCTAATACCCCACCCAATAACACCCCAGCCGCTGCTTCGAATACACCCACACCAGCGAATGTTGCAACCAGGCAAATCAAAAAGCCTTGAAAGCGACGGTCAGACAAAACGTGTTTGTAGCTTTTGGCTACTGGTTCGAATTTGCGTTTCTCTTTTGGTAGCGTCTCCATCATGCTTGTCATCATGGTGATCACAACCGCGATAGCAAATAGCGCTAAGAACAAGTAGCTCGACCGCCATCCGAAAGCTTCTGTTAGGTAACCGCCTAATACTGGTGCCATTAATGGTGAGAAAATCACACACATGCTAATTAAGCTGTTTGCTCTGTGTAGATCAGAGCCTTCAAAGCAATCGCGAGTCAGAGTGCGTGACATCGCACCGCCGCAGCCAATACCTAAGCCTTGGATAAAGCTACCAATCAAGAACCATTCAAATTGATGTGCAAATAATGCTACCAGTGTACCCGCGATGTAGATAAGCAGCCCGACGATGATGATCGGTTTGCGTCCCAAGCGGTCCGATAGTGTGCCATACGCAAATTGCGACAAGCCATATGGGATTAGGTAACAAGCCATCACAGCTTGAAGTGATGACGCAGATACCAAAAACTCGCCCGCCATATGACCGATTGAAGGCACGTACATTGTCTGGGTCATTTGACCCACGGCAGTCAATATAGCGATTAAAAAGGTAAGTTTCGCTAATGGAAACGAAGCAGACATTTGCGTATCTCTCCAAAAAATTTAAGACGTAAAAACCCTTAGCGCTCTTTTACAGAGCGCCAACTGAATTCTTGTGTTGCGGGGGTATTTGCGCGAGATAATAGTGCTTGCTTGTATAATTAGCAATCGAAAAGTGTGAAGTTGAGCAAGATAAAAATCTATGATTTCAATTAGAAAAACTAATCCGATTTTGTTTTCAAAAAGCGGTGCATTTCTTTGTCTAATTACGTTAAATCTTTTACTTTTCGTGAATAGAATGAGCCTTATAGGTAACTGGTTTTAATGGTTAAAGTGCAAAAATAAAGCGTCTGCTCGGTTGAGCTGAGTTCAAGATGAAACGAGTGAATAAAAGGTAGAGGAAGGCATCAGAAAGAAAAGGGAGCCGAAGCTCCCTTAGAAATGATTATGTCTATTCGCGCTCAGATGCGTATGCGTAAAGCATTTCTAGTGCGATGGTTGCTCCCGCTAGTGCGGTAACATCACTGTGGTCGTATGGAGGCGATACTTCGACAACATCCATACCCACGATATTCATGCCGGCTAAACCACGAATAATTTTCAGCGCTTTGTCTGAGTTCAAGCCACCGCAAACTGGTGTACCAGTTCCCGGTGCGAAGGCCGGGTCTAAGCAGTCGATGTCAAAAGTGACATATACTGGCTTGTCTGCGACGGTGCGACGAATTTCTTCTAGGATCTCGTTCACCGACATGTCATTCGCTTGCATCGCATTAATCACATTGAAGCCGTGATCTTGCTGTTTGTACTCCGTACGAATGCCAATTTGTATTGAGTTCTTTGCTGAGATCAAACCTTCTTTCGGCGCATGGTAGAACATCGTACCGTGGTCGTATGAGCTGCCATTTGCATAGGTGTCCGTATGAGCATCAAAGTGAATCAAAGCCATTTGGCCATGATGCTTCGCATAGGCACGCAGGATAGGTAGCGTAATGAAGTGGTCACCGCCCAATCCCAACATGGTTTTACCACTTTTTAGAATTTCACTGGTTGCCGCTTCAAGGCGGTAAGTAAAATCTTCCGCATCACCGCAATCGAACACGAGATCACCTGCGTCGATCACTTTCAGTTTATCCAATACGTTGAAGCTCCAAGGGAACTTCTTACCTTCCCATGCCAAGTTGACTGAGGCACGGCGAATTGCATCTGGACCCATACGCGCACCTGGACGACCAGATGTTGCCATGTCCAGAGGGACTCCCAACACCACAACGTCTGCGTCTGCCGATACCGGGTTACGAATGTACGGCAGACGTAAAAACGACATAGAGTTGGAGTAAAGCGAATAATCAGTTTTAGTAAACAAATCATTCATATCAGAAGTCCTCTAAATAGGTGTATCCTGCTAGACCTTGTTCTAGTTCTGCTAGGATTTGTGCTTGTTCATTGGCTTCAACTCGCTGTGAAACCAATTGTTTATAATTGTCACGAATCGCATCCACGTCGATATGAACGTAGCGCATCATGTCTTCTACACTATCACCTTCGTTGATGTAACTGATCTCAAATTGACCGTGTTCATCAACATTGACTACAGCACTGTGGGTATCACCAAATAGGTTGTGCATGTCACCAAGGATTTCTTGGTATGCGCCTACTAGGAAAAAGCCCATTAAGTACGGTTTGTCTTTGCTCCAAGCTGGTACAGGTAGCGTGCTCTCGATGCCTTGACCATCAACGTAGTGATCGATCGCGCCATCAGAGTCACATGTGATGTCCAGCATCACTGCACGACGCTCTTCCGCCTCGCCAAGACCAGAAAGTGGCAGAACAGGGAACACCTGATCAATACCCCAAGCATCTGGTAGAGATTGGAAGAGAGAGAAGTTCACGAAGAACTTATCCGCAAGACGTTCGCTCAACTCGTCCAGAATCGGACGGTGGAAGCGATTCTTAGTGCTCATCTTGCGGCTTAATTCGAAGTAAATGCGTAGTGACAATTGTTCTGCCCACGCACGTTGTTCCAAGTTAAGCACACCTGTAGCAAATTGAGAGTGCACTTCTGCCAAATCACTTTGGGTATCATTGTAAATCTCAATTAACGCACGAGCGTCTGTACCATCTTGCAAGTTTTCCCGGTTTCGCCACATGTTTTGTAGCAAAAGCGGAGCGTCCTCATCAAGCTCATGTACTTCTTCCGGTAGGTACGACTCGGTACCAATTACGTTAGAAATCAATACAGCGTGGTGCGCTGTTAGCGAGCGACCCGATTCCGAAATGATCACTGGCATTGGTTGTTCGTATTGCAGACACACATCGCCCACTGTGTTGACGATATTACGTGCGTATTCTGCAAGTCCGTAGTTCATCGAATTCGATGATTGGCTGCGTGTGCCGTCATAATCCACTGCCAAGCCGCCGCCCACATCGAAGTACTCGATGTTTGCACCGAGTGCGCGTAGTTCGCAGTAGAAACGTGCAGACTCGTTCACACCATTGCGTACATCACGGATGTTTGCCATCTGTGAACCAAGGTGGAAGTGAACCAGTTGCATCGCGTCTAGGTTGCCTTCGCGTTTAAGACGTTCAATAACGCTAAGCACTTGCGATGCTGATAAACCAAACTTCGATTTTTCACCGCCACTTGCTTGCCATTTCCCTGCGCCTTGAGAGGCGAGGCGAATGCGTAAACCAAGGCGCGGTTTTACGCCCAAACTTTTCGCTTCTTCTAGTACCAGATCCAGCTCAGAAAGCTTCTCTAGTACGATGAATACTTTGTGACCCAGCTTTTCACCGATCAGTGCAAGACGCACATACTCACGGTCTTTGTAGCCATTACACACGATTACGGAGCTACCTTGTTGAGCCAATGCAAGTACCGCCAACAATTCTGGCTTGCTACCCGCTTCAAGACCAAGCTGCTTGGTTTCTAGTTGAGCTTGGCTCGCTAGAATTTCATCCACCACTTCACGTTGTTGGTTTACTTTAATTGGGTACACCAACAAGTATTTGTTTGGATATTGGTATTCTTCAATTGCTTGGTTGAATGCGTGGCAAATACCATGCACACGTTGGTGCACGATTTGCGGGAAGCGTACTAATACAGGCAGATTTAACTGCTTCGCTTCTAGCTCATTTACAATAGCGCTGAAAGGGATTTGATGTGCACGATCACTACGTGGTGATACATATACTTCGCCTTGGTCATCAATGCCGTAGAAACCTTGGCTCCAGTAGTGAACGTTGTAGTCCGCGCGGATGCGGTCTAATTTAGTTGCTTTTTCCAACTCGATTCTCACAAAAATGTACTTAACTCCTTAATTAATTAGAAGGAAAAGTACAAAAAAGCAAATCATGAGGTATTTACCTCATACCCTGACACGAACTCCGTGTGCGCGCATTAACGGATAAAAGGGCCCTTGAGTCTAATGATTAAAATCTATCATCTCGATTATGATTTGTTGTCGTCGCTACGTGTGAATATTTGTTTACCGAAGCGTCCATTCTGCTGTTATAGTTGGTCTGACCAGTAAGGATTCGGTCATGAAGCATCTCACTAAAATAAGGACATATTTTGCAGCTGCACAGAATTCAGGGGTACATTCAGACCATGTATCTCGCCGAATATCCCGATAGATTATTGTTGCTTGATGGTGCCAGTCGAGCAGACATTCCTCATCTTAAAGACTTTATTGAACATCAACTCCATCGTCCTTTTTCTGATCTAAAGTTGGTTGTTGTGACCCACATGCATCCAGACCATGCTGGTGGTGCGCACAAACTACGTGACTTAACAGGATGCAAGCTATTGGCCGCAAAGCGAGAGAACCAGTGGTATAGCGGTGTAGACGGTTGGCTAATGCATTTGACCGATTTGATGTTAGCACGCTGGATGGCGAATCGGATGCGTAAACCAAAGCAAAACCTGTGGTATTCCCGCAAGCTAAAGCCAGATATTGAACTTATTGATGGAGAGTTTATTCCTGGATTTGATGATTGGCAGGTGCTAGAAACACTAGGGCATACCGACCGAGATCTGTCGGTTTATCATTCTGAACAAGATGTACTGTATGTGGCGGATTTAATGGTGCAGGTGAAACAGCATCTGATTGCGCCGTTTCCCATATTTCATCCGAATCAATATCGGCAATCATTAAAGCGTGTGTTTGAGATGAATCCGCAATGTTTGCTTTTGGCACATGGGGGAGAGGTGACTTTGGATGAAAAAGCGTATCAGCACATTTTGAATACAGCGCCGACTAAGCCAATGACGCACTGGCGAGTGACAAAAGTTAAAGCGAAGGGATTGTTGTTTGCGTTATTTCGTAGGAAGTAGGCTAAGATAAAGCCAGACGAGTGATGCTCAACAAAAACGTTCGATCACTCATCTGAAGCTACGGGGTTAAGATGCCAATAAGTGAGATTGGCTAGGATCAACCAGCACTTTGTCTGCCATACCCTGACGACCTAACAACATCATGTAAGTCATTTTTTCACGGTTAGTCAACGTAATGTCGATTGGCCATTGTTGGTCGCCCATACGCAGCATCGTTGTGATCACGCAGCGGTGCTCAAAAGTACCGTTAGAAGATTTAACCTTACGGTTTGCTTTTAGTTTCGCTGTGCAGCGAACCACTTGTTCTAAATGGTATACATCTGGGTGCAAATCGAATGCAACATAAGACTGACCATCTTTTTCAAAGCAATCAATATTGTCTACATGTAATGAAGAGGTTTGAGCGCCTGTATCAATACGCGCTTCAAGGTGAGTAATCCCTAACTCTGGCAAGCAAATAGCTTCGGCATTCCCAATGATCATTTTCTGATTCATAGTGTCATCCTAGCGACGAGTAACAAGAGAGCCGGTTTTTGGCTCTCTTGTGCGTTAAACAAAAATCAACCTTTACCGCGAGTACGGTTTGAATTTGGCTTAGCGTTTTTCTCGATAAAATCGAAGATCATACCTGCAATGTTTTTACCCGTTGCTAGTTCGATGCCTTCTAGACCAGGGGAAGAGTTCACTTCCATTACCACTGGGCCATTTTTAGATTGAAGGATATCCACACCACAAAGGTTCAAGCCCATCACTTTCGCTGCATTTACAGCGGTCGCACGCTCTTCTTTGCTCAAACGCACGAGTTGTGCAGAGCCACCACGGTGAAGGTTAGAACGGAACTCGCCTTCTTTTGCTTGGCGCTTCATTGCGGCAATCACCTTATTTCCGACAACAAAACAACGGATGTCCGCGCCTTTTGCTTCTTCGATAAATTCTTGCACCATGATGTTAGCTTTCAAACCCATGAAAGCTTCAATCACGCTTTCTGCCGCTTTATTTGTTTCAGCAAGTACAACACCAATGCCTTGAGTGCCTTCTAGCAATTTAATTACTAGAGGTGCGCCACCAACGTTTTTGATCACGTCCTGAATGTTGTCAGGATGGTGAGCAAAGCCAGTGCGTGGCAAACCGATGCCTTTACGTGATAGCAGTTGCAATGAGCGCAACTTGTCACGAGAGCGGCTGATCGCGACAGATTCGTTGACACAAAATGTACCCATCATTTCAAACTGACGTACAACAGCAGTGCCGTAAAACGTAATAGATGCCCCAATACGTGGAATAACAGCATCGTATTGCGGTAATTCTTCACCCTTGTAGCGGATCTTAGGGTTGTTGCTCGTAATGTCCATATAACAGTGAAGCGTGTCGATCACATCGATTTGATGCCCACGTTCTTCACCCGCCTGTTTTAGGCGCATGGTTGAATATAAATTCTCATTACGAGAGAGAATAGCAATACGCATGGCAATTCCTTAGTAAGTCAGTACCAAATTAAAATATAAGTATAGAGCATAGAATGCAGTAGGCAGGTGATCATGTTATGACATAACCTACTTACTTCAACGATTTAGAATTGTGGTTGAACAACCACGTCGTCAGAGGTGCGCACCTTAGGGCGTTTTTTTGTGAGATGAAAACGAAAAAGCATCGTCGACACGACAAAAATATTTTATCGAACGCTCACGCCTTGCGGTATGAGACTGTCAAGGGTGAGATAAATAAAATTGAGCAAAAATTTCATCGCTTTGTCACGAATTATCGCTTAAAAAAGCGGCCAATTTGACCGCTGTTTTTAGCTGTTTTGATAGTGACTTAAAAAAAGTTCCGCCGTTTGGGTAGCTAACAGCCTAGATTCTTCATTCGACAAAGAGGGGCGAATTCCCATTAACTGCGGCCAGAATGCACTGCCTTTAAGTAAGTTGTGCAATTGAGTGCTTGCTATATGTACATCATCAATTTGCAAAGCGCCACTGTTCGATTTCTCCGTAAGCCAGCGGTACAGGGCGGTTTCCTGTTTCGACATTTGTTCTGCTTGTTCTTTGAGATCTTCTGGCTTAAATAAGAAGTGCCCAAATGCCACTTTTGCCAGCTCAATATAGTTTGGTTCCGTCACCACAATGATCTCGCTGTAGAGTAATTCAATCAATTGATCTTTGAGTGGCAGAGTGGCCAAGCGTTTAATATCGCTTTCCATCATTGACGAACGCCAAAGCTCAGTCAGCAACTCCGTCACGATCGCTTCCTTAGAAGGGAAGTGATTATAGACCGTGCGCTTAGAGACTTGTGCGATTGAAGAGAGCTTATCCATGCTGGTGTTTTGCACTCCAAACTCTTGGAACGCTTGCCTTGCCGCGCACAAGATGGCTTCTCTTTTGGTTTCGCTACGACTTTTTCTTTTTACATTCATAAGCTTGCTAAGTTAAGAAGATCATTTCTTGATCTATTTTACACTAAGTAGTTTACTTTTGATAATTAGAATGTAAACTGCACCGTGTAGTTTACTTTTGTTCGGGTTAACTTTTTATGAAAAAAACTTTGCTAGCCACAGTAGGAGCGTTCGCGATGGGTACATCAATGATTTCTTGTTCTAATGTTGATACTGAAAAAGCGCCAACATACCCGGACAAATTTGCAAATACAGAGTTGGAATACAAAAGCGGTTTGGGCGACATGTTCGAAATCATGAAAGCGTATTTTACGACTGAGCGCCTTAACCCAACACCAACGATTGAAATTCCAGTGCATGCGATCACAGCGCGGCAACTGTTAGAAGAGCAAGATGACGTCATCTATCGTCTGGGTCACTCAAGCGTATTAATGAAGCTCGATGGAAAACTGGTGATGACCGACCCTGTATTCAGTGATCGCGCGTCTCCTGTACAATGGGCAGGGCCAAAACGCTTTCACCAAACCCCCATCACGATAGAAGATTTGCCAACTATCGATGTGGTGGTGATCAGTCATGACCATTACGATCACCTAGATAAAGCTTCTATTAAAGTGCTAGGCGACAAGGTGGGCACTTTCTTGGTGCCGTTAAAAGTTGGCCAATTACTGGTGAATTGGGGTGTACCCAAAGAGAAAGTGATCGAACTAGACTGGTGGGAGTCACACTCTGTTGACGGCATTGAATATACACTAACTCCGACTCAGCATTTCTCTGGTCGAGGTTTGACAGACCGCGATACGACGCTGTGGGGCAGTTGGGTTATCAATGCACAACAACACAAAGTGTTCTTCAGTGGTGACTCTGGTTACTTCAATGGCTTTAAAGAGATTGGCGAAAAGTACGGTCCGTTTGACTTCACCATGATTGAAACAGGTGCGTACAATGAACTCTGGTCAGACATTCACATGTTCCCAGAGCAAAGCGTTCAAGCACACATCGATGTGCAGGGCAAAGTGATGATGCCGATCCATAACAGCACGTTTGATTTATCAATGCACGATTGGAATGAGCCAATGCAACGCGCGTTAGACATCAGTGAAGAGCGCGGTGTAACGTTGGTGAGCCCTGAGATTGGTCAACGCTTGGCGATTGCGGAGCCTCAGCCTGCTAAGGCATGGTGGCAATAATTGCTGAGCTAAACAGCCAAACACCAGAATAGTTAAGTCACTTATCAGTAGTTACTATTAGTAGTTACGTGGTCAGGGATAAGGATAAAGGTGCGATGAAAGCAAAGTGGACGTTGTTACTTACATTAAGCATTCTGCCTACCTTTGCACTAGCAGGGGTAGAGCAAGATATCTCGACGTTGATAAAACGAGTTGAGCAATCCTCTTGCACCTTTATCCGCAACGGCAAGGCGTACACTAATCAAGAAGCGGCAGAACACATGCGCAATAAATGGGATTACGCCAAAGATGACGTTGATTCCGTGGATGTGTTTATAAAAGAAGTTGCGTCGAAAAGTTGGTTGTCTGGCAAACCATATTGGGTGGATTGCCAAGAGGAACGCATTACCAGCGAAGAGTGGCTAACATCATTGATGCGCACCACCGATCACATCCAATAACACTTCTTTGATGGTCTGATAGCGCAGAGGTAGAGCACGACTGCGCTTACGAACCAGAAATAGCTCTTCACATACAGTGTTTTTCAGTTGAGCAATGTATAACGTGTCTTTTAGTGGAAAATTGTCGACCGCACTTTGAGGCAGCACGGTGAAGCCAAGTCCTTTGCTGACAGGTAGCAAAATTTGGCTCAATTGATTTACGTAGCCGGATAATGGTAAATCGCTCATCTTAATTTCTTGGAGCTGTGGCTCTTCACATTGGTCAAAAAAAAGTGTCATGTAATGCTCGGCATCAGGGTGGCTAATGACACCACAGTCATGCAAGAGTTTTGGCGTTATCTGCTTATTTTGATATTGCTTTGGCAGAACCAAGCACAACCTCTCTTTACCAATTCGCTCACTGTGAAACAGACCTTTATTGGGAACATCAGTCACGATACCAATATCAATGTGCCCTTGCGTTATGGCGTTGAGAATAGATTGATTTGGCGCGGCTTCTAAATGTAACGATAAGCTCGGGTGCTGTTTTTGCTTCTCCAAAATGGGCCCATACAACATTAACGCCATTGCACCAGAACAAGCCAGTTTACAATGGCCTGAAAACGCATCATCAAAACTGAGCTCTTCGAGCAGCTTCTTTTCTCTATCTTCTAACTCGAGCGCATATGCGTAGACAATCCTGCCTTGCTCGGTTAATTCGAAGCTTTTGTTTTCGCGCTTGATCAAGGCATGCTGACAACTTTGCTCTAATTTTTTGATGTGTTGGCTGACGCCAGGCTGAGTCATAAAAAGTTTTTCTGCCGTTTGCGTAAAATGACCGACTTCAATCAATGTCTTAAATGTATGTAACCAAACAGGATTAAGCATAGTGTGTGATTTTCTGAGAGCTTTGTTGGGAGACGTAAAGAAAATGATAGCACGGTGTTTTATGAAAACAGAGAAGACTTAAACGATAAAGATGAATCGCTATCAATACATTACAGACAAAATAAAACCCCGCCTGGTTTCCCAGACGGGGCTTATTCTTTTTCGCAGCAATCCAGCTACTAATAGGTGCTCCCTGCATCTATCCTTGATTGTGGCTAAGTCCTTTAACCGAGTTCCTTGTTCATCGCCTTCCTAGCGGTGTCCATTCTTGCCTATCATCCTGACGGGCGAACTCTATCCTAGAGCTTAACTACATCCTTGCTGACAACTCATCCTAAGCTATCAAATCTTCATCCTGAAGATACCCAATCCTTTAGGCTTTTTTCCTGTTCCCGCCAACATCCTGTCGACAAATTGAGTATTGATGTTTTGCTGATTTGACTCAATTAACTTTTCTAAATTATTTTTACTTATTATTTTAAGTGAATTTAAATATTGTTTTTAAATCATATGTTTAATGTTTTTTCTGGCATTGCTCTTAGAGGCGATTAATCTATTTGCTTACAACTCTTGTAAGAGATCTCGCACAAGTTTGGTGGTGAATGTATTAATGTGCGCTTTTTGTTCCGAGTTCTGTGGATTGAACTGGATCACAATGCGTTAAAAGGGAGACGATAAAGATGAAAGTGAATTGATCTTGAGTAGAGATTTGTTTGAAAAGAAATAAAAAATCTTGCGGTTTTTATAAACAGTGTGGTAAATCTGAAATGCCCACCTTGTTAATCCTTATTAAGATTCAATGACAGTATAAGTAGGGAACTTGATTGCCATTTTTCTGTCATATCTGGTGAGTAAGTTAACCGTGTCAGATAGATAATATGCCGTTTGCCAGTAAAAATAGGCTGCAAGAAATCGGTAATTATTATTATGTTGTGAAATTGGTCACGGTTAAATGATTGATTCCCTTATAGATTGAAGGGGATACGACCTTAGACAATAAGCTCCATGAGGAGCGTTACTTATATAAGATGAGGGACTTTACTATGAAAAAGACTAGAAGAGCTCAGCTACATCGTGTGCGTATTCAATACTGGAAAGACACGAAAGACGCCCCAGCTAAAAAATCATAGTTAATTATACCTAAAGGCACGAGCTGGCTGTGGAACGCAGTTTCCCGTTGATTGCCAGCTCAAAAACGCCACAATCACTCCGCGCAACTTCCCAAGCACCCTATTTTTAATATCGCATTCTTCCAAAAATAAAAAAGCCAGTCTTAAGACCAGCTTTCTCTACCATTTACTGAGCTCTGCGTATTACAGGTTGCCCTTTAGTTACAGGTAGTTGGCGTCAACTAGTTCGCCCGCTTGCGCGCTTTTCACTTCTGGGCGTGCTTCTAACCATTTGATAACTTGCGCTTTCTGTTCTTCAGTCGCACTGCCGTAACGGTCAGTAGAACATAGGAAGCCTTCAAACAGTTCTAGACCACCGCCACCGAAGCAAAGACCAAGCTCGTCAATGTAGTCGATAAAGTCATCAACGAATGCATCGTAACGGTCGAAGTCGTTAATGTCTGTTTCACAGCTGATCTCGAAACCTAGGATTGCGAACTCACCTAAGAACAGCTTTTTACGGATACGACGGCTCTTGTTATCGATCTTGTCTAATTTCATGATTATCTCTCGTAGATGATTTGATTTCGTACACCTTATACCTTCTATCATACTTTAGCCCAAGTAAAATCAGAATGAAGCGATACAGTTGGTGATTATGTGACCAGAATTTAATTGCTTCGTTAGCTGTGTTGGTTGGTTTGCAGTATTGTTGAAACACAAGTTTCATATGTTTTAAGCACTTTTGTCATTTTTCTTATCCAAACTTCTTGCCGTTCAACTAATCACTTATTTATTAATTAAACTATAAGATCGGGAAAGTAAAAATGAGCAAGGAAACCTTTGACGCGACGCGTTATAACCAAAGTGAAAACAAACCATTTGAAGAAGTATTAGAAGCGAGCCTATCTCGACGCAGCATTCTGAAAGGTGGTTTAGGTATCAGTGCGATGACAGCGTTTGGTGCTTTCGGATTGGCTGGTTGTAACTCGTCTGACTCAGGGAGTACAGTAAGCAGTGGTTCGGGCGCATCTAAAGCCGTTCTTAACTTTGAATCTATCCCTGGCTCACTCACTGACGCAGTTTCAATTCCACAAGGCTACACCGCACAAGTACTAGTACCTTGGGGAACACCACTTAATGCGCAAGGCAGCGCATGGCAAAATGATGGTACCAACACCAGTACCGATCAGTTAAATGCGCTAGGCATGCACCATGACGGCATGCATTTTTTCCCATTGAACGATAGCACTACAGATGGCTTGCTATGTATTAACCACGAGTACATCGACACATCAGCACTGCATCCAAATGGTCCGACGGTTGAAAATGGCGTACGTACCATTGTAGATGAAGTGCGCAAAGAGATTAACGCGCACGGTGTGTCAGTGGTTCGCATTCAACTGGAAGACAACATGTGGAAGTTGGTTGATACCGATCCACTAAACCGTCGTTATACTGGTGCGACAGTCATGGATTTGTCTGGCCCGGTGGCCCACACATCTTTAACTGTCACTCGTTTCTCGCCAGATGGCAGCCAAGCGCGTGGTACGTTAAACAACTGTGGCAACGGCTACACGCCGTGGGGCACGTACTTAACGTGTGAAGAGAACTGGCCAGGTTACTTTGTTAATGCCGGGACTCGTACAGAAGAGCAAGATCGCATTGGTGTCGATGATCAAAGTACACGCTACTTGTGGGAGACATTAGCAGGAAATTCAGAAGAGCGTCTTGATGAGTTCTCTCGCTTTAATGTGGCTCCAACAGGAGCAAGTGCGATGGATGATTACCGTAATGAAGCCAATGGTCACGGTTACATTGTCGAGATTGACCCTTACACGCAAAACTCACGTGCGAAGAAACGTACTGCGCTAGGTCGTTTCCGTCACGAGGGCTGTACTTTCGGTAAGCTTGAAGAAGGCAAACCAGTGGTATTTTATTCTGGCCACGATTCTCGCTTTGAATACCTATACAAATTTGAATCTGCGGCAGCGTGGGATCCAGCAGATGCTAACCCTGATAACCGCTTGGCGATGGGTGACAAGTACATGGACGAAGGCACACTGTATGTGGCGCGCTTCAATGAAGACAGCACAGGTACTTGGTTACCATTAACGCTTGATAGCGTAACAACCGCTGGTGGTACGTTAGCGGATCACTTTGATTCACTGGCTGAAATTATCATCAATACTGCGGGTGCGGCGGATTTAGTTGGGGCAACACCAATGGATCGACCAGAGTGGTGTACGGTTGATCCATTCACGGGTTCAGTATATTTAACATTGACGAACAATACGCGCCGTACAGATGAAACCAATCCTGCGAATCCACGTTTGAATAATAAGTTTGGTCATGTTATTCGTTGGGATGAAGGTGCTGCAGCAACTGACTTTACTTGGGATATCTTTGTCTTCGGTTCGCCAGCAAATGGTGATGCAGATACCAACCGTTCTGGCTTGAATGAGCTAAACCAGTTTGCGAGCCCAGACGGATTAGCGTTTGATGGCCGTGGTATTTTGTGGATTCAGACTGATAACGGCGCAGATGAAGTCACGTCTTACACCAATGATCAAATGTTGGCTGTTGTTCCATCTAAGCTAACAGATGAGAATGGTGATCAAGCTGTGATTGGTGCGGATAATCAAGCTGAATTGAAACGCTTCTTTGTCGGACCAAATGGTTGTGAAGTAACAGGCTTTACCATCAGCCCTGATTACAAATCATTGTTTGTGAATATTCAGCACCCAGGCAACTGGCCATACAGTGAAGATGCAGCCGAAGAAACGCCTGCTGGTGTTTCTGTGCGCCCACGAGCGGCGACAGTGGTTATTCGCCGTGAAGACGGTGGAGAGATTGCAGTTTAAACACCTTAAAATTCAAGCCCTGCAATTGCAGGGCTTGATGGTTTAGGCGAATGCCTAGTTGCACTTTGTACCTAGACAACAGGCTTAGCTTTTCAATGAACCGCCTGAAGTACGAATCACGTCTTGATACCAGAAAAAGCTTTTCTTACGTTTACGTTCTAGCGTTCCTTGCCCATCATCATAACGATCGACATAGATAAAGCCGTAACGTTTGCTCATCTCAGCGGTTGAGTTCGCGACCAAATCGATTGGCCCCCAGCTGGTAAAGCCCATCAACTCAACGCCATCCAGAATCGCTTCGTGTGCTTGCACAAGGTGGTCGTTCAAGTAAGCGATGCGGTAATCATCTTGAATCTCACCGTTTTCATCGATTTCATCACGTGCACCTAAGCCGTTTTCTACGACAAACAGTGGTTTTTGGTAGCGATCGTGAAGGAAGTTAAGCAGAATGCGCAGGCCTTTTGGATCGATCAACCAACCCCACTGGCTCTTTTCAAGGTATGGGTTTGGTACGCTATCGACAATGTTACCCACTTCTTTCTGTTTCGGATCCGCACTTGCACAGCCACTTGCGTAGTAGCTGAATGAGATGAAATCGACACTTGCCGATGCAATTTCTTCTAAGTCGCCTGCTTCCATCTGAATTTCGATACCGTTTTCACGGAAGTAACGCTTCATGTAGCCTGGGTACTGACCACGCGTTTGTACATCACCGAAGAACAACCACTTGTTGTTTTCATGCATTGCAGCAAGCACGTCATCAGGGTTACAGGTGTATGGGTAGTTGATTGCGCCAAGCAGCATGTTACCAATTTTGCCGTTTGATACGATTTGCTGACACAGTTTTACCGCTTTTGCGTTTGCGACTAGCTGGTGGTGAATCGCTTGGTAAATCTCTTGTTCATTGGCGTCTTCTTGCAAACCAACACCAGTAAATGGTGCGTGTAGAGACATGTTGATTTCGTTGAAGGTTAACCACAGCTTCACTTTGTCTTTGTAGCGTTCCAGCACGGTGCGAGCATAACGTTCGAAGAATTCGATGACGCGACGATCGCCCCAACCGCCATAGTTTTCAACCAGTGCGTAAGGCATTTCGTAGTGAGATAAGGTCACGAAAGGTTGGATGTTGTGCTCGGCAAGTTCGTCAAAAATTTTATCGTAGAACGCCAAACCTTCTTCGTTAGGCTCTAGTTCGTCCCCGTTCGGGAAGATGCGGCTCCATGCCAAAGAGAGACGCAGACAGTTAAAGCCCATCTCTTTGAACAGCGCGATGTCTTCTGGGTAGCGATTGTAGAAGTCGATCGCCACGTCTTTGATACCCGGTGTACGCTCTTCACGGGTTTGATGCGGACTCAAAATACCGTTTGGCAGCATGTCTGATGTCGATAACCCTTTACCCCCAAGGTTGTACGCCCCTTCTACTTGGTTTGCAGCAATGGCACCGCCCCAAAGAAAATGTTCAGGAAACTTAATCATGTTTCTCACTCTTTATCGTTCGGAAGTTATTCGTCTTATTTGCTTGAGAATAGTGTAGGTCAAGGAGGGATTCTTGTATCGAGATCGTGTTTTTCTCAAACAGCGGGGATGCCTAGTTCTAATGATGATTTTGTAATCAATATCAACTTAGGCTGATTTGAACAATAGAGTGAAAGTCAGCCCATTTTGTTCATTCTTATGCACGGTAATTTGTCCGTTCATATCACGCATATTGTTAGCCGTAATCGCTAAACCCAGCCCTAAGCCTTCACCAATTTTCTTTGAGGTTTGGAAGGGTTCAAACATGGATTCAAGCATCTCATCCGACACGCCGCAGCCATTGTCACTGACGATCAGTTCGACCTGATTACCGGTTGGGTTGACGATCAAGTTGAGCTGAGGATTAGTGGTGTTGCCCATCGCATCCAATGCGTTCGAGACAAGGTTGCCGAGCACCTGAAGCAGTCGCTGTTCTTCACCCATGATGTTAGGTAAATCGTGAGGAACTCGAACACGCACATCCACCTTGTCTAATTGGGATTGATAAACGCGCAAGGTCTCTTCGAGTGCGGAGGTAAGAGAAATCGCCTGTAGGCTTTCTGGTTTGTTGTAGGCGAACGTCTTTAACTGACTGGTCATGCTCGCCATGCGATCAATCAGCTTCTGCACCAATACGTTGTTGGCTTTCATCATCTCGGTTTCGCCACGTTCTGCTAACAGTTCGTTTGTTGTGAGCAGGGTACGCAAACCAGTCAGTGGCTGATTGAGTTCATGAGTGATCGCGCTCGACATGCGACCCAAGGCGGCCATTTTACTCGATTCAATTAACTGGCTTTGCGCTTCTTTTAGCGCTTGAGTTCGCTCTTCTACCCGTTGCGCCAGTTCTTGGTTGACCTGTTGCAGCGATTGCTCAGCTTTTTTCCGCTTGCTGATGTCGATGATCGTTGCAAGGAAATACTGCTCGCCATGCCAAGGGAAACTGGTCAGCGAGAAGAGGACAGGGAAGACGCTTCCGTCACTGCGTCTGGCAATGGTTTCGACGGTACTGATCTCTGCGAGCTCTTTATGTTTAGGTAAGTCCTTGAGCAACTTAAGTGTGGTGGAATTAGGATTGCCTGCATCGAATAACTCCCAAGCAAAAGCATGTCGATTGACGCTTTCTGGTAAACAGAACAAACGCTTCGCCATCGGGTTGAGATCGAACAGTTGCCCTTGTTCATCAATCAATAGCAAACCAACGTGGGTTTTATTGATCATCTGTTTCAAGCGGCGTTGAGACTCTTCCAACAGGGCTTGAATTCGCTGTTGATTGATGTGCTTTTGGCGACGTTGTAGACCAATGATGACGAGTAATACAACTAACAAGAGCAGCGCTGCTACGCTCCAACCAATTACGTTGATGGTTTGCTGAATCGGCTTAGAAGGGGTGAGGTAGCTTACGTACCAATTCAAATCATCCAATTTTACGGTGTGCGCAAAATAGCGTTGCTGATTGAGCGTCCACACACTGATATTGGTGTTGTCGTATAAGCGCTGCGTTTCTAACTGAACGGTGTTGCTCGGTTCGTTAAACCAGTCAGCGTTATAGAGCGAGCTGCTCGATAGGAAAAAGCGTTGCTGGCGATTTTGCAACGTAATGATGTCTTGGCTAGTAATAGTCTGTTCGGTCAATAAGCTGAGGTTGATTTGCACCACCACAATGCCTGCTATATCCAGACCGTCGTAGATAGGGGCTGCAAGATAATACAACGGACTCGAACCTTTGGTTTTGTTCACCAAGGAAACACCGCCGCCTTGATTGTGAATTTGTTCCACAATGGCTTTTCGGTCAGATAGGCTAAAGCGCTCTTCGATTAAACTCGAGACCAATACTTCGCCAGAGTTAGACAGGATTAGCCAACCTTCCGTATTGGCGGCTTTATCTAGCTGAGTCAGTTGGGTTTGCAATGGCTCGTAATAAGTCCGGTTTCCTTTTACAAACGCGATGGTTTCCGGATTATTGGTGACAAGGTAAGGCAAGTGATAGAAGCGTTTGAGTGCACGGCGAACTTCACCGATATAGTCGAGCAGTTTTTGTTGAGCTTCGGTTTGAGTTTGTACACTCAACCACTGACGGGCAACCTCTCTGCTGGCGCTATAGCAAGACAACATCAGCACTGCCGCAATTGCGACCACAAGCCATGTTTTGCCATTCCTTTTGCGCTGCATACCGACTCCATTCAGCTAGTGCGTTCTCACCAACAGTCATTAAAGAGTGCGCCTAACTGGTTGGATGTTAAAGACTTGTAAGCAAGAAGTGAGATCTAGCTCCTTTTCTCCTCAGTGGTTTTTGCTACCGTTAATAAAGATCGATTTCTTTCCTACCCCATAAAGCAGGCAGTAACTCATGGCTTTTGACGACATCCCTAAAATTGCACTTATCGAAGACGATGACATTGTTCGTCAGGCTACCAGTCAGTGGCTGCAACTGGCGGGGTTCGACGTGACCGCGTTTAGTTTGGGGGAGGAGGGCAAAGCCGCCATTCTTAGCCAAGAATTTGATGCGATTGTCAGTGATGTTCGCCTGCCGGACACCGACGGCTTGTCGATACTAGAAAGCCTGATTGCCAATCACATTCCAACGCCGGTTATCTTGATCACCGGACATGGTGATGTCGATATGGCAGTTGGGGCGTTGCAAAACGGTGCGTTTGATTTTATCGAGAAACCTTTCCAACCTGAGCGCCTATCCCAGCGAGTGACCGATGCGGTCGAGAGTTATCGCGCACAAACGTCTACTCAAGATCGCCAAGAGTATCTATCTAGCGTTAGCGGCTTAGAAGAAATGCTGATTGGCCGAAGCCGAGTGATGCAACAGCTTAGAGAACAAGTAGCCAAGTTAGCACGCATTGATACTAACGTGATCATTTACGGCGAAACAGGTTGTGGTAAAGAGCTGGTGGCGACCAGTTTGCATAATGAAAGCCAACGCAGATCCTATCATTTTGTGCCAATCAACTGTGGCGCTATTCCTGAGAACCTGTTTGAAAGTGAGCTGTTTGGGCATGAAGCAGGGGCATTTACCGGAGCGGGTAAAAAGCGCATTGGTAAGTTGGAATACGCGGATAAAGGCACTTTATTCTTTGATGAAATCGAGAGTATGCCGCTGTCCATGCAGGTGAAAGTGTTGCGTTCATTACAGGAACATACGGTTGAGCGCGTTGGGGGTAACCAACAGATCTCGGTTGATTTAAGAGTGATCGCCGCCGCGAAAGAAGATCTCAATGATCATGACGAGTTTCGTCAGGATTTGTACTATCGTCTTAATGTGGCGCAGATCTATTTGCCACCGCTACGTGAGCGAGAAGAAGACGCGTTGATCTTGTTCGAACACTTTGCTCTGAAAAGTAATCCTGAGAGTCGTCCGCTGAGTGAAGCCGATAGAAAGGCCATTCTTGCTTACTCTTGGCCCGGTAACGTACGTGAGCTTAGGAATGTAGCGATGCGTTTTGCATTGGATGAAACCGTCTCCGTGATGGAAATTCTCTCCAGTAGACCATCCTCAACAACCGAAGAGACGCATGCGGGCGTGCCGTTGGCGATTCAGCTACATAACTTTGAACGTAAGGTGCTACATGATTCTTTAGTCAGGCATCATGGACGCATCAATGAGGTGATGCAGGAGTTGGATTTACCACGTCGAACCCTTAACCAAAAGATGCAGAAGTTTGGTTTGAATCGCTCCGACTATACTTAGTGCGATTTCTAGCTAATTCGAAATTACTGGCATAACAAACACGTTATGCGCTTTTGGCTGGAGCTGGGACAAACTTATAATTTAGGTCTTTCCCTTCTCCAAACAAGGTAACGAGGTTCCTTCCTGTATGTTTAGAGCTATATAGCGCTTCGTCTGCTTCAGCAAGTGCCTCTTGAAGTGATTGCCCCTCAGATAACTGACTGATACCAAAGCTCATGGTCACTTCAGTTTTAAATGATTGCAAAGCGGTTTCAGCTTCGACCGCAAGGCGAATTTGCTCTGCGAAAATTTTGGCTTGCTGTGCTTTTTCGAGCAAAACAATCATGAACTCGTCACCACCAAATCGCACAATGCAGGCTGACTCAGGAAGATGCTTTTTAAAAATAGTGGAGATCGTTGCCATGACGGAGTCGCCAACCGTGTGACCATAGTGATCATTAATCGCTTTGAACTTGTCGACATCAGTCATAATAATGCTGATTGCTTGGCTTTTTTTATACGCTTTACTAACCAAGTTTGGAACGATTTCTTCCATGGCTCGACGATTATATAGCCCTGTGAGTGCATCTAAATGAGAGAGATCATTAATGGATTGCACCAAGCGTCCGTTAATTAACCACAGCATACTAAAGCTCAAAGCAACGATCAGGCAGATGCTAAATAAGAAAGTCAGCTGATGGATAAGGCCTGCGACCATAAAACTTGGTAACTCACCTGAAAAAGTACTCCAAAGCGACCTAAATCCCATAAAAAAACTAAATCCAAAGAAAGAGTAAGACATTGCTTTAACAGGGAGCTTTAAGTCCTTTTGGGTACCTTTAAGCATGGCGACACCACTAAAGAAGGTGACGATACAAATATACATGCTCAGATAAATAATGCGGCTTTTGATAGAAGGGTCATGGAAGGTGAAATAGTAAAATGAACCACTGAAAACAGGTGTTAACAAGGTAAGACAGTGAGCCAATTTTAAAGGATATTGACGAAAAATGCTTACGCTATATAGCGTAAGCAAGAAGCCGACTAATATGAGAGTGTTGGCTATGACGATGGTCAGCCAGTCTGGCGCAGAGCCTCTAAAGCCAAGTAAAAAAGGGCCTAAACCAATAAACAGTAGTGATATCGAGAAGGTTTTTAAGCCTTTGACTCTACCCTGAGTGTATTGATAACAAAACAGACTAATAGAGTAAATGCAAGAGAACAGAATAACGATAAAGTTCAGTGTTCTGATGTCTAGATACTGATTATCCATAGGCGACCCATATCAATCTTTCATTCAGGCAACTCCTTTGCCTGATATCAATAAGCGAGCTACATAGTAACGCACTTATTGAGCGATGTCTTATGTTAAACGGCTATTCATTCACCAGCTCGAATTGTTCGGTTTGGTTGGTTTTCGTCGTAAACAGCAGACCAACAATCATCATAAATACGCTAGGCATAATCCAGCTAGCAAAGTCATTGTACAGAGGCATGTAATTACCCATCCACTCATCAGTGGAACTTGGCATGTAACCTAGGATGTGCAGCGCATCAACACAACCAAACGTTAGAGCAGTGAATGCGGTTGCGACGACCATGATTTGCGACATCTTGTTGCGCACTGGTGCCATGATCATCAACGCAATCGCGACTGGGTGAAGCGCCACAACCGCTGGTAATGTGATAGCCAATAGTTGCTCCAGACCTACGTTGGCGATTAAACCTGCCAATACCATGGTCGTGATAACGCAGCCTTTGTAGTTCACTTTGCTGAAGGTGTTGTCGTAAAACTCACTGCCTGCGGTGGTTACGCCGATAGCAGTAGTCAAACACGCTAATACCATCACGGCACCTAGTAATAGTGAACCAAATGCGCCGAAGTGGCTGAAGGTGAATGCCGTTAAAATGTCGCCACCATTGCTGAACTCAGAACCCAAGTATGAGCTTGTCGAGCCAATGTAAGCCAATGAGATGTAAACAAACGCCATGGCAACCGCGTACATCAAAGCTGCGATTAGCGTGTATTTTGCGGTGGCTTTCGGGCAATCAACACCCATGCTGCGAATCGCGCGGAAGATAATCCAACCAAAACCGATAGAACCTAGCGCATCCATGGTCATGTAGCCTTGGGTCAAGCCTTCAGCAAATGCGCCAGATAGGTATGGTCCCGTTGCGGCAGTTAGCTCACCTGCAGGAGAAACCAAAGCCGTCACAGACATGATGATCAAGATTGCCATCAAGGCAGGCGTTAAGCTCTTGCCTAGGTTGTCGACCAATTTACCCGGATATAGGGCAAATAGAATGGTGATAGCACAGAAGGCAATAGTGAAAGGCACCAAAGCTGCATCACCAAACATTGGCGCAAAGCTGAATTGGTAAGCCACGGTAATTGCACGTGGAATCACGAACGCAGGGCCAATCACGATAAACACCATCACCCAGAAACTGGTCGCCAAAGGTTTAGGTAGGGCAGCGGTTAATTTATCTGAACCGTTTACGATAGCCACCATCACTAGTGCCATCGCAGGCAGACCTACACCCGTCAAGAGGAAGCCAGACATCCCGCTCAGAAAGTTTTCACCTGCTTGGTAACCCAAAAATGGAGGGAAGATCAGGTTACCCGCGCCTAAGTACATGGCGAAAGTCATGAAGCCCAAAGCGGCGATATTGCGTGCGCTTAACATTGTTATTCCTCTTATGTTTCGCTTGGAAGAAACTGAAAGGAATGGGAGGAGTATGTGGTGTTCCCGTCAGCTTCTTCTCAAGCTGACAGAAAGTTTAGATATAGCCTGTCAGCTCTGAATCAGTTTCAGAGAGAGCAGGAGGATCGCAGCAGCAACGCCAGATGGGCGTTTTAAAGCGAATTGTAATTGCGCAGTTGCTGACATGGGTGATCCTTAAAGACGAAAAAATACCAAGGAATACGTTTGCCTTGGCGTGTTGTTACACTAACGAACATAGGGCCATTGGCACAACCCCGAAGTAGAAAATAAGTTGATACGGTCAGTGTTTATTTCTGAACTGGTGGATCGAGCTGCTTTTTAAATTAAAAATTAGAATAAATGACTTTTCATTTTTGTAACATGGCTTTCTTTGCTGTATTTTTGTGCTATTTGTAGTCGTTTAGGCTATAAACCTCAGCTGATAAATTGAGCAGTTTAGAATGATGCGCTTTTTCTTCTTATTGTTAAGACGCTCATTAGTTGCAATTCAATCCAAAATTGCATCGGCAAAATATTGCTTATTAGTGAATCGTGCATTTATTTTGTCTTGATCACATTTTATTAACCTTTTGCGATCTAGGCGTGCAACCTTCTCCTCTTCAATGAGCAAGATCTTGCTCATTACTTTGCTATCAAATCAGCATGATTTTGCTCATTTTTGATGTCTTTCAGCTCTTAGTTCAATAAATACAAAGGGTTAAAAGTTGGCATTTCAATTGCTCTAGGGAATGTGTTGTTAATAAAGGTTTAACATGATGTAAATCCCCAATCGTGAAACGACTACACGGAGAGTAATAATGAAAATGAATAAGCTGGTAAAAGCTTTGGCTGTCGCTGTGACTTCTTTTGGTATTGCTGCTAACGCTGCGGCAGAAGATCGTAGCTATATTCTTGCAACGGCATCGACAGGTGGTACTTACTACCCTGTGGGCGTAGCGTTGGCGACGTTAAGCAAAGTGAAGTTGGCACCAAAGCACCACTTCTCCCTTTCTGCAATCAGCTCTGCGGGCTCTGGTGAAAACGTTAAACTGCTGAATGAAAACGAAGCACAGTTCGCGATTCTACAAGGTCTTTACGGTGCGTGGGCTTGGTCTGGTGAAGGTCCTTATGAGAAGAGCGGTCGCCAAGAACAACTGCGCTCAGTCTCTATGCTGTGGCAAAACGTTGAGCACTTTATTGTTCGCTCTGACCTAGCAAAAACGGGCACAGTGACTGACCTGAACAACCTCGATGGCAAGAAGTTCTCTATCGGTAAGAAGAATTCTGGTACTGAGAACTCTGGTCGCCAAATCATGAAAGGTCTGAAGGTCGACCCTGATAAATTCAACCTTGCGTACATGGGCTACGGCGGCAGTGCGAGCGCACTTCAAAACGGCACCATTGACGGCATGAACACGCCTGCGGGTGTGCCAGTTGGTGCAGTAACCCAAGCTTTTGCTGCGCTGGGTAAAGACATTTCGATTCTCTCGTTTACTGACGAGCAAATCAAAGAGGCGAACGGCAACTACAACCTATGGACGAAGTACGAGATCCCAGCGAACACGTACCCGGGTCTAGATAAGCCGATCACCACCATTGCACAGCCTAACTTCTTGGCAGTTCGTGAAGATATCTCGGAAGAAGACGTTTACCAGCTAACCAAAGCGATCTACGAGAACCTGCCTTTCCTACAAGGCATTCATAAAGCAACCAAAGCAATGGCGATTGAGAAAGCGATCGCTGGCTTGCCAGTGCCTCTTCATCCAGGTGCGGTGCGTTACTACAAAGAAATGGGCATCGAAATCCCATCAGACCTAATGGCGAAATAACGCCAACTTCGCCCCGAGTTTCGGCTCGGGGCATTTTATCCCTACCGATTTCTAAGATGGAAAAAGCCGCCAGAGCTTGGAGTATGAGATGAGCGACTCAATAGAAAAGGAATTGCAGAAATTTGAGCTGCCCACGCGCACTGATTTTCCGTGGGTAACCACCACAATCACAGTGTTTGGCGTGGTGTTGTCTGCTTTGCACATTTGGTTTAATACCTTATCGACGTTACCAGAGTTATGGATTTCCGCGACCCACTTTGCTGGCTTTGCGGTGATTTGTGCGCTTTGGTATCCGGCTCATATCTCTCTCAAGCAGAGTAAGATTGCACTCGGCATCGATGTGTTGATTGCCATGGGCGCGGTCGCGTGTTTGCTCTACATTCCCTATGCCGAAGATGCGCTATATGAACGCGGTGTGAAGTTCGTGACCAGCGATTGGGTCTTCGCCATCATGGCAATTTTGATTGTTATCGAACTGATTCGACGCACCATGGGCTGGTTTATTCCAGTGTTGATTGTGGTGTGTTTAAGCTACGTTGTGCTTTGGGGTAAGTGGGCGACAGGTATTTTCCACTTCCCGGGTTTGAGCATGGAAACCTTGCTCTACCGCAGCTTCTATTCTTCTGAGGGCATGTTTGGCTCTATCTCACGCATCAGTTGGACTTTCGTATTCATGTTCATTCTGTTCGGTGCGTTTCTTGTTCGCTCTGGTGTCGGTGATTACATCATCAATGTGGCACGTGCTGCGGCTGGCAAAATCATTGGTGGCCCGGGTTTTATCGCAGTGATTGGCTCCGGTTTGATGGGCTCAGTATCGGGCTCTAGTGTGGCAAATACGGTTTCCACCGGTGTTATCAGTATTCCTTTGATGCAAAAAGCAGGTTTCCCTTCGCGCTTTGCAGCGGGGGTTGAAGCTGCGGCGTCAACAGGTGGTCAGTTGATGCCACCTGTGATGGGAGCGGGTGCTTTCATAATGGCGTCTTACACGCAAATTCCTTATGTTGATATTATTGCCGTTTCTTTCATTCCTGCTCTTATCTATTTCTTGTCTGTGGCGTTCTTTGTGCGTATCGAAGCCAAACGCAGCGGCGTTCAAAAAATCACGACCAGCGATGAATCTCTACTGAAAGTGCTGATCAGCGGTTGGCACAACCTTATCCCACTGGCGGTATTGGTCACTTTGTTGGTTCAAGGTTTTACGCCAACTTACGCTGCGGGCTTGTCGATCATTTCAGTGGTCGTGGCTTCTTGGTTCTCGAAAGATCATAAGATGGGACCAAAAGCGATCATCGAAGCACTTTCGCAAGGCGCGAAAAACATGGCGACAACCGCGGTATTGCTGGTGGGTATCGGTTTGGTGATCAACGTGATCAGTACAACAGGCATCGGCAACACGTTCTCACTGATGATCGACGGTTGGGCGAATGGTGACTTGTTCATCATGATCGTTCTGATTGCGCTCGCTTCTCTTGTTTTGGGTATGGGTTTACCTGTGACAGCGGCGTATATTGTATTGGGTACTCTGTCTGCCCCTGCGCTTTACAAGTTAATTGCCGAAAACCAATTGCTTGAATTGATGGTGTCGGGTCAATTGCCTGAACAAGCAAAAGCTATCTTCATGTTGGCGGCGCCAGAAAAGTTGGAACTGCTTAATGCACCAATGGCGTTGGAAACCGCGAAAGAAATGGTGGCGCTAGTACCTGCGGACTTTATGGAAACCCTACTAGAGCAAAGTTTGGGTATGGAAGCGGTAGGCTTGGCATTGCTGGCTGCTCACCTCATCATCTTCTGGTTATCGCAAGACAGTAACGTAACGCCTCCAGTGTGTTTGACCGCATTTGCAGCGGCAACCATCGCGAAAACACCTCCAATGCGTACCGGCCTGATGGCGTGGAAAATCGCTAAAGGTTTGTATCTTGTACCGCTACTTATTGCCTATACAGGCTTGGTCAGTTGGGATGTGACGTCGGTAATTACCGTAGGCTTCTTTGCCATCATCGGTACCTATGCATTGATTGGTGCGATTGAAGGCTACTTGGAAGGTCCTCTAAACATTCTGACGCGTCTCTTGTTGGTAGTGGTGGGTACATTGCTAGTTTGGCACGATATCCCAATGTTGGTTCGTGTGGCAAGCTGCGCGGTATTTGTCGCGGTGTTCATTTACAGTGGTCGCAAGTTCAAATTGCAACAATCTCAACTATCGGTTTTATAAGAGGTCGTATGAAATCAGTCTATGACTACATCATTGTTGGTGGCGGTATCGTTGGTGTGTCGACAGCATGGCAACTACAGCAACGTCATCCAGACAAATCCATTTTATTGGTTGAGAAAGAGTCCGGTTTTGCCCAGCACCAAACCGGACACAATAGCGGCGTGATTCATGCCGGGGTGTACTACGCACCGGGCAGCTTAAAAGCGGATTTTTGTAAGCGTGGGGTAGAGCGAACCATTTCGTTCTGCGCCGAGCACGATATTCCGGTGGAGAACTGTGGCAAGTTACTGGTTGCGACCAATGAGCAAGAAGTCGAACGCATGAATGCCCTCTATGAGCGCTGCCATGTCAACGGCATCGACGTAAAGCTACTCGATGAAGTTCAACTTAAACTGGCTGAACCAAACATCACGGGATTGGGCGCGATTTATGTCAAAACCACCAGTATTGTGGACTATCGTTTGGTCACTGAGCAGATGGCGGAAGAGTTCAAAAAGCTCGGCGGTCAAATCAGCTTGAGAACCAAAGTGGTGGCTGCCGAAGAGAAGGACGAAGAAGTTCAACTGACCTGTATTTCAGACGGTCAAACCATGCAGCTCAATGCTAAGTTCTTGGTTACTTGCAGCGGCTTGATGGCGGATCGCATGACGAAGATGATGTCTATTCCGACCGATTTCCAAATCATCCCTTATCGTGGTGAATACTACCGCTTAGATAGCAAACACGACCAAGTGGTGAATCATCTTATTTATCCAATTCCCGACCCTGACTTGCCATTCTTGGGCGTCCACCTGACTCGCATGATTGATGGCAGTGTGACCGTAGGTCCAAATGCGGTGCAAGGCTGGAAGCGAGAAGGGTACGACAAGGTTAACTTCAGCTTGCGAGATACCATGCAAATGCTGAGCTTCTCCGGTTTCTGGAAGGTGACACAAAAGCATCTAAAAACCGGATTGGATGAGTTTAAGAACTCGTGGTGGAAGCCGGGCTATCTCAAGCTGGTCAATAAATACTGCCCAAGCATCAAGGTAGACGATCTCAAACCATATCCTGCGGGTATTCGTGCGCAAGCGGTGTTATCCGACGGAACCTTGGTTCATGACTTCTTGTTTGCCGAAAGCGCCAGAAGCCTGCACGTTTGCAACGCCCCCTCTCCAGCAGCGACATCTGCAATGCCTATTGGAGAGTACATTTGCGATAAAGTAAATGAGAAGATAGAGGCGAAAACCGAGACGGTTTAACAGTAAAAAGCCATGTTAAAATATATGAGCGAAAAGAATGCTTTTCTAGAATATTGACTGGTATGTTATTTGCCGCACAATAATGTAATTAGTATGTAAGAAATGGTTTTAAAATGTCGTAATACAATGTCAACTTCAAATTTTATAGGTGATTTTTTGTTCTTTCAGTTTTAATCTTCATCAGATGGAGGGACTATGATTACAAAACAGCACCTTAGAAAAGTATGGAAGAATGAAACTAAAGTTTCAGAAGACTATTTAGTGATTATAAGCAAAGAACTTTCTATGAAGATCTCTGAATGTAAGTTAGACAGTGAACTGAGACTGTCACACTTTGTCGCTCAATTAGCAAAAGAGGTTGGTCCTGGAATGAGAATGGAGGAAAACCTGAATTATTCAGTTCAAGGATTGAAAAGCACTTTCAGAGTCTATCGGAATAGGCCGGCGTTAGCTGAAAAGCACGGGAGAAAAAATGCCATCAATCAAAAAGCAAACCAAGAAGCGATAGCAAATAATGCCTATGCCATGAAAATAGGCAATGGTGATGCAACTACCGGAGATGGATGGAAATATCGCGGTAGAGGAATGATACAGTTAACAGGGAAAGGAAACTATTTAGCGACAGAAAGCATACACGCAAATATTTGGAACGAAAATACGAGTTTCTCTTCTTCGCCTCAGTTAGTTGCTCAACCTAAATATGCCATCAGGACTGCTATGATTTTTTGGCTGAAGAATAAGCTATATTTAAAAGCCGATAAGGGAGCATCTAGAACGGTGACTGATAGTATTACTAGGGTTATTAATAAAAATACAGATTCATATGGACAACGACATGAGATATTTACCGAACTGTATAAAAAAGGCATTTTCAAAGAAATTTTTAAGTAGGGCTTTTGGAGCTTGTTTGATAGTACATTACCCTGCATTTTCCTTTCAGTTAACTAGTGTCGACGATGGTTATTTGCTGACTGATAATAAGTTTGAATCGGATTATATGGTATATACTCCGGGCGCGAAGGAAGCGGAAATTACTGATGCATATGACTTCACTTGTGTTGGTAGCAAAATCGAAGTGGTTAAAATTAGAAGTGAAATTAACAATGCCGTGACTCATGGAGAGCAGCTCCAATATTACTTTTTTCTTGTTACTGAGAATAAAGCTTACTGGCCACTTAGAATTGTTGAATCTTTCCAGACCGTGGACAAAGATTCCCAGGAATTAGTGTCAGAACATTTACCTTTCACAAAAAATGATGACCTTGGGTTAGCTTGTGATTTAGTTAGGCCTCAGGTTGAAAGCTATTACTTTTCCCAAGCTTTTGAAGCGATACCTAAACATACCAACAATAAAGGCGACTGAATCAGTCGACTTTATTGTGTCGTAAAGTTGTAGTGTCTATTGCTATTTAGGGCAGAGTTCCCCTTTCTTGGCGTGTCTTTCTATCATGTAATCGCCTCGGGCACTGTGCAATACAATTGCATTCCAGACCTGACCATCTTGCAACTCGAACTCAAACGCATAATGGGTGCCGCCGACCATTTTGGTTCTCACCTCATGAATTGCTTTCAATTTATCATCGGCATTCATTTGATAAAGCACCATGTTGAGTGAGCGTCTGGCGTCAGGAGTTGCCTCAGCAAGTTGCCAACGGCCCTGCTCGTTTGTTGCGGAGCAAATAGACCGCATTTTACTTTTCATGGCGGATGACATCTGCTTGTCTACGGCCAAAGCATTTGGTGAAAACAGTGGAACCGTCAAAGGAATCAAAGTTACCAGAAACCGCTTTAAGGTCATAAAAACACTCCGTTGTTTTACTCTTGCTTGAGTATAGACCTCAATGGCTTCAGATGTGGTGCAGTAGACTCTGGGCCTACAATATCGCAGTTCGTATCAACGAACTGATGATAAACAAGGCGACCACGCTTACCAGCCAAATGCCAATGAACCACAAAATGGGTTTTAGTTTCATCAGTGATATCCTTCTCCACGTTTAATCTTGCCGCGGAAAACCCAGTACGAATAAGCCGTGTAGGCTATGATCAGAGGAAGTAATACCACCGCACCGGCAAGTAAAAATGCCAAACTCTTATCTGGCGTGGCGACGTCTTGATAAGTGAGTGCGAATGGGACCAAGTAAGGGAATGTACTGACACCGAAACCCATCGCGGACAAAAGAAACAGGCCGATCGCAAGAACGCAGGCTCGGACGGCTTTGTGATCGAGTAAGGCTTTGAATAGCTGCCAAATAAGTGCCGCAGCAATAATTGGTAAAATGAAAAACAGTAGCGAGTTTGGTAATGAGAACCAACGTTCAAAGACGATATTTTGGCTCAATGGCAGCCACAAACTGGCGATGAATATACAGGCTACCATCGCTAGTCCCCATCGTCGCGCGACCACGTAATAGCGCCCCATCAGCTCTTCTGGAAGCTTGATTAATAACCAGCATGAACCGAGCAGAATATAAGCACAAACAAGCGCCAGGCCACAAAATACGCTAAATGGTGAAAGCCAATCAAACCATCCACCTGCGTATGCTCGTTCACTAACCTCTATACCTTGGAGCAGGGTTCCGAGCATAATGCCTTGCATCAATGCCGCGGTGAGTGAACCAATGAAAAAAGCGCTATCCCATAAAAACTTTCCGCGTTGTGTTCGGAAGCGATACTCAAAAGAAACCCCGCGCAGAATTAACCCGAGCAGCATTAAAATCAGGGGAGCATAGAGTGCTGGCATAATGACCGCGTAGGCGAGGGGGAACACGGCAAAAAGCCCACCTCCGCCAAGAACTAGCCAAGTTTCATTCCCATCCCAAACAGGAGCGATGCTGTTCATCATCATGTCGCGCTCTTCATCATCATTAGCGCTGAGGAATAGGATACCAATACCGAGATCAAAGCCATCTAACACGACATAAATCAGAACAGCGAGCCCAATCAAAGCGTACCAAATTAATGCGTAATCCATGAGTAAGCTCCTAGGTTAGATGGTTAGAATGTGTGATGGCATCGGTTTTCGTGCCATCAGGAAGTCGGCTATCTAGACCTTCTTCATATCGAGTTGGAGACTTGCGCATCAAACGTAGGAGATAGAAGAAGCCAGCTCCAAAAACCACAAAGTAAACCACGATGAACGCCGTCAGGGAGACGCTCACCGCGGCGGCATCAATAGGCGATGCCGAATTGGCTGTGGTTAAAAGACCGTATACGGTGTAAGGCTGTCGACCGACTTCGGTAGTTATCCAGCCTGCTAAAACTGCAATGAACCCCGCTGGGGCAAACAGCACACAAATACGTTGAAGTGCCCTCGAATCAAAAAGTTTGCGACGTTTTCTTAGCCAAAGGCTCCACAAACCAATAACAAGCATGCCAAAACCAAGCGCGACCATTACTCGGAAAGACCAGAAAACGATAGAGACAGGAGGGTGTTCCTCCTCTGGAAAAGCATCTAATCCCTTCACTTCACCGTTGAGGTCATGAGTTAAAATCAAACTACCGAGTTTGGGGATTTCCAGTGCGTATTCCATGCGTTTTTCTTCATCGTTAGGGATACCGAAGAGGATCAATGGCGCGCCTTGGTGAGACTCATAGTGCCCTTCCATCGCGGCAACTTTGGCGGGTTGATGTTCAAGGGTGTTTAATCCATGCATGTCTCCAGCAACGATTTGAATTGGTGTCACGATGGCAGCCATCCACATTGCCATCGAGAACATAATTCTGGCTAGAGGGTTATGGTTTGCTTTTAGCAAGTGATAAGCGGCAACGCCGGCTACAACAAAGGCAGTAGTAAGGTAAGCGGCGAGCAACATATGAACGAGCCGGTAAGGGAAGGAAGGGTTGAAGACAATCGCCCACCAGTCTTCTGGGATAAACTGTCCGGCTTCGTTGATACTATAGCCCGCTGGTGTTTGCATCCAACTATTAACCGAAAGTATCCAAAACGCAGACAAAAACGTCCCGAATGCAACAATACAAGTCGCGGCGAAGTGAAGCTTCTTACCCACCTTATCCATACCGAAAAGCATCACGCCTAAAAACCCAGCTTCGAGGAAAAACGCAGTAAAAACTTCATAACCCATTAGCGGGCCTAGGATTGGGCCTGTTTTGTCGGCAAACACGCTCCAGTTAGTACCGAATTGATAGCTCAACACGATGCCACTCACCACACCCATACCAAAACTGATGGCAAAGATTTTGAGCCAGTACTTATAGATTTGCATGTACTGTTTGTTGCCCGTTTTTAAGTACAAGCCCTCTAATACAGCGAGATAACTTGCCAAACCAATCGTAAACGCTGGAAAAATAATGTGGAAAGAGACAGTAAAGGCAAATTGGAATCTAGCTAGGTCAATGGCGAGTGTGTCCATGAGCGGTCCCTTTTTCGTTGGATAAACTGTTCGCCGGATTTAAAGAGGAGACAGAAGAGTGGCGAACAAGGTGAAATACGAAGAAGGAAGACGAAGAGATTAAAAAACGATCGCTTTTTACACATGTGCGTACCATCTTTTAGATAAAGGAGGAGCGTTATGAGCCTTAAACATTACTTTGAGAAAGCGACACCTAAGTTTGGTCCAGGTGGGAAGTATCACAAGTTCTACCCACTTTTCGAAGCTGTCGAAACCATTTTTTACACGCCTGGTAAGGTAAACCAGGGCATGACTCACGTTCGAGATAGCATCGATTTAAAACGTATTATGATCATGGTGTGGTTGGCGGTCTTCCCTGCCATGTTCTGGGGTATGTACAACATAGGCCAGCAAGCGAGTGATGCCTTGTTGTATGGAATGGATCAAGCCTCAGCTCAGCAAGCGCTTGTTTCTTCATGGCAACTGAGTTGGGTATGGGGCTCGTTAGATGCGGTTTCACAAGCGGGGTGGGGAAGTAAAATGTGGCTTGGTGCTACTTACTTTCTCCCGGTTTATGCGACGGTGTTTATCGTTGGTGGTTTCTGGGAAGTTCTGTTTGCTATTGTGCGAAAGCATGAGGTAAATGAAGGCTTTTTTGTCAGCTCTATACTCTTTGCGCTGATCCTTCCTCCGACAATTCCACTATGGCAAGCGGCTTTAGGTATCACTTTCGGTATTGTTGTGGCGAAGGAGATTTTCGGTGGTACTGGACGAAACTTCCTAAATCCAGCTTTAGCAGGGCGCGCGTTCTTATACTTTGCCTATCCTGCCAACATGTCCGGTGGTGCCGTGTGGGTCGCGGCTGATGGTTACTCTGGCGCTACTCCACTTAGCCAATGGTATGAAGGAGGGCAAAGTGCTTTGATAAATAATATGACGGGAGAGCCAATTTCATGGGGAGATGCTTTTGTTGGTAATTTACCAGGCTCGATGGGTGAAGTCTCCACGTTGTTGATCGCACTAACAGGCTTGGTTCTCATCTTTATGAAGATTGCATCGTGGAGAATTGTTGCGGGCGTGTTGGTCGGTTTAATCGGAGCTTCATTACTATTGAATGCGATCGGTTCAGACTCTAACCCCATGTTCTCCATGCCGTTCTACTGGCACTTCGTGATTGGTGGGGTTGCGTTTGGTACCTTCTTCATGGCGACAGACCCTGTCTCGGCAGCTTTTACCAATAACGGGAAATGGGCATACGGACTATTAATCGGCGTGATGACGATTTTTATCCGAGTGCTGAACCCGGCTTATCCAGAAGGCATTATGTTAGCGATTCTATTTGCTAACTTATTCGCGCCACTTTTCGATTACCTAGTCAAAGAAAGTAATATCAAACGCAGAATGAAAAGGGCGAGACCTTCTTAAAATGAGGGTGACCTCACTGAAAATTGATTGAAAACTGCACTATATTGAAAAGGTCAGAGACATGGGGTTTCTGACTTTTTATTTTTATCAGGAGGACGAAGACGATGAGAATAAAGGATATTCTCGATAGCCGTTTGGTGCTGTCGTTCTGGTATAACCTAGACTACTGCTTGTCTCTCCTTAGTAAAATCTCTTCTCGTTGATTTCCTCAATGCAATCGCATTGAAAAGCATTCTATCTATTTGTTTTTTAGTCTTACGTGAAACTGCGTAGGGCAATGCGTATAAGGAAATTAACAATGAAACGTATTCCAGAACCTTTCCGTATCAAAATGGTTGAGCCAATCAAAATGACGACTTTGGCAGACCGTGAAGTCGCGTTAAAAGAAGCGGGCTATAATCCATTTCTTCTTCGTAGTGATGATGTTTATATCGATTTGCTGACTGACTCAGGCACTGGTGCCATGAGTGATAATCAGTGGGCTGGCATCATGATGGGGGATGAATCCTATGCGGGGAGTCGAAATTACTACAACCTGTGTGATGCAGTGGAGCACTTCTTCGGTTATAAGCTCACCGTGCCTGCACACCAAGGGCGTGGTGCCGAGCAAATTTTGTTCCCCGCTTTGATTGAGCGTATGCGTCAGGTGCGTGGTGGCGAAACGCCAGTATTTATCTCGAACTACCATTTTGATACCACAGCGGGTCACATTGAACTCAATGGCGGTAAAGCGATTAACGTGGTAACGGAAGAAGCATTCGACACCACTACGCCTTATGATTGGAAGGGCAATTTTGATATCGATAAGCTGGTGGCAACAATTGAAGCGCACGGTTCGCATAACATCTGTGCAATTATCACCACGATTACTTGTAATAGCTCCGGTGGTCAGCCTGTGTCGATGGAAAACATGCGCAGTGTGTACGAGATTGCAACCAAGTACGATATTCCAGTGGTGATTGACTCGGCTCGTTACTGTGAGAACGCCTACTTTATCAAGCAGCGTGAAGCGGGTTACGAGAATAAATCGATTCTGGAAATCATCCGTGAGATGTACCAGTACGGTGATATGCTCACCATGTCAGCTAAGAAAGACCCGATGGTAAACATTGGTGGCATGTGTTGTATTCGTGATCATAAGGAGTTGTTCCAGGCGGTGCAGACGCGCTGCGTACCCATGGAAGGATTTGTAACATACGGCGGCATGGCTGGGCGTGATATGGAAGCGCTCGCTCGCGGTTTGTATGAAGCCGCGGATGAGGATTTTCTTCACTATAGAATTAGCCAAGTTCAATACTTAGGTGAGCGCTTACGTGAAGGCGGTATTCCGATTCAATACCCAACGGGTGGTCATGCGGTGTTTGTGGATGCCGCTAAGATTTTGCCACATATTCCAGCGGATCAGTTTCCTGCGCAGGTATTGTGTAATGCTTTGTACTTGGAAGCGGGTATTCGAGCAGTAGAGATAGGATCGTTGCTGCTTGGTCGAGATCCGGAAACGGGTAAACAAAAAGCGTCAGAGCTTGAGTTGATGCGTTTGACCATTCCACGTCGTGTCTACACAAACGATCATATGGATTACATTGCGGATGCGATTATCGAACTGAAAAATCGTGCACATGAGTTAAAAGGGCTCACTTTCGAGTACGAGCCACCAGTGCTGCGCCACTTTACTGCTCGATTTAAAGAGATCGATTAACTCAAGTTTAAATCTAGATAAGCAAAAGGCCGCGAGTTTCACGGCCTTTTTCGATTCGTTTATTTCTTAGCGTTACAGTTACGCTAACTCTAATGTGATGCGAACGAACTGGTCGTCTTGATACTGCACTTCATAATTGAAGGTACCACTGGCGTAAATGCTGCCAAGGAAAAGTGAGCGTTGACTCATTGGTCCGCGGAACAGCATCGAAATAGGAGCGATTAGGGCGTTATTATCATCGAAGTGCTGATTTAAGTTCTCAGAAAGCACACACAGCAAACAGCCGTGTTGGTCGTGAGATAAGTCGACGTCTTCCGGTCGCGATAATAACACGGTAGTCCCCAGTTTCTTCTCAATCTCGTTGATCAGCAGCAAGTAGCTATCTAGATCGGGTTGAGGGTTGCTGGGTTTGTCTGCACCGACGCAGCGCTCGAGTAATACTTCCAGATTTCCGTTCTCACCTTTTGCCTGCTGAGTCAAAGACTTTAACGGCTTTTTAATCAGCTTATAGCGATTACTCTTCAGTTTTGGTTTCAGCCATTTCTGAAGTAAGTCATTACGTTCTTTAAGGGAGAGGCCATGCGAGGACGCGTGAATTTTAAAGTGCAGGTGTAATAAAGCGTGAACCGCAAGCTCACTCAGAAGTTGATTAGCATCTGTAGACTGTCTTGCCTGCTTAGAACTTTGCATTACACTCGAACAAAATTAGGGAAGAAGGATAATGGTGCCGAGAGAGGGACTCGAACCCTCACACCAAAGGCACTAGCACCTCATGCTAGCGTGTCTACCAATTTCACCATCTCGGCATCATGATGCTCTGAATACTCAGAGGCCTCGAAAGAAGCAACGCGAATTGTATAACCAAAATCCACCTGTTGGCGAGAGCAAAATGACGAATTTTGGCTCTTTCGAGTTTGATTGCATATTTATTGGTCACTTTTATGTTTTTTACCATCAACGCCTATCCTTATGCCCTTACTTTTATTAATAGTATGACGACAAAAGAGTACTTTTGCCTAAATTTTGAACGCTTGAACGTTTGCGTAAATAAATGTGATGAATATCTCTTTTTGTTGGCTATACTTGCGTCCCGTTTAAGCGGGAATTAGGGTTTAGTTGTTCAGGACCCTTACCCATACAAGCCGTCACATGGAGCAGGCCAAGCAACATGCTCGCCAGCAGTGAATGACCCCACGGACCGGACCAGCTACGTTCAATTGCTTGTATAAGGTAAAAATAAGATGTCGAACTATTCGTTCTGTCTACATTCTGGATCTAAAAGTGAGTTATCACTCGCTGCGTTGTCCCTTTCTTCTGCCAATTCCTTTGGCTCTTTTTTCTTTTTCAACGTTTAGTAGGTCCAGCTCATGAGTGTTCTATTTAGTCTATTTGGTATTGTTGCACTGCTAGGTTGTGCTTTCCTACTTTCTGAGGGTCGTTCTTCCATTAATTGGAAAACTGTATCTCGCGCCTTGATGCTACAAATGGGGTTTGCTGCTTTGGTGCTCTATTTCCCGTTGGGTCAAGCGGCGCTGGCGAGTTTAAGTAATGGTGTCGCGGGGCTACTCAGCTTTGCTGATGAAGGGATTAAATTCCTCTTTGGTGACCTCGCTTCTTCTGGCTTTATCTTCGCTATCCGTGTCCTTCCTATCATCATCTTCTTCAGTGCTCTTATCTCCGCCCTTTACTATTTGGGCATTATGCAAAAAGTGATTCAATTTATTGGCGGCGCTATCCAGAAGTTCTTGGGTACGAGTAAAGCAGAGTCTTTGGTTGCAACAGGGAACATTTTCTTATCTCAAGGCGAGTCACCACTTCTTATTCGTCCATTTCTTTCTAACATGACTCGCTCTGAACTGTTTGCCGTGATGGCTGGTGGTATGGCTTCAGTGGCGGGCAGTGTGCTTGGTGGTTATGCTGGTTTAGGGGTCGACCTCAAATACTTGATCGCGGCAAGCTTTATGGCAGCACCAGGTAGTTTGATGATGGCAAAAATCATCGTTCCTGAGCGTCAAACGCCAAGCGATTACAACAATATTGAGCTAGATAAATCAGAAGAAAGCAACGTAATTGATGCGCTAGCAAGCGGTGCCATGGGCGGTATGAAAGTTGCCGTTGCTGTTGGTACCATGCTTATCGCTTTCGTGAGTGTTATCGCGATGGTGAACACGGGGCTAGAAAACTTGGGTGAGATACTTGGTTTCTCTGGCGTAACGCTACAAGCGATTTTTGGTTATTTGTTTGCACCTCTAGCGTGGTTGATTGGTGTGCCAAGCCACGAAATTCTAGCTGCGGGTTCATACATTGGTCAGAAAGTGGTGATGAATGAGTTTGTTGCGTTTATCGATTTTGTGCAGCACAAAGCGACACTGTCTGAGCATACTCAAATTATTATCACTTTTGCGTTGTGTGGTTTTGCGAACATTGGCTCAATTGCGATTCAGTTGGGCTCTATCGGCGTGATGGCACCTGAGCGCCGCAAAGATGTTGCAAGTCTAGGCCTAAAAGCGGTTGCTGCTGGTACACTCGCTAACCTGATGAGTGCTTGCTTAGCGGGCATTTTTATCTCTCTCTAATTTAGATTGAAGATACACACTAAAAACCCGCCTAAATGGCGGGTTTTGTTATTTCTAAGGCTTGGGCATTAAGCCGTAAGGTATCGATTTAAAAGCCTCTGGGTGCTCTTGATAAGTTGGCGCTTTATGTACCCCTTTCCAATCGAGCAGCATGATGGCTAGCACGTTACGGTGTTCGCCGTACTTGAGATCAAAGTTACCGTCGACCGACGGAATCATCCCTTTTTCTGCGTTGATTGCGTGACGAATGGCTTGGCGGGTTTTCTTTACGACCGGATCATGGTCCAAGCCTGCTAACAAAAACGAAATGCCGACTTCCGCAATCACGTCTTCTTTGGCGCGCAGTAGGATAGTGTCGATATTGTTGCGAAAGTAATCATAAATCCATTGGTGTTTCTTCTCGCTTACTCGCTCCTGATAATACTGTGAATCGGCAAAGATGATGTGCGTCATCCCATAGAGTTTGTTCCAATACTGCTGAGCTGAAAGCATCTTATCTTTATCGTCGGGGTAGGTGTCACGGAAGGTTTGAGTGAATTCCTCGACCACATCTTGCTCTCCTAACTGACGAAGCCAGTAGACTTGGTTTGCAAGCTGAGCTGCCCATGCTTCTATCATCTCTTTGTCCGTAACGTAACGCGAGAAATCGTAGCGCCTAATAATTTTTCTCAGCGTTTTGTCTTGTTTATGCTTTAGGCCATATTCGTTTGCTCTTGCCATTGCGCCAAGCAAATCCACACCAAGATAAAGGTACTCAGGATGGTGTTTAGTCACGGTATAGCGTCGCTGCCCTCGTTCGGTTTCTTTCTCTTGATACGTGGTCAGCCTTTGAGATGAATAGAGAATGATGTCTTCTGGTTCAACAACTTCATTAGCAAATTGGTTTAACCGGCTGGCTACTTGTGCCATGTCGGTCCAAATGGCAGCGTGATATTTCTCATCTAATGTTTGGCGGTACATGCGTAAGCCAAAATGGCCCTCTTTAAACGCCGGGAAAGTGAACAGTTCCTGTTCGTAGGTACTACGAATCAACTGCGCTGATTGAGTATTATCGAGAAGCGGTACCTCTTCCTGTGATGCCTGAGCTGCAAAGGTAAGTGAGCAAGAGAGTAAGACCGCTAAGCTAAGAGGTTTAATACGCATAAATCCATTCCCTATGAAGTCCTGAACCTAAACCTACCATCAATATTAATTGAGAATGTAAAAGCTGAGTCAATAGTTAAAAATTTGCCTAAAAGTCAGGTTGATACGTTCACCTTTGGTTTTCGCGGTTTTTGGTACGCAGTGCTTCCAGTGATGCTGTAGCTCGCCAGCCATAATCAGTAAGGAGCCGTGAGAAAGCTCATATTCAATCTCAGTTTTACAATGTAAATTTCTAAGCAAAAATCGACGTGTTTCACCTAAGTTCAAAGATGCGATAACAGGGTTTCTACCTAACTCTGGTTCATTATCTTGGTGCCAGCCCATTGAGTCTTGGCCGTGTCGATATAAGTTAGCGAGAACAGAATTAAAAGTGACATCAGCAACTGATTCACAACGCACTTTGAGCTGAGTTAACTCAGGAGTCCAAGGGTGAGGCTGCATGGTTAAGCCTGAGTAAGTATATGCTGCATCACCGTGCCACGCTTGTAAGCGAGGTTGAAGTACTGACTTGCCGAACATAGTAATGTGTTCTTGGTGCCATGGCAGTGTCTTTCGAAGTTGGTCAAAGTAATTATCCGCCTCAAGATGGTTAAGAAATTGAGGATCATAATAAAGTTTTCCTCTTTCTACTTCTTGCCATAGATCGCCGCCAAATAAATCGCCTTGTTGATGCATCATCTCACACCTAAAACATAAAAGTTGTCAATCACTGTTACCTTTCTGATTATGATTGGTTATTCTTGTGATAATAAGAATTTTAACAATAAATAAAAAATCTCGTAGTTGTATACGAGTTGTGGGGAGAAAATGCGTTATTTACCCAGAAAACGATGCTATTTTGCATTGTTCTTCCTCACCTTTTTCGCTTTGTGTATTGGGGTTATCGAGCTGTTAAATCGAAACCAGCAAGAGCTTCACAAAGAGCGAGTTCAAGTTGAGGCCAAAGAACAACTTTCCATTCTCCGTTCCAATTTGGAAGCGGTACTTATGGCGGATATCTACAAAGCCAGTACTTTAGCGACACTCATTACGTTACTTCCTAAAAACCAAGAAGAAGAATTGAGTATCGCCGCTCACCGAATCCTAAATAAAAGTAAACATATTACAATCATCGGTATCGCGAAAAATGATGTAATTAGTCATGTATTTCCACGCCAAGGTAATGAGCGCCTAATCGGCCTTGATTACCGCGCAGTGCCACAGCAGTGGGTACAGGTGCAAAAAGCCAAGGATGTACAAGAAATTTTCATCGCAGGGCCAGTGACTTTGATTCAAGGTGGCCGAGGTTTGATCGTGCGTGTGCCTGTTTTTCTTGATCCTCCAATGAATCAGGACTACTGGGGAGTGATCAGTGCGGTGATTGATTTCGATGCTCTGATGAGAGAAACCGGCGTAATTGATTTCTCGTATCGTTACCCTTTAATGATCCGTGGTTACGATAGCGGTGGCTCATTTGGTGATGCTTTCTTTGGCGCGCAAAGTGTAAATAGCATGGCATATGCAAAAGAGATGGTTCATTTTCCTTATGGTGGGTGGAGTATGGTGGTTTTCTCTGGAGGCAAAGCTGATCGCCAAATCTCTTGGCATCAGTTGCATTTAGCTAGAGTAATCGGCTATCCCATTATATTCGCACTTAGCCTCGCGCTGTTCGCCATTTATCGACTGTATACCATTGCAGATGACAGAGCTTTACACGATGAACTCACGAATTTACCAAACCGTCGCTATTTTATGAAGTTTTACAAGCAGCAGTTCGAAATAGCGAAACGTTATAAAAAGCGTTATAGCTTCGCCTTAATTAATATTGACCTAGATAGGTTTAAACACATTAACGACACCTATGGTCACGACGCAGGTGACAAAGTTTTAATCGCTACGGCTGAAAGGGTAAAAAGCTCTCTGCGTAAATCAGACATCGTGGCCAGAATGGGCGGTGATGAGTTCTTAGTTGTAGTTCATCACCCAGGAACGGAAGAAAATGTTCAGTCCCTTCTACAAAAACTTCGATTAGCGCTATGCTCGACGCCCGTCATTTACGATGAAACGCTTATCTATTTGAAAGCCAGTATTGGGTACGCGATATTTGACCCGAAAATGTCATCTCCTGAGCAAATGATGAAAATAGCCGATGAGAGAATGTATCAACAAAAGCATGGCGGATGAGCCTGAACCCAGTTTCAATAAGGGGTTAGAGGAATGGTAAAGTTGGGAGCCCGAAATCTCATCATCATTGAGGTGCAAGAATATGTGACTTCATATGTTCACAGACACTTTGCTGAGAGAGTCGTTATTAGCAGTGCATTCAGTGGCATATTTGAATAATGTTGCATTTTGCAAATGCAGTTTGCGAAATTAATGGTTAATAAAGCAACGATATGCATCTGGATCTACTAAAAAACGGCTTTTTTAAAGTTGGCACGCATCGTGCTTTACTTAGAGTGACCCTTATTAAGCCGAGGGTCACCTAGCCAACTGACGTTGTTAGTGAATACAAATTGTTCACAAGTATATACCGCCAATCACGTTTATTGTGATTGGCGTTTTTTCTTTCTAAAGCCCGATGATATTCACGTCGCTGCCCGTCTCATCAGCTTCTCCGCACTTGCTGTAACAACTAGGTTGTCTTGGACAAACCGCCCCTCTGGAGCAGATCAACCTTGCTTGGGTTTGAATCCCGCGCTCTATCCAGTTGATGTTTAATATCTTAGCGATAGTCGTTAAGTCTTTTTTGATGTGGGGAGGAATAACACTACTTCCGCCGGAAGCGACACAAAGGGACTTAAGTTCTTCCGCTATGGAAACGGCATCGCCACCTTGTGCAGAAATAGCAGGGTTAAGATCAATACCGGCACATAGCACGCGATTATTTCCCGCAGGGTCAAATACGTTGACCGATTCGCAGCAGTAGATACGTGGCTCGTCGCCAACATTTAAGATCGAGATTTGCGCTGAACTGGTATCCAAAGGCTGGGAAAGGCGTCGGAATACCGCCCAGTGCTGGCAAGGGTCGTTTACTTTGCGCATGTTGCCCCAAGGCAATGGAATACCATTTCCTCGATACACTGCTTTTAACTTGCCGGGGCCATAGGCATCAAAATAGTGCCAATGAGGGTAAGGCGAGACCACCGTCATGCGACGCATTGCAACGGAAGGAGAAACGCCGGCCTTTTTGTGAACATCAATTTCGTAACCGGAGCGGTCAAGCAACTGACGAAATGGTACTTTGGGGCAAAGCAAGGCACCAGCAAAAAAGCTGGACTCAAAATCACGCCAAGCTTGCAGGATATCTTGCGAATTGAGTTCAGAGTTCGACACAGGGCTGTCCATTTGCTCCCAATTGTTTTGATGCCCGATAGATAAAACGTTATTCATTGCATCGCTGCTATGGAGCACTCGATGGCCGATATATACCGCCAAGTCATACTTCAATCGGGTTGGATAGTCACGCATTCGTTTATTGAGATAAATAGTCCCAGGTGGCTCCATGAAAGACGTAATCAACTGTTTGGCGCTGACGCCCAGTTCATCAATCACATCTTGTGGCGCTCGATCTACCCAGCGGATATCCAATCCCATACTCTTTGCAATGTCTACGAGATCTTCTACAGATAGATTCAGCCGCTTCAAGCCGACCTCTTCGGCGGCGCGCTCTAAATCAGGAAAATGGTTTTGATGGTTTTCTTGGTGTGCGCGGATCAGTAAGTGGGCGAATTGACGCCCCGTGATACCTGTTTGGGAGAGCATTTCTGGTATCGCGATTTGAAGAATATCATTGGAAAACAGGAAGCTCGGCTCCAACGCCATGCCACTAATCCCGCCACGATTTCCTTTGTTGGGTGTGATGGCTTCTAATTCGGGTTCATCATCTAAAAACCACGCCGGATCTTTTTGAAAAACTTCCGCGATCACTTCGAGCATATCGATACTCGGTACGCGTTTTCCGCGCTCAATCATCGAAAGGTAAGAAACCGAAGGAGCGTACTCTGGATTAATTCTTACACAACGGGCAGACAAATCTTCCATCGTTAAATGGTTGTTTTTTCTTAGGTTACGAATTTTCGTACCAAGAAAATGAGACTGACGAATAAGGCTTTTTGACACAGACATTTTGTAAAATTCACATTGTAAAATTTTTGTTGTGAAATTGTAGTCAATATTTCGCTAGTCTACATAATGAGCAGGCAAGGAAATTAACCATCCACTTCACAGAATTGCCTGAAACTTAAATAAAGGATTTAAGTTTTTACTCTAGGACGAGTTTTTAAGTGCGAGGATATGACGATGAATATGCTGAACTTCGATAAAAAAGAGATGCAACAACAACAACGCCCATTTATCGCTGAAGCCGTATTTGCCGTCGAAGCGGTAAGTGCTGAGCAGCAGAGTGAGAAACAAGTAAAAGCGAAGCAACTCCTTGACCGCATGTTCCCATTGGAGAACGGGTCGCACCAAGATGTATCAAGTTACGTGATTGATTACCGCCATGTTTTGGCTTATTTCAAAGACGGTACACACAGCGGCCTGAAAAGCCCGAAACATTTTGTGGCGTACACTGGTGGAAAGGAAGATCCAAAGTCGATTTTGTTTAAAGATGATTCGGGCAATCATGTAGAAGTGCTGTTTGGCTGTCACAAAGGCACTGGTTGCGTGGAATTAGTGGACATTGACGATATTCAATTAGAAACTCGCACGACGTTTCATCCTGAACTAACTGGCAATGCACCAACCGCGATGCGCCATTGGATAAGTCTAATCAAAGGCGACAAAAAAGGTAAGCCGATGGCATGCAGTGAAGATAAAGAATATACCGCAAAAAATGGTGACGACTACATTCTAAGTTACTGTTACAGCGTCGATTAAGATACTCATGATTGGATATAAAAACCCCGCACTTTACGTCGCGGGGTTTTCTTTTTCATCGTAAAAGTCGTTTTCGCTTAGTCAGTTTATTTAAATTGGCATCACGCGGTTACGACCGAGTTGTTTTGCTTCATAAAGCTGTTTATCGGCTTTATTGATTAAGGCTTCAGGCGTATCACCCGGCTCAAATTCTGCTACCCCAAAAGAAGCGGTAATGCTGTGAACTTGTGTGCCTGAGCGCTTATCTCTGATACGCAGTTTTTCTATCATCCGGCGTAGTGTGTCTGCATATTGGCGAGCAATTCGCAGAGATTTGTTAGGTACAATTAACGCGAATTCTTCACCACCAAAACGGTACGCACATATCCCATCTCGACAGCTTTGTTGTAGCCGGCGGGCAATGGCTTTTAACACTGTATCGCCAAAAAGGTGCCCGTAATTGTCGTTAAATGATTTGAAATGATCGATATCAAGCATGATCAAGGTCATTGCCTGATTTGATGCGATAAGTGAAGAGAGATCTTTGTCAAATGCTCGGCGGTTGTATAGGTTTGACAAACCATCGAACAACGCATCTTGCTGTACTTCAGCCAGTTGATTTTTGAGGCGAGAAATTTCTTCACTCGCGTTAGTCAATTGGCTATTCAAAAACTTTGTTGAGTGACGAATTTCGTGTGACTCTGCGACAAGTTGACGAATCACCACCATCACTTCTTCAATGCTTAGGCTATTGTCCTCAACTTTTTCCAGTTTATTAAAGCTTTTGTCTACCATCTCAGAAAAGGAGGAAGTATCTGAAATCGTATCGCTCATTGAACTGGATACTTCATGTAGCAGAACTTCTACATTGGTTCTAAGATCTTCAAGGCTGGTTTCTGCTTTGCTGGCCACATAGTTGTTGTAAAGCTGTTTATTGGTTGCTGGCGGGCAAATACCGTAGTTTTCTAACACCGTGTCTAACTCAAAGTTGAGTTCTGGAATGGTCTTGTCAACGTAGGTATACCAAAGCGCGTAGTTGGCTGGCGTGGCAGCAACATGGTTTTTGATCATCAGTGGGACCGCTTTTTTTAAATTAGCGGTTGATTTCTTAAACTCGTCGGTCATTTCTGCGATGGTACTAGCAAAATGGGATTGGGCTTAGATTAACGGATATTAACTAATGTCGCTTTAATTTTTATCACTTTTGCATGGTTTATATAGAAAATGAGTGATTAAGATCGTGATCAATACCGTTGGATTCAAATTTTATAAAATATCAGTATGAAACATGTACAGGCATTTGGTGGTATTGCGTGTTTTGAGATATCCAGCAAATGGATTCCGTGTGAACGTTAGTAACCTAATGATCGTCAAACTCTCGTTTTCGTATAAAAGCAAGTAAATCAAAAGGCTTAACGTCAGGGTCTCTGTGAAAAGAACTCGTAGACGAAGAATTAACATCTGAGGGTGCGAATTGAAAAAGAAAATAGGACTTTATTGGTTCACGAACGACTTGCGATTGCACGACAACCCACTGTTGAAAAGCGCCAGTGTAGAAATGGACGAGTTAATTTGCTTGTATTGCTACCCTTCAATGACGCCTTACTTGCATCACTTTGCGCAGGAAGCCTCTTTCGGGCGTGCGAAATTGCAGTTTCTCGACGCATCGCTTAGTGAACTCAATCAATCTTTGAATCATCTTGGTCAGCGATTATGGGCGGTTGAACTGACGCCCGATCAAGCAATCAAGTATGCTGTTAATCGCTTCGGCGTCACACATATATATGCTGACGCCTTTCCCGGTTCGGATGAGCAACAAGCGTTAGATCGCGCAGTTGAAGGCGCGTCTCATGTAAAAATAAAACAGCAAGCAATCCGGACCCTGTTAAGGGAAGAACAACTGCCATTTGACTTGAGCAATCTGCCTACGACTTTCACGCAGTTTAGAAAGCAAGTTGAAGGTTTAGACATCTCTCGGCCCCACGAGAGTATCCGTTCGTTACCTCCAATTCCTTTAGGTGTGAATCTTCCTTCCGTTACTGCATATTACTTTGACACAAAAGCTGCGTTTCATGGTGGAGAAAGCCGCGGGCTTGAACATTGTCGCCAGTATTTTGCTTCCACACTAGCCAGTGAATACAAACAAACACGCAACGGTTTAGATGGCATGGATTACTCTACCAAGTTCTCTCCTTGGTTAGCTAATGGGTGCCTTTCTCCGAGAACTGTTTATGCCATGTTGAAACGTTATGAAGCGGAGAATGGCGCAAATGATTCAACCTACTGGATTTACTTCGAACTGCTTTGGCGTGAATACTTTTATTGGTATGCCCGTCGATACAAGCGACAGCTCTTCCGATTCGGTGGCATCCAAAATCGAGCACCACTCACCAGCTTTTACGCGCACCGTTTCCAACAATGGAAGAAAGGTGAAACGCCATTTCCTATCGTCAATGCGTGTATGCACCAACTTAATGAAACCGGTTATATGTCGAATCGTGGCAGACAGTTAGTCGCCAGTTGTTTAGTGCATGAGCTTGGCCTCGATTGGCGTTATGGCGCGGCATACTTTGAGTCACAACTGGTTGATTACGATGTGGCATCGAACTGGGGAAACTGGCAATACTTAGCAGGCGTTGGTGCTGATCCGCGTGGTTCACGACAATTCAACCTCGAAAAGCAAACCGAAATGTACGATCCGCACATGGAGTTCATCGATAAGTGGCAAGGTCGTTGTGCTGGTGCACATTTGGATAGTGTAGACATGGTCGATTGGCCTATCGTAATGGGCAGCAGTGATAAAGCTTCGTCATCGGAGAAACCGTAATGCGATTTGAAACCGTACGATTGATCTTGGGCGATCAACTTAACAGTGAGCACTCTTGGTTTCAGCAACCGGATGAGCAAGTGCTTTACCTGATTGCAGAACTCAAGCAAGAGAATACTTACGTCACGCACCATATTCAGAAAGTGTGTGCGTTCTTTTCTGCAATGGAACAGTTTGCGAAAGAGCGTCAGAGCGAGGGTCACCAAGTTCTGCACCTCACGTTGGATGACACACAAACCTTCGACGATCTTGAGCAAGTCTTGCAACACTACGTGAGCGAAGTTGGTGCAAGTAAGTTTGAATATCAACGCCCGGATGAATACCGTTTACTAGAGCAGTTAGCCAAACTAAAGCTTGATAGGGTCGTGGCGCGTTGTGTCGATTCGGAACACTTTTTGTTGCCGTTTGAAGAGATAGAATCGCAGTTTCCTCAAGGCAAACACATCATGATGGAGCACTTTTACCGCCGTATGCGCAAGCGCTTCGACATCTTGATGCAAGACGGAAAACCCGTCGGCGGAAAATGGAATTACGATGCCAATAACCGTAACAAGCTCAAAGCCAAAGACATTGAACAACTGCCACAACCTTTGATGTTCAGTACCGACGTGCGCGATATTACTGAGCGGTTGGCACGACATGACATCAAAACTATCGGAAATCTCGAAGGAGACTTGTTGTGGCCGATCAATCGCGCGCAAAGCCTCTCTTTACTCGCGCATTTCTGCCAAGTCTGTCTGCCGTTATTTGGACGTTTTCAAGATGCCATGACAGGCCAGCACGATGCTAAGTGGAGCTTGTATCACAGCCGAATTTCATTCTCGCTTAACAGCAAATTGCTGCACCCGAGAGAAGTCATTGATGCTTCACTCAAGGCATTTAATTCCAACGCAGACATCGACATTTCTCAAGTCGAAGGGTTTATTCGCCAAATCTTAGGATGGCGAGAGTACATTCGAGGCGTCTATTGGGCGAACATGCCTAATTACCCGAAAAAGAGCGAGCTGGGCGCAGAAAGAAAGCTGCCAAACTTCTTTTGGAGTGGCGAAACCAAAATGGCCTGTATGCGCAATGCGATTGAGCAGTCCCTCGATTATGCCTACGCACACCACATCCAACGTTTGATGGTCACTGGTAACTTTTGCTTGCTAACCGAGATCGACCCAGATCAAGTGGATGAGTGGTATCTCGGTATCTATGTTGATGCGATTGAATGGGTCGAAATGCCGAACACACGTGGCATGGCATTGTTTGCGGATGGCGGCATTGTTGGCACCAAACCTTACGCGGCGAGTGGTTCTTACATCAACAAAATGAGCGACTACTGTAAGGGTTGCCATTACGACAATAAGGCGAGGAGTGGGGAAGGATCGTGTCCGTTTAACAGCCTTTATTGGCGCTTTATGAACAAGCACGACAAGCGCCTCGCAGCCAATCCACGAATCGGGATGATTTTCCGCTCTTGGGACAACATGGAAGAACAGCAACGCCAAGCGATTCTTGATACCGCAGAGCACTACATAGAAAACGTGGAGAACTTGTGATGGAAATACTCATCGTCGGTGGCAATGGTGGAATTGGTTTGGCAGTGGTGAGAGAAGCCGCAGCTCGGTTCCCTCAAGCGCGCGTGCATGCCACTTATCGTAAGCAGCAACCAGATTGGCAACACCCAAATGTCGTTTGGCATCAAGTGGATGTATCGCAAGACGAGCAGGTAAAAGCGTTCAGTGAGCAGATTGAACACGTCGATTGGTTGGTGAACTGTGTTGGTATGTTGCACACCCAAGAGAAAGGTCCTGAGAAGAATCTTAGCTCGCTCGACGCAGACTTCTTTCAGCAAACCATCACGGTCAATACTTTGCCAAGTTTACTGTTGGCAAAATACTTCACTCCCAAGCTAAAATGCAGTACTGCACCTAAGTTTGCGACCATTTCAGCCAAAGTTGGCAGCATTAGCGATAATCAGTTAGGTGGTTGGTACAGCTATCGAGCATCGAAAGCCGCATTAAACATGTTCCTCAAAACCATGTCGATCGAATGGCAAAGGATGGTCAAACATGGCACGGTGCTGTCACTTCACCCAGGTACTACAGACACCGCTTTGTCGGCACCTTTTCAAACCAATGTGCCAGAGGGAAAGCTGTTCACACCAGAGCGAGTCGCAAAGGATTTATTAGGCTTGTTAGAAAAAGCAACTCCGCAAGATAGCGGGGCGTTTTGGGCTTATGATGGGACGTTATTACCTTGGTAAGAGAACGCGTACAAACGTTAATACAAAGGGAATAACATACTCCAGAGAGGGTCGGAGTGACCTACGTTTTCGTTGATTTATTTCTTCGGCAACGCTCAGAACAATAAACGATTTCCTCCCAATTTCGCGCCCACTTCTTTCTCCAAGAAAATGGGCGCTGACAGACCGGACAGACTTTCATGGGAAGGTTGGATTTAAAACCTTTCATCGCGCTGAATGTTCACTCCTAATTTGGTTAAAACTACTTATCAAATAGGTACAGGTAATCGCCGTAGCCTAAACTCGCCATCTTGTTCACAGGTACAAATTTCATCGCAGCAGAGTTCATGCAATAGCGTAATCCCGTCGGCTTCGGACCATCTTTAAACACATGACCTAGGTGTGAATCACCAAACTTACTGCGGATCTCCGTTCTAGGGTAGAGTAGTTTATAATCGGTTTTCTCCACGATGTAACCCGGGTTAATTGGTCGAGTAAAGCTTGGCCAACCTGTCCCAGATTTGTATTTATCAGTAGAAGAAAATAGCGGTTCACCGGTCACAATATCCACATAAATTCCCGCTTCTTTGTTGTCCCAGTATTCATTATCAAACGGACGCTCCGTGCCTTCTTCTTGCGTCACGTAATACTGTAGCTCTGTTAAGTTTGATTTGATTTCAGACTGAGCAGGCTTACTGTACGCTTTCACTTTCGAAAGCAGCCTTTTTTCTTCAATCAACTGTCGAAGTGTTTTAGGGCTTTCTTTTCGATCTTCACCAAATACTTCGTCGAGATATTTATCGCGACCTGATGCGTAGCGGTAGTATTTGTACTTCAGGCTACTCTTCTTGTAGTAATCCTGATGATACGACTCCGCAGGGTAAAACTTTTCAAACTCGATCAGCTCTGTTTTCAACGGTTTTGGATAGATCATCGCCTTGTCGATTTCCATCATAAACTGCTTAGCAATCTGCTTTTGCTCCGCATTATGATAGAAGATCGCCGGACGGTATTGAGGACCACGGTCAACAAATGAACCTTTATCGTCGGTAGGGTCGATATGACGGAAGAAGTAATCCAGCACTTGTTCGTAGTTCACAACAGCAGGATCGTACTTCACCTCAATCACTTCAATATGACCAGATTTACCAGAAGAGACTTGGCGGTAAGTCGGGTTTTCAATATGACCACCTGAATAACCTGATACAACATCGATTACGCCGGGCAGTTGCTCTAAATCCGATTCTGTACACCAGAAACAACCGCCAGCTAGCGTTGCGATTCTTGTATTCTCTGAAGCCTTCAGCTTATCCATCGTATCGGCGGTACCTGTTTTACTCAATAGTAGAAACAAGACTGGAAGTGCGAAGGAGAAACCGGCCAATAACTTAGACATATTCTTCATAGCTACCTCATCGTTATTTTTGTAGAAAGTGTTACTTGAATAAAAAGTGTTACGTATAGAGAAAGGTAACCGAGCGAAAAAATTACAGTAATGTTGAAAATTCCGTTGCCCTTTTATGCGATAGAGCTAAAGTATCGACAAGAAACACACCGCTAGTAAGGGCAACGATGCCTTGAATGAGCGATGCTAAATGAGGTAAATCATGCAAGCTGAAGTTAAATGGATAGAAGATTTTAAATTTCTTGGGCAATCTCAGTCGGGCCACTCCGTAGTGATGGATGGCAATGGCGGTGCAACCGCACCAAGCCCAATGGAAATGGTACTAATGGCTGCTGGTGGCTGTAGCTCTGTCGATGTTGTTGATGGTTTGAAAACAGCAGGCCAAAAGGTTTCGTCAGTTAATGCCAAGCTAACCACAGAGCGTCGTGAAACCGCACCGCGTATCTTTACGCAAGTGAATATCCACTTTGAAGTGTCAGGTGACGAGCTTGACCCAGAAGTCGTAGCAAAAGTGGCGGCTGACTCGCTAGAAAAATACTGCTCGGTTTGCTTAATGCTAGGCGAAGGTGTTGAGATGACCCACAGTTGGGAAATTGTGTAAGTTGACAGACTCCACAAAATATAAAAACAGGAAAGAGAAAAGTCCGGGCTTTTCTCTTTTTTTATTTCGCAGTTCACGTACCTTGTGAAGAATCTGAAAGCAGTAATTGCAGGTTGTAGGAGTCTTCCAGTGACAGAACTAGAAAAAATGATGTCTGGCCAGGTCTTTGATGGCATGGACAAAGAAATTGACGCCATTAGAAGCCATGCTCTTCAAGCACTTAGAGCACTTAATAATAACACCGACGAAAGTCAGCGCGACGAATTGCAAAAGCAGCTATTTGGCAAGGTAGGCCGTTGTATTGTCCAGTCCCCTTTTCATTGTGAATTTGGTAAGACCATCGAAATAGGTGAAGAAACCTTTATCAACATGAACGTGGTCATGCTCGATGGTGCCAAAATTACCATCGGGAACCACGTGCTCATTGGACCGAGCGTGCAATTCTATACCGCTTCTCATTCTGTTGATTACCGAAGTCGTCGACGTTGGGAAACGTTTTGTAAACCCATCACGATTGAAGATGATGTGTGGATTGGCGGTAACTCCGTCATTAACCAAGGTGTAACAGTTGGCGCTCGCTCGGTGATTGCGGCGAACTCGGTCGTTAACCATGATGTGCCGCCAGATTGTCTATACGGAGGCACGCCAGCTAAGTTGATTCGTCGTCTCAACGAAGAAGAGTAGAGATCAGTATGCAATAACACTGGCGATTAGAGAGTTCTGACTGAGCTCTCTTCGTCGAGTACATCGTTATATTTTAATGTTAATTTCTCATTCAATTGCTAAAAGAACGGCACCAATTGATAAAGTCAGGGCAACGACAACAGAGTTAACAATGATAATACCCAGTAATAGAATCGACAAATAACGATACCATTTTGGTACTTCTCTAGAAATATTAGGTAATTTTCGCTTTTCACCTGAGCTAGGTTGAACGATTAAACGAACAAACATCAATGTTCGGAAAAATGCGTAAGGCCACCCTGTGAATAAAGAAAGCTCAAATTCATTAAAATATGGTTTTTTAAAATAGTTCCCAACAATCTCCTTCGGCATCAGAAAGTGCATGACACCGATAAAAATGGTTTGTAAGAAAATAATAATCACACCAGTCATTAAAGTGTAAAAAAGAAATGTGATTACTTGCTGCATATAGACTCTATTCCAGTACTAGCGACTAAGTTTGGCTTGCTTTCAATTGAATTATAAAAGCTTTTTGCCACTTTACCGGATGCATAACCTACAGCCGTTGAACCGGCAGCGAGTACAATGGCAGTCACCCAGCCAATAGGGTTTGATACTAAAAATAGACCGACTAACGCGCTGGTACCCATTCCTACAGCTGTGCTAGTTATTGACTCAACAAAAATTTCATTCTTCTCATGTTGGTCTTGTGTATTCGCAATCTGAATGCAGGAAGCCGTCAGACCAACACCGACTAAAACATGTCCGCCCACTTTAGATGCTTGAGCTATTTTATTCAGTTTTTCGGCTTGTTTAACTATATGAGCATTCGCAGGTAACCCTCAACTTCGAGCGATGCGGATAGACTCGTAAGCTTTTTATTATCAAGTGATAAATTTAGCCTTTCATATGGAGTACCATACATGTTTAATATAATTGATGATAAGTTATCATGAGTTTTTATTTTATACTCAAATAATCCCGACACAGAGCACCTCTAGCTAATAATTTGTTTGTGCAGATACTAACAAAAAACTATATTTAAAAAGGTTTATTTTTTGCCTTCTAGACTTTCATTTTAAAAAGTTACAAATTAGCTGATGTATTTATTATTTGTATGAAATTGTTAATGTGATTTTTTACATTTAAAGTGTGATATTAAACTTGGTTGGATAAGTGAAGGTCATACATGATTTGCTAGTGATAAAAAACCTGCGATAAAAAATACAAGTGCTAACATTGTAGAGTTTATGATAATTACCCATATTATTATGAAGGATAATAGACGGTACCACCTAGGCACCTCTTGGGATACATCGGGTAACTTTCGTTTTTTACCTGAGTTAGGTTGAACGATTAAACGAACAAACATCAATGTTCGGAAAAATGCGTAAGGCCAACCTGTAAATAGAGCTAGTTCGAAAGTGTTAAAATAAGGTTCTTTAAAGTAGCTATTGACAATGTCTTTTGGCATTAAAAGGTGCATGATACCTATAAAGAATGTTTGAAAAAAAATAACTAATACACCAGAGAACATTAAGTATCCAATAATGTTCCAGATCAATTGCATATTGCACCTATCCTTATAATAAACCGATGCTTTTTCAAAGGTTTTATCCTAATTTTTATCATGAAGAAATAAAGAGACTAACAGATAACCTATATCTTAGCTATGAATGTAAGGCCGTTTTGAAGGAGTGTCGAGAACGAAAATAAGAACTATTTTATTGATTTTTATGTAAATATAGTTGGTCGTGTATAAAATTGATAACGTGAAATGGCGAGATGTAAGCCTTGCACAACTAACAAAGGTTGGTTAAACAAGGCTAATAATCGGTTATGGATGAATAACGATTTGTTGCTCCTCTGTCATCACAAGTGTCGCTTTGCTTTGTTCGATAAGTTGGGCAGCATAAGAAGGGGTAACTGCCTGCATATCACCTTTAGATCGAAGAGTTAAAGACTCCCACGCTTGATCTCGATATTTCCCTGCTTGGGTGTATTGAATCAGTACTTTCATAGCTTCACGCTCCGGTGTGGTTGACGTGCTACTTAAGTTAACGATCTTAGGTTGGTTGCGCATCTGTTAAAAATGAAACATTAGTTTAACTAAATGTGCCTTTCCAAATATCTCGCATTGAGCAGAGCAATGTAGAATCCTTGTGATGGAAGGATGAAGAACACTCAATCTTTCGATTCATACTGCGCAATATAATGTTTGAGAGATTTGGTTTCCGCACTCTGAAACTCTTCATCGTGCATACGCAGTGCTTGGATACGGTCGAGGCGGAACTGGCGATAGTCATCGCGCAATTCGCACCAGGCGACCAGCGTCCAGACTTTGCCCCAAAAGAACTGGCCTAACGGTTGGATTTTTCTCTCGGTCACCTGTCCGCTTTCATCTTGGTAATCCAAACTGACCTTAAACTGATGATCAATCGCGTGGCGTAGAAGCTGCCCTCGTTTGGCAGTCTCGGATTGGGTGTGATAATCGGGCACAATCAGCGGACAATCTTCCACTTGTTGTTTGAGCTTATCTGGCAATACCGAAAGTATTTTGGTGGACGCAGAGTGAGACGCTTCGGCGAGTTCGGCGTCCGACCAGGCTCGAACCATCCGCATACCCAGTTCAAGCGCCATCATCTCCTTTTCTGAGAACATCAAAGGTGGCAGATGAGAGCCAGCTTGCAACAGGTAGCCGACACCTGCTTCACCTTGAATCGGAACACCAGAACTGAGCAACGACTGAATATCGCGATAAATCGTACGTTCGCTGACTTCCATTCTTTCTGCGAGCTCTTTCGCTGTCACTGCGTAACGCTTTGCGCGCAAAAGCGTCAGTAGCTCAAACAGTCGTTCTGATTTGCTCATGATGTTCCTTATCTAGACCTACTGGTTGTTAGTAGTAGTGTGGCTGATTACTTCTCTAGCTCACTGCACATTTTTAAGTTGTGATGTATAAGCTCGAAGCTTTCGCAGTCAATCATTGATAACAGAGGCTGAAATTCAGCGGCTTGCTTAAGCTGTTTTCCCGCCTGTTTTGCATCGTCCATTGAACGCCAGTAAATGATGTCTGTCCACACATCGTCCGTCGCTTCGTGACTGAGTGAGCGATACAAAAAGCCCGGCAGATTCTTCACAAACGTTTGTGACTGTTTGGCAGCGGCGATCACGTCTTGCTCTGTTGTGCCTGCGGTTAGACGAAATTGCACAGTTTCGATAACGGTTTCCATATTGTGATTCCTTATTGGTTTTGGCGGATTGCCTATTGAGTTCCAAATAAGGTTACGCGGATGGAATGTCAGAACATGTCAGTAGTGAAATCTCACTCACTTATCATCAATATGGTTATTTTTCTGGGCTGTTGTAACGATCCCAGTAAGGTAAATCTGTGCCGAGTTTTTCGCTGATAAAATCGATAAAGGCTCTTACTTTCAACGGCATGTGCTTGCGCTCAGGAAAAACCGCATAAATGGCGTGTTCTGGTAGAGAATACTCTTCCATCACCGGTTTTAGATTTCCTGCGGCAAAGTCTCTTCCTGCAATAAATGTTGGCAGTTGCGCAATGCCCGAACCTCTTAACAGCAACTGGCGAATGGCTTCGCTGTTATTGACGATAAAGTTTCCTTTTGGAAGCACCTTGTATTCGCTGCCGTTGTTGATGAACATCCATTCGACGCCGCCACGGAAATAGGAGTAGCGCAGGCAGTTGTGACTGACTAAATCACTTGGTTTTTGTGGTGTTCCAAACTCCGCTAAGTAATCTGGCGAGGCACAAAGCACACTTTTACAAGGGGCGAGGCGTTTTGCGATTAGATTGGAAGAGGTGAGTTCACCAATACGGATCCCCAAATCAAAACCGTCTTTAACCAAATCGACCATTTTGTCTTCGAGGTTTAAATCCACTTCAATTTTCGGGTAACGAGCGAGAAACTCGCTGATCAAAGGCGCGATATGCAGCACACCGAAAGACATCGGCACGGTAATTTTGAGCCGACCTTGTGGAGAGCCTTGCAGTTCCGATACCGCGTCTACGCCTTGCTGGGCCAGATTGAGCGCTTGAGAAGCGTACTCAAAATAGCGTTCTCCCGCTTCGGTCAGGCTCAGCTTACGCGTAGTTCGGTTAAGGAGACGAATGCCCAAATCGTCTTCTAGTTGGTTGATGCGTTTGCTGATCGCCGATTTCGTCAGATTCAGCTGTTTGGCCGCAAGGGAAAAGCTGCCGCATTCGACAACAGCAACAAAAACGGGCAGGGAGGCAATCGCGTTCACATCAATCTCCTATTATCGTGAAGCATTTATTGTTGAGCACAAGGATACAATTAATTTCCAATTATAGAGATTATCTTCAAGAAGAAAACAATCTAGACTATGCACCAGTATTACGACCTTGATTTTGGGAAGAAGAAAATGAAGTACGATTGGATCCTGTTTGACGCTGACGAAACCTTATTCCACTTTGATGCTTTCAAAGGTTTGCAGCTTATGTTTTCTCGCAAAGGCGTAGATTTTACTGAACAAGATTTTGCTCATTACCAAACCGTAAACAAACCGCTTTGGGTGGATTACCAAGACGGCAAAGTAACGGCAGATGAGCTAAAACATAAGCGTTTTACCGAGTGGGCTGAGAAGCTGAATACCACAACAGCAGATCTCAATAGCGCATTTTTAGAAGCAATGGCCGATATTTGCAGCTTGTTGCCAGGTGCAAAAGAGCTGATGGAAGCGCTGCAAGGCAAAGCCAAAATGGGCATCATCACCAACGGTTTTACAGAGTTGCAAGCAATTCGCCTTGAGCGCACAGGGATGACTGAGTACTTCGATAAAGTGGTGATCTCTGAACAAGTGGGCGTAGCAAAACCGGACTTAGGTATTTTTGAATACGCGATGCAGCAAATGGGCAACCCATGCAAAACGCGCGTACTGATGGTGGGTGACAACCTTCATTCCGATATTCTGGGTGGTAATAATTTTGGTATTGAAACTTGCTGGTTAAATACCACAGGCGCAAGCGTCGATGAGCGTATCGCACCAAATTACACCGTTGAGTCTTTGAGTGAACTAAAGAACATTTTGGTGGCGTAACCGAATCGGGTATTATTCCGCAGTAACCCTCAGAAAAATCAAGGAATAATCATGTCAGACATCAAACAGCTAGACAGCAAAGTCGTTTACCAGAATAAGTGGATGACGGTGCGTGAGGACAAAATTTTACGTCCGAGCGGCGCAGAGGGCATCTATGGTGTGGTCGACAAACCTGATTGTGCTGCGATTCTGGCTATCGATAACGGGATGATTCACTTGGTTCAGCAGTACCGTTACACCGTAGGTCAACGTTGTTGGGAGATCCCACAAGGGGCGTGGGAATCAAACCCAGATGCGGATCATCTTGAGCTTGCCAAAGGCGAGCTGCGTGAAGAAACGGGCATGCAGGCGAGCGCTATGGCGTATGTCGGCGCGCAGTTTATCGCATACGGCTTTTTGAATCAGACATGTCACGTCTACTTCGCCACTGATTTAACGGACGTGGGCAATCAACTCGACAGTGAAGAAGAGGATTTGATCACTCGCGCTTTTTCGGTTGAGGAGTTCGAACAGATGATGATCGACGGCACGATCAAAGATTGTGTCACCATCGCCGCTTATGGTTTGGCGAAGCTGAAGAAATTCATTTAGTTATCCATGACGATTTTTAATGAAAACAGCGGCCTAGTGCCGCTGTTTTTAGTTTGGGTGAGTTCGTTGAGCCATCGCTTACTCGTCGATTTTCTTACCTAAGATTTCCACTTGCGCTTTTTTAGTCACCCCCGCGACTTGCAGCGCAGTGCTGCCAACCGATTCATAGTTCAACTCGATTTTGTCTAACTTCGCGTTATCTTTTGTTGGTAGGCTTAAGCTTCTTGATGACATGCCTTTAGTCAGAACACCTAAACTGTCGAACGTCTTTTCCTGACCATCTTTCATGATTACTTTAACGCTTTTCAGATCGACCGTACCTTGTGTACATTTGATTTTTATGTGGCTGAAACGAGCGTTAGCAAATGGTGACAGTGGATTGACTGTGTCGGTTTCCGATTTAAAACTGACGGTCTTATCTGCAATCTTGTCCCAATCGTTGTCTCCTGCAACCGATTGGAAAGAGGCTACAGCCGCTAAAAGACAGAGTGCGATGGTGTTGAACAGTTTCATAGCTTTTCCTTACCTTAGGTTTAGATATTCTGTTTAATCAGTTCGATGACGTGTGTGATTTCGTCTTGAGTTAAAGCCCCTTCTTTCACGAATAAAATTTCGCCTTGTTTATTTTGTACGATAATCGCAGAACTTTCTTGCTGCAGATCCCAAGTTGTTGCTAATACGCCATTTTTGTCTAACACCATGGAAGACCAAGAGAATGTCTTTTTGCTGTCCTCTGCCGACGATTTTACAAATGTACCGGTTCCCCAGATGGCGTCTTCTTGGTTGATCACGGTTGTGGTCTGATACTGATCTTCAGGAAAGTGAGCGGCAGTGATTGCTGACATCAGCGGCGCGTTCATCTCTTTAGCTTTACTACGACCTGCAATGGCTTGTATCACACGGATTTTGCCTAACATCTGCTGAGTTGCCCAAGGTTGATAAGCCACATCGTCTCCTTGCAGCGTCATTTCGCCATAGGTATCAATGCTGACGGATGGGGTGGTTTGACCGACAGAAAGGTTATGAGAGAAGGCGAATGTCGGGGCGAGTGCGAGTAAGAGTGACAGAACAGATGGAGTTTTCATTGGGGGTTCCTGTAACGAAGTGAGGTTAGAGCGAATCAAAATAAGGGGCAAATACGATGCCCCTTATCGGATGTGGCGATTAGTTAGAAAGTACAACGCGCGCATTTAGCGGTTGCAGCGGACGATTGTTTTGTCCCATGACTTCCATCAGTTTCTCGGCTTGATCTTTGGATAAGGTTTGAGTGTCTTTAAGCACAAACCAGCGCACACCTTCTGAACATGGTGGTGTGGTTAAAGAGCCGTTAAATCGATAGTAGTTTGCAGTTTTTGGCAGTAAGTCGTTAATCTCAAACGTATCTTTAAAGAACGTGGTTTGATTCTCTTGTGGGATTGCGTTGATCAGTTTAGACAGTGCTGCGTTTTGATCGCCAGCATCAAACATCACCGAAATTACCGCCAACTCGTCGTCTGCGTTGGCGTGTACAAAGTGCGCTTCAAGTGGATATTGGCGGCCTTTGATTTGGTTTTCTGAAGGTGTGTGGAAATGGAACTGTTGCAGTTCGAACATCTCGCCATCGATGGTGAAGCTGTTACGTCCGTTCACTTGCGCTTGCAGCGTATGACCATTGTTGGTTAAACCAATGACCTGACCAGTGTACGAAAGGTTCAGTGCTTCCAGTTTTGCATCGGCTGGGTTGTCGATGTTGATTGGGCTTTGGTTTTTCGTGGTTGCGCAGTCTTTGGCGATTTCTCCCCAGTGCTCTGGCCCGTGTTTGTCATTGCCATAGCCCCATTCCGAAGCCTGAGCCGCGCTTAGAGTGAGAAGTGAGAGTGAAAAAGCAAGTAGTGTTTTGTTCATAATAATGTCTCTGTTCGGTCGCTTCGATAAGCGTTGTTACAAGGCAATGACCTAGAGGTTTGATCACTGCCTGACAAATTAGAAACGGTGGCTGAGTTGGGCACCAATTAGGAACGCATTTGAATGGGTCACGCCCGTCACCATCGGTGCAGGAACACCTTCATACGCGTACTCTTCTACGTTGACATCTTCACCAATCAAGTACGTCATGCCGATGTCAACCGTGGTATCTGATGACCATTGGTAAGAGGCACCCGCAGATAACCAGTGACGGTTCGAATCTGGGATAGAAAGCGAAGTCAGCTCATCGACAGGTGTTTTGTCGAACATGTAACCCGTGCGAAGTGTCCAACGTTCATTGGCGTACCAAGTCGCACCGATGGAGTAGTGCGCGGAGTCTTGCCACTGAAAATCTTTTAGCAACTGATCATCAGCTTTCAAGCTGTCAAATGCTGACCAACCAATCCACTGCACAGAATAGTGCAGGGCAAATTTAGGTAAGACGCGGTGATAACCGGAAAACTCCGCAATATCCGGTAGCGGCATAGCAAGCGAGTCGTACGATTCGCCAGCAAAGTGGATGTCACCCTTGGCATCAATGTTAGGGCTGTGCTTGTAGCTTAAACCTAAGCGATGACGTTCGTTAAACTCGTACATCATGCCAATGTTCGCGCCAAGCCCAATGCCGCCAGCTTCCACATCAAGTGCGTTGCCTTTTACGGATCCACAGCGTTGTTCTAGTTCGTTTCCAAGTATGTTCCCACCAACGCAAACACCCACGTCCATATCGCGGTACAGCTCACCAGAGCCGTAAATCACATCAATACCACCACCGATACTAAAACGATCGTTCACCTTGTATGCCAAGCTTGCGCCAAGGTTGACACTCGCTACGCTGGTGACACCGCCAAAAACAGGTGCGCCATAGTTTGGTTTAAACTCCATGTCGGTTCCGAAGTTGGAGTATGCCGATAAGCCTAGATACCAGTCGTCGTTGATAGGGTGAATAAAGTAAAAATTGGGTACAACGGCTGGTTGACCAACGCCATCGACGTCATCAATGTCGGTCACGGTTTGAGAGAAGGACGGGGTAATGTCAGCTTGAGGGGACGGAGGAAAACCACCCATACCAACATTGACATCCGCATTAATGTTAGCTCGATGATATTGCGCATTTTTAACGGTAACGTCAGGTTTGACGTAAGTGACACCGAACGATAAGGCATTTTGTTTAAACAGCGTCATCGCTGCGGCGTTACGGCTGACTACAGACGCATTATCACCAATGACGGCATCACCAGCAAAAGCACGACCAAGACCCGTCGCCGAATGTTCGTTAATTTGAAAACCACCGGCATACGCCGTCGAGGAGGCTAACCCGATTAATAAATAAATCGGTGAAAGAGTTAATTGTCGCTGCATGTTTTTCTCATGAATTAATTAGAAGTTGTATTGCAACGAAAATCAGTAAAATAAACAAATCTGACCAGTGCATTTAAGAGTAAAACTAACAGTGTGCTGACAATAAGTAAATTTAACTTAATAAATATTTATTGTTGAATTTATTAATGCTTCATGGCGTGAATATAGTGGTTATTTTACGTGTAAATTAAATCCTGAACCTCTATTTTTATTTTTGCGGTATTACTTCTCTATTTTTATTGTACTGACTGTTCCCTAACAAATAGAGGGAAATCCAGCGATAAAGTGTCCGTGATGGAAACTCTGAGTCATTTGTATTTCCATTGCATCCCAACGTTGGTAGTTCGAATCAGCAAGAGAACTATCGTTTAAACCCACATGACACACTCCTCTCGGTCTTACCTGTGTTATGTGGGTATTTTTTATTTAACTTATCACTTAACTCCTCTTGAAATTCAATAATTAAAAATGGCCATAATGAAATTTAAATTGATGGAATGTTGAATAATTTTGGATTTTACTGGTTTGTTGGTATTTAAAAGTTTTGTTTATAATACTTATAACTTGAATTTCTATATTAAAAATGATCTTTGTTATATTTATTGAATGATAAAGTTTTGAAGTGACTATAATATCTCGGATTTTTCACGTTAGTGAAGTTATTCCTTCAGTATCTTGACGTTAATTTACCTATCTTTACGTCTCGTACCCTGTACGGCTAAGACAAATAGCAGTATAAAATCAAAACGATTATTTACTTCACTCCTGCTATGAAACTCAATAAAAAATGGCTCGTTTTGTGTGGCCTACTTGCTATTGGTGCTGGTGGTTATCATTATCTGCAACGTCCAGAACCCATTTCTCCTTACGCGACAGAAGTCGTTCGCAAAGGCAATATCGAAAAGGCGGTATTAGCTAACGGCATGTTGCAAGCGTCCAAATTGGTGAATGTAGGTGCGCAAGTATCTGGGCAAATTCAACGCCTCGCTGTGAACTTAGGGGATGAGATAAAACAGGGGGACTTGATTGCACAGATTGACAGCCTGACTCAGCAAAACAGCCTCAAAGAAGCCCAAGCGTCTCTTAATAGTCTCAACGCTCAGTACCAGGCTAAGCAAGCGCAGATTAAACAAGCAAACTATGAATACGTGCGCCAAAAAGGCATGTTGGCAGCGAAAGCGAGCTCACGAGCTGATTACGAGAATGCCGAAGCGACGCTCGCCATCTACAAAGCCGAGTTAGCGCAACTGGATGCCGAAATCGAGAAAGCCAAAATCAACGTCGACAATGCGCAGTTAGATCTCGGTTACACCACCATCAACGCACCGATGGATGGCACGGTGGTCTACACCGCGGTGGAAGAAGGACAAACCGTAAACGCCAATCAAACCACGCCAACTATTATCGAGTTAGCCAAGCTAGATACGATGACGGTGAAAGCCGAAATTTCGGAAGCCGATGTGATTTTTGTTCACCCCGGCCAAACGGCGCTGTTCACCATTTTAGGCAAACCGAATCAGCAGTTTAAAGGTACATTGCGCGCCATTGAGCCGGGGCCAACCATCATGGATGGCGATGACAGCGATTTGAGCATTTCAGATAGCGACGCCATTTACTACAACGCTGTATTTGATGTGAAGAACCCGCAAGGTATTTTGCGCATCGGCATGACTGCGCAAGTTTCGATTGTCCTTGAGCAATCGGAAAATACCTTGATTGTCCCTTCACAAGTCCTGCAAAAATCTGGCGGCAAAGGCAACTATACCGTGCCAGTGTTTGAACAGGGCCAAGTGGTGCAAAAGCCCGTGACTGTGGGTATTAACAACAAAGTGAACGCAGAAATTCTCTCAGGTTTGAAGGAGGGCGACCAAGTTGTTCTTGGCAATGCTATGGATGGAGAATCATCAAGCCGAGGTGATCGTCGTCGACCTCCAATGAGGTTCTAAGATGAGTGACGTGCTTTTAAAAGTTGAGGATTTAACTCGACGTTTTGTCTCTGGCGACGAGTCGCTTACTGTGTTGAACCACATTAATTTAGAGATAAAACGCGGTGAAATGGTCGCGATCGTGGGTGCATCAGGCTCTGGTAAATCGACGCTGATGAATGTGCTCGGCTGCTTGGATAAACCGTCCAGCGGTCGATACTTCATTAATGGGCAAGATGTCTCGACGTTGGAATCCGACCAACTGGCGGAGCTGCGCCGCGAGTATTTTGGCTTTATATTCCAGCGTTACCACCTGCTGGGGGACCTAACCGCGGTGGCAAACGTGGAAGTACCGGCGGTTTACGCGGGAGTTCCTCATCGTCAAAGAACGGAGCGAGCGCAGTCGTTATTGGCACGCTTAGGGCTGGAAGATCGTTTGACCCACAAGCCCAGCCAACTGAGTGGTGGCCAGCAACAGCGCGTGAGTGTTGCTCGTGCACTGATGAACGGTGGTGAGGTGATTCTCGCCGATGAGCCCACTGGCGCATTAGACAGTCACAGTGGGCAAGAGATGATGGCACTGCTTAAAGAGTTGCATCAACTTGGGCATACGATCATCTTAGTGACTCATGATATGAACGTGGCGAACTTTGCGGATCGCATCATTGAAATCAAAGATGGTGAAATCATTGCAGATACGCCAAATGCACAAGTTGTAATCAATGAGCAAGCAGCAAAGACACCGAGCGCGTCTTTTCATCGCCCAGCGCAAGCCGCCAGTAAGTGGTGGAAGTGGGACAGTTTTATTGACGCGCTCAAAATGGCGCTGCTGGCGATGTCTAGCCACAGAATGCGCACGTTTTTGACCATGCTCGGCATCATTATTGGTATAGCTTCGGTGGTTTCCGTGGTGGCACTAGGTAATGGTTCACAACAGCAAATTTTGTCGAATATTTCATCCATGGGAACAAACACCATTGATGTCAGGCCGGGCAAAGGGTTTGGTGACCGCCGCTCCGGACGAGTGAAAACGCTAACCGCCGACGATGCTAAATCGTTGGAGAGTCTACCTTTTGTCGACAGTGTCACGCCGTCTTTATCCAACAGCTTAACCGTGCGTTACGCCAATCAGGATGCAACCGCGTCTGTGGAAGGGGTTGGGGAAGATTATTTCCGTGTGCGCGGTTATGAGATCGCCAAAGGTCAGTTTTGGGATGAAGACAGCGTGAATTCGCTCGCCCAAGAAGCAGTGATTGATGACAACACCAGAAAGGAAATGTTTGCGGATAGAAATCCGATTGGTGAAGTGATTTTTCTAGGTTCATTGCCAGTGCGTATTGTGGGTGTCACGCAGAAAAAAGAAGACGCGTTTGGCAACAGCGACGCGCTGAAAATTTGGGTGCCATACACCACCATGTCGGGACGAATGATGGGACAACGCTACCTCAACGGCATTACTGTACGGATTGATGAGAACGCCCCAAGCGCAGCGGTAGAACAGAGCATCATCAACTTGTTAAAAATGCGCCACGGTACAGAAGATTTCTTCACGATTAACACTGACACCATTCGTCAGAGCATCGAGAAAACCACCGCAACCATGACGTTACTGATCTCAGCGATTGCGGTGATCTCCCTAATTGTCGGCGGAATTGGCGTAATGAACATCATGTTGGTGTCGGTGACAGAGCGCACGAAAGAGATCGGTGTACGAATGGCTGTGGGTGCGCGGCAAGCGGATATTTTGCGTCAGTTTTTGATTGAAGCGGTACTAGTGTGTTTGTGTGGTGGCATTGCTGGTATTGGCTTGGCGTTTTTGATTGGTTTTGCATTCAGTACATTTGGCAGCAGCTTCCAAATGATTTACTCAATGAACTCGATCATCTGGGCGTTTATTTGCTCAACGTTGATTGGCATCGCTTTCGGCTTTTTACCCGCTCGCAATGCCGCCAAACTCGATCCGATAGAAGCGCTAGCGAGAGACTAAAAATGAGTAACACAATGAAATTCAAAACTCGATTGGTCGCGGCTGCCTTAAGTGCAGTGTGGTTGTCAGGTTGTGGGTCGCTTATGCGTAGCGACTATCAAGCTCCTGAGGTGCAAGTGCCTGCAAATTGGCAACAGATGCATGTTGCGGGTGATGTCAGTATGGATCCTTGGTGGTTGGCGTTTAACGACCCAACGCTTAATCAATACATTGCTCAGGTGTTGGCTCAAAACAACGATTTGACGCTGGCAACGCTAACGCTAAAGAAAGCGCGTTTACAGCTGGGTTTAACGCAAGATGACCTTTTCCCTACGTTGAGTTCTTCCACATCAGGACAAGTTCAAAAATCTCTTGATGGCGGGGAATCGGCAGATAGCTACAGCACTAACTTGTCCGTCAATTACGAGTTGGATTTGTGGGGAAAAATCTCGGCAGACGTTGACCAAGCCAAGTGGACGGCGATGGCAAGTCAACAAGATCGCGAGGCGACCGCACAAAGTTTGGTGGCAACGACGGCATCGTTATATTGGCAAATCGGCTATCTAAAACAGCGCTTAAACCTCAGTCAGCGTAATGTGGAAGACGCAGCTCAAACGCTACAATTGATTGAAAAACAGTACCAACTTGGCGCTGTGGATCAGTTAGATGTGCTTGAAGCCAAACGTACGTTGGCAAGCTTACAAGCGCAGCAAAGTGAGTTTGAACAGAGTTTACTTGAGGCAAACAACGCCTTTGCGATTTTGTTCAATCAACCGCCGAAGAGCATCAGTGCAAACATCCAAATGCTGCCTGAAGGCGATATGCCATCGTTGAGTGTTGGTGCTCCGTCTGATTTATTGATCCGCAGACCCGACATTAAAGCAGCGCTTTATGAAGTCAAAGCCGCGCTAGCAAATAAAGACGCAGCAGATTTAGACTACTTGCCCAAGCTGACGCTCACTGGGGCTTTGGGTGGATCGTCACAAGCGCTCAAAGACCTGCTTTCCAACCCTATCGGCAGTTTAGGTGCGGATATGACGTTGCCGTTTTTGCAGTGGAATGAGATGAAAAATAGCCAAGCCATTGCCGATTTAGACTATCAATCGGCTATTGTGAGTTATCGCCAAGTGTTGTACGCCGCATTCCAAGATGTCGAAAATGCCTTGTCAGCACGCGAGAAATTGAAGTATCAAGCGGCGCGTTTACAAGAGCAATATGATGCCGCAAGTGCCGCTGAGTCCATTTATGCTGCGCGGTATCAGTATGGCTCGACGTCGATCATGGACTATTTGAATGCACAAGAAGACACCAGAAACGCGCAAGCTTCTTTGTTGGAAAACCGCTACAACCAGTTTCTCTCTCAGGTTACGCTTTACCAGTCTTTAGGGGGAACCGACGTTGCGCCGTTGTAATTAGGGGTCAGCACACACTAGCGAAGCGCCATGCAACAAAGCTTTTTTTGAAGGTATTACTGGTCCCATGAATGGGACCAGTAATAAAAGCTTAAGTTACTTGGCGAACTTCTTGAAAGGTGCATCAACCGGGGTGTCAGCTAGGTGATTGGTGTAGTTACTCATCACTTTTTGCGCTAGACCAAGTACAATTTCAAGCAGTTGCTGCTGTCCGTAACCTGCCGCAAAGAACTTCTCTATCTGAGACTCTTCCACTACACCACGTTGACGCACCATTTGAAGCGTTGTTTCTCGTAGTGTTTCAAGTTTTTCGTCTGCCAATGGTGTTTGGTTGACGAGAGCATCAACAATCTCCTGATCCACTTTCATTGACGCCGCGATCGCACTATGAGCAGGAACGCAGTAGTGACAACCATGTTCAACGTTGATGGTTTGCCATACGACGGTCAATTCTTCTGCGTTAAATGATGTTTGTTGAAAGAGCTCATGCACAACTTGATAACCCTCAAGCAAGGTTGGCGCTTCAGCCATAACAGCATGAAGATTTGGTAGCATGCCAAACGCTTTGACTGAATTTTCAATCAGATGCTTTGATCCTTCGGGTGCGTTTTCTGCGGTATACAGTTTAAATTCTGCCATGTTTAAATCTCCTGTAATTGGATATGAGCGAATTAGGCAAGAACAGGATAGTTGATTTTGAGCGGTCGCTCAATATAAAATTGAGCATATGTTCAAAATTGATAATTGCTCATGGCGAATACAAAGAAATTCCAACGTGATGAAGTGGTGAAAGCCGCCTCGGATCTATTCTGGAAGAAAGGTTTTCATGCAACATCTACACGTGATTTGCAAGATAGCGTTAATCTGCGTCCTGGAAGTATCTATGCGACGTTTGGGTCAAAAGAGGGGCTATATTGTGAAGCGCTAAAAATGTACGTTGCGAACTTACAAGCCCTGTTTGAGTTGCATTTAGCTCAGAACACAACGGTTCTAGATGCAATAGAAGCTTTCGCGATTGATGTGGTTATCAATCAGCGAGACTCCAATCCCAGTGAAGTGTGCATGTTAGTCAAATCAGCAAGTGAATTTGCTGAGGATTTTAATGCGCTGCGCAATCAAACAAACAGCTTAGCAAACCAATTTGAATCTTTTCTTGCAAAGCTGTTTGAGCGAGCAATCGAGAATGGCGAAATTGAAGCCCAGGATACATTGCTTCTTGCTCAGTTGTTCCAGGTTCAGTTTACGGGTATACGAGCCTACTCATACCGCAGTGATGATGAAACCTTAAAGACGTTGATCTCTATTATGGTGAACAGCTTCCGCGGTAACGTACCAAAACAGAACGCTGAATGAGACTGCTCAAAGTCAACGTCTCTAAATCAACGGCTTGAACTAAGCGAGCTCAAATAAACCCGTTATCAGGGGTCGATATCGATAAAAAATGACCACGAAGCATCGTGGTCATTTTTATGCAGATTAACTTGCAATGAACAACAACGGCTTATTAAAAGCGAAACTCTTCTAAGTTATTGCTGCTTTCTAACATTTTTTCAGCCACATAACGATGCGTTGCTGTGGTTGGGTGAGTCACATCCCAGAACACGAACTTATCTGCGCCAGATGCTGCACATTCAGAACGTAATGAGTGAGTGTACATGTAGTCAACAGAAGATGAACGGTTGATGTCTAAGCAAGGGTCGCTTGCATTTACGAAACCGTGTTCTTCTGGTGCCGAGGTTAACTTCTCAAACAGTGCGTGTGTATCAAACAATGCGATGTTGTAGCCTTGGGCTTTGTAGTACATCGCTTGTGCTTTGATGAACTCGTTCATCTTCAATACTTTCGCACGAATCGTTTCAATTTCTTCCTGTGTTGAGTATTTGAACTGTGGTGCTTTGGTTGCATCAGGCAGTGTCATCAACATGAAGTTCTTCGCGCCAGCGTCTGTTAAACGAATCAGAGCTTCAGCGTAATCCGCTTTTACTTCCGGCACGCTACGGTTGTAGTTCATGAAATCATTTAAACCAAACTCTAACGTAAACAATGTGTTAGCAGGGTTGTAGTTCTTCGCCAGCTTTGTGTAGGTTAAGTAAGAAGAAACTTGTTCGCCGACACCAGTTAGCGCGATGTATTGGTTTTCACCTGCTGCGCCACCAACTGCCCAGTTGTATAGCGGTAAGTTTTTGGCTTTAGCAACGTATTCCGTCCAAACAAAACCGTTTGAGAAGTGACCCAAGAACCAGCTATTCGGGTTAGGGAAGCGCCATTGGGACGCGTTAAAGATGTTGCCTGTATCAGACAAGCTATCACCCAAAGCCACTACCTTGTTGATTTGATCTGGTTGCATTGCAGCATCATTGCTCCAGATCGTGTGGTTATAAGAATAACGATTGTCAGCAGCAAAAAATGTAATGTCTGCGTTCTCGCTCGCTAGATCTAGTGTTTCTTCACAACGCTGGCGAATTACGTTTTGTGAGGTATTGGTGTAGAACATGTTTTTAAATGAGACAGAGCTCCACCAATAACCATCGATAGTGAAGTCACTACCATCTTGGTTTTTTGCCCATTTCCAATCGGTAGCCGCATCGTCCTTAGAGTGGCTCGTACGATACCAGCATCGAACGTACGTATAAGTTTGATTTTCTTGCGCGCTAACCACTTCAGCCGCAGAAACCATTGCTGGTGATAAAGTTGGCTCCTCTGCAATGGCGGAGGCAAGCGGAAGTAATGCAGTTAATAGTGTGATTGTTTTTTTCATCATTCACTCTTCTTGTAATGGTTATTGTTCCGAATGCGTGAATACGCTCGGCTATAACAGTATTTAGATGAGAATTTTTCTCACTAAACCTTCTAATTCTGAGTAAATGCTCAAGACAGTCAACAACTAAATATTCAATATTTCAGTTTTGGCACCACGGTCAAAAAATCCATTCAGCATAGCAATCGATTAAATGGGTGATATTTAGAATAATTACTCACTAACATTAATTTAACATTCACTTTTTGTTAATTAAGTAATTGCTTTATAAGGTTTTGTCGGTGATTTTTAATGTTAACTTAAAGTGTTTATTGAATGATCTTTTGTACAAATTTGTATATTCATGAAACAAATTGTTTGGCATTTTTGCTCTGTAAACTATAGCTGAAGCTCTCATGCAAACATCATGATGATGACTTTTCATGAGAATATAGTGAATAAAAATTAGCTCAAATAAGGAATAGGGCAAATGCACTACACAACAAGTAAAAAACAAGGCTTATTTTCGTTGTCTGCCGTAGCAATAGCACTGACCACTTCGATGTCAGCGTTTGCGGCTCCACCAATGGGATTTGATGAATCTAAGTTACCGACGAAGTACATCGTCAAATTCAAAGAAGATGCAGTCAGCCGTTCTTCAATGGGTGGTAACTCATTCTGGGGGCCACGAATCGCGCAGGAGTCTGTTCTAGAACAGGTGAAGGCACGTAAGGTGGAAAAACTGGGCAATCGCGCCATTTACAGCGTTGAACTGGATGGCGATGACTTAGAGCCGCTTCGCAATCGTAGTGATGTGGAATACGTGGAAGTCGATCCACCTCGCTATTTGCTCAGCGAAACGACCCCATGGGGATATGAAGCGGTTAATGCTCAACTGCTAGCTGACTTCAATGCGGGTAATCGCACTGTATGTATTATCGATTCAGGGTACGACATTTCGCACTACGACCTAAGCGGTAACCGCGTTGCTGGTACTAACGATAGTGGTACGGGATCATGGAGTGATCCGGGTAACAACAATGCCCACGGTACTCACGTCGCGGGTACGATTGCTGCGATTGCCAACACCGAAGGTGTAAAGGGTGTGATGCCAAACCAGAATGTTAATTTGCACATCGTGAAAGTATTTAACGAATCGGGTTGGGGTTACTCATCTGGGCTTGTTAAAGCAATCCAGACCTGTGCCGATAATGGTGCTAACGTTGTGAACATGAGCCTTGGTGGTAGTCAATCAAGCCGAACTGAGCAAAATGCACTGCAAAATATTTACGATCAAGGCGTTCTATTGATTGCCGCTGCAGGTAATGATGGCAATACAGCGCACAGCTATCCAGCTTCTTATGACTCAGTGATGTCTGTTGCGGCTGTTGATAATCAAAATGATCATGCAGCGTTCTCACAATCTACTAATCAAGTTGAGATCTCAGGCCCGGGTGTGGCGATCTTATCAACGGTTACGGTAGGTGAAGGTAAACTTTCTGATATTACCTTGAATGGTGTAAGCCAGTTTGATCGTGGGATTGTTCCTCACAATCGTTTGATCAATAACGGTTCTTCGTATGTTCCGGATCCAATCGCGGGTTCAGTAACGGCAATGCTAGATAGCTGTGATGTATCTGGCGGTAACGTTAACTGTGGTGATATGTCGGGCAAAATTTGTTTGACTGAGCGTATCGGCAACCAGTCTTCAGGAAACTACCCTGAAGTAGATGCGGTTCAGGCTTGTTACAATGCGGGTGCGCGAGCTGCAATCGTATACAGCAACTCTGAACTACCTGGTTTACAAAACCCTTTCTTGGTAGACACAAACAACGCTTATCGTATGGTTTCGGTAACGGTTGATCGTGCATTTGGTCAAGAGCTGTTGGGGTATGTTGGTCAGGAGATTACTGTTGCAACAACCTCTGGTGAAGATTACGAGTACTACAATGGTACATCAATGGCGACACCGCACGTAACGGGCGTAGCTGGCTTGGTGTGGAGTTACCACCCAACCTGTACTGCAGCGCAAGTACGTAATGCCCTAGTGAAAACTGCAACAGATATTGATGTTGCTGGTCGAGACAACCGTACTGGCCACGGCCTAGTTAATGCTGAAGCGGCGAAGCTGTTCTTGGACGCTGGCTGTAATGGACCTGATGGTGGTAGCTCTTCGGACTCTAGCTTCTCAAATACCAGCCCTGTTGCGATTCCAGATAATAAATCTTCTGGCGCAATCAGTGCAGTAGAAGTCGATCGCTCTGGTGATTCAGGCACAGTAAGTATTGACGTTGATATTAGCCACACTTACATCGGTGATCTACGAGTGACTTTAACGTCACCGACTGGTGGAGAAGTTGTACTTCACAATAATACTGGCGGCAGCGCTAACGATATAAAAAACACGTTCCAAGCGGATTTTTCTGGTTTTGAATCGCAAGGTACATGGGAACTAAAAGCGGTAGACAGTGCCAGAAGAGACACAGGCACCATCAACAGTTGGACTCTGACCTTTCAATAAGGAGTGACTATGAAGAAGTTGACCTTACTTTCTTTGTCTGCGGTAGGCGCTACCGCACTATTGGCAATCGGACTGAGCTCAAGCAGCTTGGCAAACAATCAAGGATTTCCTCTCGTGGATGAACGCCAAGATCAAGCCGAGCAGCAACCTGAACGTTACTTTATTAAGTATCATGAAGGAAAAGAGAGCGAAGTGAGAGCGCTTCTTCGTCAGCACAACATTGAAGTAGTCGACGCTCTGGTGAAACAACATGTGTTGATTGTGGTGGGTGAACAGGCGGAAGTCGATAAGCTCGCCGCTCACGATGCGGTCGAATACACCGAGCAAGAGCCGACAAGGAAGCTGCTATCTAACGGAACTACGCTTCAATAAGCCAAACCTCCTTAAGATAGTGCCAAAAAGAAAAGCGCCCCTCACGTAAGGGGCGTTTGTTTCATTTATTTGTGGAAGATGAAGACTAAGGACGCTCACCTGCTGCTAGGCGACGTTCGATATCTGCAACCACTTCTGGGAAGTCAGCGATCGTATCGATAAGGTAGTGCGGCGAGCTCTTGAGCAGTTTTGCACGCGCTTTTTCACGAGCGGCATCAAGCGTTGCTTCGTCCGCGGCTTGGTATTCTTCAAAAGTTAGACCTGCTTCGTTACCAGAAAGCAGCAAACCAACGGTCCACATACCAGCGTTATGACCTTCATCGATGCCCGGTGCGGCGTCATCCACTTTGATACACTCATTAACGTCGGTAACATTCAGCTCAATCACGTTTTTCAGTGCCATAAATGGTGCTGGGCGACCACCTTGCGACAGGTCATCCGTTGCTACTACGTAATCCGGTTTGTAGCCGTAATCCGCAGCCACAGGAATCAGCACATCCATCACTTCGCGGGGGTAACCAGAACAAGAACCGATCTTGATGCCTTTGTCTTTCAGACCGTTCACAACTTCAATCGCATTAAGGATTGGGTCTGCATGGTCCGCCACTTTTGCTTTTTGTAGCGGCATGAATGCTGCGTAGATAGCGTCGATATCTTCGCTGGTCATTGAGCGACCAAACTTCTCATTCCAGCGCTTATCAACGGCAGGAATACGACCCACTGCTTGGATGTGATCCCACTTGCCAAGACCCATTGGTTCGCGCGCTTCTTCAAGGTCGATTTCAAAATCAAAGCCTTGTTTGAATGCTTCCACAAAGATGCTAGTTGGCGCAAAAGAGCCGAAATCGACGATAGTGCCAGCCCAGTCAAAGATCACTGCTTGAATTGGTGAGTTGCTCATGTTCAATCCTTTTTCTTGCTTGCCAGAGCGCTGCCTACACATTGGAACCGCGCTCTGGATAAATTGGTTTTTGTTGAGGTCAGTCGACCCTAAAAGTAGTTAAAGTCTTTGCACACTTTGGCGATGGCTTCTTCGAAAATTGCCAACGCTTCTGTCAGTTGTTCGCGAGTGATGATCAGCGGTGGGCTGAGTTGAATCACGTTACCTTGCGATACCTTGAAACTCACTCCGTTGTTGAGGCATTGGTACAGCACAGCTTCCGCTTCGTCATACGCGCGTGCTTTGCTTTCGTGGTCAGTGACCAGTTCAATGCCCCATAACATGCCGATGCCACGCACATCACCAATCACTGGGTACTTAGCTTTCATCTCTAGCAACTTTTCACGCATGAACTGGCTGTCAGCTTTGGCTTTATCTAGCAAGCCGTCTTGCTCAATAGCTTCCATGGTTGCCAGTGCTGCAGCACAACCGATAGGGCTTTTCTCATGAGTGTAATGGCCCATGGAGATTTGCTCGGCGGTGTTGTATTTGTCTTTGGTTACCATGGCCGCGATAGGCACTAAGCCACCACCCAAACCTTTACCGATGCAGAGCATATCTGGCTCGATGTCGTAGGCTTGGTAGGTAAACCATTCACCACTGCGACCCATGCCGTTAGGGATGTCGTCGATGATCAGCATGACATTTTGTTTGTCACAGATTTCGCGGATGCGTTTCCAATAGGCTTTACTCGGCACTTGTACGTCGGTATTACGAACTGCTTCTGCGATAAACGCGCCCACGCCACCTTCTTTCTCAATCACGTATTCGAGGTAATCGGCGTAATGCACATCGCTGCCGTCCGCGACTGGGAAAGCACCACGGTAAGATACGGCTGGTGGGATTCGCTCAACACCTGCCATTAATGGTCCCATACCTTGGCGGAAACACGCTTCGCCGCCCACTGAGATGGCATCCAACGATGCGCCGTGGAAGGAATCCCACAGAGACACCACCTTGTAGTTGCCCGTGATGTGGCGCGCTAGTTTAAGTGCCATGCCAACCGCAGATGTGCCACCCGGAGCAAACAGCACGCGATTCAATTCGCCGCCACAGATTTGGGTGAGTTTTTCGGCACATTCAATCGCAGTTTCATTGGTAAAACGACGTGGTGAAAACGGCAGTTTGGTAATTTGCTCTTGCACACGTTTAATCACATGCGGATGACCGTAGCCTAGCTGATGGACGTTATTGCCATGGAAGTCCATGTACTTTTTACCGGTAGCATCTTGGATGTAGATGCCTTCTGCTGCTTCCAAGGTATCTAAGCAAGGCGTTGACATGGCTTGATGAAGAAAGACCTCCGAATCACGCTTCAACAATGCTTGCGTGCGTTCGTCGTCCATCGATGCATTCCAAGCTTGGCGCGCTGGTGTCGTGTTGACATCACCTTCGCTGCGGAAATGGGTCGGTTTGATATTCTGAGTCATAACGCTCTCTCAATCAGAAGGCTGCTTTACGCAACTTGCCAGTACATTGCTTTTTCAATCGCACCGATTAAGCGCTCGATATCTGCTGGGTAAACTTCACCAATGTTGCCGATGCGGAAGCAATCTGCGTTCGATACCTTACCCGGATAGATCACGAAGCCCTGCTCTTTCAAACGTGTGTAGAACGCTTTGAACTGGTAATCACTGTGCGTCGGAGAGTAGAAAGAAGTGATGATTGGCGAGTGAAGGTCATCACTCAGTAGCGGTTCAAACCCCAAAGAGCGCATACCTGCAACCAGTGTTTTCTGGTTAGTTTGGTAACGGTGATGACGAGCCTCAATGCCGCCTTCTTGTTCCAGCTCTAATAATGCTTGATAGAAAGCGCGAACCGTGTGCGTTGGAGACGTAAAACGCCATTTGCCGTGGTTCACTTCCATGCAGTGCCACTGGTCGTAAAGATCAAGGCTCAAAGAACGAGCCTGACCTTGGCACTTTTCGAGCTCAGTTTGTTTCGCAATCACAAAGCCAAAACCCGGTACGCCTTGAATACATTTGTTTGCAGAGCTGATCATAAAATCGATGCCTAGCTCTGCGATATCGATAGGAATGCCACCAAAGCTCGACATGGCATCGAGAATCACGACTTTACCGTGTGCTTTTGCCGCAGAAGCAAATGCCTCAATTGGATTCAGCATGCCAGTGGTTGTCTCACAGTGAACAATCGCCACGTGTGTGATCGCAGGATCCGATGCCAATGCAGTTTCCACCTCGTTCAAGTGTGGCTGTGATGTTTCGCCTGGGGAAACTACATGGCATGGAATATTTAGGTAATCAGCGATCTGAGCGATACGCGCACCGTAAGCACCGTTGTCGACAACCAACAATTTTCCATCTTTGCCAATGGCACTGCCAATCGTTGCTTCTACTGATGCGGTGCCGCTACCTTGCATTAGTACGCTGGTGTAGCCGTCTTGCTCCGTCGCCAGTTTTACAAGCTTAGTGCGGATCACTTCTACAATGTCTTTGTTGTATTCATCATCCCAAGTACACCAGTCTTTTAGCATGGCTTCACGTACTGTTTCAGAAGTAGATAGAGGACCTGGAGTCAGTAGTAGGTATTCGTTTTTCATCTCGATTTCCATTAGAATAGGCTAATTGGTCTACACCAAATTTCAAGTTCACTCTAACTAGGAAGAAAAGGACAGTAAATAGGCGAATCTTCAATTTCATAAAACTTTAATATCCAGAAAATGGCGGATCGATTGAACGATTATTCATCGCAAATTTTCGTAAAACTGCCATTTAATGGTCATGAATCCGTCACAAAGGCTCAGTAGGGTGTATATCGTCAACTGGTACAGACCAAATGAAAACTTAGCCAAATTAACTGGAGAAAATGATGAAAAACCGTTTGATGAAAGGATCGCTGGCTGCACTTGTCTCTCTGCTAGCTACGAATGCAATGGCAGCACAGGAAGTCACGGTTTACACCGCTTTCGAAACTGACATTCTTGCGAAATACAAGTCTGCGTTTGAGAAAGATAACCCAGATATCAAGATTAAGTGGGTTCGCGATTCCACCGGTATCATGACGGCGAAATTGCTGGCAGAAAAGAACAACCCTCAAGCGGAAGTGGTTTGGGGTCTTGCTGGCTCGTCAATGGCATTGCTTAAAGGTGAAGGTCTTCTTAAGCCTTACACACCAAAAGGTTTGGAAGAGCTGCACGCGAACCTAAACGACCCTCAATCAAACCAAGCTTGGTTTGGTAACGATGCGTTCTTTAACGCAGTTTGTTTCAACGAAGCGGTAGCGAAACAACTTAACCTACCGAAACCAACGTCATGGGAAGACCTAACGAAGCCGGTTTACAAAGGTCACATTGCAATGCCGAACCCAGCGTCTTCAGGCACTGGCTACATGCAGGTTTCTGCTTGGCTACAAAACATGGGTGAAGATCAGGCATGGAACTACATGCGTGACCTAGATAAGAACATTGCACACTACACGCACTCTGGCTCTAAACCATGTGTTCAAGCGGGCATGGGTGAAGTGGCTATCGGTATTTCGATGGCAAGCCGCGGCGCGAAGCTGAAAACACAAGGCGCACCACTAGCGGTTATCACACCAAAAGGCATCGGCTGGGAATCAGAAGCCGTTGGTCTAGTAAAAGAGTCTGATGCAGCGAAACGTGTTGTCGACTGGTCAATCTCTAAAGCAGCAAACGAGCTTTACGTAGAAATGTATCCAGTGGTTGCACATAAAGACGTGAAAGCGACCGTTTCTAACTTCCCTAACGTTCAAGAGAACATGGCGAAGATGGACTTCGCGCAAATGGGCAGCAAGCGTGCAGAGATCTTAGCGGCTTGGTCTGAGAAGTTTGACGCGAAATCAGAGCCAAAGTCTTAATTGAATTTGCTTTGATTTGAATGTTGAAATCCACCTCGGTTGAGGTGGGTTTTTTGTTTTCTCTGTTATTTCAGAGTTTGCTGAAAGTAGATTCCTAGTCTCACCTAGGTTCGCTGGAATGACGGACTTAAGAAAGTAGGAGCTTCTATCTACACTCACAACGTCATTCTCGAGAGCGACGAAGGAGTGAGTCGGGAATCTCGAATTACCACTTGAACAAACCTCATCGCCCTTCATCTATTTGTCATCTTCTGGCTATAAATTTGTCATTGGAACGTAACACTCCAAAACTAAAATTGGTATATACCATTTGGAGCATGTGTTATGTCAACTAACCAACATTACCTAAATATCGAAAATGTAGTGAAGCAATTCGGACAGTTCACTGCGTTAAAGAAAATCTCGCTAGCGATTGAAAAGGGCGAGTTCGTTTGTTTTCTTGGTCCTTCTGGCTGCGGTAAAACCACTCTATTACGTGCCATTGCAGGTTTAGACTTGCCAACGTCTGGTGCGATTTTTCAAAACGGTCAAGAGACCACATTCCTACCACCAGAGAAGCGCGATTTCGGCATCGTATTCCAATCTTACGCGCTGTTTCCGAACCTAACTGTGCAAGAGAACATTGCGGTGGGTTTGAAGAACCAAGGCATGTCGACCAAAGAAGCGTTAGAGAAGGTGGACTACTGGCTAGAAACCATTGGCCTTCCAACCTCTGGCGAGAAATTTCCTAACCAACTTTCTGGTGGTCAGCAGCAGCGTGTTGCTTTGGCTCGTGCATTGGCGTTGTCACCGGGTTTACTGTTACTTGATGAGCCGCTGTCAGCGCTAGATGCAAAAGTACGTGTTCACTTACGTGACGAGATTTGTAAGCTGCAACGTAAGCTGGGCATCACCACCATCATGGTTACGCACGATCAGGACGAAGCATTGTCGATGGCGGATCGCATTGTGGTGATGAACCATGGCGTGATTGAGCAAGTCGGTACACCTCAAGAGATCTACCAACAACCAGCAACGCGCTTTGTCGCTGAGTTTGTCGGCAGCATGAACTTTATTGAAACCTCAGTCGCAACGGACTCCCAAGTACGCATTGCAGAAACCTTGATGCCAGCGCCAAGCTTGACCAATCGTAAGATCCAACGTGGTGACCGCTTTGACCTTGCGGTGCGTCCTGAAAGCATCAAGTTCGTTGAAAACTACACCAACTCTTTACCAGTGCGAGTTACGGCAACCGAGTTTCTAGGGGCGTTTTTCCGTATTGATTGCGTATTGCAAAACGACAGCTCAACGAAAACCATCGTCGTGGATGTGCCTGTGGAAACGGTTCAAAAACTCAATATCAAAGCGGGCGATGTACGTTACATCCAGTTTGCTGAAGAAGGGCTGCATGGTTACGCCGTGCCCTCGGTTGATAAAGCGCTAGCGTCGTAGGTGTAACATGGATGCGAAGACAATGACGATGAATAGCCTGACCACTCAAGACAAAGCAAAATCCTTACTCGGACGTGTCAGCCGAGATAACTTAGTGTTGTTCGGTTTGCTAGCTGCTTTGTCGACCATGATGGTGCTGTTCATCTTAATGCCGCTTTGGGCAATGTTGACCAAGAGTGTGCAAAATGCCAATGGCGAATTTGTCGGTCTGGCAAACTTTGCGACGTACTTTTCCTCTTCAAGCTTGTGGGTGTCGGTGGGAAACACCTTCACTCTGGGCGTGATTGTGACCTCGGTAGTGGGTGTGCTTGCGTTCGGTTATGCCTACGCGCTGACTCGTTCATGCATGCCGTTTAAAGGTTTGTTCCAAATCCTAGGTACTGCGCCGATTCTTGCGCCTTCGTTACTGCCAGCGATCAGTTTGATCTTCCTTTTCGGTAATCAAGGTATTGCCAAAGAAATGCTGTTAGGAAACTCGATTTATGGCGTGATTGGTATCTCGATGGGTTTGATTTTCTGGACATTCCCTCATGCATTGATGATTTTGACCACTTCGCTGCGTACTTCAGATGCCCGTTTGTATGAAGCAGCCCGCGCACTTAAAACTTCACCCATCAAAACCTTCTTTATGGTGACGTTACCTGCGGCGAAATACGGTTTGATCAGTACGCTTATCGTCGTCTTTACACTGGTTATCACGGACTTTGGTGTGCCGAAAGTGATTGGTGGCAGCTACAACGTTCTGGCGACTGACATTTTCAAGCAAGTGGTGGGACAACAAAACTTTGCCATGGGTGCGGTGACCAGCATTATGTTGTTATTCCCTGCGGTAATGGCATTTGGTGCAGACCGCTGGGTACAGAAAAAACAAAAGAGCTTATTCGACACGCGCTCGGTGCCTTATCAGCCGGAACCCAATAAAGCGCGCGACAGCATTTGTCTGGTTTACTGCAGCATCATTTCTATCGCAGTGCTGGCAGTACTTGGTATGGCGGTGTATGGCTCGTTAGTTACGTTCTGGCCTTGGAACAAAGCACTGACGCTAAACAACTACAACTTTGCTGAAATGAGCACTTACGGTTGGAGTCCATTCTTCAACTCGCTAACGCTGGCAGGTTGGACGGCAGTTATTGGTACAGCCATCATCTTTGTCGGTGCGTACTGCATTGAGAAAGGGCGTGCGTTTGGTCCAATTCGCCAAGTGATGCAAATGCTCAGTGTGGTGCCAATGGCGGTTCCGGGTATGGTGCTTGGCTTGGGTTACATCTTTTACTTCAATGATGCGAACAATCCTCTGAACGTGCTTTATGGCACCATGGCATTCTTGGTGATTAACACGGTAGTGCATTACTACACCGTGGGTCACATGACAGCCCTGACAGCACTAAAGCAGTTGCCATCGGAGATTGAAGCCACGGCGGCATCGGTGAAGCTTCCTCAATACAAGTTGTTCTTTAAAGTGACATTACCTGTGTGTTTACCTGCGATTTTGGACATTGCGACTTACTTGTTTGTTAATGCATTGACCACCACTTCTGCGGTAGTATTCCTTTACTCAACCGATACGATTCCGGCTTCGGTCTCGATTCTGAATATGGACGATGCAGGTCAAACTGGCGCTGCAGCGGCAATGGCTGTGATGATTATGATGGCTGCCGCAATTGCGAAGATTGTTCAGATGACTTTGGGTAAATTGTTAGAGAATCGCACACAGGCTTGGCGCAAACGATAAGGACACTTCGTGCAATACGTAAAAATTAAAGATTCGATTGTTGAACAGATTGAAGCGGGCATGCTATCGCCGCGTCAAAAACTGCCAGCAGAGCGTAAGTTGGCGGAGTCGTTCGATACTACACGCGTCACTCTGCGTGAAGCTTTATCACTGTTAGAAGCGGAAGGTCGAATCTATCGCGAAGATCGCCGAGGTTGGTTTATCTCACCTGAGCCATTGCGTTACGACCCTACCCAAACGCTAAACTTCCCGAACATGGCGAAAGCGCAAAATCGCGTGCCAAAAACGGAGTTGGTCGCCGCAAAAGGAACCTTGGCAAACAAACAAGCGGCGCGCTTGCTGGACTTGCAGCCTTTCTCGGACGTGTATCGAGTCGACCGAGTGCGATACCTTGAAGATAGACCTGTGGTATTCGTAACAAACTACATTCGCCCAGAGTTGTTTCCGAACCTGCTGGACTACGATTTATCAAATTCACTGACGGACATTTACCGCGAGCATTATGGCGTGACGTATCAAAAGATTCGCTACCGCATTTCAACCAGCACTTTGTTGGGTGAAATGGCTCAGGCATTGCGTGCGACAGCCGGTACGCCTGCGATGGTAGTGGAGCGCATCAACTACAACCAACACGGTGAGTTAATTGATTGCGATATCGAGTATTGGCGACACGATGCCATCAGCATTGAATCTCTGGCGGAACTCAATCGTTAAGTGGATTTTCTCATTATGTAAGGCTCCATCTCGGGGCCTTTATTTTATTCAGACAGGAACATTGAAATGGATTTGTTGGCGATTGGTCTCGTCGTTTTCTCTGCTGTTCTCCATGCGGGCTGGAATATCCTTGGCAAAAGCAACTCAGGCTCTGGACTCGCGTTTACCATGGCCGCCAGCTTTTCTGCATGTTTCATTCTTACCCCTTATTTGATTTGGTATTTGGCAACCATTGGCTGGACATCATTACCGAGTGAGTTTTGGGGATTGCTGTTCATTAGCGGCATTTCACAAATGGTTTATCTGGTTGGTTTGATTGTCGCTTATAAGCACGCTGATGTGGGTGTGGTTTATCCGATTGCCCGGGCGCTGCCAGTGATGATGGTCGGCGCAATCAGTGTGGCATTGGGACATGAATTATCTAGTCAGCAGTGGCTTGGATTCTTACTAATTACTCTTGGTTGTATGCTGGTACCACTGACGAACTTTCGTCAGATGACATTGGGTTCTTATTTGAACGTTGGTGTGTTCTGGGCATTGATTGCCGCAATAGGCACAACGGGTTACTCGGTAGTCGATAAAGAAGCGCTGAGTTTACTCACAGGACAAGCATCAGAGATCTTGAATGATCAGTACAGTGCAATCTTCTACTTGGGCGTGCAGTTTTGGGCGATTGGTATTCCAGCCCTTGTATGGTGCTTAGCTACGGGCAAGCCAGATGAGATTAAAACTGCGTGGCAGATCCGCAAAACAGCCAGCATGGCAGGGGTAATGATGGCATCCACCTACGGCTTGGTGTTGTTTGCGATGACCATGACAGACAACGTTAGCTTGGTCGTAGCACTAAGGCAAATCAGCATTGTGTTTGGATTGTTTATGGGGATTTGGTTTCTGTCTGAGAAATGGTATCTCACCCGAGGGCTTGGCGTTACTTCGATCGTGGCGGGGATCATTCTTGCGTTGACGAACTGACACATATTGATGAAAGAAAAAGGCAGCAACTCAGGCCATCGCGGCCTTTTTCTTTTTTATTTTTTGGGGAAGGGGTAGGAGTATAAGGGACGTCAGAAACGCAATTGAGCGCCGAACATCACGCCACCAGAATCAAAATCGCTGTTTTTTGAGTACACATATTCTGCATTCAAACCAAAGTGTTGATAGCTCCAGCCGATACCGCCAGCCGCTTCACCTCCGACACTTGAGTGTTCGATGTTCTTGCTCTGACCGTTCACTTTATAAGTGTATTCGAGAGTGTAGAGAGTGACACCTGCCTTGCCGTACAGTTCGAAACCTGAACCCAGAGGATAGCTAGCATAGCCACTCAAGCGAGGTCCGGAGAAGCTCGTATCGGTGACTTCTGAAATCGGACTCACGAGTATCGAGCCGATACCGTCAAACGCGCCTTTATAACCTGCTTCAATACCAAAGTTATGTGTTGGCATGTAGCGGTAATATATTTCACCTAAGAACATGTCGCCTGATTCTTTGCTTGTCGGAGCATCGTAGTTCACATCGCCATAGCCAATGTTTGTACCTATGATGTGCTCACTGGTTTCTGCATTGGCTGACAAAGAAAAAGCCGACAACACTAAAGCAGTAATGAATGAATAACGCATGAACGCTTCTCCTTAGCTTTTAGCTTGCTCGCCTTTTAATATTTGTTCGAAAGTGATCTTGGTGTTGTCTAGCCATTCATAACGGCGACGATACATCGAACGCTTAGAGCGCGACATGCCTTCGATATCTCGACGGGGTGCATTTACATCAATTGAGTAAAAATGACGATTGTATTCGGTGCCGCCCAATTCTTGCCAGAGTGCATCGTAATCCGTTTTGATTCGCCCTTTGCTGTAGCGCTTAGCTGCGTAAGTATGGGACTGCGTTTTCACTGCTAGAATCGTGTTCACTTCCCAAATTTGTGCGAGCAAAGTGAGCAAGCTCACCATCAAGCTTTTTGGTCTCTGTCCGTAAAGCTTACGAGTTAGCTTTTTAATTTTCGCGTTGTTTTCTTCACTGCTTCGCGGTCCTTGTAAGCCGCCAATCATAATGCTGCGTCCAGATTCGATGTGACCGAGCGTAAAAGAGAGCGTGTAGAAGTTGCCATCTTCAGCGCTGTGCAGCACTAGGCTCATGTCGCCTTCTTTTTGATAACGTGCTTCGTATACTAATCTCACCGAGTACAGTATTTCGTCAATTTCAAAAGAGGCTAATGTTAGGCCTTTCGAGTCTGTGTAGATTTCTTCGATTGTTTGTTTAGAAAACAGTTCTGAAATAGTTTTATAGTGATCAACTACCAAGTTAGAACGATCGAACGCTGAGTTGTTTTTGATGATATACGGACGAAACGGTTTCTCTAAAAACCGATGCGTACGTGTACAAAGCAACTCTAACAATGACGATTCAATATTGTCTGAAAGGTGCTTAAATGCACGTTTGTAATAAAGCGCACGTAAGATGAACTTAGCTCTGTAGGTCCAAATTGGCTTGTAGACATCAGCATAATCATCTGAGTAAATCGATTTGCTATGGTAAAAAATGGATTTGTTCGCGGTCATTTTCACTCCAGATTAACTTGTGCTCAATAGCGACAATTAAGAACCGACGGACGAGCAGCGAAGAACCCGAAAAGGAGGAATGCAAAGCACGACTGAAAAGAGGTGGTTTTTGCTGTGTCCGACGTTTGTGTAAGGTTTTGAACACTGTTCTTTTGCTGGAATTCTAAGAGAAAATTGACCTTAGGTATTGTATGGTTTGGTAAGGAAGTGTCAGGTTGAAACCCATTGTTCAAAAGAAAGAAAATGCGAATGTCGGCTGAATATGACGTTGAGTTGCTAAGTTAATGTGAAATAAGTTGAACGAAAATTGAACATTATTTGAAATTGTTTTGACGTGTTTTAGGTCTTTATACGTACCTTATAAGTATCGAGCCAATTTTGGCCCGATGTAAAGGTAAGTAAGGAGAGGTTTATGAAACGCTTAACAACTTTAGCAAGTACGATTGCTCTGATTGCTGCACCTTCTATGGCTCTTGCTAGTGGTTATCAGTGGACAAACGATACCGAAACTATCCATGGCGACGTAATGGATAGCAAACAAGCGGCTTATGAAATGGGCCGAGACATGATCCAAAGCTACCAAAATAAATCATCTGGACAACTCCGTGATGAGTTTACGAGCCTTACAACGTATGTTGATCGCCAATCGTTTTCTATCACTGACTCAAAAGTCATGGTAAATGAGTTCTTGCAAAGTGACGGGCAAGTTGTTTACCAGCCTATTCTCAATGTTCAATACGAGTACCGCATGCGTGATACCGGTAAATACTAACCAGTAAGACGGACTTGAATTGTTTACCACTAATATTTTTTGCTGTTTGTTTTGGGGAGCCACGAGCTCCCCATTTTGTTTTTGTCGAAAGCGAAAATTTTCACACTCTCAGTGCAACATTTTCTATCGCTCAGCGTTAGATTTTCTTGCTCGTTGATTGTCATCATCGTTTGTAAAGTGTTTGCGGAAATGGATGTAACGCACTAACGAGGATACCCGATGACACATCATTCATATTGGTTCAAGCAGGCAATTGAAGCTGAGCAACCAGAAACGCCACAACCGTTACAGCAGAACATTAATACTGACGTTGCGATTGTTGGTGGCGGATACACCGGACTTTGGACCGCGATTATGATTAAGCAGCAATCTCCGGCAAAACAGGTGGTTGTTATCGAAAAGGGCTTATGTGGCAGTGGTGCATCGGGCGCAAACGGCGGTTGTATGCTGACTTGGTCTACCAAGTTCCCGACATTGAAACGGTTATTCGGTGAAGAACATGCTGCTTGGTTAGTAAAAGAGTCGGAACAAGCAGTGCTAGAGATTGACGACTTTTGTCAGCAGCACAACATCGATGCGCAATTATCGTTAAAAGGGGTTTATTACACTGCAACCAATCAGGCTCAAACTGGGGGAATGCAGCCAGTTGTGGACGAGTTAAAGCGATTAGAAGTGAACAGTTGGCGTCGTTGCTCGGTGGAGGAACTGCGTGCCAATGCGGGTTCACCTCGACATATAGAAGGCTTTCACTCTCCAGTTGCAGCCAGCGTTCAACCTGCATTATTAGTGAGGGGGTTACGCCGTGTTGCTATTGATCTGGGTGTAGAAGTTTATGAGAACACGCCGATGACGCGTCTAGATTATGGAAAACCTGCCACTGTCTGTACACCTAAAGGAAATGTTCAAGCGCAGCAGGTGGTATTGGCATTAAATGCATGGATGGTGGAGCAGTTTAAACAGTTTAAAAACAGTATCGTGGTGGTCTCTTCCGACATGGTGATCACCAAGCCGCTTGGTGACGCACTACCTCTATCTGGTTGGCAGGCAGGTTCTAGCGTGTTGGATTCACGTATCTTCGTCCACTATTACCGAGATACGCCAGATGGCCGTTTGATGTTGGGGAAAGGCGGCAATCAGTTTTCTTTCAATAACCAAGTTGACGCAATGTTTAACAAGCCAACACGCTACCAAGGTCTACTGCGCAAGTCGTTCGATAAGTTGTTTCCTCATTTGAGAGGAGAGGAGTTTGCTTATTCATGGACGGGGGGCTCTGATCGTTCTGCTACTGGTTTCCCTTTTTTCGGCGAGCTAGATAAACAGAGCAATATCTTTTACGGATTTGGTTATTCAGGCAATGGTGTAGCGCAGACTCGCATGGGCGGAAAGATCCTATCTTCATTGATATTGGGAATCGATAACGAGTGGACGAACAGTGGTTTAGCCAAAGGACCGTTGGGGTGTTTCCCACCAGAACCGCTTCGCTGGACCGGGGCTATGATAGTGCGCAACGCGGTACGTCGAAAAGAGGAAGCAGAAGATAACGAGAAAACGCCGTTTATCTGGGATAAGTGGCTAGCAAAACTCGCGGGACCAGCAGGCAAAGCGGATAAGCTTGACTAAACTGAAGACTTTAGCCACAAACGAGACAGTTTGCAGTGAAAGTCATTGGGGCGCGATGAAGCCTTGTGTTAGCCTCTGTCTTTCAAGCTCAGATTTAAAAGGTGAGTCATAAAATGAAAGTATTCAGCAACTTCGATAGCGGCAGCATTCACGTAGTGAAAGCGGACGACAAAAACGACATCCAACTCAAAATTCCTAACGACAATATGTCGGAATTCTACCAGTGGTTCCACTTCCGTCTTGAGACAGAAGCCGAGCAATCACACACCATCAAATTGCTTGATTTGGCTAAATCGGCTTATCCAGAAGGATGGCAAGGTTACGATGTGGTTGCGTCTTACGATCGTGAAGAATGGTTCCGAGTACCGGCAGAGTTCGATGGCGACACGCTGACTTTCACTGTAATCCCTGAGCGCAGCTCAATTTACTTCGCGTACTTTGCGCCATACACGTACGATCGTCATTTAGACTTGTTACACATGGCACAAAGCGCGCACCACTGCCAACTAGAGACGCTTGGTCATACGCTAGATGGCAATGACATGAGCTTGCTTACTTTCGGTGAGCCAGAAGAAGGCAAAAAGAAAATCTGGATGATTGCACGTCAGCACCCAGGTGAGACAATGGCGGAATGGTTCATGGAAGGTATGATCCAACGTCTGTTAGATGAAAACGACACGGTTGCGCGTGCATTGCTTGAAAAAGCGGTGCTTTACGTCGTACCAAATATGAACCCAGACGGTGGTATTCGCGGTCACTTGCGTACCAACGCAGTAGGTGTAAACCTAAATCGTGAATGGCAAACGCCATCAATGGAAAAGAGCCCAGAAGTCTACCTTGTGCGTCAGCGCATGCTGGAAACGGGTGTTGACATGTTTTTAGATATCCATGGCGATGAAGCGATTCCGTATAACTTCGTCGCTGGCTCAGAAGGTATTCCTTCTTACGATGAAAATCTTGCCGCTTTAGAGGCATCATTTAAGCAAGCGTTATTGACTATTACGCCAGAGTTCCAAGATGAGATTGGTTACGATAAAGATGAGCGTGGTAAAGCGAATTTGACTGTGGGTTCAAATTGGGTTGCAGAGCAGTTCAAATGCTTGTCTTACACAATCGAAATGCCATTTAAAGATAACAACAATCACCCAGATCCACTTTACGGTTGGTCTCCTGAGCGTAGTGTCTTGTTTGGACAAGATGTATTAGCTGCAACGTTAACCGTAGCGGATAAAATTTAGCGCGACGAGTTAACGCTTTTTCATTATTTCGAAAACAGCTCATTTTAAATGAGCTGTTTTTTTGTGCTCTCCATATCCACGCTCCCCTGTAAAAATTTGTTGCCATTCACAAGCTTAAATGATGATTCTTAAATTTGAGAAAGTGGCTTTTTATGGTGATTTGCGTCACAGAAAGTTGGCTTCTTTGTGATATTCTCCGCAACGAATTGACTATGGCTAAACCAACGCAACGAACTTTATTTTTCGGTTGGGTATGCGGATGAAGCTCATGAATAGATGGTCTTGAGGTTACCTTTTTCCGTTTTACGTCATTGGCGTTTGAATATCATTTTTGATTCTTTCCTACGCTATTTAGCTATTTCTATTCGAAGAAAAGAGAAAGTTACGGCTTCATATTTTACGGCAGTATGCTGCCGCGATGTGTTGCTTTGTGTACAAGAAAAAGGAAAAGAATAATGAAAAAAATCGCTATAGCAGTGGCTACTGTACTTGCTGGTGGTGTGATCTCAAACGTTGCACTTGCTGACACTTACATGGGCGGTAAAATAGGTTACAACTCTCTAAACGATGCGTGTTACCTAAACGAACCTTGTGACGACGACAGTTTTGCAGCATCTATGCACTTAGGCTACAGCTTCAACAAGTACGTTGCAGCAGAGTATGGTGTTGATTACCTTGGTGACTTCACTGCAAACTTCAAAAAGCCTGGCCTAAACACAGTTGACGGTGACCTATGGGCACTAACTCTAGCTCCTAAGTTCAACCTACCACTAACGGATTCTTGGAATCTATTCGCGAAAGTTGGTGCTGCATACATGATGGCTGGTGACGAGAAAGATTTCGTACCAACTGGCTCTCTGGGTGCTGAATACCAAATCAACTACAACTGGAGCCTACGTGCTGAATACCAACGCTACCAAGATATGTCTGATGATGTAATTGAAGACATGGATTCAGATTTCTTCGGTATCGGTTTCAACTACAAGTTTGGTTCTGAGCCAGTCGTTCAAGAAAAAGCCGTTGAAGAGGTGGTAGAAGCACGTCCTGCAACCCGCATTGTAGATCACGTTTACCCTGCTCAAACAACAGCGACAGTACAATTCGACTTAGAAAGTGCAGAAGTGAAAGACGCGTCGAACCTTTCTGGTACCGTTGATTTGATGAATACTTACCCACAAGCTCAAGTTGAGATCACGGGTTACAGCGATACGACAGGTTCTGCTGCTTACAACAAGCAACTCACAGAAAAACGTGCGAAAGCCGTTGCTGACGAGTTCCAAGCAAAAGGTATTGCGGCTGAGCGTATGACAGTGAAAGGCATGGGTGAAGCTAACCCAGTAGCAAGCAACGAAACACGTCAAGGTCGTCAAATGAACCGTCGTGTTGAAGTAGTTGTCCCTGCGTTTGAATACCAAACCACTGAGAAAGCAGAATAATTCCTGCTTAAGATAAAGTTCCAAAAGCCAGCGTGTATCACGCTGGCTTTTTTGATCCCGCTTAACAAACTCAGCACTTTCATCAATTTGTCATCACCAGTTCATACCATGGCTGCCAAGTGTTTGGGAGAGTGTTATGCAAAGTTTACCGCCGCTTAATTTGCTCCGAGCGTTTGAAGCCACGGCGCGATTACAGAGCTTCACTAAAGCCGCAGAGGAGCTAAATGTGACCCGTGCGGCCGTCAGTCAGCAGGTGAAATCGCTAGAACTGCAGTTAAATGCAACATTATTCGAGCGCAAGGGTACGCATCTTACGCTGACCAGCTCAGCAAAAGAATACTGGCCTGTGGTTAACCATGTGCTTCAAACATTATCGACCACGACGCAGCATTTATTTACTCGTCCCAAGAATACGCAAGTTAACTTACATGTCGCTCACAGCTTTTGCTCTCAGTGGTTAATGCCAAGATTGGCTGATTTTCAGCGACAATTCCCAGACATTTCCTTTAAAGTCTCGACAACTGCTAATACAGTTCCAAACGCCAGTGCGATTGCGGATATCGAAATTATTAACGGAGATGGAGATTGGCAAGAGCAAGAAGCCATACGATTAACCCAAGAAAACTGGATTGTTGTCGCAAGCCCCGGCTTTATGCATTTAAACCCGATAAATGACCTCTCGCAGTTAGCTAAAGCGCCTAAAATCTGTACTAGTGGTTATCATGAATCTTGGCAAGAGTGGCTTTCACACCAAGGTTACCAAGGGAAGGTGAGCAAAGTCGTCGCCGAGTTTGAACACTCATTGCTTGCTATTCATGCTGCGATTAATCAACTTGGCGTGTTGCTGGTAAGAGACTTTCTTGTTGAGGATGAGCTGCAACAGGGCGTATTAGTCCAGGCTGGAAATTGGCATATGCCAAGTTCTGGTGCACATTATATGGTGGTTCGAGCATCCGAAAAATCACACGTAAACACCTTTGCTCAATGGTTAATACAGAGTCTTTAATGTTCGTTCAGCGAGTAAGTAGAGCGCATGTGTGGTTTGGCTATTATTAGCAGTAGCAAGTCATCAGTCTAGGACTGAGCGACATGCTTAATGACATCTAATAACCACTGATTTACCGGAGCTTGCTGTTGAGAGCGACGACAGCTCATCACGTAGCGAACATCAAGCTCTAGCCCAGCAGGAAGCGCGATACTCCGGCAACCCTTAGGAACATGTCCACTCATCGTTATGCCAAAATGATTCGTTTGCAGAAGCACTTTTTGAATCATCGCTGGATGCTCAATTTCCACTTTAGGTGTGGTTCTAAAACCCATATGTTTGAGCCTTTCCAACACTGGGTATCGGTAGTCGTTCCATCCCGGCGTTTTAAAAAGTATAAAAGGGTATTCTTCTAGTTCTTGGGAGTTTTGAGCGGGATGATCTTGTCGAACAAAAAATACCGCTTTTCCTCGCCCTAGTTCGGTCTGAACAATTGACTGTGGCAGATCTTCATCAAAGTAATGAATCGCAATGGCGTTTTCACCGTCAATTAATCGTTTTTTTGCTTCGCTACCCCAGCGCAAACATGAGAATTTTGCGTTTGGGGCGTGCTTTAGTAACTCCAAGTAAAACTTGTCACCAAAGTACTCCCAAAACAATGTGTTGGCATAAATAGTGATTGAACCGTCAAAATGAGCTGGTGAAAAATGCTGTGGTTTGATGGAATCAATACTGTTGATTATTTGCTCAAAATGCGCAATGTTCGCTTCCACAAAAGCTGTTGGTTCAAAGCCATTTTTGGTCTGAACGAATAGCGGATCATTGAGCTGAGTTTTCATCTTTGTCAGATTTTTGCTGATTGCTCCTGACGTTTTACCGAGTGATTCTGCGACTAACCGGACGTTACGTAACTCATACATCCGTTTTAATACCAAAATATTTTGAATATCCAGATTAACGCTCATACATTGTCTCGCTTGGCTTTTGTCGACAAATCATATCGCTGAATTTCTTAAGAAAAGACAACGCTCGGTCAATTTAAGTTGCTGCCTTATCCCTGATTTATTGAAGGTAACGATAAGTTATTCTTGGTTACATCAGTTTATTAGCATGGATTTCCATTTGGTAAATAATGGCTTTCCTCGTATGAGCGCGTTTCTGTTGTTACAGTTTTTCCACCGACAGAAAGTAAGAACGATAATAGAGGTGATGTATGAAAAAACTAATCGCACTTGTTTTGATGGTTTGCTCAACAAACGTAGCATTTGCTGGCGATGGGTCATACACGGGCACGATTGATATGACGATGGCAACGAAAAATCAGGTTGACGTAGAGCGTGCAGATTCTCAATTGACGCTGAAGGGTCGCAATGAAATGGCTTATGGCGGTGTAACAATCCATTCGGATGCTGCAACTCAAAAAATTGAACTTCGTGGTCGACGTGATTAATCGAATAGTTTCTTGTTAAGAAAATGCCGCGAAGAACGCGGCATTTCTATATGTAATATCATCAGATCACAATTACCAGATAAGCGCATGGTGAGAAGCTAAGCGCAATGACCACTTGCCATTATTCGCATGGCGGTGCCATATGAATGACAGCTAAGCCCCCCAAAGAGGTTTCACGGTATTTTTTATTCATATCTTTACCAGTCTGATACATGGTTTCGATAACTTTATCTAACGAAATTAAGCATTTACTTGTGCGCTTTAATGCCATACGCGATGCATTAATCGCTTTCATTGCTCCCATGGCATTTCTTTCAATACAAGGTACTTGAACCAAGCCGCCAATCGGGTCACAAGTCATACCCAATGAATGCTCCATCGCAATTTCCGCAGCAATACAAATCTGCTCGTTACTGCCCCCTCTTAGCGCTGTTAAGCCAGCGGCAGCCATGGATGAAGAAACCCCAACTTCTCCCTGACACCCCACTTCTGCACCAGAAATTGACGCGTTAGTTTTATATAAGATGCCGATAGCGCCGGCGACTGCGAGAAAGTCTTTTAGCTGTTTAACATCGAGCTCTTTGATGAAGCGATGGTAGTACATCAATACCGCCGGAATCACCCCTGCTGCACCATTCGTTGGAGAAGTGACGACTTGCCCTCCTGCTGCATTTTCTTCACTAACCGCAAAGGCAAAGAGATTGATCCAATCCATGATCTCCATCGGATCGTTTTCAACTGCAGCGTTGGCTTCGAGCTTTTTCAAAAGGTTTGGTGCTCGACGAGTGACATTTAGACCACCTTCCAAAATCCCTTCCGTATCGAAGCCACGTTGCATGCAGAGCGACATCACTTTCCAAATTTGCTCTGCTCTTTGGTTAATTTCTTCGTCTGAGCGAAATGCGAGTTCGTTTTGGAGGATCATGCCTCCCAAGCTGAAACCGTTCGTCTCGGCTTTTTCCAGCATCTCATCTGCGGATGTAAACGGAAATGGTACTGCGACCTCATTTTGTTGCGTGCCGTTCTCTAGTTCGTCGGCGGTGGCGATGAATCCGCCCCCAATGGAGTAATAAATTTCAAACGCTACTTGATCTCCAGCTGCGTCTAATGCCGTAATCGTCATACCATTTTCATGCAGGGGAAGGTTGTCGCTATAAAAGACGATGTCATGGTCGTAGCTAAACTCAATCTGGTGTGTACCGGCGAGCATGAGCGTATTATTGTCTATGGTATTTTGTAGCGCACTTTTGGCACTGCTCATTTTGATGGTATCAGGTTTATTTCCCATCAAACCAAGGACCGTGGCTCGGTCTGTATGGTGCCCTCGACCTGTCAGTGACAATGAGCCATAAAGGTCCACTTGCACCCGATGCACTTTCGCCATAGAGTCGCTAACTAGCTGAGTGAAATGGAATCCGGCAAGCATAGGACCATTAGTGTGGGAGCTGGATGGCCCGACACCAATTTTAAATATATCGAAAATCGACAGCATAATTGACTTCCTTTAGCAGTGAACCTTTATAAAGGTCTCTAGAACAGTGTTGTTAACTAGATGTTAAAGCTTGTGGGTCGGGAGTGAAAGAAGATTTTTGTAACACTGCCAACTAAGCGCGAGATTTTAAAATGAAGTTAGACAACATCGTCATCGTTTTAGGTAAACGCCTCGTCAATAACAGGTTGACCTCTGAGGGCATAACCAGAGTCGAAGCTTTGTCTTGTAGGACTGCATCACTACCGATAGAGCGAACGGTGATTGTTTTTTGTGGCGGAGTAACGCAAGGACAAAGTGTTTCTGAAGCAGAGGCGATGTACGCGTATTTTAGAACCCTAAACGCAGACTCTGTGAATCCGTTCCCTGAACGTCATATACTCTTAGAAACGGAGTCGTTGAACACGTTTCAAAACATGCGTTATGTTTCCCAAGTTTTGTGCAAAAGTGGGTTGTTCGAGTTATGGTTGGGGCATCCGGTTGAGGTTATCTTGCTGTCTAATGACTACCACCTCGAACGAATCATTGATATCCAGAATTTGATGGATGAGCAAGGCTTATTACGAGTACTTAAATCCGATTGCGAATCCATGGGGGTGACCCTCAATATTCCACTGGATATCAGCAAACATATTAGCGTGCCATACCCACATAAAGGGCTTATGGCGGACACATTCTTGCTACTCGATGAACTCACAACCTACCGAGTTTATTTAGAAGGGGTCAAGCATGGCGTATTTTTCCGAGATTTATCAATTGTCCGAAAAAAGCCACTTATGATCGCAAGAGATACTATTCACAAATTGCTCTCTTTACCGCTCGATAAAGAGGCTTTGCAACATATTGAAGAAATGAAAAAGGCCGTCGAAATGACGGCCTTGGATGAATCTGTAGGTGCTGCGGAAAAGGCATTAAGTATCTTCCATCCGATACTGACGGCATTGAACCGTCGCTTTGACCCAGAGTCTATTCATTAAGCTCGCGTTTTGTGCGGACGGCGCTTAATGCGATCAAACAGTAGCAAAGCAGTTCTATACCTTCTTCTGAGATATTTTTAACATCACGGATGTAATTTTCGTCCATCACTTGTTGCCAAAAACTACCCATACCATACAAACGAGAGAAGACTAATAATAGCATTACAGCACCAACTAATAGCTTCATATGTGGCACCGTTAAAATGGTCGCCATTTCGTTCATGGTACCTTTACCACCTTGGTAAGCTTTGGCGCAAGCCAGTGCGGTGACAGCAAGTGCTGGGAAAACCCAAGAGCCATGATGAATCATGTCTGTCCAATAGTCCGTTTCGCGAATAATCAGTACTGCAAAAAATCCTGCAATCAAAATAGCCGCATGCTTTAGCTGAGGCTGTTGTTTCGATAAGCTGAAAAACGACCATGATGCAATAGCAAGCATCACAAGCTGGAGCGTTTCTGTAACGGAAAGCTCGCCAAGGCTTGATCCCAACACGACATAATCAAGACGAAGACTAAGGTTAACGAGAATACTTATAGCGACAATCATCAAGGCGTTTAAACTCGATTTATAAATAATGCGCTTTGATTTTTCAGTAACAACGTTGCTTGGGGCTGACTCGGCTTCTTTTACTATTTGTGTTTTCATCTTGCTCACCTGTCCCAGAAAATGTGGAAGAAATGTGAATTAGTGTGATCTGTGTTTGGAATTTTATTGTCCAAGTGGAAAGTTATGTCAGGGGAATGTCAAGAATAGAACACTGTTCGATATAGGGTCGATGTGCGGTAAAGTCAGAGATATGTAAAAACAACGTAAGAACACTTTGATAAATCAAATAAAAAAGGAGCCCAAAGGCTCCTAAGTGATAGAGGGAAGGTGACGTATCGATAAAAATAATTAGTAGTTGTCACCCTCATTTTCTTTGTGATTCTCGCGATAGTATTCCCATTGCTCGACGCGTTCATTGTCCGACAGCACACAGTAAGTGACACGTTCGCCGTTTTCCGACACGGTATCCAGCTCACCACCTTGCTGAACACAGTATACGGCTGCGGGATTTGCAACGGAGGTATACTCAGTTGATCGGGTCGCTCCCTCGTAAGTTGAACAACCAGCCAGTACCAATGTTGCAGCCATAGCCATCATTAAATTTGTCTTTTTCATTCTTTATCTCCGCATGGGGTGGGCGAGTATTGTATTGATTATAGGCAACTTTAAGAGATTATTGTCTTATCGATGTTAAAAGTAAGAGGGACGTATAAGAATTTAGATATTCTCATTTATTGCTGATTAGCACGTCACACTTCTGTTCTAGGCGTATTGTTGTGAAGGTCATATCAATCACTTCCTGACAAGCGCTCGAACGTACCTGGTCTACAACAATGATTTAAAGTGTGAAATTCGGTAATATGCGCACAAAACATTGACCGTGGTATTTTCGATGAGACATTTAAAATCGACCGTTCATCCAGACATAGAGCATTTGGATGACAAAATTGTTTTTCAGCGCAATGCAGCGCGAGCCATTGTACTTGATGGTGAAGATGTGCTGTTGCTCTATACAGAACGTTACCATGACTACACGCTACCAGGCGGTGGTATTGATGATGGTGAAGATGTCATTGCTGGATTAGTCCGTGAATTAGAGGAAGAAACGGGCGCCCAAAATATACATGGTATTAAGCCTTTCGGAATCTTTGAGGAGTTTCGTCCGTGGTACAAGGATGACGCTGACGTGATGCACATGGTGTCGTATTGTTATACATGTAAAATCGAACGTGAGCTAGGCGAAACGGCGTATGAAGATTACGAAGTTAAAAATGGAATGCGCCCGGTATGGATGAACATACACGAAGCAATTGCACACAATGAAAAAACGATGGCAGAAAGCCCGAAAAAAGGCATGAGCATTGAGCGCGAAACGTTTTTACTTCAGTTGATTTCTAAAGAATTACTATAAACAGCTAGTTTGCATCATTACGACTTAGCTTCTGTTGGCTCTATTGTGGGCAAAGATTTTAGAGCAATAAAAAAGTCCGGACTCCCCCCCGGAACCCGGACTTATTCCAGACGCGCAAGCGAAGCGTCATCTTGATATGTTAGATTTGTTTCGAACTATGAAAACAATAGCTGTTTTACATTTAGTGTGTAAATAATTATTAGGTCTGACCATTGGTTTTCATGTTTTTTTGCAAACGCAATGTGACGCATATCTACCCAATTGCCAAGCGCAATTGGGGCGCTTTTTAGTAAACCACTACTCTTTCTTATCTTTGAGATACCTTACCTCAACTTTTTTGCACACGTTTGCATAGAGATCACGAGTTTTCAAATTCGCCGAACAGGATCTTGTAATTTTACGTTTCTCTGACATTGAGCTCTGTCGTAGCTTTTATCACAAATTAACTAGCGGAGGCAGTCGGCTAAAGTCGACCAGCGGTTGTGAAATCATAGGAGCGTCTGGAGCAAACAAGAGTAAAGGTTGAAATGATGAGGATTGTAACTGACCGATATCTATCAACTTTTCCAATGCATAGAAGCGGCTGACGTATTGGCGAGTCTCGTTAGGCAGCGTGAGTTGTTGGAAATCTCGACTTCCTGCTTGCTGAATAGCACGTGCAACGCGTCCTTCTCCGGCATTGTATGCAGCTAAGGTCAGAGCCATATTTTGATCGAATTTGTTGTATAAAAACGCCAGGTACTTGAGCGCGGCCGTTGTGCTAGCTTCTGTGTCAAAGCGATCGTCTTGTTTTGTATTTATCGTTAATCCGAATCGTTTCGCTGTGGCTGGTATCAGTTGCCAAAGTCCGGCGGCGTTAGCGTGAGAAACGGCTTTGGGATTGTAAGAAGACTCTAACATTGGCACTAAGGCTAGGCTATTTGGTAATGAGTGGTTTTGAAGCTGTTTGAAAATGTGGTTAATTACCGGCTTGGATGAATCGAGACGCTTGGCAATTTGTGGTTTGTATGGGGCTAATACTTGATACTGCGTTTGAATATCGACAGCATTTGGTTTTGCCTGGCATGTGAATGGAAGGTAGGACAGAAAGGCAATAAAAATAAAAAGGCCTACAGTACTCAGCCGAGATGGCGACTGAATCTGTAGGCAAGACGAACATCGTTTAGAACGATTTATCTTCATAAGTGTGTTGCACAGGTTGTTTGAGTTGACTGACCAACTCATGGAACGCCGCAGAGCTGTGGCCATTGCTCTGATTGTATTGTTGGCACTGACTTACCAACGTTTCCAATAGCGCCCATTGTTTTCTAGCTTGCATACCTATTTGGGCAGGCAAAGCATTGAAAATTCGTTTTACGCTGGCGTCATTACACGCTAACCCCAGCGCTCGCATACACTGGCTTCTGTCATTGGCGGAGCGGCTGAGTTTATTGAGTATCGGCATTTGTTTCTGAACATTGTCGTTCAGTGCCTCTCCATCAAACTTTAAGTACAATACCTTTTGCTGCTGAAGCAAAGGAAGCAGTTGTTGATAAAGCTTAATATCCTCAGATATAGAGCGAACAAATTGTTGAATTCGCTGCGATACTGCGCTTGCCATGATGTCTTCCTAGCGTTTTATTACTCGTGACCTGTATGGAACTGCATGATTGCCTTGGATAGCACTTTTGTATCTAGGCTAAGTTCACCACGCGCTAATGCGTTGCGTACTTGTTCTACTTTTTCCATATCAACATCAGGTAGTGATGCCATTTCAGCTTGAGCGCGATCTATCGCTACGGTATTCGCTTGAAATGCAGGCTCGTGTACTTTGCTCTGTTCGACGACGTCGACAGGCTGTTTGCTTGCTTGCTGTAATTTTGTTTGTGGGACATGACCGCCCGCGACTTTGTCGATTTTCATGCTGTGGTCCTCATCATCATGTTCTAAATTAAGTAGGCGGTTAGAATGTGATAAACATTAAATATTTTTTTGTACTCGAAGTTCAGTGTTACTGACGAGAGCCAAAATTAAAAAATGTTACCCCGAGTCAAAAAATCAAAATTGAGTATGAACCTGGTTTAATCCAGTTACGACTGCTCTTATGACCTTGCCCGAACTTGGGTTTTCCACGTCAATTTGCTGCCCTTTCGCTCCATCTTCTAAGGCGACTCCTTTTGTGCTGGCACTAAATCCATTTTTGCTCGCAATGATTATGACTTCATTGCCTTTCTCGATTAGAGGTGGGGCCGACAAATTGGATGGATTAACCACTTGTCCAGCCCTCAAACGACGAGAGGTTTCTAAGCCTACTGCTTGCTCGGGGCGAGTATAAAAATCGTCTTGGCGAGAGATGGTTCGGGTTTCAAGCTTTATGTGTTTAGCCGTTACGACTTCATTTCGGCCAACCGTGGTTGTCGCGACTAAAACAGGCAGAGTCAGCGAAGACTTTATCGTAACGTTAATTCGCCATGGTGATGCGATATTGTCGCAGCTGACTGAGCGCTTGAGGTTACCGACTGGCAACGTGTTGTTGTCACGACCTGTGATAACTAAAGGCGATTGACATTCTGGCAAGTGATTGGCGGAACCGGGCACCCACATGTCGAAGTCCAGTTTGTACTTCCCCCACTGATTGGAGAGCGCTACGCGATCCACCTCTTGTTCGAAATCCGTTGCTACAACGGACTTTATCTCTTCAACGCTGAGGGTTTTGTCATTGGTGTTGGCGAATGCTTGTTCTGATGTCAAAGCGAGTAACGTCAGCATTATTGTTGAGGAAGTGGACACTTTCCTCTTGTTTTTAATGCTTTCCGAGAACCGGAAGTTTGGCTTCCATCCTTGTTTATAAGTCATTGATATATATAGCTATTTTTTATGGCACGTATCTTGTTTGTATGTTGGCGTATTCGAGCCAACTGTAAGGAAGATGCATGGCGATCACATTTGAAAATGCTTTAGGAGTACATCCAGAGGCACTTAATTTTCGCGTTCAGCGTACCAAAGTCCTCGCCAGTAACCTAGCAAATGTTGACACCCCTGGGTATTTGGCGAAAGACCTAAGTTTCACCACCGTAATGAACCAAGTAACGGCAGGTGGTGTGAACAAACCGGTGCCAAAGTTCCAGGTTCAGGCCCAATACTCGGTGCCTTACCAGAATAGCAAAAATGGCAACACCGTAGAGCTTGGTGTTGAACAAGCAAAATTCACGCAAAACAACATGGACTTTCAAACTAGCCTGACGTTTCTCAACATGAAATTTAATGGCTTAGCGAAAGCGATTGAGGGACGTTAATTATGTCATTCACTGATATTTACTCGATCACTGGTTCCGCGATGACAGCACAAACTGTGCGTCTGAATACGGTAGCCAGTAACTTAGCAAACGCAGATGCAGTATCTGCAAATCCAGAAGATGCTTATAAAGCGCTTAAGCCAGTATTTGCGACTGTGTACCAAAAAACGCAAATGACAACAGAAAATGGAGCTTATCCCAATGCAGAAGTTCGCATTGTTGACGTTGTTAAAAATGCTGGAGATGCAGAGAAGCGTTTTGAGCCGAACAACCCACTGGCTAATGATGAAGGCTATGTGTTTTACCCAGATATTGATGTAGTTGCTGAAATGGCAGACATGATGTCCGCAACACGCAGCTTCGAAACGAATGTTGAAGTATTAGCCAATGTAAAAAGTATGCAGCAAGGTCTGCTTAGATTAGGGCAGGGCAGCTAATGAGTATTGCACAATACACCCCTTTATCGTCTGACGCTCCAGTAAATACAAAAGCAAAAGACAGCAACGGTATCTCACCAAACCCTAAAGACATGAACAGCGCTTCTTCATTGGAGAATGAGTTTATTTCTTTGATGGTGGCTCAAATTCAAAACCAAGACCCACTTAATCCCCTTGATGGTACGGAATACGTTGGTCAATTGGCTCAGTTCTCGCAGGTACAAAGTACCGAGAATATGTCTAAGACAATGCAACAGAGCATGGTGTTACTGGACAACATGCAAGTGCTATCAACAGCGGGCCTTGTTGGGCAAACGGTTTACGTCAATGCGGATGAATTTCAGCTTGGTGAAGACGTACAAAACGGAAAAATCGAACTCGCTCATAGCTCAAACCAAGTCACGTTAGTTGTTAAAGATGAATTTGGTCAATCAACTAAAGTGCCACTAGGTGCTCACGGCAAAGGTGACGTCGACTTTTCAATTAATCCTGAAGAACTTGGTCTTAAACCAGGCAAATACTCAGTGGCCGTAGAAGTGCAAGAAGGGCAAGCAAGTCCAAATGTGCTGATGGCAGGCACTGTTGAGCAAGTGCGCATTCCTAATACCGGTGGCGCAGCATTAGTCAATGTCCATGGCGTTGGCAACGTTCCTTTCTATCAAATCACTCAGTTTGGTGCTTAACCAAATACGGAAATCAGAGGTCTATTTATGAGTTTTAACATCGCACTAAGTGGTCTGGACGCGACCAACACAGAGCTAAACACAATCAGTCACAACATTGCCAACGCATCAACGTATGGTTTTAAAGGTGGCCGCACAGAATTCTCCGCTGTATATAACGGCATGCAACCTGGTGGTGTGGAAGTCGCGTCAATTTCACAGAACTTCGACAAAGACGGCAGTATCACAGGAACTGGCCGTGCGATGGACCTAGCTATTAATGGCGGTGGCTTTTTTGTTACTAAAGATAATATGGGTCAAATGTTGTACACACGTTCAGGTGTGTTCTCAACGGATAAGAACAACTTTGTTACGGCTAACAGCGGTGCAAAGCTTCAAGGTTACAGTGTCGATAGCAACAACAACCTAATGACAGGTTCTGTGGGTAATATTCAGGTATCGACTTCCTCACTGAATGCTAAAGCAACAGACAGCTTAGATTTTGTTGCGAACTTCGACGCAAGCGCGTCTGTTATTGATAAAGCCGTAACGCCATTCAATCCAAAAGATCCAAGCTCATTTAACTCGTCTTACACAACAAAAGTCTACGACTCACTGGGTAACTCGCACACGGTAACTCAGTACTTTACTAAGACTGCTTCTAACTCGTGGGAAGTGAACGTTCAAGTAGATGGCGGTACGACGCCAGTAGCAACTGTGCCTGTAACGTTTGGTAAAGACGGCTCGCTTTCAGCACCAACTGCGCCGTTTAATGTTTCATTCCCTGCTGCAGGCGCGAACGCGATGAGTGTAGACATTAACCTGAAAGGCAGCACGCAATTTGGTGCAGCTTTTGGCGTAAGTACTAATAGTCCTAACGGTTACACATCAGGTGAACTTGCAGGTGTACGCGTTGAAGGTAACGGCATGGTTTACGCGACTTACACTAACGGCCAATCACAGCTACAAGGTCAGGTTGTTCTTGCTGATTTTGCAAACACACAAGGCTTAGCGAAAGTGAGTGGAACATCATGGACTCAAAGCTTTAGCTCAGGTGCTCCAATTATGGGTGTTCCGGGTTCAGGTACGATGGGTGACCTAACTCCGGGTGCATTAGAAGGTTCTAACGTTGACTTAACCAGCGAGCTTGTTGCTCTAATGACTGCACAACGCAACTACCAAGCAAACGCAAAGACAATTTCTACCAGCGACAAGCTTACTCAAGCTTTGTTTAACGCGGTGTAATGGGAGTTTTGCATGGATAGTTTGTTATTTACGGCAACGTCGGGTGCCAGCCGAGTTCTTAAAGCGCAGCACGTTCGTTCAAACAACTTATCAAATGCTGATACTGCGGGTTTTCGAGCGGATATGGAGCGTGTGCGTAGTGTAGAGATGCAAGGCCCAGGTTTTGATGGTCGCACTATGGTTGTGACCAACTCTGCCTCAACACGTTTCGACGCTGGCGATATTGTGAAAACAGGACGTCCGTTGGACGTTGCGGTTATGGGGGAGGGATATCTCTCTGTAGAAACCCCAGCGGGTAACGAAGCTTACACCCGTGCAGGCAATATTCAGGTCGATACTTTTGGCGCTCTAACAATCAATGGGTTCCCTGTCCTCGGTGACAATGGTCCTTTGGTTGTGCCGGATTATCAAAAGATTGAAATCAGCGAGCGTGGTCAAGTCTCAGTGATCCCACCAGGTGGCGGCGCAGAAATTGTGGCAGGCACTTTGAAGTTGGTTAAACCGGAAATTAATCAACTGCAAAAAGAGAGCGATAGCTTGCTGCACAGCGTAGATGGCGTGCCATTCGCGGCAGATGAAACCGTGCAACTCTCTCCTGAGCACATTGAGGGCAGTAACGTATCTGCTATTGATGAATTGGTTAGTGTGATGTCGCTGACGCGCAACTTTGAAATGCAAGTTCGCATGATGAAAACGGCGGAAACTCTAGCAAAAGCTGGTAACAAATTAATGGCGGCGAGCTAAGTCTCGCCCCGCAAGGAGTAAAAAATGCATTCAGCATTATGGGTAAGTAAGACAGGCATGGCAGCGCAAGACACGAAGATGACTGCCATTTCTAACAACCTAGCAAACGTAAACACGGTTGGCTTTAAGCGTGACCGAGTCGTATTTGAAGATCTTTTCTACAGCATTCAGCGTCAACCAGGCGCACAAGTAGACCAAGTTAACGAACTACCAAGTGGTATTCAGCTAGGTAGCGGTGTTCGCGTTGTTGGCACACAAAAAGTGTTCACGCAAGGTAATACCCAAAACACAACGCAAGAGTTGGATCTTGCTGTAATGGGTCAGGGTTTCTTCCAAATAGAAAACTCGGACGGACAGATCATGTATACACGTAATGGTCAGTTCCATCGAAACTCAGAAGGCTTAATGGTGAACAGTCAGGGCCTGCCTTTAGAGCCTCAAATCCAGATCCCAGACAATGCGGTCTCTTTCTCTGTGGGTGTTGATGGCACAGTGACTACAACAACAGCAGACGATCCAACACCTCAGCAGCTTGGTCAAATTACACTTGCAAAATTCATCAATCCAGCCGGCTTAGAGGCCATGGGTGGCAACTTATTCCGTGAAACGGAAGCCAGCGGTCCAGCTGATGAGCTGATTGCAGGAGCTGATGGCGCCGGCATTATCAAGCAAGGTGCACTGGAAGGGTCAAACGTACAAGTAGTAGAAGAGATGGTCGACATGATCACCACTCAACGTGCGTATGAGATGAATGCGAAAGTGGTCTCTGCTGCAGATGACATGCTGAAGTTTGTTTCGCAATCAATGTAAGTATGAAATTGGTGATGATGAAGGAAAAAGCAATGAAATGGCTTTCTAAGAGTTGGGCAGTAGCCGCCGTGTTGCTGGTGGGATGTGCTGGCCGTCAGGAATTTATTCCGCCTGAGCCGAATGCTGAGGAATATGCACCACCAACGCTCGATTACACGCTGCCGGAAACCCAATCTGGTAGCCTTTATCGTCACCAATACACGATGACTCTGTTCCAGGATCGTCGTGCTTACCGAGTTGGCGATGTATTAACGGTTCAATTATCAGAAGAAACCTCATCGAGTAAAAATGCGGGTACTAAGTTCGGTAAAAGTTCAGAAATTAACTTTGTGGCGCCGACCATAGGCACGAAAACTATCGATGAGTTAGGGGTTAGCGTGGATGGCAAACGTAACTTCGATGGCAGTGCATCAAGTTCACAAGGCAACAAGCTTCAAGGTGCCATTACGGTAACGGTACACGAAGTATTACCTAATGGCGTATTGCGTATCAGCGGTGAAAAATGGCTTCGTCTGAATCAAGGCGACGAGTTTATTCGCCTAACCGGTATCGTCCGTGTGGATGATATTAACCGCAGTAACCAAGTTTCTTCTCAACGAATTGCTGATGCAAGAATTACCTACGCAGGTCGCGGAGCCCTAGCTGACAGCAACGCAGCCGGGTGGCTAACTCAGTTCTTCAACAGCCCATGGGTACCTTTCTAATGAAGACAATGCAATCTTTCTTTATGTCTCTCCTATTGGTGTTGACCTTGGGACTACCAGGCACTTCACATGCTGAAGCGGAAATTCCGATCATGGACTTGGTCGATGTTCGCGGCATTCGAGAAAACCAGCTGGTTGGTTATGGTTTGGTGGTTGGCTTAGCCGGCCAAGGTGACCGAAACCAAGTGAAATTTACCTCTCAATCTATTACCAACATGCTACGTCAGTTTGGGGTTCAAATTGATGACAGTATGAACCCTAAGCTACGAAATGTGGCTTCTGTGAGTGTGACAGCGTCCGTTGATCCAATGGCAGGCCCAGGACAAACGTTGGATGTGGTTGTGTCTTCAATCGGTGATGCAAAGAGCCTTCGCGGTGGTACGTTATTGCTAACGCCTTTACGTGGTATTGATGGCGAAGTGTACGCGATTGCGCAAGGCAACGTGGTTGTGGGGGGCTTATCTGCAGAGGGGCGAAGTGGCTCCAAAGTAGAAGTAAACACACCAACGGCGGGTCGCGTTCCGAATGGTGCGACTTTAGAGAGAGAAATCAAAACCGATTTCAACCAACGTGATGAAATCACCCTAAACCTGCGCAAGCCTAGCTTCACTACAGCAAAAAATATTGCGCGTGAAATTAACAACACTTTTGGACCTAACGTTGCAGTTGCGATCAATAAAGCTCGCATTGATATGCGTGCACCAAAAGATACACAGCAGCGTGTCGTCATGATGTCGATGCTTGAAGAAATGAGCGTCGTTGAAGGCCGTAAACCTGCTCGTATTGTCTTTAACTCTCGCACTGGCACCGTGGTGATAGGTAAGAGTGTCAAAGTAAGTGAAGCAGCAGTAAGTCACGGTAACTTAACCGTGCGAATTTCTGAATCACAACAAGTTAGTCAGCCTAATGCGTTTGCAAATGGCGATACGAAAGTCGTTAACCAAACGGATCTTGATGTGAATGAAGATCTCGCTCAGATGGTGATTTGGCCTCCAGGCACGGAACTTAACACCATAGTTAATGCGGTAAATAGTTTAGGTGCCACGCCTACAGACTTGATGTCTATCCTGCAAGCTTTGAGTGAAGCGGGTGCATTGAACGCTGAATTGGTCGTGATATAAGGAGTTAAGGATGAAGCTAGACAGTACCAATGAACAAACTCAGTTAAATTCGATGCTTTATCACGACAACAGTGCATTGGCTCACATCAAGCATAGTCGTGATCAAGAAGGCGCACTTGAAGTCGTCGCAGGTCAATTTGAGGCAATGTTCCTACAAATGGTGTTACGCCAAATGCGTAGCAGTAGTGATGCTCTTGCTGATAAAGACAGCCCGTTTGCCAGTCAGCAACAAGGGGTATTCCGTGATATGTATGACGGTCAGCTGGCGATGGAACTAGCAAAGAAACAGAGCTCAGGCATTGCCAATATGCTCATCCAGCAGCTGAGCCCGTCTATGCGTGAGGTTGCTTTCGATGCTGCGCGCAACATCTCATCCGCTAACGATGGTAAAGGTTCGAATTCTGAATCTATCTCACAAGTAGATTCTAAAGAGGTGGAGAAGAATTCAAGCCTATTTAATACCGCTTCTCAAGCCGTCGCCTCTGTTAAACAGGTATTCGGTGAGGCCGGTATGACTACCGCGTTTTCTCAGCCGTTGATCAGAAAAATGGAGCTGTAAATGAACCTAGTTAATATTGCCCTTTCAGGTTTAGGCGCGAACCGTGTGGCCCTAGACGTAACCGCGCAAAACGTGGCAAACGTGAATACCGTGGGTTACAGTCGTCAACAAGCGTTGATGGCGTCTGTCGATGATGGTAAAGCCAATCGCTTAAGTCCAGGTTTAGGGGTAGAAGTCACTAGCATTCGCCGCGTTACTGATCAATTTCTGATTAAGCAAACGTGGTCGACTAACAGTATGGCGGCATACGCATCTGGATACACCAGTAACATGAGTCAGCTGGAGAATACGCTTGGTGCCGATGGTTTCAGTATATCGGCTGGCTTGGACTCGCTAAACGCTGCGCTTAACGATGCGACCGTTAAGCCGGAATCCATACCTTACCGCCAGCAGATCATTAACGAATCTGAAGCTTTGGCCCGCCGTTTTAATACGCTTACCGAATCTTTATACAATCAACATAAAGACATGAGCGATCAACGTAATGCAGCGCTTAACCACGCGAATAGCCTTATGGAAAATATCGCGAAGGTGAACAAGCAACTGGTAGAGATGCAAGGTACAGGTGGTAACCCATCACAGTTAATGGATGAACGAGATAGGTTAATCGGTGAGTTATCTCAAACCATTGAAATCAAAACAACACAGCAGCATGACGGCAGTGTTCAGGTCACACTAACCTCTGGTCAACCGCTTGTGATGGGTACGGACCATGGCAAACTGGAAGCCATTCCTGACCCGAGTGATCCTTACTTGGCGGACTTACACGTCACGTTCTCGAATCAAAGTTTTGCGATTGGTGACTCGCTTGGTGGCAAATTAGGTGCGATTAATGACTATCAAACCGAAGTGTTGAAACCAAACCAATTGGCTCTGAATGACATGGCGAAAGCTCTCGCGGATGAATACAACGCCGTGCTTGCAACTGGCAAAGACTTAAATGGCAACCCAGGTAAACCTTTGTTCAGCTATGACCCAGCAAACCCTGCAGCCAGTTTGGATATTACCAAGCTAACTCCAGATGAGCTTGCGTTCTCAAGTGATGGCACACCTGGTAACGCAGATGCGTTGCAATCATTGATCGAGTTAAGCAACAAGCCAGTGGCGGTATCAGGTTACGGCTCAGTAAGCTTGAACGATGCCTTTAGTTCAATGGTGGGTCAAACCGCAATTAAAGCACGCCAAGCTAATGCTGATTATCAAGCGAAGTTAGCCATGAACAAGCAAGCGCACGCAGCTCGCGATAATGTTAGTTCCGTAAACAGCGATGAAGAAGCGGCTAACCTAATGATGTTTGCTAATGCGCACAATGCCAACATGAAAGTGATCAGCACAGCAAATCAACTGCTCGATTCTATTCTGCAGTTATTCTAAGAGGAAAGTTTAGATGCGAATTAGTGACAATCAATTTAGTCAAATGATGTTGCACAGCTTGCAGAGCAATAGCGCGGGATTAGGCGAAGCTCTGCAACAGATGTCTACTGGCAAGCGCTTAACCAAGCTGTCTGATGATCCAATGGCTTCGATCAAGTTGCTTAACTTAGACCGAGAAACCAGTGCGATTGCTCAGTACAAAAACAACATTGAAAACGTAAAAACGACGCTATCGAGTCAAGAAACCCATTTAGATTCGATCAAAGAAAGCTTAAAAAGCATGCGAGACATCGCGCTTTGGGGTGCGAACGGCTCTCTTACTGACGAAAGTCGTGGCGGTATGATTACAGAGCTTAAGAGTTACCGTGACTCTATTGAGTCGTCTTTTAACGCGCAGGATGAAGAAGGGCACTACCTTTTCTCTGGTACTAAAACGGATACTGCGGCTGTAAGTAAAGCGAGCGGCAGCTACGTAATTGAAGGTAATAGTGACAAGCGCGTAGTAACAATTGCTAAAGGTGTCACGATGGATTCCAATATGACTGCAAAAGAAATATTGGACCTTGGGGGAGGCCATAACGTGCTTAACCAAATTGATGCGCTGATCAAAGAGTTTGAGAGCCCTACCGCCAACTTCAGAGCTGAAGTTGAGGCGAGTATCAGCGCTATCGACGATACTTTTTCAAACGTACTAGGGACCATGACTGAGATTGGTGGTCGACACAACAACTTAGATCTTGTTGGTGGCGCGCACAGTGAAAACAAGCTGTTCGTTGACAAAGTATCTGGAGACCTCTCTGCTCTGGACTATGGTGAAGCGTCGGTACGATTGAGTAATTACATGGCCGCTTTGCAAGCAACGCAAGCAAGCTATGTGAAGATCGATGGTTTGTCGTTGTTTGACCGATTATAAGGTTAGGAAGTTCTTTTTATGGTAATGAGTACAGTAGAGGTTAGACCCCATAGCATACGCTTAGGTGGACAAGAACAAGCCTCTATCATGCCGACCCGTTCTGCAGACTCAAGTACGGCAATTAAACCGCGCCCGGCGCAAATTCAGGCTGACACTGCGTCAGCCTACTCTGTATCTGGTATTCAGCTTACACAGGGTCAGCAGCAAGCCACGGCGGTTCAGATCGCGTCCAAATCGCTGCAGGTGATTGGCAAAGAGCTCACGCAAATTAAACGTGGTTTGACGCAAGCTATTAATCAAGGCGTACAAAATGTTCCTGGTTTGCAGGATACATTGGTTCGTTCTAAAGCCACCATCCAAAAAGTCGTTGAGCAAGCACGTTTCGATGGCCAGAAAGTCCTAAATAACGAACTGCACTTAAAACTGGATAAAGCGGATATTCGTCGCTTTTCTATTCCAGGTTTGAATGTTCATCGCTTAAGCGACAAGGCCGAGCAAATCCGTTTGGATTTTCCTCAAGGTCAAGCGGTGATGATTCAGTTTGATGGACAATCAGACGGTGAGCGAACGGTCAAAATGCTGGATCGCAGCTTGATTGCGTTAGGAATGCGAGCCTCGTTAGCCGATGATGGCAGCATTTTATTTGAAGCCAGAGACAACGCTTATCAACAAATGCAGCAAAAGGTGATGGTAACGGGGGAAGGGCACCGATTCCCTGCGGGGCAGCCTAACGTTTTGAACTTAAAGTCTGAGCCAGATGGTATTGCGGAGCTCGGGTTTGATCTAGGCTCACGCGATGGCATCAAGCAGACGATTGCCAAAGTAAATCAGCATCTGAAACAAGTTCAAACGAGCTTGCAGGAAGCGAAAGCTTTTCATGGTGAACTGAATACTCAAATGCGTTCTATCCAAACCAAAACCGCACAGCTTTCAGTCAATGAAGTGAATGCAAAACTGGATGGATTCATGCAAAAGTCTGGCGAGTTTACTTCAACTTTTCAGGCATTGAATGCGCAAGCAAACGTGCGTCGTCATACCGTGGTCGCTTTACTGAAGTAACGAACACTCCAATGATTCCCGGCTTTACACTGTTATCGTCCCCCAATAACGAAAACAGCGCACTGTCGGGAATCTCTCTTTGACTCGTCTAGGGCTCGAGTGCTTTTGCCACCGAACGATTCAATTTCTGGAATAGCCATCCAAGTGCTATCAAAGATGCACCTAAGCCTAAGAAGCTTATTGCTCGCCAGAACCCATCCAGAGAGCTCACATCCCATAAGAATACTTTCAGTGCGACACCGGCAAGGACCACTAGACCGACACGCTGCATCATCAGCCCCTGTTGGGTCACGCCGCGCCAAGTCAGCAATCCACCTACGAGCAAGCCAGCCACTGAATAACTGAACAACTCTGCCATGCTGGTTGGCTGATACAGCATCATCGATGTGGTTTGCCAGAATTGACGGATAGACATCCCCAACCAAATGGCTGCAAGTAAAAAGCCTAGACTAGCAATCGCAAATCGATGAACTTGCAACGTATTCCAGCGTTTAAAGGTTGCGATAAGCAGGATGCAAGCTGGTAACAGCCAGCCGATACTCAGCATGTTAAAGATGGGAAGTGCTTGTGCCGAGACGTTATCAGTCACCAACGGCGATTCTGCCGTATTAAGCAAAATAATCAATATAGCGAACGCGCACCAAAGCAAGTAACTATAGATTTCGTAGATACGGCTTAAGCGTTGCGCAAATTGGCTGCGGTAGCTGTATACCAAACCCATAACTAATGCTTGATTGGCAAAGACTGCCGCACTTGTGAAGTCGATGTTCCCCAAGTAACCATATTGCCCCGTTAACCAGTAGTTAGTTTGGGTGAACAATGCCATTAAGAATACATGTAAAAACGCCCCTTCAAACCAGTTGGTCAGTTCTCGGTCCACTTGTTTTAGTGTTGAACGAGCATAAGACAAGATGAAGAGAGAAGGCAGATAACTCACCAGAACCCAAGCCCAATGCCCAGCTTCTACCGGTTGCCATTCGGGTATGAAAGGTAGCAGCGTGAGTCGGATAACCAGTATTCCCATTGCCACTTTAATCGCCCAACTCGCAGGTCGAAATAACCCGACTTGAGCCTGTAAGGCCATTATCGCAACTTGTATTGAGATTGCTGTTGTTAACCAAGTGTCGCTCAACCAAACAAAAGCGATACCTACGATTAAAGCATGCATAACGGCAGAGCATTCTAATGCCAACGAACGTGCACGCTGACCAAGCACAACGTAGTAAGTGGCCATCAATGCGCAGAATGCAGTCCAATACCAAAGGTAGCCTTGCATAAATTCGTCAATATAAAACAACGTAATTAAGCTCATCGCGGGAGCCAGTACCAGCAGAAGCAGCCCACTGAGTTGCGAACGGCCACTAAGTGATTGGCAATATGTTCGATAGCAGATCAGCGCAATACTCACCGCCAATGCGAATAGGATGCTAGCTTCTCGCTCTAACATATACAGCGCATCAAAAGCGATAGTAAGAACAATCTGCGCGGTTGCCGAGACGAGAATGGATGGCAAAAATACACGTAATGACCAGCCTGTACGAAGTGCTGGTAGCCAGATGATCGCAACAAGCAGCGTATAACAGTACGCCATTTGTAGAGTGTTCAGCTCCGGCATTCTGGTGACGGCAGAAAAGGTCAATAATACAATTGCGAGAGCGGTAGCGGTCGGCGAGTTTGTCCACTTGCTTTGATAGTGACGAAAGCGAGGATTGAGCATCCAACCCATTCTCGGAACCGCGAAAATGAGATACAAAGTGATGGAGAGATAAATCACGAGCCACGAGAACAACAGTTCTGTTGGTACACTCTCAATCAACAGCAACATCCAAATGACATGTGGAATCGCGATACTTGGCGTAATCCATGCCCTACGCACTTTTTGCATCAATAAGGTCGCCGCGAACGAAATCGCGCAGATGTATCCGGCTAACAAAAAGTAGTTGGGTTCACTACCTCCAATCCACAGTGGTGCTGTGTAGCCACCAATTAAGCCAAGCACGGCCATTAACGGCCCTTGTCGCAATGATAATGCTAAACTGAAAAATGCTGCTGAAGCCAAAATGATCAACGAGATACTTGGCGTTAGCATTTGATAAACCACAAAGGCAAAAATGACGGTGCAGTAAATGCCCGTTAATCCCGTACCGGTAACGGCAGCAGGAACATACGTAAAGCCTTGGGCTCGTGCTGCCCGTTGCGGATTCTGTTGTTCTTTACGGTGAAACCACTCGCCAACAAGCACCATAAGTAATGAGATCACAAAGGCAAAGGACACTCGCATAAATGGCGAAAACTGGATGTGACTACCAATCACCTGTACGAGATAACCTCCACCGATCAGCATGGCCAATGCGCCTACCCAAACCAACCAATTTTCTTGAATGTTGCTAAGCAGGCTCTGAACTTTACTCTGAAGGAATGACTCATTTTCTTGACTAAAAACATCCAGTTGCACTTCTCTTGTCTGGGCGTACCCTTGATTCGCAGCGCTCTGGTCAAAATCTAGGTTGGCAGCTGGATCATGTTCCCCAGAGGATGAGACATTTTTCTGTTGTGATTCTATGTGAGGTGACGTCGCTACAGATGGTGTGTCTTTTTCGATGCTGGATTGTTGGTGCACTTGTGGGTTTGAGCCCCCATGGACACTGGCTCGTAGTGATGTGACTTCCTCACGAAGTTTGGCTAGTTCTTTTTCTAAAAGTGCAGCTCGGTTGGCGGCTTTCACTCCGATGAGGATGGCGAGACACGCCATGAACAGTGCTAGTATTACGTACAATCCATTTCTCCTTGCGTACGTCGCGTGACCCACGATTCTTAACTTTGAGCACTTACGCTAAAGCTTAGTTCATGCTCTATGCCTTAGCCTCATATAGTGCTAGGTTCCGCGCTTTCTTCAGAAATCATTCTACATAATGAAACTCAATGCGTAATGATGAATTCGACAAAGTCGCACACTTGTGTGCCACTTTAAGACCTGATGAACAAAAATGAGTCGTTAAGTCATTGGGGGTCAACTATATTCATAGTTCTGATGCGATCGCCAAAGGACTTCAAACATGTGCGTTTCGTAGCGATGTCATCGAAGGTCAGTCGTTTGATTTGCACGTTCGGTTGTTTCTATTTGACCGTAAGGCTGAATGTATTCGGGTATAGCGCATTCACGCGAAAAAAGACAAAAACAGGTAATTATTGATGCAAGTGGGTAATGAAGCGCTGGTGCTGTCAGCGGTTGGGGTTATTGGTTTAGGTTGCCAATGGTTAGCTTGGCGATTGCGTTTGCCAGCGATTTTATTTTTGTTGTTGGCAGGGCTGATCGTCGGGCCATTTATGCAGTGGTTAAATCCTGATGAGATATTAGGTAATTTGCTCTTTCCGTTGGTCTCTTTGGCGGTGGCAGTGATTTTATTTGAAGGCAGTTTGACCTTAAATTTTAAAGAAATTCGTGGCGTGAGTGGTTCGGTATGGAGCATTGTTTCCATCGGGGCGATCATTTCGTGGGCGGCAACCAGTATCGCAACACACTATTTCCTCGGCTTTACTTGGGAGCTTGCCATGTTGTTCGGCAGCTTAACCGTAGTAACAGGGCCGACGGTCATCGTGCCACTTCTACGAACCGTAAGACCTAACAGTACGCTTGCTAACATTTTGCGATGGGAAGGGATTTTGATTGACCCGCTCGGTGCGCTTTTTGTTGTGATGGTTTACGAGTTTATCGTATCTCACAGCGCGATAAATAGCGTCGAAGTGTTTGGGACGATCATTGCTGTCGGTGTCATGCTAGGTGCGGCCTCAGGCTATGCAGTTGCGACGATCATGCGTCGCTCTTGGCTACCGGAATATTTGCAGCCATTTGCGGTTTTGATGGTGGTTCTAGGTGTATTTTCGGTCTCTAACCACATTGAGTCTGAAGCTGGGTTACTAACCGTCACCGTAATGGGTATGTGGCTCGCAAACGCTAAAGACATCAATATTCAGCAAATTCTGCACTTTAAAGAGCATTTAACCATTTTACTGATCACCGGATTGTTCATCTTCCTTGCGGCTCGAATCAGTCTGGATGATTTTGCTGCGCTAGGTAGCGGTGCGTTATTGTTGTTTGTATTTATGCAGTTAGTGTCGCGTCCGTTATCGATTTTTCTTTCAACCTTCCGCAGCAACTTGCGTCTTAAAGATAAGCTGTTTTTGTCTTGGGTTGCACCGCGCGGTATTGTTGCTGCTTCGATTTCGTCTCTTTTCGCGATCAAATTGACTGAATACGGCATTGATGAAGCGATTTTACTGGTCCCTATGACCTTCATGGTGATTATAGGAACGGTCGTGTTACAAAGTGCGACGGCACGTCCTGTAGCGCTGACGTTGGGCGTCGCAGAGCCAGCACCACGCGGCTTCTTGTTGATTGGTGCTAACCGAGTAGCAAGAGAAATAGGGCAGGCGTTGTCGCGTTATGACCGTCGCGTATTAATGACTGACTCAAACTGGGAGTACATCAGTCAGGTTCGTATGTTGGGACTGGATTACTATTACGGCAACCCTATTTCTAGTCACGCGGACGACAACTTGAACTTGATAGGAATAGGTCAAGTGGTTGCATTAACGCCCGATCAGCATTTCAACATTATGGCTTGCATGCAATTCGTCGACGAGTTCGGGGAAGATAAAGTTCACTGCTTACAAAAAGTGAAAACCAACAGCAATGGCAGCGAGAAGCACTCCGTGGCTCAGGAGTACCATGGTAAATTGCTGATGGGCGGCAATGTAAGCTATACCCAGCTAGCCAGTATGTTAAGTCGTGGTGCAGAGGTTAAACACACGAAATTGAGCGATAACTTCACGTATCAAGATTATTTAGCGCATCACAAAGGTAGTTCAGTTGTACCGCTGTTCCATGTAGAAGAAAAAGGAAAAATTCAATTCTGTGATGATCCCGAACAGTTTGAACCAACGACGACAAGCACTGTTGTGTCGCTAATTCTGTCGGACAGCGTAAAGTAAACTACAGAGCAATGTGATCCATTTGCATCATGGGTATCGTACGCTGATTATCTCAATTTGAAGAGAAACTTGCCGGCTTGTTTAAAACGGAAATCGAGTTTCTTTTCTTATAATGTCAGGGGCAGTCGAGATTCATTACTCGTTTCGGAAAAGTAATCCGGCAAATTCACAAAATTCGCATTGACGTTACTGATAAGGATCGCAATACTGCGCGACTGTTTTACTTTAGGGTGACATTATGGCTCCGCAAACTAACCGAAAAGATTTACACCTAGATGCTGTTTTACATCATGATATGAGCATGAAGCATAAAACGGCGGGTTTTGAGTCTGTCGAGTTTGAACACTGTGCGCTGCCAGAATGTGACTTTCACGCGATCGATTTATCGACAGAGTTTCTTGGTCATCAATTAGCGCTACCGTTTTTGATTAGCTCGATGACTGGCGGAGCAAAAGACGCAGAAACGATCAATTGTCGTTTGGCTGAAGCCGCAAGTGAATTAGGTATTGCCATGGGCGTCGGCTCGCAACGGATTAGCTTAGAAGAAAGTCAGCATTCGGGCTTGGGTAAAACCATTCGTGAGTTGGCGAAAGAAGTACCGTTGTATTCCAATCTTGGAGCCGCTCAATTGCTCGATAAAGGTAAACTCGATAATGCGCAACGTGCGGTTGAGGCGATTCAAGCAGATGCCTTGTTTGTGCACGTTAATCCAATGCAGGAAGCGTTTCAGAAAAATGGCGACCACAATTGGGTTGGTGTTTTCCAGGCAATTGAGATGCTTAAATCTCGCGTGAAGGTTCCTATCATTATCAAAGAAGTCGGTTTTGGTATTAGCGGACACATTGCGCAGCGATTAATTGATGCTGGTGTGGATGCAATTGACGTTGCGGGCGCGGGTGGCACAAGCTGGAGTGCGGTTGAAGGGTATTGCCAAGACAATCCGAAAATGCAGCGTGCAGCCGAGCTTTTCCGCGATTGGGGTGTCCCTACAGCAACATGTTTGGCTCAAATCCGCGCACTGCATCCTACATTACCGTTGATCGCCTCGGGAGGTGTTCATAACGGACTTGAAGCGGCGAAAGCCATTCATTTGGGTGCTAATCTCATTGGGCAAGCTGGTGCGGTATTAAAAGCTGCGACGATCAGCACGCAGTCTGTCGTCGAACACTTTGAACAAATGGCATTAGAGCTGCGTTTAGCGTGCTTTGGTACTGGCTCTTCTAAGGTTGGTGAGCTAACGAAAGCGCGCTGCCTATAGCTTTTAGAATGGCGCGCTTTACACAGAGTCGCTCAATAATTTTTCGATGTCTTAACACGTAGACTGATAATTTCGTTATAGTTGATACAAAAGTCACTTCAGCTAGTGACGCCTTTATTCAAACACTTGAATGGGCACGTGTTGAAGAGATTGAGTTTAGTTTTACTATTGTTTGCAACTGGAACCTTAAATTTATGAAAAAACTAGTCATGCTGATGTTGGCGGCTTCTGCTTTGACCGCTTGTAGTGATGAAGTGGGCACTGAAGGCTGGTGTAACGACATGCGCGATAAGCCAAAAACAGAATGGACAGCAGACAACGCGGTAGACTTTGCAAAGCATTGTGTTCTGCAAGATGGTGTCGGCAGCGAGCAATGGTGTGAAAACCTGAAAGATAAGCCGAAAGGTGACTGGACTGCAAACGAAGCGACCAGCTTTACTAAACACTGCATTTTTTAAGCACAGCGGAAAGCGCCTTTTCTGAGGCGACATTCTGTGAGGTAAACACCAAGCGTTATTGCTTGGTGTTTTTGTATCTAAAATAGCTCGATTTTTCACGTGTCAGCGCACTTCTCTCTGAATGGAAAGTTTTACATTTTCGTTTCATTTTTGAAAACCTGTATTGCCTGCCTTTAATTTTTCGTATTGCAATGGCATGGTGTCGAGATAGCCATCTAATTCAATTAGATTCATAACAAAAAGGAATTCAAATGGAAGTACTAAAAGGCTCATGTCTGTGCGGCAAGGTAAAGTTGGAAGTGGCAGATGAATTTAAGTACATGGGAAATTGCCATTGCTCTGAATGCCGCAAGTTCACAGGTTCTGACTATTCATCTGCCGGTGGTATTGCGTTGGATAAACTGCTTATTATCCAAGGGAAAGAAGATATTCAAACTTATCAGAAAAGCGAAAATACCATGCTATGCTTTTGTCGCCACTGCGGATCGAGCCTGTATTCGAAAAAGAACAATGGGATCGTCAATATTCGCCTTGGTATCTTGGATGACACACCTTCTCACAAGCCTGATTTCCATATTTTTGTCGCATCGAAAGCGCCATGGATCGAGATATCGGATAACCTGACTCAATTTGATGTAGGGCCCAGATAGTAGAGTTGTTGTAGATAAGTATTTAGAAACAGAGCGCGTTACAATACGCTTGCGACGCGCTCTGTGCTTTTACTTTGTATATTAGAACGGAGACGACTATTTGGCGTCTTGTAGTTCTTCAAAGCCACCTGCATTGTGCAGATTCGTAAAGCCTTGCGATTGTAAGTATTGATACGCTTTGCCAGAGCGGTTACCACTGCGACAGTACAACACGATAGCTTGATCTTTATCGACGTCTTGAAAATGTTTATCAAGTTCAGATAAAGGGAAGTTGACGGCATTATCCAAATGCCCTTCAGAAAACTCTTGCGGCGTGCGCACATCGACAATCATCGCGCCCTCGTCAATCAATTGCCAACCTTGTTCAGCGCGTTCAGAAGCTGACACGTTGGGTGAGAGGAAGCCAACGCATAACGTTGCAAGAAATAGAGATACGGCCTTTTTCATTGTTTGATTATCCTTTTTAAGAGTACGTAACCACTCTAGATTTGATTGAGCACATTTTCCATCATAAAGAGATGCTAAGTGGTTGTGAATGCGATAATTCGATAGAAAATTTTATTTAATTTAATAAAAAATTTTTATCAAATTCACCTCTTGAACTCTCATTTTTCGACCTTATTATTTTCATCGAAAGCGAGCTGTCGACTCGCAAATCCATCTTGATGTTTATTTTGTCTTTTATTTTTGGTTCCAAGTAGGAGGCACTTAAAAATGAAAATTCGTCCTTTAAATGACAAGCTAATTGTTGAAAGACAAGAGGTGGAAAATAAATCTGAAGGGGGAATCGTTTTAACTTCTCAGTCGGTGAAAAAATCAAACCGCGGGAAAGTCATTGCTGTTGGTTTAGGTAAACGTCTTGAAAATGGCGAACGCGCTGCGATGGAAGTCAAAGTGGGCGACCAAATCATTTTCAATGACGGTTACGGCGTGAAAACCGAGAAAATTGACGGCGCAGAATACTTAATTCTGTCCGAATCTGATGTGTTAGCAATCGTTGAGTAATTATTTTTGTAGTAGTTTTTTGAGGAGATAACCATGGCTGCAAAAGACGTATTATTTGCTAATGACGCACGTCAAAAAATGCTGAAAGGTGTGAACTTACTGGCGGACGCAGTAAAAGTGACACTAGGCCCGAAAGGCCGCAACGTTGTGCTTGATAAATCTTACGGCGCGCCAACCATCACCAAAGATGGCGTGTCTGTAGCGAAAGAAATCGAACTGAAAGATAAGTTCGAAAACATGGGCGCACAAATGGTGAAACAAGTGGCGTCCAAAGCGAATGATGAAGCGGGGGACGGTACAACGACGGCTACCGTACTGGCGCAATCTTTCATCAATGAAGGTCTTAAAGCGGTAGCCTCTGGCATGAACCCAATGGACCTAAAACGTGGTATCGACAAAGCCACTGAAGCGGCGGTTGAGAAACTACGTGAAATGTCTAAGCCATGCAGCGACAAAGAATCCATTACCCAAGTGGGTAGCATTTCTGCAAACAGCGATCGCGCGATCGGTGAAATCATTGCAGAAGCGATGGAAAAAGTGGGTCGCAATGGCGTGATTACGGTTGAAGAAGGCCAAGGTCTAAACAACGAATTGTCTGTGGTTGAAGGTATGCAATTCGACCGCGGTTACTTGTCGCCATACTTCATCACTAACCAAGAAAATGGCAGCGTCGAGCTAGACAACCCATACATCCTATTGGTGGACAAAAAAGTCAGCAGCATCCGCGAGCTATTGCCTGTACTAGAAGAAGTAGCGAAATCTTCTCGCTCGCTATTGATCATTGCTGAAGACATCGAAGGTGAAGCGTTAGCGACATTGGTTGTGAACAACATGCGCGGCATCGTGCGTGCGACCGCGGTGAAAGCGCCTGGCTTTGGTGACAACCGTAAAGCGATGATGGAAGACATTGCGGTACTAACTGCTGGTACGGTCATCTCTGAAGAAATCGGCCTAGAGCTCGAAAAAGCAACGTTAGAGCAACTAGGTAGTGCGAAGAAAGTTACCATCACCAAAGACACAACAACCATTGTGGGTGGTGCAGCAGAAGCAAGCGCGATTGCTGATCGTGTGGCTTCGATTGAAAAACAAATCGAAACAACCACTTCTCAATACGACAAAGATAAGCTTCAACAACGTGTTGCGAAGCTATCTGGCGGCGTAGCGGTGATCAAGATCGGCGCTGCAACCGAAGTTGAGATGAAAGAGAAGAAAGACCGCGTGGACGATGCGCTACACGCTACTCGCGCAGCGGTTGAAGAAGGTATTGTTGCTGGTGGTGGTGTTGCCCTAACTAAGATCGCGAAAGAATTGGCGGATCTAAAAGGCGACAATGATGACCAAAACGTGGGTATCCGAGTTGCGCTACGTGCAATGGAAGAGCCTCTTCGTCAAATCGCAACTAACGCAGGTGACGAAGCTTCTGTTGTGGCGAACGCTGTTAAAGCGGGTGATGCCGATTACGGTTACAACGCTGCAACAGGTGAATACGGCAACATGATCGAAATGGGCATCTTGGACCCTGCGAAAGTAACACGCTCAGCGCTTCAATTCGCTGCGTCTGTTGCTGGCTTGATGATCACCACTGAAGCGATGATCACCAACCACGTTGAAGACAAAGAACTTGATATCTAACGTCATTAATCGTTAGTGATTAAGTAAGCGTTAAAACAACAATAACATTGCAAAACCTAAGCGGGCTCGCTTGAGCCCGCTAATCAGTCATTTGAGGTAAGTGTTATGACCCGTTTACCTGCGTTTTCTTTCTCAATATCTGAGCCGGGCGGTAATGAAGCTTCGTCAACGTGGCCGACTGCTATTCACTTCCCCCTCGTTCCAGCTGGGCCAGAGTTTTCGATCGAAAATGCTCTGCCTAAACGTCCGACAGTGACGATATTCACTATCGATCTGTCTCAGTTATTTAAAGGGGACGCTCGGGTCATCCATTAACTGTATCGAAACAGCCAGCGTACGTTGGCTGTCTTTTTCTAATTTAAAGTATTGATAGTGTAGATTTTTATTTGATTACTGCCACTTGTTCAATGATCAATTTGAATTGGGGTAATCGGACCGCAAGCGTACTACACCTTTAAGCCCAGCATCGCGCCGAAAATGATCAATCCCGCCCCACATGCTTGATTGAGTCGATGCTTAATCTTCAACAAGAAAGCTTGTAGCTGGGATGACGTGAATAAAACAGCAACGATAGAAAACCAAATACCATGCAGCGCAATCATATAAATCCCGTAAAAAAAGGCGATGTGTTGCTGACTAGAGTCGGGAGAAATCACTTGGCTAAAAATACTCAGAAAAAACAGCATCGTCTTGGGATTGAGTAAATTACACAGAAATCCCTGCATGAAAAATCGCCACATTGAATACTCGCTCTGTTGAATGGTTTCTGAGTTTGACGCAGGCTGCGAGGAGAATATTCCTTTAATCCCAAGGTAGACAAGATAAGCGGCCCCAAGATAGCGCACGAGATTAAACAACCATTCATTTTGTGAAATTAAGTAACTGATCCCCAGCATGGAGTAAGCGATGTGGATGCTGATCGCCATGCTGATACCAATCGCACTGTATACGCCTGCTTTTCGTCCTTGATTTAAGCTATTTCTTAATACCAAAACAAAGTCTGCGCCAGGGCTAATGACAATAAGCACACCTAATAACGCAAGAGTTACAAATTCCATATCGATTTCCTGTTTGAATGATGAAGTCTGGGATGTAGCGAAATTGTAGGCGTCTTTATTACTGACTATAATCGAAAAACATTCCCATATTGGTGAGAAAAACTCACAGATGCGTCACCTGAAATCTTTTTATGTCTTCCACGTTGCGGCGAGTTCTTCAAGCTACACTGAAGCGGCTGACAAACTGAACATTACCCACGGAGCCGTGAGTAAGCAGATCAAGCAACTTGAGCAATATCTGTCTCAACCTTTGTTCTTCAAAGAGGGCAGGAAAGTCGTGTTGACGGCAGAAGGCGAATTACTCAAGACATACACAGAAACGGCATTCCAAACGCTAGAAACAGGCGTGAATACGCTTATTCAAGAGAAGCATCAGCATCTTGAAGTGTCTTGTGAACCGACATTAACCATGCGCTGGTTGATGCCAAGGTTGGCCGCGTTTAATGATGAACACCGTGCTGATGTTCGTTTGTCGACGGCTGGTGGCCCGGTAACATTAGGATCAACTGGGCTTTCGATGGCGATTCGTCGAGACGATTTTGCGCAGCATCACGATTACGACAAAACCATTCTTGTGGAAGAGTGGGTGGGGCCGGTATTTTCTCCTGAGTATTGGCAATCCATTAAAGACAATTTGAAAGCAGCTCGATTGTTGAATAGCCAAACCAGACCGAATGCTTGGGCGGATTGGCAGCAATCAACACGTTGTGAAACTTTCAACGGCAACACTCAGCAATCATTCGCGCATTTTTATTTTTGCATACAAGCCGCAGTGGATGGCTTAGGCGTCGCAATGGGATCGTATCCTTTTGTCATGGACGATATTAAGCGTGGTAATTTGGTCGCACCATTTGGGTTTTCTCCATCAAGTTGCAATTACGTTTTATTGAGTCAAGATAAAAAGCGTACAGAACTCGAACATAAATTTATCACGTGGTTACAAACGCAAATGGCAGAGTGTGTGCCACTGTCATCACAGCAGATCACGCAAGGCGAATAGAAGGCATAGAGCGAGATTACGTCAGTCAGTTTTATGGAAAAAGGCTTAGGAAATTGGAAATGGAAAACCTCAATATTGTTGAAATCAAATCATTTGTTCCGGCGAAAGATTACGCGCTATCAAAACGCTTTTATGAGGCGATTGGCTTTGAAATGGCGTCGGACTTCGGTGATGTAGCATACTTCTCTCAAGGTAGCTGCGCGTTTCTTTTACAGAATTTTTATGAGCCAGAACACGGCAATAACTTCATGATGCACTTGCTCGTAGAAGACGCAGAAAGTTGGCATCAGCACTTATCCAAAGTGGGTCATGAGGAATTTGGTTCGCGTTTGACAGAGCTAGTCGAGCAACCTTGGGGCATGCGCGAATGTTGTTTGTTTGACCCTAGTGGCGTTTTATGGCGAATTGGCCAGAACATGAATACTGACTAAAGCCAGTCTTATTTTCACCGCATCTACGCGCAGGTATTGAGATCTCGATATCTGCGCGTTTTCTTTTTTACTTAGCCTTGCCAACGTTTGTAGCGCACTCACGCCTTTTTCGAGGTGGTGTGCGATGGGCTAACGCCAAAAAACTCCTCAAGCAGCATGGCTTTGAGTTCCGCTCTGACTTCTGCGCCACCGATTAACGCCAAAAGTGCGAGTCCTCCTGGAATAAGGATGACCATTAATATCGGTCTTAAAATATACGAAAAGCAGAAGATGGTCGGGAAGAAAATCAATCCTTGGCCTAGTTTGTTTAATACGTACATGAGCGATTCCTTTTGTTTTTATATAAAATGAGCATGCTCAATTTTATAAATGAGCGCGCTCAATTTGTCAATCTCAACCACGCAAGGTATGATCCTTTCAGGCTCATTAAGCAGACACATCAATGACGAAGCGACAACAAACCAGAGATAAAATTCTAAAAGCCGCATGGGCATCTTTTGCTCAAAATGGCTATGACATGACGACCACAAGGCAGATAGCGAGAGAAGCAGGAGTAGCCGATGGTACAGTGTTTAGCCATTTCCCGACTAAACTGTCGATTTTGCGCGAAGGGATGCTGGCGCAACTGCAACAGATCAGCCAAGAAACGCTAGTCAGTGTGGAAGGTAAAACCGATATCGACATTGGTTTGGCGCTGACGGAGAAATACTATCGCTACTATTTTGCGAACGTTGAGCTGAGCCGAGCTTTGTTGAAAGAAGTGATTTGGGATTTGGATTATTATCAGTCGTTTAACCAAGCTTTGTTTCAATCTGTAAACGGAAGCTCCGTCCTTGAGGGAAAAATACCGCTGATTTTTGACTGCTATTTTATGACGTTAATCTCGCACTTGAGCCGTGCAGAACCGGATGTTGAAGCGGCACTTGAAGAGTTTCATGCTAAGTTTCAGCAAATCATTGCGACTGCATAACATGGCCCCAACGCAGGATCTGAAAGAATATACTGCCTGTCATTTTATTTGCTGGACTCCCATTTTCTCGTTTCAGTTGGCGTCTCACCAAATAGCCGCTTGTAGCTTTGACTGAACTGCCCGAGATGGAAAAAACCAAAGTCAAAAGCAATTTCTGCAATTGTTCGATTATCTTCAGGGCTTTGTAGCACTCTACGTACTTGATTCAGGCGCATTCGATGTATGAACTGCTTTGGGGAAGTATTACAGCAATGTTCAAAGGTGTACTGTAGTGTGCGACGACTGACGTGTACTGCGTCACACAGTTCACTGACGGTTATCGGTGTACGGTAGTCTAGATCCTGTAGCTGTTGTTTTATACGGTGCATCACGTGTTGACGATGAGAGCTTGATATCGGATGGCTCGTGTGCAGTGAACTGAGTGAGAACAACTCCAGCACAATATCTTTTAAGATTGCTTGATGTGTGGTTTCAGACCATCTTGGCTCGGCGGAACCAAGTAACGTGCCTAAGTAGTATTTAAGTTGTTGAATGTGTTTTTCCGTCAAACCCGTTAAGTGTAATGTGTTGTTTTGGATACTCCCAAGCTCAAGTTGATTTTCTATGATGTGAACGAAGTTTTTGTCGAGCACTATTCCATAGATAGAAAACTGCTCCGGTGTCATTAACTCAAAATCAGCGCCACCTTGCCTAAGCAAAAGTTGGCTTGAATTAAACTGACTGTGATTTAGGTGTAGCGGCTTATTTTCCGCACTCAAACCCAACCAAATACCTCCCTCTTCAACCCTGCATTGCTGTCTTAGCGAGCGGTTACTGTCTTCACGAAACACATGGAAATTGGGAAATCGTCGTTCTCGAATTTGACCTAAAAATCGACCATCGCTGAGTTGGTCATATTCCTGTTGCCAGTTTATCAGACTCGCAGCTTGTTGGTTTGCATCCTTAGTGTGATGGATGCACAGCATTGGTGCAGTTTGGGGTATTTGGTTACTCATCCTTGTGATGCTCATTCCTTTTTTGTGAGTCATGTTGGAGCAGTATTTACATAACTCATTGTTTATTATTGGTTTATAAATGTTGCCAGTTTTTGATAACGCTACGGAACACATTTGGCAATACTTTCTTAAAGCTTATTGATAGTTCAGCAAAAAGCGAACCAAATAGTGAAGAGGAAGAGCAATGACGGCAACTTATCGTCGGCAACAAGGAAGTAAAGTCTATACCTTTAAGTCATTAGCTGACTTGATGGCGAAAGCGACACCGGAGCGCTCAGGCGATGCGTTAGCCGGGGTTTGTGCTCAGTCAGCGGCAGAACGTGTAGTCGCACAAATGGCGCTGTCTGAGTTACCACTTAAAACGTTTCTTAACGAGGCGGTTATTCCATACGAAAGCGACGATATCACTCGTCTAATTATCGATACGCATGACCTTGAAGCCTTTAAGCCGATTGAGCACTTGACGGTCGGAGATTTTCGAAATTGGCTGCTGAGTGAAGAAGCCGATGGTGAAACGTTGGCTAAAATTCGTCAAGGTTTAACACCAGAAATGGTGGCCGCAGTCAGTAAGATTATGCGCAACCAGGATTTGATTCTCGTTGCTAAAAAATGCCAAGTTGTCACGGCTTTTCGGAATACGATTGGTTTGCCGAGTCGCCTGTCTACTCGCTTACAGCCGAATCATCCCACTGATTCTCTCAACGGTATCGCAGCGACCATTTTTGATGGTCTGATGTACGGAAATGGCGACGCGGTTATCGGTATCAATCCGGCAACAGATAATGTGCCTCAAGCTATCAAGTTAATGAACTTAATGGATGAGGTGATTCAACACTATCAAATACCGACTCAGTCTTGTGTGTTAACTCATGTAACGAACACGATCGAAGCCATTGAAATGGGTGCACCAGTCGATCTCGTTTTTCAGTCGATAGGTGGCACGCAAGGGACGAATGATACCTTCGGAATCGACTTGTCGATTTTGAAAGAGGCCCATGAAGCCGCGTTGTCTTTGAATCGAGGTAGCGTAGGAAACAATGTGATGTATTTTGAAACCGGACAAGGTACCGCGCTGTCTGCGAATGCATTTCATGGGGTCGATCAACAGACTTGTGAAGCCCGTGCTTATGCTGTCGCGAAACAGTTCGATCCTTTGTTGGTTAATACAGTTGTTGGGTTTATTGGCCCTGAGTATCTGTTTGATGGCAAACAGATCATTCGTGCTGGGCTTGAAGATCATTTCTGTGGGAAGTTGCTTGGTTTACCTATGGGTTGCGATATCTGTTACACCAATCATGCCTATGCCGATCAGAATGACATGGATAACTTGCTGACACTATTAGGTGTGGCCGAGTGCTCGTTCATCATGGGTATTCCAGGGTCTGATGACATCATGCTCAACTATCAAACTACCTCATTTCACGATGCCCTTTACGCAAGAAAAGTACTCGGTTTGAAGCCAGCACCAGAGTTTGAACAATGGTTAATGGAGATGCAGATTTTCGAGAGCGTGCAAGACGTTCGGTTAAGTGAGCAAATCTCTCGCTCGTTTTCGGGAGCAATTAACCAAGTGAATAAGGGGTATTCTCATGGGTAAAGTAATCACCATTGCTCAGTCCCCACAAGATGAGTCTGAAGTTGTCACACATAACCCTTGGGGCAAGTTACGCGACTTCACCTCTGCTCGGATCGCTCTGGGTCGCAGCGGGAACAGTGTACCAACCAACGAGTTACTCTCATTTCAGCTGGATCACGCCCAAGCTATGGATGCAGTGCATTGCAGTTTGAATGTTGACTCTCTCGTTGCTGGTTTATCGGACTCTTACTCGATTCTTGAAAATACCTTAGAACCTCCTGTCATAGTTAGCAGTCAAGTGAGTGACCGGCTTATGTACCTGCAAAGGCCCGATTTAGGAAGGCTGCTTGATGAATCTTCTTGGCAAACGCTCAACTCGATAGCAAATGAGCATAACACTGACATTGATCTTGCGATTGTTATTGCTGATGGACTTTCTTCCGTCGCAATTCAAAACCATGCCGTGCCTGTTGTTACTCGATTGATTTCTCTTTTAAGCGCTGGTGATGAACATCAATGGAAATTCGCACCTATCACAATCGTAAAGCAAGGAAGAGTAGCGGTAGGGGATGATGTTGGTGAATGTTTTAACGCCAAGGCCGTGCTGGTTTTAATTGGAGAGAGACCCGGTCTAACTTCTCCGGATAGCATGGGTATGTATCTCACTTGGGGGGCTAAACGAGGCTCTAAAGATTCCCAAAGAAACTGCATTTCCAATGTGCGCCCTCAGGGGCTCAACTATGACGATGCCTGTGAACGCGCATTTTACTTGCTCAAGGAAGCTCGAAAATTACAACTGTCAGGAGTGAATCTGAAAGATCGCTCAGATATCAATGAGCCAAGTGGCGCAAGCGTTGAAGATAAACACAGCGACAACTTTTTAATTTCATCAAAGTAGAAGGATTTACTATGTCTAAACATCAGGAGTACTTGGCCAAAAGGCAGCTAAAAAGAGGCACCGCAGGTTGGATTTTACTTGCTGGCTTAGGTGTCTCGTATGTTATATCTGGTGACTTCGCCGGTTGGAACTTTGGCATCGCTCAAGCAGGATGGGGAGGCTTTCTTATTGCTGCTATCGCGATGGCAGTAATGTATTTCACGCTAGTATTGTCTTTAGCTGAAATGTCTGCGGCTATTCCTGCTGCGGGTGGTGGTTACAGCTTCGCAAGACAGGCGATGGGGCCGACAGGCGGCTTTTTCACTGGCTTATCAGTTTTGATTGAATATGCGCTCGCGCCTGCTGCGATAGTGATTTTTATTGGCTCAGCCGTGAATGAATTGGTTGGTATCGATGGCCCTGTTGTTTACGCACTTTTCTACGCCGTCTTTATCGCTATTCATATGGCAGGTGTTGGCGAAGCTCTCAAAGTGATGATGGTCATCAGCGGTTTGGCTGTGCTAGCTATTCTCATTACTGCTGCTGTGCTTATTGGTCACTTTGATGTTAATAACTTATTCGATATTGCTCCGGCGACGGCTCAGGCAACAGAAATCTTGCCGTTTGGGTGGTATGGCGTATGGGCTGCGTTGCCATTTGCAATGTGGTTGTTTCTTGCGGTTGAAGGTGTGCCTTTAGCGGCAGAGGAGGCAAAAAATCCGGCAAAAGATGTTCCCAAAGGCATCATTGGTGCGATGCTGTTTTTATTGCTAACCGCAACTCTCGTAGTCGTCCTTTTGGCTGGTGCGGTTGGCTCAAAGGTCATAGGCGATAGCGCGGTGCCATTAGTTGACGCCCTAAAGCTTACGGGCAATTCAACGGTAGCAATGGCCGTGAACTTACTTGGATTGGCTGGCCTTATCGCTTCTTTCTTTTCAATCATTTATGGTTACAGTCGCTTGGTGTTTGCGCTTTCCCGCGCGGGTTATTTACCGCAAACTTTGTCATTAACCAGTGACAAAAAAGTGCCTTCTCGTGCGCTTTTGGTTCCGGGCGTTTTTGGGTTCTTGGTTTCACTTACGGGTGAGGGGGACTTAATCTTGGCGATGGCTGTTGTCGGTGCGACTGTATCGTACGCATTAATGTCCTTGAGCCATATTTTATTGCGAATTAAACAGCCGGAATTAACTCGTCCATATAAAACGCCTGGTGGGATAATTACTTCGAGTATTTCTCTGGTGCTTTCTTTGATCGCAATGACAGGTGTTTATGCTTTTGATCCCTCAGCCTTTTTCATGACAATGGGATTGTTTCTTATCGGTGGTGTTTATTATGGGTTATACAGCCGCAACAAACTGGTGGCAGCAACCGCCGAGGAAGAGTTTGCCATGCTGTCTGTAGCAGAGCTAGAGCTTGAATCAGATGTCGTACGATAGTCACTTTGATTCTTGTTATTCAGCATATTAAGGGAGCCATAGGCTCCCTTTGTCATTTCTATCAAAAGTGCATAGCGCACAAATGCATCACTTTAACTTTATAAGTGTTTAATCATGTGAAAGTCTAGTCTGGATAACGATGGCGCAGATCCATCACAGGTAAAGGTTAAGTTTTCAAGGAAAGATCATGATAAACAAGGTATTTAATACACTTTTGGGAACAGAGTTACCGATTATTCAAGCGCCAATGGCCGGTGTGCAAGACAGCCAAATGACCATCGCCGTCAGTAATGTTGGCGGGCTTGGCTCGTTACCTTGTGGAATGCTGAACAAAGACGCCATCGTAAAAGAACTTCAACTTATCAAGCAGGCAACTAACCGACCGTTTAACCTCAATTTCTTTTGCCATGAAATGCCGGAGTATGACGCCAACAAGCACGAAAAGTGGCAAAAAACGCTGCAACCGTATTTTTCCGAGGTTGATGCAACCGTTCAGGCTCAGCCAAACGCTCCGACAAGGATGCCTTTCAATCATGATATTGCTGACGCGATTGAACCATTTGCACCGCCAGTGATCAGTTTCCACTTTGGTTTGCCAGACGATGATCTGTTAGCTCGAATTAGAGGGTGGGGAGGGAAGATCCTTTCGTCAGCGACCACGGTGGACGAAGCACTTTGGCTAGAAGCAAAAGGCGTTGACGGTATTATCGCCCAAGGCTTGGAGGCTGGTGGACACCGAGGTATGTTTTTATCGGATGATTTAACTACTCAATTAAGTTTGATGGCGTTATTACCACAAATCGCCAAACGGGTGAATTTGCCCGTTATTGCTGCAGGCGGAATCGCTGATAGAAGTGGGGTGGAAGCCGCGTTGAGATTAGGAGCGAGTGCCGTTCAAGTTGGCAGCGTCTATTTGTTGTGTGATGAGGCGAAAACATCGTCTTTACATCGATATGCCATTGCCAGTGAACGCGCGCAACATACCGCAGTGACCAATGTTTTCTCGGGCCGACCAGCGAGAGGCATTGTGAATCGCGCGATGTCGGAGCTAGGCTACATCAGTGAGTTTGCGCCGAAATTCCCATACGCCTCCATTGAAATGGCTCAACTAAGAGCGCTTATGGAAAAGCAAAACCGAGATGAATTCACACCGTTGTGGTGCGGACAAAACTCGTCGGGTTGTAAGGAAATATCGGCGGCAGAAATGACATTGTCATTAGTGGAAGGCATCGATTTAAACTGATATGCATCTTGCCTTTTAAAGCGATGCTGACCGAATGGTTACGAGTTATCCCTGTATTTATGTAGTAAATCTAATGGGATGTGGCAGTAATCATTCGGAAAGTTTGTGAGTCTGTCTTGGTGCTCATCATCACTTGGCACATAATTTGTGAGTGGCAGTACTTCTACGGCGATCTTGTCGGCGTCCGGTCGTGCTGCGATAAACGCTTTCGCGATGGTGAGATGCTGTTCGTTTTGGCTATAAACACCAGTACGGTACTTCTCACCTACGTCTTCACCTTGCTTGTTAACGCTGTAAGGGTCGATTATCTCAAACAAATACCCCATTAAAGTTTCAACCGAAACTTGCTCAGCATCGAACTGGGTTTTCACGCACTCTGCGTAGCCATCGTATTCGGATTGAGTGTTATCCGTTGTGCCATTTGCTCGCCCGGCTTCTGTGTTGATTACGCCCGGAAGGTGGCGCATAAATTCTTGCACGCCCCAAAGGCAGCCGCCTGCGAAGTAAATTTCTTCCATTACTTTTATCCTAGTCTCTATCGTTGTTGGGATGTAGGGAGTTAACCCCTCTTCTTCCATCCCATTTTCGTTGCCCTATTATCTGTTGATGGGAGCGATATTCGCAAGGTACAGCTTGGCTAATCAGACCACGCGTTTTTTCCTTTTTACTTTCAAGTTCTTTTCTTATGAAACATCAGGTGAGTATACTGTAAGCTCATCAATAAGGAGCGAACCTGTGAACCCAAGACAAAATGAAATCCTGCAATTAGTGAACGACCGTAAACGCGTTCAAGTCACAGAGCTTTCTGACATCATTGGCGTGTCGGGTGTGACCATCAGACAGGATTTGAACTTTCTGGAGCAACAGGGCTACCTAAAGCGCGTTCACGGCGCAGCTACCGCGTTGCAAAGTGATGACATTGATGCCCGCCTAGAAGTACGTTTCGATATTAAACAATCGCTCGCAAACCAAGCTGCGGATTTGGTCGCACCGAATGAGACAGTGCTGATTGAAGGAGGCAGTGCCAATGCGTTGTTGGCTCGGACATTGGCTGAGCGCGGCGATGTGACCATCATTACGCCATCGGCGTATATCGCCCATCTCATCCGTAACACTTCTGCCAACATTATCTTGCTTGGTGGCGTGTATCAGCACCAAGGCGAGAGCTTGGTCGGACCGCTGACTAAGTTGTGTATTGAGAACATTCATTTCAGCACGGCCTTCTTGGGTATTGACGGCTTCCATCAAGACACTGGCTTTACTAGCCGCGACATGATGCGTGCTGAGATCGCAGAAACCATCATTGCGAAAAAAAGGCGCAATATTGTTCTAACGGATTCTAGTAAATTTGGGCAAATTTATCCCTCATCAATTGGTAATACTGACGAAATATCAGTGCTGCTGACTGACAAAGCCGCTCCGAAAAGCGACCTTGAACAAATCAAAAAGCGAGGTGTGGAAGTTATATTAGGCTGATTAAGCCACGCTTCGTTTTCGCTTCGCGAGCATTGCTGTTGGGGAGAAACCGGTGACTAGCATAGTGCCGCTAAGCACTAGAATTGTTCCTATGATGGTGTTAGAACCGACGGGCTCATCTAGCACCAAGTAGCCCCATAAGATACCAAAAACAGGAACAAGAAAAGTGACAGTCAGTGCTGACGCTGGGCCGATATCAGAAACTAAGCGGAAATAGAGCAAATAAGCGAACCCTGTGCATACAACGCCGAGCGTGACAACAGAGCTCCATTCGAAATGACTTGGTTCTGCACGCATTGGTAAGAATGGTAGCAGCGGCAGTACCCAAATAACCGCCGCCCACATGCTGCCGTGAGCATTGTCAAAAGCAGGTACTTGTGGCGCATTTTTAGTGTAGTTGGTAGCAATGCCATAGCTGAAAGAAGCCATCAAACTGGCGGCAATAGGGAGCATGGCTTCTTCACCTATGGTTGAAGTATCTAAGCCGACCAAGACTGCAACGCCTCCAATGCCTATTAGCATACCGAGAACAGATTTCGCTGTGAGTGGGCTGCGGTACCAAACAAAGCCAACTAGTGCTCCCCATATTGGGGCGGTTGAGTTCAATATTGCTAAAGTTGATGCATTCAGTGTCTGGGCTGCGTACGCAAAGAGTAAAAATGGAACTGCGCTATTGAATAAGCCAATAATAAAGAAGTGTTTAGTATGCGCAGTTAACGTGAGTTTCTTCTTCAAATATACGGCGATCAATAACAAAGCGACGGCGGCAAATGTAACTCGAAATTCGATTAAGTAAGCCGGCCCGAATGTGTTGGCGGCGACTCGCATAAACAGAAACGAGCCACCCCAAATAGCAGCGAGGCAGAGTAAGCGAAAAAAACTGACGGCAGTCATTTGACATCCTTGGTCGAGGTCTAGCGCCTCATCGATTAATTGTTGCGCTAACAGTGAATTAAACCAAGGATGAGGTCAACCAGAAATGTAATGCCAGTTCCGGATCTGGCTAGCTTGGGCTCACGTTGATGGTGTGTTGTTGATTTGTGATGACTTAATGGCTCTCTGACCATACTGCGAATTCATTTCCACTCGGTTCAGTGAAGTGGAATCGACAGCCGCCGGGGAATTCGAAAATAGGGCGGATAACTTTTCCACCATGCAGCTCTACTTTTGTCTGAGTGGCCTGAATGTCTGAGCTATAAAATACTAAAAGTGCGCCACCATTTGCGGTTTGGTTTATAAACTCAGATTTGAAGAATCCGCCATCCAACCCTTGTCCTGAAAATGCAGAATATTCTGGACCATAATCGGTAAAGCTCCAGTCAAAAGCACGCTCAAAAAATTGTTTGGTCGCACTGACATTAGTGGAACCAAATTCAACGTAATTCAATTTTTCATGTTGATGCATGGTGAAATCCTTCTCGGTTACTATCGTTTCTAGGCGAACTTTTCTACGATGATGTCGTCCGCTTTTTCGACAAATAATGCGCCATTATCTCTGAGCTCTGTCAGCACATTCTCTACATTATCAGGCAGCACCGCACGAGTTGAAGCAAGATTAACTACCACATTGTAGCCAAGTTCCAGCGCTTGCATGACGGATTTTTTCACGCAAAAGTCTAAGGCAAGGCCACCGATAACTAAGGTATCAATCCCGTTGAACTTTAGAAATTCATGCGCGCCTGTCGTTTTGGTGTCGGCAATATCATGGAAAAAAATACCGTAAGGGTGTGCGTCAGGATCCATACCTTTATTAACTTGAAAATCATAGTCCAACACGGGTGGTAAGCCATCTAGCAGCTCAGAACCTGTTGTGCCAAGCACACAGTGACGGTTCCACTTTATATCCACATTCGGTAAACCAACGGGCTCAAGCATATTGGATGGCGATTCTGCATCCCACTTTGCTTTTGGTGGGTGTAAGTCACGACTGACCAGTTTTAATCGGCCTTTGGCATGATTGTTCAAAAGTTCCGGTACGATTTCCAACGCACCTGCAACGGGCAGTTCATCTGGACATAACTCACTAAAGCCTTTCTCTGGATCAACGTCGATCACTGCTGTAGTTTGATAGTTTACTCGAACAGTCATGGCAGACTCCTTGTCTGTCTGATTGTCTGCGTTTATCCACGCAAACAGTTTTGAAAAAAGGTTACTTCGTCGCTAGTCAGCGTATATACCATTGCGGGTTTTCCACCTTTGCCTTTGTTGGTTGAAGCGACTTTATTAGTGGGTTTTAGTACGCCTGAATCTATCAAGCGGCGCTTAATCGTCATTCGGCTGATATCAATACCAAACTCTTGATAAGCAGAAATGATGTCCGCAACCAAAAACTCTTTGTCTAATGCAAACAAAAGAACCGATGTGTATTCAATGGATGCACGAAGCTTTTGCCACGCTTTTTCAATGGTTTTTTGATGATCAAATGCGAGAGTCTCTTCTCCATTGAGAATAGCCTGTAGCGAAAACCATTTAAGTTGGCATTCCGGTACACCTGCATTATTTATTTGCTCTACATTGTTACGATCAACTAAGGCGTAGTGCGTAATGTTTAAGCTCCAGTCTTCTGGATCGCGTTTTGGATCACCGTCGATAAACGCTTCGCTAAAATGGCGAGGGTAGGTATGGATTTTCTCACGGCAAATTCGGCGACGCGCCGCTTCAAAGTTTTCATCGGCCGGGCGTCCGCCTTCACTGGTTAAGTCTTTATCAAAGACAAATCCGCCCGGTAGTGCCCAGACTCCATGGTATGGCCGATTTGGATTTGAACGTTTAATCAACAACACTTCCAATCCCTTATCGGCACAGCCAGATAGCCTGAATGGAATAATGTCGACAGATACGATCATGGTTGGGTCCTAATATTGATTTGTAAGTAATCTAGCGCATAACAAGTGGTCAATCAATGGGTAAGTAACGAGTTGTTAGAAACGTTTTTGGTAGTGTTCGTAATACGGTTTGAGCATAAATTTACGGATGACTCTGACTTATTCACAATGCTTGCTCGAATTCTAGACAAAAAAACCTTATAAAAATGAGTGGTTAGTAACAAAAGTTGACAAACTATAGATGGGTGTTTATTGTTTACGCAAATTAGTTAGTAACAAAAAGTTATATACCCAGGAAGGGCATGTAGAAGGGCACCTAATGACCACCAAACTATTTTCTTCCCGCATCATTCAAAGCGCTTTGGATTTCGATGTCTACAAAGTCAATATGATGAGTGCTGTAACAGCGCTTTACCCTGATGCGATGGTGTCATATAAGTTTATCGTGCGCAGTGAGGAAGACCTTTCTGAGCTTTTGCCTGAGGTAAAAGCCGAAGTCCTTAAACTGCAAGATATTCAATTTACGCAAGAAGAAATTGAATATATTAAGCGTGTTGCGCCTTACCTGAATCCTGACTTTGTTGATGCACTGCGCCATTTCCGTTTCAACCCACAAAGTGATGTCTCTTTCCATAATAAAGCCATGGCTGATGGCTCAAGCCAGTTAAGAATTACCATTAACGGTTTGTGGCGAGATACCATCTTGTACGAAACGGTCATCATGAGCATCGTGTCTGAAGTTCGTAGCCGTCAGCGTTGGTCAGATATCCCTGTTGTGCAATTTACCACTGTTTTAGAAGAGAAAATTCGGCACCTAAAGTCGGAACTAAAACGTCGTAACATCACTAACTTTAAATTTTCTGACATGTCGACGCGTCGACGTTTTTCCTTCCAAGCTCAGCGCACTATGCTGGAATATTTGTGCCAGGAAGTGCCGGAATGTTTGACAGGAACAAGCAACTATCACTTAGCAAAAGAGCTAAACTTGACGCCTATCGGCACGGTTGCTCATGAATGGTTTATGGGACACCAAGCTCTGGTGAATGTGCGAGATTCGCAAAAAGTGGCGTTGCAACGTTGGCAAAAAATGTTTAACGGTGCACTAGGTATTGCGTTAACCGATACGATTGGTATCGATGCTTTCCTTAAAGACTTTGATGAAGAACTAAGTAACGCGTACTTCGGTGTACGTCACGATAGTGGTTGCCCTTATAGCTGGGGTGAAAAAATGATTGCACACTACCAGTCGCTGAATATAGACCCATTAACAAAAACACTGGTGTTTACCGACGGACTTAACTTCGAACAAGCGTTAGATATTTGCGAGTATTTCCAAGGACGTATTCAGGTGAGTTTTGGTATCGGTACTTTTCTTGCCAATGATATGGGTGATTATGTCAATAAAGATGGTGAAGCCTACCAGCCACTTTCTATCGTGATAAAAATGGTCACGTGCAATGGTTCACCGGTCGCCAAAATCAGTGACGAACCTGAGAAAGCCATGTGTGAAGATATCTTCTTTTTGATGAATCTCAAGCGCCGCTTTGAACAACCTCTTGATTTAAATGAGTGTCGTAAAATGATTGATCGTTTAGAAACTGAAGGTCAAAATTATCTCATCGACGCGTAGGCGTTATCTTCTCTCCATGATAAGCACCCTCTATCGTTACGACAAATTTATATAGGTAAACGTGGAGGGTGATTTCGTTATAGTAATATACAGAAGTAACCAGATACAGCGCAGGAAAGCACTCAAAAGTTGATGTGTTATCTGCCTTTGATAGGTGTAAATCGATACGTTACAGCATCGTGGACGGTGTATCTCATCCGACACTAAACTCAGTCTAATCACGTAGTTTATTCCCACGTACCATGAGCTCACTCGGGTATAGACGTCTATCTGCTTTTATGACTTTGGGCTTCACGTAGTTGCTTGAATCAGGAGTCAAAATGAACCTAGTAGTACATTTGCAAAAGAAAGCGATCCGAAAATATGGCTATGAGATGGCCACTCGTCAAGCATGGAAATGTGGCATCAAGGCAAATCTTGTTAAGCGCGTGATCGGCCTTTTTAAAGGACAAATTGTTTGTGTGGTTGAAGGTTGCCGAGCAGAGTTTTCTTCTCCTCTTAATAACCCCCTTCACGAAGATGACAAGCAGGGGCGATATGTGTTTGTTGGCGGTGTATGCTGGGAACCAAATAACATTATAGCGCCTGGTTTCCCTGATTTTATGTTTATGCACGTGCGTAATCTAAGCCACCGTCATAAGTATTTAACGGATGACGAACTATTTTTGAGCTTGGCTTAAAAATAAATCTCATAGACTAGTCCAGCCCAATCATAATCAGTAGTGATACAGTTTTAGCTCTGTTGACATTCTGCTGAGTGTTTCTTGACGTACCTCTTATAAAACAGTGTTTCTTTACTTGTTAATAACAGAGGGTTTGTTTTCGTCTGATGTGATTTCCCTTTTGCGATTTACCATAACGCTCATCAAAGCAAACCATACTGGGATGTAAATCATGAATATGAAATCTATCGCAATTGCAACGGCAGTTGTTGCTGTACTAGCAGGCTGTAAAGACAAAACGCCACCAGCTCCAACTCAAGCAAACATTACTTTGGTTGAAGCGGTGACTGAAACGGTGAAAAAGCCGCACCAAGTATGTAAAGACGTGGTAGTAACCGAGCAAGTTGCCCCTGCGGATGACAATAAAATTATTGGTACGGTTGGTGGCGCAGCAGCTGGAGCAGCGCTGGGCAACCAAATCGGTGGTGGCTCAGGTAAAGTGATTGCAACTGCAGCTGGTACGATTGCTGGTGCACTGACAGGTCGTAAGATCCAGGAGAATGTGCAAAAAGGTGATGTAGTAACAACGACGAAAAAACAGTGTCATACAGAATATACGACATCTGATAAAGTAGTGGGTTACGACGTCACTTACGAAGTTTCAGGTGCACCAACGACGGTTCGTTTGGCGAGCAAGCCAGCGACAAAAACGTTCCCAATTCAAGATGGTAACGTTGTTCTACCACAATAGTTAGCGACTTAACCGAAGCGATTAACAAGCCCTTTTATCTTTGAGATGAAAGGGCTTTTTCACATAAGCGGCGTTTTCATCTGTTTTCCCATTGGAATGTGCGGCCAGAAATACCCGTTAATTTCCGCGTTCGATACAATCACTTTTCTTAAAGTACGAACGGAAAAAACATGGAAGATTTTTACCTGACCGAGCACGGTCTGGCTGGTTATTTCGAAGCGCAATGGTTCGACAAGTTCATTGAGGATCAACAGATTGAGATGATAACCAGTCGCTCAAAACAAGTCCCACTTTCTTTTTTGTCATCACCTCACTGCTCCCAAGTTGCTGATTTTATTGCGCAGGCGGTAATCGAAAGCAGCGTTCAGCCGTATTCCCTACTTGAGGTTGGGGCGGCGCTGGGAAGAAATTATTATGAGTTAGTGCAACGCTTACCTAACCTTAAAGAAGCGACGCTTGTGGAGCCTTCAAATAGGTTAATGGATGGCTTGAAGCAACTATTAATAGAAGAACAACGCGTCGAGCTTACTTACCTTCACGATGTGAACACCTTAAACACTTTAGAGGTAGAGAATAGAGATATCGTACAGAAATGTGCTCATGTTGATTTGACGCTAATTAACCAGCCATTTGAGCTCGATACTCTCCAATCTCGCTTTGATTTAGTCGTATGTTTAAATGTGATTGATCAATGTGAGTCGCCACTTAGCGTGATCAATGCTCTAAAAAAAACCACCAAGGTGGGTGGGCTGATCGTTGTCTCTTGCACTTATCAGTGGAACGCGAAACACATCAAAAATAAAGAAGAGGCGGTTGATGATATCAAAGAATACTTTGCTGAAGGCTGGCGTCTAGTGTCGGAAGCCGAGCATGAATATCGCATCCGGTTTAATGATCGCTTTGCAAGGCAGTTTTTATCTCACGTAGTCGCTTACGTAAAAACCGATTATAGCCACATAAAAAAACCGAGCACTTACGGCTCGGTTTTTTAGTCTTTGGGTTAGAGCACAACTTTAAGTAACGTGCGCTTCTTGTTGCTCTTGCAACTTTTTCTTACGACGTTCTTGTTTAGAAAGCCAAACCAGAGGCACAACAATCATAATGGTTCCTATTGCCATAAATATATCTGGCACTTCTCCAAACCAAATCAATCCCACAAACACGGCACCAATTAAGCCACTGTATTCAGCGCTGGCAATTTTGTTGCTATCGATCGAGCGGTAAGCGATGACACATGTTGCTGCATAAATCATGATGAACAGACTTGAGCCAGCAGCAACAGGGAAAGCACTCCAGTCCCAAGGTTCTGCTTCGATCAGAACAAGCAAGAAGGCTACTGGAATACCTGCCAAGTTTGTCATCAATAATGTTTGCATCACAGACTGATTTTTTGGCAGTTTTCGAATGAGCAAGTTATTGATTGCTAAAGTAATTGCAACAACTAAAGCTGAAATCGCTGCCCAATCGATTTGGTCTGGACGAATGATGACCAATACACCGGCAAAGCCCATTATCGCTGCGGCGACCGATTGTTTAGATAGCTGTTCGCCAAAAAAGATAGCTGCAAGCGGCAACATGATCAATGGCGCGGCGTAAAAGATCGCGTTCGCAGTTGCGAGCGGTAAAGATGAGATCGCCAAAACCATGAATATTGCACCAAGTAACCATACGTGAGCGCGAACAGCATGCCACTTAAACCCTTCAAGAAAAGGCGCATTTTTTGTTAGCAAGTAGACTGGCAGCAGGAAAAGCACCGCTGAAATTTGTCGGAAAAAGACAAATTGAAAAATAGGCACTTCATTTCCGACACTTTTAATTAAAGAGTCCGAAAGCACCGCAATGAGATTTCCAACAATTAATAGCAGCATCGCTGCTCCGACCGATGTAACTTTCACTTTTTCCTCTCCTCTTTCTTTGCCAAAGAGTAGGTGATGTCATAGGATGAAGTGAAGTGATATTTATTAGTTTAAGTATGAGATTTTTAGATAATGAAATTGCCACCACTCAGAGCGGTTCACTGTTTTGAATCTGTTGCCAGAAACTCTAGCTTTTCGCTTGCTGCTGAAGAACTCAATGTGACGCAAAGTGCCGTTAGTCACCAGATACGACTATTAGAAGATTATTTGGGTGAATCATTATTTATCCGTCAAGGCAGAAAGCTCTCTTTGTCCGATACGGGCACCCGCTATTTAGAGGATATTAGCCCAGCAATTAGCTCAATTGCGATGGCCAGCCAAAAGGTGCGAGAAGGGGACAAAGGCAGCATACGGTTGGCGATTTATAGCTCGCTTGCCGTAAAGTGGCTTATTCCTCGTTTGTCTGATTTTAAGCGCTTACATCCAGAAATCGATCTGACACTCAATATGGTCGTTGGTGATCCTGAACAGACAGACAGCGTTGGCGATTGTTTTATCACGGTAGAAAAGCCAAAGCGAAACTACATGTCGGTAAAGTTATACGCGGAGACGCTGTATCCGGTCTGCAGCCATAAAATTTGGAAAGAGTTGCAAGATCAACCGATTCCAGAAGCGCTTTGGCGATACCCTATTTTGTCGACAGACTCAATTTATCGTGAGAGAGGAAAAGACTGGGCTGAGTGGTGCAGAGCGGGCGGTTACACCTTGCCGAAAGATGTCGATGTTCAACATTTTAGTCATATGTTGTTGGCAATAGAGGCGGCGCGTTATGACCAAGGCATCGCATTTGCGAATGATTTTATGCTCAATGAAAGAGATAAAGCGCACGATTTGGTGTACATCCCTTCTCATGGATTGGAAACCGGCGACAGCTTTTATTTTATTCATAAAAAGAGTCGAGCCAAGCAAGCGGAAATCATCAAACTCACTAACTGGTTGAAGCAGCAATGCTTGTGAAATGACTAAATTGTCAAAATTAAGAAAGAAAGTGGCAAAGTTGTGTCTAAATATTTCATGTTTTATTGAGTTTTTATTCATTAACATCCACTTGGTTTTGAAACCAAGTGAAATGGATAGCATGGCATGCTTAAGGATGGGCAAAACACAACCTCAATAATTAACAGGCAGTGAAATACAATGTTTAAAAAAACATGGCTAATGACAGCCCTTCTAGCAACATGTTCTGTTGCAAACGCAGCTCCTTACGTTGGTGCATCTGTAGGTCAAGCATCGTTTGGTGATGTTAATGGCTCTATCAATGGTGGTGGTACTAACGCTAGCACTAAACTTAAACTTGAAGATGACTCAAGCCTTTCAGGCAAAGTATTCGGTGGTTACAAATTCAACGAATACATTTCTCTAGAAGCAGCCATTGGTGGCTACGATGCTTTAGACGGCAAAGTTGTTACTGTTGGTGATATGAAGTATCTATCGATTCAGCCAAAAGCGACTCTACCGATTGGCGATCGTTTCAACCTTTTTGCTAAAGCTGGTCTTTCTTACTTCAATGCTGAATTCAAAATTAGCAACTCTGTGATTGACGGTAGCGCAGGCCATACCACCATTTCTGACAGCACTGTAACAGGCATGTACGGTTTAGGCGCAGAGTTCGCTATTACTGAAAACTTTGCTCTACAAGTTGAATGGGAATACATGATGCCTGAGCTAGACATTGCGAAATTTGGCAATGAAAAAGTAACGGTTGATGCAGACATCAATGTGTTCTCTGTAGGTATGAGCTACCGTTTCTAAGAATACTTATTCAAGTTACCTCTTGGCTTAGTAAACGTTTTTGACTTCTGTTGGTCGAGCTGAGTCCAAGCTTTGAATTTGTTTAGATATAGCACAGGAAGTTTAGTTGCTAAGCGTCCTGTGCTATTTTTTTGCTTTGGAATAACTCTTAGGAATCTTTGTGAACGATGTCAATCTTAGGTATCTGGATCTACTGTTAAAGCACTTTGAACCTCACCAGTATCACCTTGTTACGCTTTCTGAGCTAGAAGCGGTGATTTGCACGTCGAGGCGCAATGTTTCTATTGTGATGAAAAAGCTTGCCACTTACGATTGGGTCGATTGGCAACCTGCGATTGGCCGAAGTAACGCTAGCCGTCTCAGTATTAATATTTCCCTCCAACAAGCGATGACCGAGTTTTTGGTTGAGGAGCTTGGCAGAGGAAGAATGAACTCAATAACGAAACTTATTGATTGGTTCGGTCAAACCGCGGTTAGAGCACTAACTATCGCTTCTGAAAAAGTGAATCGATTGAATGAATCAAATAACGCTATTTTGATTTCTTCTTACCCTTGGGTATCCAAAATCGACCCTGCGAATACTTACCGTCACACTGAATTACACGTCGCGAAAAGCGTTTATGACGTATTGCTGACCCAAAATTCCAATGGTGGTATCGAGCCATCGTTAGCACACGAATGGAAAATGGAAGGCAAGGTAATGACGTTATGGTTGCGGCCAGGCATATATCGCCATGATGGCGAGCCCCTTAACATACAGGATGTGGTTTGGAGTATAGAAAGACTTAGGGAGATAAAAGGACCAGTTCACGAGCTCTGGCAGTGTATTGATAGCGTGGTTGCAGAAACATCTAACTGCTTAAAAATTATATTGAAGTATCCGAACAAGTTGTTTCCATACATGCTAGCAACTCCTCATGCGTCTATTCTGTGTCGAGATGTCGTCTCTTTCGGTTCTAGTTATTCCTACCACATAGGGACTGGACCATTTAAAATCAGCGGCTGGAACCAGGAGAGTATGACTCTTGAAGCGCACAAAGAGTATTTTTCAGCACGCGCATTGTTAGATCAAATAACGCTGTCTCATGGTGATGTTAAAACCTTAAATATGTTGAGCTTTAACCAAAGCTCCGATCACGTTGAAGTGGAAAAAATTAGCGCATTTTCATATTTGACCTACCGCGAACGCGTGGAATCCCAACTCACAAAAGAGACTTGGTATCAACTCGCTGATTACATCCATGTGCAAAAGCGAATTTATGATGCGCCAAGTGCCGTTGACAGCATTCAGTTAGAGACTCACGAGCAAGATTTATCAATAACAGATGGTGTTGTGATACCTAAACTGAAAGGTAAAGTGGTATTAGCTGAACCTGTCTGGACGATTCCGAGTTTAATTCGTCATTCCGAATGGTTGCACAGTGTGATTCGTGCAACGGGATTAGAGTTAGAGATCATTGTTATTGATGACATTAGTTTTCCTGAGGTAGTGTCTCACCAAGCAGATTTGCTCTTCATTGAGGAAGTCATGGAAGCACCATTTGAATATGGCATCTTCGAATGGCTGTCGATAGCAACTGGACTGCGTTTTAGTTTTGATCAAAGCCAGATGTTAAGCCATAGAGAAAAGGTTCGCAGGGCGATGGCAGATGATCACTCGCTACAGTCTTTATTAAACCTAGAGAAAGCGCTGCGCGATCAGTACCTATATTTGCCTTTGTTTGTTGGCTACGAAGAAGTGACAAAAACACAGCAAGTGCGAGGTGTGCAGGTGAAGAATACAGGCTATAGCGATTTACATAGGTTATGGATTGCTCATTCACACTAGAGTCGGTGTTCAAGATTATGCAAATGTCCAACGCATAAAGCCATCGAAATGATGGCTTTATAAGGGCGTATCGGATTAGAAGTTGTACGACACACTTGCGCCAACAACCCATTGGTTTGCGCTATCAACGATAGAAGAGTCGCTGATACCGCTGCCTAGGCGCGTGTATTGTGTCATTTGGCTTACTTGCCAGTTGTCGTTGATTGGCATAACAAGTTTGTAGCCCACACCATAGCTTACCGTTGAATCACCTTTGTATGCTTTGCGGTTTGCGTTTGCTTCGCGTTGTTTCACACCAAAGTAGTAATCTACGTAGTCTTCACTTTGATAAGTTAGGTTAGCAAAAGGAACAAAATCAACACTACCGAATTTCATGATGTGGAAGTAAGTCGCGCCCGCTAAGTAACCTTTGTAAGCACCGCTGATATCGTGCTGAAGGTATGTAGAAATGACGTTGTTTTGATCCAGTGTAAAGTCTGCGTTTAAACCTAGATCGACGGCGAAACGGCGTTTATCTGTGCCTTTCAGGCTTTTCGCTGTATCACCGTCGCGCATTACACCACTACCTACAAGGTAGGCACTCATGTTGATTAACTCATTGGTGTTACCGAAGAAGCGGTAGTTAATGCCACTTAGGTCGGCATTAAAGTCGTCACCATGGTAACCACCGTTGAGAATTGGTGCTGTATTATGCTTTTGATCTTTGAAAAGATCGCTGCCTTGAGCCACACCAGCTTCTACGTTCCAACCGCCTTCGTTGTTGTAGATGTTACCGTTACGAATGTAAGTATCGCCAGCGAAAGCTGAGCCAGCAGCTGTCAGAGTAAGTAGTGCAATTAATGTTTTTTTCATCATTTTTCCGAGTTGTTCTGTTTTGTTTTGTTTTGAACACTGTACAAAATGACGTTGTAAGCATCTATCGGCAAAGCGTATGGAAATGTAATGAACAATCAGGGTAAGAAGCAGAATGTTGCTTCAGAATAGAAAGGTTGCTGGAATAGCTTTCGTTAAAACAGCGAAAAAATCCGAGCTGGGGTGGCTCGGATTTGGGGTATTTATCAGGTATTGATACTAACTTCTTACTGTTTCGTTAAGTTGTATAGTGGTGCTAGGTCACCCGTTACTTTTTCGCCATTCATGTCTAGCTTCATAAGTACGTTTTCACCAACAAAGTACTGGTTTGGTGCATCTTCATTTGTCAACGTTACGATGCTGCCATTTGCGTCCCAAGTGAATTGACCTTCAGATTTTGATTGACCGTCTTCTTTGTCTTGGTAGCTTTCTTCAAGTACGTAAGTGCCATCTTGATTTAGTGTGATGGTCATATCGATACCAGCACAATCCGCGCAAGGTAGTGTTCCTTTGTAGGTGCCGTTCCAGTCCAGAGCACTTTGTGCGTTGTGTTCAGAGTCTACAAATGTCTCTTCAGTAATTACCTGTTCTTCTTCTACTGGTAACGTGTCAATTGTCTCAGTCGTAACGTCTGCACTGGTGGTGACTTCAGTTTCCGTTGCCTGAGGTACTTCAACTGCGCTTGTTTCGGCAGGTTTCTCATCTTGACAGCCTGCAAGAATGATTACCGCGCCTGTTAGTGCCAACATTGTCTTTTTCATTTTATCCCTCTTTAAATCAAGATTTTGTATGAGAGTAATAGTAGACATTTATCGGGGATTTGCGTCATCAAAAAGCAATAGAATGATCTAACTATGTCAATAAAACCGGATATGAGCATGAAATTGTCAGGAAAATCAGAACAATGTAAATGTTGATTTGGGTATCAAGCTTGAGCCCACAGATAAATATCTAAAAAGGGGAGTGGGAGCGAGTTAATTGATAACAGCCCACATTATTGTGAGTTGTATTATCAACATCATCTAAGAAACGTTATTGAAGCTTGAGCGTGAAGTGCCTCGTTTTGTGCTTCGTTGATCAGAAAACAGCTCCGCAATAACCTGACGATTTAATTCGCCTTTCAAATGGCCGTGCTCATCGATGACGGGCAGTGAATGTTCACACGACATGACTTCAGTCAGCACTTGCTCAATGGCTAAATGTGGAGAGATGATAGGCACCTCTTCATAGATATCATCACGCCAATCTGATAGGTGAGTTAACTTCGCTGCGTTTAGCAATCCTTGCTGTGTTATCACGCCTTGATAGCCTGCATTGGTCTCATGGTAGGCATAATCACGTTTAACACGTTTCATTTCACTCAGCGCATCTTCAATGGTTTCAGCGCGAACACAGTACGAAGGTGGCTGCATCAGCGTTTCGACCGTCAGTGCTCGCGCTCTATTGACGTCTTTTACAAAGGCTTCAACGTACTCATCGGCAGGATGCAGTAAGATTTCGTCCGGTGAACCTTGTTGGACAAGTTCACCGTCTTTAAGTATCGCGATGCGATCGCCAAGTCGAAGCGCTTCATCTAAATCATGAGTAATGAAAATAATGGTTTTGTGCAGCTTCTGTTGCAGCTCTACCAACTGATCTTGCATTTCGCTCCGAATCAGAGGGTCCAATGCTGAGAAAGCCTCGTCCATCAACAGTATTTCGGCGTCGGTAGCCAGTGCCCGTGCAAGGCCCACACGCTGTTGCTGTCCACCCGATAGTTGAGCAGGATACTGGTGCTCATAACCCGTCAGTCCAACGGTTTCTAACCATTCATTTGCTTTTTCTAAGCGCGCCTCTTTATTTATTCCCTGAACTTCTAAACCATATGCGATGTTGTCGATAACAGTGCGATGAGGCAGCAAGCCAAAGCGTTGGAACACCATAGACATCTTGTGACGGCGAAACTGTTCAAGCTCTTTGTTAGAAAGTTGCATGACATCCACCCCTTCTACCAAAATCTGCCCCATGGTTGGATCGATTAATCGGTTGAAGTGGCGAATCATGGTGGATTTTCCAGAACCGGATAATCCCATAATGACAAAAATTTCACCCTTTTGAATTTGCAGGTTGATGTCTTTTAGTCCGACCGTATGGCCCGTTTCCGCTAAAACCTGCTCTTTACTATGTCCCAACTTAACGCGCTCAATCACGCTATTGGGCTTGGGGCCGAAGATTTTATACAGACCGCTGATTTCGATAAGTGGACTAGTCATGTTTTGAGTCTCCTAAATGAGCTTGAGTGCGTTTCGCATACGCTTGTGAAGCACGATCAAAAAGGATTGCTAGGGCGACAATTGCTAAACCATTGAGAAGACCAAGAGTGAAATATTGATTGGTAATAGACTTTAGAACAGGCTGACCTAAACCTTTTACCCCAATCATTGATGCGATGACCACCATTGACAGTGCCATCATGATCGTTTGGTTAATTCCCGCCATGATGGTTGGCATTGCAAGCGGAAGCTGAACCCCAAAAAGCCGTTGCCGAGTGCTGGCACCAAATGCGGTTGCGGCTTCCAATACTTCTTTATCAACTAGACGAATGCCCAAATTGGTTAAACGAATAACCGGTGGAATCGCGTAGATCACTACTGCGATAAGGCCAGGAATTTTCCCGATGCCCAATAACATCACAACTGGAATGAGATACACAAATGCCGGCATGGTTTGCATGACGTCGAGTAATGGTGTTACCACCGACTGAATGCGATTAGAGCGCGCCATAGCGATGCCGATAGGGATACCAAGTGCGATGGCAAGCATAGTACATACAGTGATGATACTGAGCGTGCGCATAGTGTCTTCCCACATTCCAAAATAGCCAATCAGAATCAGCGAACCAAAACATGCAGCGGCCAGTTTCCAAGAGCGGCTGGCGGCATAAACGAGAGTGGTGCAGACACCTAAAATAATGAACCAAGGTGTAGAAATCAGAAGTTTTTCAAACCAGACAAGAAACGCAAGGAGCGGATCAAACAGAGACTCAATGAGTTCACCATACTCGCGAGAGAAATCTCTATAGGCGCCGTCGAGTGTTTTGCGAATCGCCCTGAGATCAGAGGCATCCATTTCCGGGAATTCGCTGAGCCAATTTGAGTCAGACATATGTACTTCCTTTTTCTGATATACCTAAGCGCTCTCAAGAAACTTAATTTGGCAAGAAGAGTAGGGCACCTAGGCCAAGTAATGTTCGTTCGACAGGTTCTGTATCGAAAGTATTACCCTTTAAGCTCAGGCCAATGTCGTCAAACTTCTCTTTTTCGTTTCTTAGGTATACATCCTTTTAAATAAAACAATCATTAGTGTTCAAACTAATGATTTGCTTGGATTATAGTTTTTCTTCTTCAATAAAATGAACACATTAGCGTGTATTTGTATGAAAAATCTGCGCAAACTAACGTTTTTATTATCCGGTTAATTAGAATTGATCTTTTTGTTCGTTTGTCATCAAAATTCCTAAATTATTAGATGTCTAATTAATGCTGATGTATTACGTATTTGTCGTGTTGATTTTTGCAAACTTAGTTTATTGGCATATGCTAAAAATGTTATTGGCATATGCCAGTTTAAGGCGTAATTTGACTCTGTGTTTTTGAGGGACAATGATGGCAAGACCAAAGATAGAAAGACGAATATGCGGACGTGCGGCTCACCATTGCTTTAAGCCCAATGGCATTCCATTTAATCAGTTGGAGCAAGTCGCCATATTACCAGAAGAGTTAGAAGCGCTACGTTTAGCCGACTTAGAGGGGCTTAGCCAGCAGCAAGCTGCGGAGCAGATGGGCGTTTCTAGACAAACTTTTGGTAACACAGTAAAAAGTGCAAGATTGAAAGTCGCAAAAAGTTTAGTTGAAGGTCATGCATTAGTTTTTCCGAATGAGGAGTCAAACTTATGATTTATGCTATTCCTAATGATGGTGAGCGGGTGGCAAACCACTTTGTAAAAGCACCATACATCGCTATTTATTCTGATACTGACGGTATGCTAAAAAACTTAGCGAACATTGCTTCTATGCCACAAGCGGGTTGTAATGCGAAGTCTCAGTTGATTCAGTCTCTACAAGGGTACAATGTGGATGCTGTTCTTGTGCGAAATATTGGTGAACGTGTATTGGCAAAGCTACTTAGCAGTGGCACGCCAGTATTTAGGCTGTCTACTCGTAGTTCATTGGAAGATGTGCTTGCGGTTCCAAGAGAGCCTTTGATTGAGCCCTCTCAAGGACGCCCATCAAACAATCATAAGAAAAGTGTTCACAAACAAAAAGGTGGCTGCGGCTCCTGTGGTGGCCCAAAATCAAAACCCTCCTTGTTGGCAAGACCTAAAGCGCTACTCAAAGCAACATCTAGCCCTGCTATACTTAAGCTAGAGTCGATGGCTAATAAGGCAGGTTAATATGGTTTGGTTATTTACCTTTCTTGGTTTTCTCGCAATCATTTTGTTGATGTCACTTGGCGTCATTTTTCACAACAAGCGCATTCAAGGAAGTTGCGGCGGTTTAAACAACGTCGGTGTTGATAAAGTATGCAACTGCGAAACCTCATGCGCAGAACCTGAAAGGCGTTTACATCAAATCTCAGAGCCTAACTCATCACCTGAGCACTAAGGCTTTTGGCCCATTGCGGCAAGGTTTGCCGAAACCAGTCCAAATACTTGCTGGTCTGCGGATTCTCTCTGGAGACCAGTATGTTGACTACCTCGACAACGATCCACGCTTTTGCTAGTCCGATATCGCGCGCCAATTCTGTTGTTTCACCTTTCTCGGCGCACTTTATATATCTGCCTGCCACCTTCAAGTAATCATCAAATGTGCCCATGCCTTCGATGAGCGGCGCTAAATCTATCGCGACATGCCCTGTAGAAAAGCGTTCCCAGTCGAACAGCACTAGTTCGCCATTTTCGCGCTGTCCCCAGTTTCCAGCATTCGAGTCTCCGGAGATCAAGTTCTGCCCATCGAAAAGGTGCGCCGATCGTTGTTGGAGGTTGTGGAAGAACTGTTCTGTCTCTGAGCCCAGTTCAAGTGTAGCGAGTGCTTGTTGAGTCGCTTGTGGTGTCCACTGGTGGCGGTGATAAATACCATCTGATGTTGGTGGAAGTTGGTGCAGTTTGACGAGTTGTTCAATGACTCGACCATCTTCAAGTAAGAATGCTTGCTCGACTGCGTGGGGAACGTATTCAATGTGCAGAACGTTTTTCTGGTCGTCGAATTGAATCAAGCGCGGTACGTGTATTCCAAGCGCGTTAAACTGTTCGGCATAGCGTTGATAAAACGTCACTTCTATTTGAGTAGGGTTACGTTTTTCTATTACTTGGACGCCATCTTTTTCGATGAGAAAAACTTTGGCACTGCCCATTTGGTTGAGTTCTTGCTGCGACACCGGACTTCCTGTCTTCATGTAGAGAGAGCTCACCTTAATCGCTGCACTCACGTTTGCCAATAGCCACGACAAAGTGCCTCAAAAATATTAAATGCAACTGTTTAAATATGATTTTGTCGTTGGTGTCTAAATTTTACACAGTTACGCCTGTACTCCGATAAATTCGTTCTACGCTTACTATTCGTCTTAATAAAGGAGAACCACAATGGCTGTAATGAAGCAGGATATTCCAAATCGTGTAACGGTTTACCATGACAATATCGACCAAGAACAAGAGCTGAAAAATGCGATGCTGCCAGAGAAACCGCGCTACTTTAACGGTGCTCCGACTTACAAAGCGAACAGCATCGAAGAGTTTGAAAGCAAAATCAGTCAGATAGGTTTGTCTCTCGATAAATAATTTTTCTTTTACCTAAAAGCGCCCTCAAAATGAGGGCGCTTTTTTATTTGTATGATTGATTTGAATCGTAGGGAATTAACCTTGTTGTGCACTGCCTTGGCAGACTTGCTTCTGCACTGCTGGTGGCGCGGGCTCGTAATGGCTTAAGGTCATACTAAAGCTGCCTTCGCCACCGGTGATGGAGCGTAATCGACGAGCGTAATCTTGCAGCTCGTTTACTGGTGACTTGGCTTTCAACAACGTGAATTGGCTATCAATCGGTTCGGTGCCTTCTATTAATCCTCGATTACCTGACAAATCCCCAGACACGTCACCGACGTTTGTGGTTGGGACGTGTAACTCCATTTGGACAATTGGCTCCAGCACAATAGGATCGGCGTTGTTAATCGCATCTAAAAAGGCTTTCTTACCTGCGATGACAAACGCAATTTCTTTCGAATCGACGGAGTGATATTTACCGTCATAAACGGTGACTTCCACATCCTTAATTGGGTTGCCAGAAATCGCGCCTTCCTCTAACGCTTGCAAAATACCTTTTTCAACAGCAGGAATGAGCGCGGTTGGGATGGCGCCACCCACCACTTTGTTGATGAACTTAAATCCGGCACCACGTTCGAGTGGACGAACGTTCAATTGCACTTCACCAAACTGGCCTGCACCGCCACTTTGTTTTTTGTGTCGATAATGCCCTTCGGCAGGTTTGGTGATGGTTTCAAAGTATTCGACGCTTGGTTGGCAGGTTTCGACGTCCAGTTTGTACACGTTCGCCATCTTTTCTAATGCGACTTTGAGGTGAAACTCCCCTTGGCCGCTGATGATGGTTTCGTTGGTGCGAGCGCGATGTTCGATGCGCAGCGAAGGATCTTCACTGGCAATTTTATTCAGCACATCTCCTAATTTTTGCTCATCTCCACGCTTAAGAGGCTTCAAGCACAAAGAATACATGGAGTCAGGAAGATCCAACGTTTTGAGTTGAACTCCATCTTCTTCGTGAGAGTCATGAACGATTGAATCGAATTCGAGATCATCCACTTTGGCTAAAACGCAGAAGTCGCCCGCAAGCGCGCGAGGGATCTCGGTTCTATCTTTGCCCTGCAGTTGATATAAGTGCCCAACTTTAAATGCCTTGTTGCTTTCGCCAATATAAAGCTGGCTGCCCGCATTGATTTCCCCCTGATACACACGTAAGTAGGCAAGTTTTCCCATATATGGGTCGACGCTGACTTTGTACACGTGTGCGACGGTGTGCTCTAAGGTTTCGCAATTTACTTTGATTTTTTTGCCGTTTTTTTCCAGTTGAGGAGGGTTACCCTCGTTTGGCATGGGCATGATCTCCGCCAAGGTGCGCAGCAGCAACTCGACGCCCGTGCCGGTTTGTGCTGAGACAAAACAGACCGGAATCACATGTCCAGTTCTTAGTGCTTCTTCAAACGGATCATGCAGTTGCTCTGCGGTGAGTTCGGAGCCTTGTTCCAGATACAGTTCCATCAGTTCTTCATCGACTTCGATAACTTGGTCAATTAGGGTCTCATGAGCTTCATCTACCGTTGCAAGTAAGGTTTCTCGTCCCAATTCTGGTTCGAAATAGCAGTCAACTACAGATTCCCCATCAGCCGAAGGTAAGTTGATCGGCAAGCAGTGGTCCCCAAAATGCTCAACGATGTTCTCCATCAATCTCTCTAACTGATTACCGTGGTTATCGAGCTTATTGATGATGATCATCTGACATTTTTGCTGCTCTTTTGCAAAGGTGAATAAGCGATCGGAAGTTTGGTTAAGCGGTGTTTGAGGGTCGATGACAAGGGCGGATGTTTCAACGGCAGGAAAAACGCTGATAGTACGGCCAAGTAACTCGTTTTGTCCCGGAGTGTCGATGACATTGAGCCGGTGTTTATTCCAGCGCAGTGCGACTGGCGTTGCTTCAATACTGTGTTGATATTGGATGGATTGAGGATCGAAGTCGGTAACGGTATCGCCTTTTTCTACGCTGCCTAAATGGTGCGTGGCATCACAGGTAAAGAGCAGTTTTTCTATCAGCGTGGTTTTACCGGTCCCGGTTTGGCCGACAAAAGCGATATTGCGTATTTTATTGATAGGCATAGAGCCTCCTTGCAAGATGGCGTGAAAAACCTACGAATTGCTAGGAAGTGGGTTGCTATAGAAACCCACGCACTGCATTGGAGTAGGGCGGGATTACCGCCTATTCGTCTTCCATGTCATTTTTCGGATGACTCGATGCATAAGACCACCTTCTTGGACCACTGTAATCTTAGCATGCCGTAATAACCGTATAATTTATGTGACTTATTTCATGATGGGGCTGATTGTTTTTTAATCGAGATCATAAACTCAGAGGTTCTGACTTTTGGAGCAAAACCTCTGGATTGTTTAGGCTATTTGGAAAGAACGATTTCGCCGTCGCGATAAACCAAGCTTGGCGTTACATCTTGTCCTAGTAACACCGGGCCATCAAGATCGACAACGCTCGCCTGAGCTGCAATAGGTAACGCGGCTCGCATCGCCAGCGACGTCCCCAACATACAACCGGACATGAGGCTAAAACCGAGTTTTTGGGCGTCGTCGGATAATAATAGTGCTTCAGTGAGTCCGCCAGTTTTATCTAGCTTAATGTTCACCATTTCATATTTGCCAACCAGCTGATGTAATTGCTCTCTGGTGTGACAACTTTCATCGGCGCAAAGTGGAATGGGGTGCGGAATGCTGGCGAGTACGTCATCGCAGTCTTGTGGCAACGGTTGTTCGATCATGGTGATGTCTAGCGGTTCGAGTTGAGCAAATACCGTCGCGAGATCGAGGCTTTGCCATGCTTCATTCGCATCTAAAACAATTTGCGCGTGCGGCGCGGCATCGCGTACTGCTGCAACGCGCTCAATCACGTTTTCACCATCCAGTTTTACCTTAAGCAGTTTTGCGCCTTGGCTAAGGTAAGCTTGCGCCTGTTTTGCCATCGCTTGCGGCGTGTCGATAGAAACCGTCATCGCCGTCACAATCGCCTCTGGTAACGTAAAGAGGTCGTGAACCTGTTGCTTGTGGCTCAAAAGCGCGTGAAGATGCCAAAGGGCGCAATCCAATGCATTTCTTGCCGCCCCTGCGGGCAATAACGATTGAAGCTGGCTTTTGAGAACCATGACATCAGCTTCGCCTTTGGCATACAAACTTTGCAGTTCATGCGCGGCGTGAGAAATCGTCTTAATCACCGATTCAACCGATTCACCATAACGAGGGTATGGCGTGCATTCACCTTGGGCTGTCATGCCTCGATGTTCAATTGTCACGCGGACTACGTGGCACTCTGTCCGACTGCCGCGAGAGATGCGAAATGGTGTCACCATGGCAATCGTGACGGGTTCTACATGAATTTTCATCTCACTAGTTTTCCCTAAACCGCAGTTATTTTCTAAACCGTAAATGTTTCTTAAATCGTAAGGAGCCTATCTGCAACCGCATCAACGCCAAAACGCACAGGGTCGGTGACGGGCACCTGGTATTTGTCGCTCCAATCCTGGCATAGCTGGGCTGCATCTTCTTCGCTGATCGCCGAAGTGTTCAAGCAAATACCCACTAATTGAGCGTTTGGATTTGTTAGGCGAGCAGCGGCCAGATTCGCTTCTATCGTTTGTTCAATGGTTGGCAAGCTCACATGTGGTAAGTTGCGGATGTGCGGGCGACCAATCTCATGGCACAGTATCAGAGCGTCAGCTTGTGCGCCGTGAAGTAAGCCCAAACTTACGCCAGCAAATGAAGGGTTAAACAATGAACCTTGCCCTTCGATGATGTCCCAATCGTGATCGGTGAACTCAGGGCTGATCGCTTCTACTGCGCCGGAGATAAAATCGGCAACTACAGCATCAATCGAAATGCCACTGCCTGCGATGAGAATTCCGGTTTGACCCGTTGCTTTGAACTCTGCACGACAGTTTTTACGCTTCAATGCATGCTCAATGGCAAGGGCAGAGTACATTTTGCCAACGGAGCAATCTGTTCCTACAGTAAGTACTCGCTTGCCTGCGCGAGCTTTGCCATTGCCGACCTTGAGCGGGGCATCATAATGGCGAACATCATACAGTTTGGTTAATCCGCGTTGTTCTAGATCGGCAAGAGGAGAAAGTTCCGCCAAACGTTGGTGCATGCCCGATGCAATTTCAAATCCCATCTCTGCCGCTTCAAGTAAGGTTGCTTGCCAAGCTTCGGGAATGACGCCTCCTGGATTTGCAGTGCCAAGCACCAGCGTTTTTGCTCCTTGCTGCTGCGCTTGTTGTAGTGTCATGTCGGTTAAACCAAGCGATACGGTTTCTGGCGTCAGGCGGATTTGGCCAAGACAAATCTCAGGTCGCCATTGATATATGCCACGCGCGGTTTTTGCTGCGAGTGGATCGGTTACATCGCCAAGAAAAAGTAGGTAAGGTTGAGCAATTTGCATGATGGTTCCCTTCGTCATCGTTATTGCTCATTAATGTAGCCAGACTGATTTAGGAAACCGAATGCTTATTTGTTAGGCAGGTATAACTTCAGGTTATACCTTTAAACCATCTGTTGTTTTAGGGCGGTGATAAATTGCTTTGTCGCAATGGATTGAGGTGTGTGCTCTGCGAATAAAATAGAGACAGAGAAGGACATATTTGGCTCCAAAGCATGCACGGAAACGGCATTATCTTGGCGATATTGTTTTGCAGTCCAAGGGTCTACAATCGCGAATCCTGCTTCGTTTTTCACCAGTTCAGCCGCCGCGGAGTAGCTGCGGACGGTAATGGCATGTTGATAATGCTCGTCACGCGCCGATAAGGTTTGATGCAGCAATAAGCCCAGAGGGTCTCGGCTATCTAAACCGATAATGGGTAAATCGTGACTGATGAGTTCTTCTAAAGTGACGGTTTTTTCTGTGGGTATCGCTGCGCTTTTAGGGGCAATTAGCGCCAAGTTTTCTTTTAATAACATGTGTCCCATGATCGCTGGTGGCGTTTCTTCACCGAACGCAATGGCGACATCCAATTCATGTTTCAGTAAACCTGAGCACAGCTCATCGCGATTGGCCGTTAAGAGCTCAAAGGAGATGCTGTGCTCTTTCGACAACAACGCGACAGTCGGCGTTAACAAGTGTGCGGCCAAAACAGGCGGAGCACCAACTCGTAAATGTTGAGTTCCCTGTTTGACTTTGTTGGTCAGAGAGCGAAATTGTCCGAGTTGTTGATAGACTTTTTCAGCCTCTGGCAATAAGGCTTTGGCTTCTTGAGTTGGAACGAGACGGCCCTTTACACGCTCAAATAAAGCGAAGCTCAGTTGTTGTTCTGTATGGGCGAGAACTCGAGTGACATTAGGTTGGGAAACGTGCAGTAAGCGAGCCGCGCCTGACACCGTTCCTGCTTGCATAATGGCGTAAAAGACTTCTAATTGCCTTAAGTTCACTGCGATTTCTCTCTGCTCATGTTGGTCACCTCAGAATACCCAACCTTGCTGATAAGCGATAGAGGCAAAAGTGCTGGCGTAAAAAATAGGAAGACGATGTTGGTTGCCTTCCTATCTCGCTTTTTCAATTTCTCAACTTCTCAATTTCTATGCTTCACTTTGCTGCTGCATGAAGGGGCAGGTCGTTAAACGGCTCGACGTCTCGGCTGAGTAATCCCATCAAAATCACTGCTAATGCCATGACAGCGGCTGCGATTGCAAAACCGTATTGTGTTAGTTCGTAATGACTCAATATTGCAATCAGGACGTAACTGAGAGATTGAATGGTGGTGGCAAACATGCTGATGCCGCCATCGACGCGACCTCGTTGATGAACCGCTACGGTGTGATGCATCCAGTTGACTCTCGCAATGCGATTTAGCGCGTTAAATACGCCAAACAGCGCCGTAAACAATAAGATGGTCAGCGGGCTCATCGCAAAACTCATCCCGATAAGCGCAAAAGAGACCATAACCATCGAAGCGAACATAATGTGGCTATGGGAGGCACGGCTTAGCACTTTGGTGACAATAAAGCCGCTTAGCAACGAGCCGAGGCCAAAACTGATGTTGAACCCTGCAAACCAATCGCCAGAGATGCCTTGTTCAGAAAACCAAATCGGCACCAGTTTGCTCAAATACGTCAATGCAGGATAAGAGAGGCAAGAGAGCAGAATAAAGCCATAAAATCGGGGTTCGAGACGGAATATTTGTTTGCTCTCTTTGAGTTGCGCGATGAAAGCAACGGATTTTGACGCCCTTAATTGTTGGGTATAAGGCGTCAGAATATAGAACATCGCTGCTAACGCAGAGGCGCTGGCCGCAAACAAAGCAAACTCTTTCATACCCCACATTTCAAGCAAAACAATACCCAACGCGCCAGCTCCGAGGGTTGTGGATTGCATTACAATTTCTTGCTGACCCGAAATTTTCGCATACTCATGGTGCTGATAATTTTCTTGGGTGAAGGCATTGTTGGTCGTCCATGCAAAATTACTCGAAACCCAATACACCAATTGCGCAAAAGCCAGCAACCAGTGTGACTCAAACCCTAACCAATAAGCAATGAACACCACCAAAGCCATACCCGATTGAAACCATTGATTGAGCACGAGTAGTACTTTGCGTGAATGTCGGTCAATTAAAGTGGAAAAGAAAGGCGTTGCTAGAAAAGAAATCGCGGTGCAGCTCAGAGAAACTAAAGCGACGAATGTACCCATGTTAGGTTCGGAAAGCATGACCCATGGCAGCGCCATCATGAATAAGCCAGAGGAGATACTGTCGAAGAAGCGGCCAGCTAAGTACGGCTGAGTTTTATTTTTCATTATGTTTGCCTCTAACTCCCGATGTATTTCAAAAGGTTGATGTCCAACTGTCTTGTGTTTAACAACCAAGTCGTTCGCGCTGAACACATTATCTTGAGCTCGCCGGGGTTTAGCGTTAATTAAGATGGTGCAACTTTAAAACCTCAAGTAAACTTGAGGTAAAGCGTTTTTTTAACAAAATTGATATACAGGGAGTCAAGGATGGAAATCAGCGTAGGAGAAGTGGCAAAACGTTCTGGAGTGAAAGTATCTGCCCTACATTTTTACGAGCAAAAAGGACTGATTTCGAGTTGGAGAAATCAAGGTAATCAGCGTCGCTACCATCGCAGTGTGTTGCGCCGTGTTGCGGTGATCAAAGCAGCGCAGCAAGTTGGGTTGTCGTTAGAAGAAATTAAACATGCGTTAGATGAACTGCCGAAACACCAAGCCCCTAACAAAGCGCAATGGGAAGAAATGGCAAGCCATTGGCATGAACAGTTAGAACAAAAGATTCAAAAACTTAAAGCGTTGCAAAACGATTTAGGCGGATGCATTGGCTGCGGGTGCTTGTCGTTAGAAACCTGCGCACTGCGAAACCCAGAAGATGTATTAGGGAAAGACCACTCGGGGTCGAACTTAACGTTAGAAGAAGAGTAGCGATTATCTCTATTCTTTGTCGAAACTGTCGACTACGATCGCGCCCATCGAAGCAGGCATTGTGATGACGATAACGCGCTTTATCGCAACCAAAGGCTCATTCATGAGTGGCAGCTTATCAAGACAGAAAAGAACTAACGCTACCACAACTGCCGCAATGAGGTACGCGATAACCACACGAAAAATAAAGATGGATACGCGATTCTTGATGTGGCTTTGAAACACGCTTTGATACGCGAAAAAACTGAGGAAAATGACAGAAAGACTTAACAGCATGAGCAAGTTTGCCATTGGTAGGCTCTCACCCAATCGCCACGCTTCCTCCGAAAATGAGATCGGGACTGCTAGGGCAAAAGCGCCAACCAATACTTGGCTAGCGTCTTCTAGATTAAAGTGGCTGCTCATGCTGTTTATTCCATTATTCGCTTGCTAGATGTAAGAGCTTTTCAAAACGCTCATTACCGTGCAGCAATTCGAGGTCTCGTTCTTCGGCAAGTAAATCACGAATGGATGGGCTGTATTCAATTGCGCGTTCCAAGTCTTCAATAGCTTGCTCTTCGATACCAAGGCGAGAGTATGCACACGCGCGTTGATACAGTGCAGGGCCGTTGGTGTAATCGACTTCAAGTACGCGGTTACAAATGCTAAGTGCCCAATGGTATTCGTTGATTTCCATCGCTGCGTCGGCTTTGTAAGTCAACGCTTCTAAATCACCTGGACGAATTAATAAGATTTCATCATAGATCTCAATACGTTGTTCTGGAGTTTGAGAGCTTTGTGCACGTAGCCATAAGTTATGGATCTCGTTGATTTTCTCAATCTCTTTGTTGTTTTCGCTGATAATGCGAGTTTTGCGTTTTAAATCTCGCTCAAGGGCGACAAACTTTTTCTCGTATTCTTGGGCGATCTTCTCCAATCGTTTATCAGCCATCTCTTTGGTGTTGTGTTTAAACTCGCGCAGAGATTGCCATCCGACAAAGGCAATCAGCGATGCGACACCAGCAATGATGTAGAAGAAGTATGTAACGGTCACGTTGGCATAGTTCAACGATTTATCTGCGACCGTTAGCTCGCGATCGGTGATCTCTGTGATCATTCGCTTTTCTAGGCTTTGATAGTCCTGACGCAGCGCTTTTAGTTCATCTAAAATATAGCGTTCCATTAATGGTCTATCTAACAGATCCGATTCTGAATACTTTTCCTCCGATGCCATTGTTGGCAAGGCAAGTATCAGCGAGAAAAAAATACCAATAAATAAGCGCATATAACGTCCTTTCACGAGAAGAGTACAGATAGACCATGCAACAATAGCAAATAGCACAAACGTTTAGCAAAGTTATTACAAAAGAAATAACAGTCGTCTTCGTAGAAGTCATATTCTTGTTGTTTTTCAGTTTGTTCCTGATGGTTATTTGTTGTGATATCTTTTATCCTCCTTGCGAATTTATGATTAATGGAGTGAGCATGGACGCGCGAGCTAAGGATTACTTAGAACAATTCCTAGAATTATTATCACCAGAACAAAGGGAAGCTGTACCATCAGTCAGTGCTGACTATTATTGTGCCGATGAATACAACGCGAATGTATGCGCAGATTTGGTTCGTATTGGACAGAAAACTGCATCGTGCAGTTTGGAGCTTTGGTATCGAGAGCATGGTGAAATCATGCCCCAAGTCGGTCATTTACAAGTAGTGACGAATTGGGATGGGGACCCGGTTTGCGTGATACGAATTACTGACGTAAGTACATGCAAATATGAGGATGTAACCGCAGAGTTTGCCTTCGCAGAAGGCGAAGGTGATAGAACCTTAAACTGGTGGGGTGATGCTCATACTGCATTTTTTAAAGCTGAATGCGATGAGTTGAACATCGCTTGGCATGAGAAACGTACGCTGGTTTTAGAGCGTTTTGAAGTGGTGTATCCCGTCAATTAATCTCTGATAGCAGCACTGATTTGAAGTGCTGCTTTCTTTACTGAGAGACCATTTTTAGCGCTTTCGAGCGGTCACACTAAACATGTGCCAATGTTTTTGGCTTCCGACTACAGTGGTCCCGTCTTCATCTCTTTCATGCAATGAAATGAGGTCGTAACCTTCGAATAAGCTTTCCACTTCCTTTTTTGTTAATGCGGTAATGTTTGGGTGCATTTCGGAGGTAACCCAGGAGTCTTTCACTCCCAAGAAATCGCCGGAGAAGATACCGCCCGGTTGTAATGCGCTGTCTATTTTTGTCCAGACTTGTTTGAAGCCTGTGTCAGGGCAAAAGAACAAACTGGCATTTGCGATAACCAAGCTGCACTTAGGGTAATTAAATTCAGTAAAACAGCACTGCGAAACCGAAAATCGTTTATTACCTTCAAAGCGTGTTAAACAAGTTTTTACTGCATTTTCATTGCTATCACATGCGTGAACCTTAAATCCCTGTTCGAGGAGAAAGTGGCTGTCTCGACCTATTCCGCAGCCAATATCGAGAGCGACTTTGCCTTCTATCTTAAGTAGGTTCAGGGCATTTTCCACGTTTGGGCGGTGAGGTTGGCTTAAAATTTTCTGATAGTATTCATTCCATTGCGCTGGCATTGAACTTCCTTATATTGGTTGTGTCCCCTGCCCAAAACTAGCGTCCATTTTGTTTTGCTTGACTGGGGAGGTTTGCAGTATTGGCAGCTGTTATAGCTGATCTTCAATCGGTAATATTCCGGAGAACCAAGCGCCCATTTTTCGCCATACTCCTGCTTCTGGTTCGGAGTCGTATTCTTCGCCTGTTTTTACGTCGGTCCAGACAATGTCCCCGTCGCGCAGAGTTAAGGCGTAGGCGTTACTCGACAGTTGATTCGGCAGTTGTTCTAGAAACATTTGCACATATTCTGGCTGTTCGATAACAACGGCCATTTCGGTATTCAAAGCGGCCGAACGTGGGTCCCAGTTCATCGAACCAACGAAAAGTGTTTTGTTATCAATCGTCATTGCTTTAGCGTGTAAACTTGCTCTGCTACTCCCCGTGAGGCTCCACTTACTTTTGAGTTTCGCGCTCGCTTTTACTTCCCAAAGCTTGATTCCAGCTTCGAGTAGATCTTTTCGATATTTTGCGTACCAACCATGCACGGCAAACACATCGTTAGACGCGAGGCTATTGGTCACAATCGTGATATCAACGCCTCGCTTGGCCGCGTTACTTAATGCTTGAGTACCTGTTTCAGTTGGAACGAAATAGGGAGAAATGAGCACAAATGAATCCTCAACACTTTTAACCAGTTCCGTTAAATTATCAATAAGTTGGCTCTCTCGGGTCGCGACTTTATCGGGCAGGTCAAACCATACTTTCGCTTCTCCCCAGTAGAGCTTGAGTTTGCCTTGTTTTAGATCTTGGTACATATCCAGTTGAGTGAAGTCATAGCGGCCGGTTGAAAACTTTTCCTCTAACCGGAGTTTATTGACCTGCTTTTGAATCGCTTGGTCGGTAATTTGCTGTGAATTCGGTGTAATCCATTCCATTGGTATCGAATAGGCGCTATTCCAGTAGAGGTCGAACTGATCGGCAGTTTGTTGTACCGCCTCACCATAGAGCAGAAGATCAAAATCACCAAACTCAACTTGCGATTCAAAAGAGAAGTATTCATTGCCGATATTTCTACCTCCGACAATGGCGGAAACACTGTCTGCAATCAGAGACTTATTGTGCATACGACGATTAAGACGTTCAAAATCGCTAGCAAGAGCGAACCAACGGGAGTCGCGATACTGATGCGGGTTAAATAAGCGGATTTCTATATTAGGATGTGCATTGAGGGCAGCCATCACATCGTCGTTTCGCTTTTGCATATCGTCAAGCAACAGCCTTACTCGAACACCACGCTTTGCCGCTTCATACAAGCGCCACGTTATTAGCTGACTCGTTTCGTCACCACGGTAAATATAGTATTGAAGATCAAGACTTTTCTGGGCGGACTCGATCAAAGAGGTTCGAGCAAGAAGGGCATCGTGTCCCTGATTTAACGGTGCAAAGCCAGTTATGGACTTAGGATCTCTCCCGTAAGCTTCAAAGTACTGCGCAAGAACAGAATCCTTTTGATAACCGAGCTGAAAGCTGGTGGACTTTTCACTGGCGTCATTCAACGATACGGATGAGCATGCCGATAAAATAGTGAGCAGCGAGGGGAAGAGCAACTTGGCGAGTGTTTGTAACAAAGCACATTTCCTTGTCTTACAGAGTGTTACCTACTCCAAATTATAGACTTAAGCTGACGCCACATGCACCCAGAACCGTTTGATAACGAGCGATTAATCAATGAATTGCCATAGAGCCTGCACTAAGTTCAACTTTTAGAGCGCAGATAATCATTTATTTTAATTATCATTATGGCCGTATTGGTCATAATCACTAATATCTGGTGATTATGACCAATAGCACACTGGACAAAATAATGATTTTTATATAACCATATGATTTTTAATAAATAAATGCTTGGCATGTCATTTGCTGTTTAGAATAAAAGTTAAGTCAGAGCAACTTGCGCAGTTGGTTAATTTTTTGTTAATTTTATTAACTTTGAATTGGCAATAACTATCTAGTTTGCTGCTTAAAAGACTAGGCAAGCGCCGCTTTGATGTTTATTCAAATTCAATTCTCTCACCACCATGCTTACCGGGAGCAATGGACTGAATAAAAGTGTGGTGTTGAAAACAACAATAAAAAAGGATTTTCGATGTTAGCAAAACCCATATTACGTTGGCTTTTACCCTTCGCCGTCGTTGGAGGCTCTTATGCAGGATATGCTGCAATTGCCGCAACTGCGCCGGAAAAAGAGTCAACCAAAGATGCAATTACAGAACCTACTGTTCAGGCTTCTTCTCTTTTTCCTACTGATCACAAAGTGGTGATTACCAGTCACGGTGAATTAGTCCCTTTTGAAAAAACACACCTTTCCGCGCAAGTCAGTGGTGAAGTGATAAGTTGGCACCCGAATTTTGTAACGGGTGGCATCGTGAAACGAGGAGAGGTTCTTTTCACAATTGAAAGTGACAACTATGAAGCGTCGGTTCTACAAGCTGAAGCCGATTTAGCTAGTGCACGCGCAAACTTGATTGAGGAACAAGCGAAAGCCGAAGTGGCAAAACGTCAGGCAAAGAGACTGAGCGATAAGCAAGTGACGGATCTGTATTTACGCAAACCTCACGTTTTGAGCGCACAAGCCCAAGTGAAGTCGGCTCAAGCGGCACTCAAACGAGCAAAAAGAGAGTTAGAAAATTGCAAAGTCGTTGCACCTTACGATGCGCTGGTTGTTGAGCGTGATATTGGTGTTGGTCAATTTGTTACATCTGGTTCTCGAGTTGCCACGTTAAACAACATCGAAGTGGCAGAGGTGCACGTACCCATTGCCGGTTTTGATAGTGCATTTTTACCCGAATCCATTGGTGAACTCACTGCGACAGTGACGCAGCAAGGTGTGTTTTCTACCACTAGAGAAGGTCGAGTAGTTCGTGATTTAGGCATGATTGATAGTGCTACCCGAATGATTAACATGGTCATTCAAATCGCGGACCCATACGGTGTCGATAACCAGCAGCCTCCAATTAAATTCGGCTCCTACGTTGAAGTGAGCTTCACTGGTAAGGAACTTAAGCACATCTACCGCTTGCCACAGGAATTAGTTAAAAACCGTACCGTGTGGGTGGTGAATGGCGATAATCAACTTCAACCCAGAACTGTCACGGTTTTGAGAGCAGAAGGTGAGTTTTTGCTGGTGGGCGAAGGCTTAGAGCAAAGTGATAAGTTGGTACTGACCTTGCCCGAGTACCCTCAAAAAGGCATGGCGGTACAAATCGCAAAAAAGAGTGACGACTCCGAAACCGTCGTACAGTAAGTAGGAGTTTGTCATGGAAGATACTAAACAAAAGGGCTTAATTGCCTATTTTGCGAATAACCCCGTCGCTGCCAACCTTTTGATGGTGTTCATCATTATCATGGGTGTGGTGAGTTTTCTCTTTATTCAAAGGCAGATGTTTCCGAATATTGAGGTGAACTACATTGATGTTCGTGCGACTTATCCTGGCGCTTCTCCTCAAGAGATAGAAGAGAGTATTCTCGTTAAGGTCGAGGAATCGATTAAAGACGTCACCGGGATTAAAAAAGCAGTCTCAACGGCCTCTAGAGGTAGCGCGTATGTTTCTATCGAGGTAGACGTTAATGCCGATATCAAGCGTGTCTTAGATGATGTAAACCAACGTATTGATACTTTGTCTAACTTACCAGCGGGTATGGAACCAATCAATGTCTACCAAGTTGAATGGCGCCAAGATGTAATCGAAATGGGGTTAGTTGGGGACCGACCGCTCGAGGAGCTTAAACCGATTGCTAAGCAAATCGAAGATGAATTACTTCAGTTAGAAAACGTCATGCTGGTGTATCTGAGTGCGCCAGAAGAAGAAATAGCGATTGAAGTGGATCCACTTGTTCTTCGTAAATACGACCTGACGTTGAGCGATATCAGCAGCGCGATCAGCCGTTACTCGGCCAACTTTTCTGCGGGCGAAGTAAAAACAAATTCAGGGATGATTGCAGTAAGGATTGAAAACCAATACTACCGTGGTGATGAGTTTAGAAATATTCCTGTAAAGCTTGGCGCAAATGGTGCGAAGGTTTTACTGCAAGATATCGCCACGATCAAAGATGGTTTTACGGAAGAAGAGCGCTATTTTGAATACTCAGGGCAAAATGCGATCTACATGTCTGTTGAAGCAACTCGTGATCAGAACATTATCCCTGTTGCACAGTCCGTTCGTAATTATATTGAAGCAAAAAACAAGACATTACCGCAGGATGTTAAGCTCAAAGTTTTAGTTGATACTACTTATTATTTAAATGGGCGTCTCGACATGATGTTGAAAAACTTGCTGCAAGGCGCTGCATTAGTCGCGATTATGCTGACCATTTTCCTACGTTTCCGCTTGGCTATGTGGGTAATGATTGGGCTACCTGTCTGTTTTCTCGGTGCCGTAATGATGATGCCTGCATTAGGGATCACGGTAAACATCGTGTCTCTTTTTGCCTTCATTATGGTGCTCGGTATTGTAGTTGATGACGCCATCGTGATGGGAGAAAGTGCGTACAGTGAAATCGAAGAAAAGGGCGGTGGCGTCGAAAACGTGGTTCGTGGTGTAAAACGTGTTGCCACACCAGCCACTTTCGGTGTGTTAACCACAATTGCTGTGTTTGCCCCTTTCTTGTTGTCTAGCGGTATTGATAGTGCCTTCTTTTATGGTATCGCGGGGGTCGTGATTCTTTGTTTGATCTTCAGTTTGATTGAATCGAAGCTGATCCTTCCTGCACACCTTGCGCATACCCATTTTAAACCAGTCAAACCTGGTGGATGGCGAGATCGTTTCAACCAACGTTTCTTCGGCTTTGTAAACGGTCCGTATCGTAACTTTGTAACAACATGCACCCATTGGCGCTGGACAGTGTTTGCAGTGTTCTGTGGTTTACTGCTGATCAGCGCGGCTTTGATCAACGCGAATTATGTTCGGGTGATCCCTAACCCTAAAGTGCCGACTGACTATCCTGCGATCACTATTGAAATGAATGATACCGTTTCAAGTGAGCAGACAATCAGTGCACTCAAGACTATTGAACGTGTCATGCAAAAGATCGAATCTGAGACCATTGCAGAACATGGTCAAGGAATGATTCGTGATGTGCTGTCGTACAACAGAAGCCGCACCGAAGGTCGTGTATTAGTACCTCTGGTTGATGAAGAGTTACGCCCGTTCAATACATTTGAACTGGCTCGACGTTGGCGTGAAGCTATGCCTGTTATTCCAGGTATGAAGAGCATCAAAATCCGCGAGCAGAGTGCGGGTGGTGGTGACAGAGATGAGTTTGGTTACTTGTTGTTTGGTTCTAACATCAATGAGCTCAACGAGGCTGGGCGTTACTTGATAGAGCGTTTACAGCAGGAAGAAGGGTTATATGATATTTCGTCTTCTATTGATTCTGGAAGCAAAGAAGTACTCCTGTCTCTTGCGCCTGTAGCGTACGATCTCGGTCTGGATCTCACCATGATCGCAGAGCAAGTTGGTGGCAGCTTTTATGGTGGCGAAGCACAGCGCATTATTCGTGATGGTGAAGAAATTAAAGTTATGGTGCGTTACCCGCAATTGACGCGTGAAGCATTCTCATCATTGCGTTACGCTGTGATTACAACACCAGCAGGTAAGAAGGTCATGCTAGGTGATGTGGTGAAGATCAACGAGCAGCCGGGCGTGAGTAGCATTCGACGTGAAGGCGGGTATCAAACCGTTTATGTTTATGGTTCCATAGACGAAGAATTGGTTGAACCTCAAGAAATCGTGAAGGTCATTGACGACAATATCTTACCGGACATGAAGCAAGCCTTCCCAACTGTGAAAACAGAATTGGGCGGTGATATTGAAGAGCAGGCTGCGCAGCGTAATGAACAGATTTTGTTCTTTATTGCAGGCATGATCATCGTCTACATCTTGTTAGCTGTACCGTTAAAAAGTTATACCCAACCTTTGATTGTAATGTCCGTCATTCCGTTTAGTCTGACGGGGGCGATTTGGGGCCATTTCTGGCTAGGTTTAGACATCAGTATGATGTCGACATTTGGTTTGATCGCCGCTGCTGGCGTGGTTATCAACGACTCTCTGGTTATGACAGATTACGTAAACCAAGTGAGAGAAAAGGGTATGAACATCAAACAAGCGGTTGTTGAGGCGGGTTGTGCTCGTTTTCGAGCTATCACGCTCACCTCAATAACGACGTTTGCGGGTGTATTGCCGATAATGTTTGAAACGAGTTTGCAGGCGCGTTTTGTCATACCGATGGCTGTCGCTTTGGGCTTTGCGGTGTTGTACGCAACGGTTCTGACTTTAGTGTTGGTGCCTTGTTTGTATTTAATGCTTGAAGATATTAAAAATATTTTCAGATCGATTAAGAGGTTTATCCATCGTTTGATTAATCGTTTCAGAAAGTCGCCAGTGACGTCGAGCGTTGAAGCAAGCGTATCGAGTTAACAAGCTTGATGTTAACGATTAGGAGCAGCCTTCGGGCTGCTTTTTTGTTTCCGCATTTTGATTCAAAGTGATTTTTTAGTGGGCAGTTACGTAATTATCTGATGAGAAAACTGCCTGACAAAGTATTTCTAATATGTATGTTTCTAATGTTTTAAATTCGCATGGTTAATTTGACACTTGGTTAGCGAAATTTACCAGACGAAGATAACGTTGAATATGAGGCTTTATTTAAGTTGTTGAAAAATAACAAAATAAAAGTTGGCATCGTATGTGCAATATATAAATTGTAATTAAAATTAACTGCTAATCCTCAAGGAGCTTATTATGAAAAGCGTATTTCTATCTACTCTAAGTCTTATTGCTGTAATGTCATCACCAATCGCTGCTGCTAACACTTTAGACAAAGAGGAGTGGAGCTCAGATTTACGTCAGGACTTTTCTGAGATGAAACATGAAGCTATAGCAGATATTCAGCAAATGAACATGGATGCCATTCACGCACGTGATGAGCGTATCGTGAAAAACATTAAAGATGAGCAAGAACAGTTAGTAAAGGTAACGTGCCACAAAGAGAAAGCAAGCAAGTCATAAACGCCGCTAAAAGAGACTAACAGACGAAAATGAATCCAATACGAGTTCGGTGTTAGTTAGCAGTAAGCACTGACCTTGTTGCTCAACTTGCCAGCCTTTTAAGGCTGGCTTTTTTGTTTCTCATTTCATGGGTGGAGATCAGATCCTCAAGCTTATTATCAATAGTTGGCGTGTTTGATGAGCTATTGCTGGATGGAGCGGATGTAACTTTTAAAAGTGTAGATTTCAGTAAAGTGGAGGTGATGTTAGATATTTAAAATTTAGAAAAGATCCGATCTCCTTTTTGACCTTCATAATACCTTAGTATGTGGTTCACTTTTATTTGAAGAGGGATTAGTAATGACTTGGGAATTTATTGAAAGGAAAGAGGCTTTTGATTACATTGGGCTAAATAATAAGTCGGTTAATGAGGTTGAACAATTCTTACATGGAAGAGTGAGACTTTCAGCTGCACTCTTTAGCAATAAAAAACTATACTTATCAAGACAATCCCTCGTCATGCTTGCGTCTCTGAATGAATATGATCAGAAGCAAGTTGTCAAAGAAATGTATTTTCTTTCATCTAATCCAAGCACACCCTCTGTAGTTAGACACAAACGCAATCCATTGCTTCGAATATTTCGAACTAGGTATCCCTTCAAAAATTATCATTACTTATTAACTTGTATCCTTAGAGACGGGAAAGTTGTAATTCATGATATTGCTTTTGATCGACAGTTGCATGGTAAGTCTATTTTTAAGCATTCACATCAAAGAACCCAAATGTATCATGTGAAGAAAGAAACAGGTAAAAATGGTGAGTATAATGGAGTGCAGAACAATGATGAAGCAAAGTTATTGTTGGCTGAGTGGGACCACACTAAAGCTCAAGTAACTCATCAAGTCAATACGCTTCATGCAACGGTAAATGGAATGTTGAATGATTATGAGAAAGCGGCGACACTGATGGGGGTACATACGCAGGTGGCGTACAAAGAAGATAAGCCAACAGAGTATACGTTGTTTCACAACCCTTCTGATAATGCGAAGCTGGACCTTATTGAATGTGTTTATGACAAAACTCGTTTTACTTCGCACAATGCTCAACACCTAGCAGCAGTAATGAAACAATGTGCAGAGCAGGGTAAGGAAGTAAAATGGACAGTGCATAGCCAAGGTGCCATTATTTTTAACTCTGCTCTTGAGTATGTTAGAAAAAATAATCCGAGCTTAAGACTATTGAATCAACAAATCGTTGTGCATGCAGGGGGAACAAATACAACGAAGATAGGGAAAAATGCACAGCAGCTTGGTTTGAAAGTTAATTACACAAAAACCCGAACGAATCCCTTTGATATTGTCCCAAATATTGCTGCGAGACAAACTCCATTATCTGCAAGTAGTCTCGTTCGTTGTTGTAAATTCTTGGGATTAGTGATGAATGGAGAGGTCACAGAGAGCCCACATACATTACCCTATTTCGGTGTGGAATCTTATCGACGACAACTGATGATGTCTGGTAATAATATGGCTAGTAAACGTTTAAAAGATATTGATGAATATTTAAAGAACAAGGGTTAGATATATGGGCCTTATTAAAATGTATAAAGATGGCTTTCGAGGAAAGCCAGATTTTGCAAACTTGTTACATAATGTATTCCAGATAGATGACTTAGTGCTGTCATTTGAGTGTCCGAACAACATATATGAAGGACATGTATACCAAGATTTTATTGAATTACAACGGTTCAATATTGATTCAAAAGTAGAGCGGCATGAAAAGTTTATAAAATTGGCCACGATTTATTTCTCTTTTCAAAATAAAATAATAAATCCACTATTACCAATCAATAAACAAGGTGGTTTATATATTCGGTTAAGGATTAAATCTTCAGATAAATATATTACTAGTGTTAATGAACTATCTTCATTTATAGAGAAAGAGTACGTGGATTTTTATCATGCTGTAGAGTCACCTGACGGCTCTCGAAAAGGTGATCATACAGAGTTGATGAATGATGCCATTGCGTACGCAAATCATCGTTGGGGAATGGACCCGATAAACGAAGAAAAAAAGAGAGCGAAAGAAGAGTTCCTTGTAGGAGAGTTTCTTCGTGGTTACCCTCCAATCAAATGCCAAGATATCAAGATTGGTGAAAATACATTTTCAAAATATGTAGAAGGAAATTTGGAGTATAAAAAAGACTATCGAAGAGTGTACAATTTGCCTATCAAAAATGAGTTTTACTTTAGTATTGAATTTTTATATGAAATCGAGCCTATGTTTGCTCAAAAAAAGTTTTTAGATTGGGTAAGACACGCGGATGAAATCTTTGAAAAAAATGTTTTAGAGTTGCTAGCACTGTCTCCGCTTATTGATTCACATACTACCTCCAAATCCGAAAGGTTGACAAAAAAAAGTTGATCCAGAGCGTTCATACTTAACTTAAAGAAAAAAGCCCGCGAAAAATGCTTTCACGGGCGAAAAAAGGGCACCAAATTGGGTGTCTATTCATTTTGGAGGTGGTCGAACGTCCATATAAAACTGACAATAGGCTTGGTGAGAGGCTTACCACCAGCACGACCAACGAGGCTAAAGTTAACATTGTTGTAATGATTGTTAAAATGTTAATTCTTCAATCAATGTTTTCATTATCGTGAGTTTAAATTGTGAATGTGTTGCCTGCGTGTATTTTTACTCTGTGAAATTCCGTTTTTGACAATAAGACATATTATAAATCTTGTGTTGGTTATTTGATTTGGTTATATAAAACTCAACATACTTAATCCTTAACTGTTCATATTCACACTTAATGAGACACAATAACCCTCTGTTTGTTAAGTGATTGTGTGTTTTTTAACGCATTGGTATTGAACAAAAAGCGACCTAAGCCGCTCTTGTGCATTTTGATAAGTTTACTTATCAGTCGTTTTAGATTTCTTCGTGCTTATGGACTAGGCCGAAGTCAGCTAAAATGGCATACGCAGCAGGGATCATAAACAACACCAGCAGAGTGGATGCGAAAATACCAAACACGATAGAGATAACCAGTGGTTGGATAACCTGTGCTTGCAAACTGGTTTCAGTCAGTAACGGAAGCAAACCTGCTGCAGTGGTCATTGATGTCAGGAATACTGCTCTAAAGCGTTCCCGACTGGCTTTGACTACTGAGTCGTGCACATTATCCCCTTCATCGACATGATGGCGTATGTACTGAACTAACAGAATCGAGTCATTCACCACAATCCCCGCTAGTGAGACAAAGCCCATCATACTCGGCATACTTAATGAGTGACCGAGTAGGATGTGTCCCCATACCACGCCAATAAAGGCGAGTGGAATCGCAAGCATGACGACGAATGGTTCCAAATAACTGCGGAATTGGTAACTCAGAATCGCAAACACGCCAAATAAACCAAGCAAGAAGCCTTTACCCATTGATGCGCCAGTTTCAGCGGTATCTTTGGCTTCGCCTTCAAAATCAAAGCGAAGACCAGGATACTTTTGCATAAGCTTTGGCGCCTCATCCTGTTGGAACTGACGAATAATGGCGGTTGAGTTGGCTTTCGTATTGTTGATATCGCCGAATACGCTCACAGTCCTCAAGCCATCAATGCGCTGGATTCTTACGTAATTACGTTGGAAATCCAAAGTCGCAATGGTTGCGAGGGGGATTTGACTGCCATCGGACAAGATAATCGGAAAGTTTGCCAATTGCTGTAAGTCACCGGCTTGTGCTTTATCGAGGCGAACTTCGATTGAAATGTTTTCTACCCCAACTTGGATCTCGTCTGCGGTTTGGCCAAAGAAAGCTGCACGCAATTGATTGGCGATGAGTTGGCCGTTAATCCCGTAAGCTTCTGCGCCCGGACGCAGTTTTACCAAGACTTCTTCTTTACCCATACGCATGTCATCCAACACGCCATGGACACCGTCAAACTCATTTAAGTATTGTTGAATGTCGATAGAGGCGGCTTTGAGCGCATCCAGTTCATCATGCTTCGCTCGAATTTCAATCGCTCGTCCACCCGGCCCCATGGTCGGTTGTTTAAATACCAGCGAGATAGGATCGGCAAGTTCACCAATGTCTTCACGCCATGCGTCGATAAATTCATCGATGAGTGTGTTACGACTCTCGGCGCCCAGCAAATCCAGACGTACCGTGGCAATGTGAGGGCCAGATTCATTCGCGTCGGCGTTAGCGTTGAATTGACTGGTAATGTGTAGAACCAATGGATTGCCGTCTTCCACTTTCTCTGTCCATTCTTTATCTAGCTTTTGAGCGGAAGCGACGATCTTATCGACGACAGCTTCCGTTTGAGACAGAGAAGAACCCGGAGGAAGAATAATACGCGCTTCTGCAATGTCGCCATCCAATTCAGGGAAGGGTTGGAACTTGAGTAAACCACCTACTAACGTGGCCGCGGAGATAAGAAGCAAGGCAACCACGCCACCCATAAAGGCATAGCGATACTCGACCACTTTATCTACTGCGTTGACCAAGGTGGTGTTGCGGAAGTTTTCAAAAGAAGCGAGCAGCTTTTGTTTGAACTTCGGTGTTTTTCGCTCTTGCTTTTGTTTATGTAGCGAATGAGAAAGGTGGTTAGGTAGGATCAAGAAGGCTTCCACCAAACTCAAACTCAAAACGAGGATCAGAACTTGAGGAACTGCTTTAAGTACCGCACCCATTTCACCTTGCAGGAATAACAAGCTACCAAAAATACACACCGTAGTTAGGAAGGAAGAAATTACCCCTGGCAGTACCTTTTTCACTCCTTTGATAACGGCATCATCGATCTCTTCTCCTCGGTCGAGGTGAGCGGCAATCGATTCGGCAATAACGATGGCATCATCCATCATGATACCGATGGCCATGAGTAACCCGACCAAAGACATGATGTTGATGGACAGGCCAAGTTGCGCCATCAAAAATAACCCACCTAAGAAGGCAACGGGTAAACCAGCTGCGACCCAAAAGGAATAGCGAAAACTAAAGAACAACCACATGGTGGCGAAGACCAGAATGATACCTTGCCAACCGTTTTTGACCATCATGGTCAGGCGATCCCAAAGCACGGATGAAAGGTCATTGGTCATTTGTAGCATCACACCGTCTGGCGCGATAGCTTGTTGTTCTTCGACAAATTGAGCAACCCGTTCCTTGATACGCAGTGCGTCATCTTCTTTGTTTTTGCTGACTTTTAGTAGGGCAGAAGGGTGACCATCGAAGAGGACTTTCTGTTCGTCCAATTCAAACCGGTCGGTAATCGTCGCAATATCTCTTAGACGGATGATTGAGCCATTTGTACCAGAGCCCACGACGATAGTCTCAAGCTCTTCCGGCGTCACGCGTCGTTCGTCAAAGCGGATCAGAAAGTTCTTATCTGGCGTTTCGACATTACCACTTGGCAACTTGACGTTTTGACGACCAATCTGGTCCGCAATATCACCAACACTCAAACCAAGTTGTCGGATAGCTTGAGTGTCTAACTCTACTCGGTATTGGTGGTCAGAGAAGCCAGCAACTTCAACCAAAGAGACATCGTAATCGATTTTTAACGTGCGTTTAAGCTGTTCGGCATACGCTTTTAGCTCTGGCCATGTGGTATCTGCGGTGATCGCGACATCCACAACTGGCTCGTTCCAATCGAGCTCTTGGACCACAGGAGATTCAATCTCTTGTGGGAAGTCGTTTATCGAGTTGATCTGGGTTTGAACATCAACCAACATGCGCCCAATGTCGGCTTCTTCATTCAGTTTTAAGATAAGACGCGCAGAACCCTCAATCGCTTCACACTGAGTTTCTTTAATGTTGGCAAGGCCATCGACAGCATCTTCCATTCGGATACAGATGCTCTCTTCTACCTCTTGAGGGGAAGCGCCGGGGTAAACCACACCAGCTAGGATGTAGGGCGGATCAAACTCAGGAAAAGTTTCACGCTTAATCGTGGAAAGTGAAGAAATCCCCAATATCAGCAGCGTTAGCATCAGCAAGTTGGCTGCTGTTGGATGCTTGGCGAAGAATCGGATCATGAATCAGACTCCTCAATAGCCGTTTCTGACTGTTCAGGTGACTCTTTCAATAGCATGCCGTTAATCGCAGGCAGCAAATCGTTGATGATCAGCTTCTGACCTTGCTCTAGTTCACCATCGATCACCACTTGGTTATTGCGACGATATAACACTTCAACCGTGACGACTTGCAGACGATTGTCATCGCCCATCAGGTAAATCTTATTGCCATGAAGCGCACGCTCTGGGATGACCCAACTCGGGTTCTCTTGTCCCTCAATCAAGGCACGCACAAACATGCCGTTCACCAATGGAGGCGCAGACGTTGGGTTTAATGCACGGTAGTCTTGTTCAATTTCCAGAATCACACCGGCAGTCGCTTGGCTTGGATCAACCGTTTCACTGATGCGTGCAACTTTCGCAGGCCAGCTTGCAGAGAGGTTACCGCTGCTGAGTTCAATGTTGGCATGAATCGCATTCATATCAGGTTGTGGAATACCAGATTCATCACGGACAAACTCACCGATGCTCGCCGCCAAAGTTTGCATGTCATGAATGGATAGTTGAGCTTCCACTTCCATGACATCAATACCATGTCCTGTCACCATGGTTTGTTGGAGGTTAACCACTTGCTTTTTCTCAATTTCTACGTCAGCAATACGCAAATCGTAAGGAAGCGTGATGATGGTTTTATCAAGCGAGCGTTCGGCCTCATCCACTTTTGATGCATTAACTTTAACTAGGGCTTCCGCGACTCGTTTCTCATCCGGCATCAAACCAATTTGATTTTCAATATCCAGTACTAACTTACGTTGAGAGAGCGCGCTTTGCTCTTGCTGATCTACATCCGATTGCGAGGTTAAGCCTTTCTTACGTAGGTTTTGTTTACGGTCTAACTCTTTGTTGGCGATAACCAGACGGTTGGCTTCTATCTTGAGTGTGCTTTTGAGATTCGCTTCTTCTTGGTTCAGCTTAGCCAGAGAGGTTTGAGCAGATTTGAGATCGGCTTGAGCTTGAACCAGTTTCAACTCGTAATCGAGTGGGTCGATTCGCAAGATTTCCGTTCCTGCTTGCAGCACTTGTCCTTTTTCCAGTTGCGGATGACGGTAAACCACTTTACCGGTCACTTCGGCTATCGCTTTCCATTCAACTTTCGGTGCGATTTTACCAAAGCCAATAGCAACAGGTGCAATCGCTTTCAGCTCAAGTGGAATCGTCTCGACCAACCGTGCACGATCTCCAGCGGGTTTTACGGGCAAATCTGGTTTGAGGCTAATCGCCAAAAACAGAATGACGACCCCCACCGCAAGAGCAGGAAAGAACAGCAGCTTTTTATTTATCTTCATATTGGTCGCCCGAGTCTAAAAATCCATGTTTCATCAGTTGTATGTTGTGTTCGAATAATCGGTTCAAGAAGGCTTCAGAAAGTTCAATGCCATGAATGGCGAGCAGTGCTGGTGGTGCCATAAAAGGAAACACCATCAAGCTGATGTAAGAGACGCGACAAAGTTGAGGGTCGGCGTCTTTTCGTAAAACGCCACTGTCAATCAACTTATCAAAGATCACGCCTTGCATTGGCTTGCTGATATCTGCGAAGACTTTTTCGAGCAGTTTGCGTTGGGTTTCCGATGGGGGCATATGCATAACTTGGGCAACTAAGCGTGGGAACTGTGGTACCTTGATCATTTCGCGGTAGTAGGTACGCATTAGATCGAGAAAGTTTTGCTCGTTACTGTTGGATACCAACGTCTGCATCTGCTTTTGCATCGGTGACAGTGTTTCGCGCAACATGGTCTCGAACAGGCCTTCTTTGTTGCCAAAGTAGTAGCGAATCATCGCAACGTTCACGCCTGCTTTCTGCGCGACTAGGCGAGTAGAGACCTTGTCATAAGCCATAATGGTGAAGAGTTCGCGCGCGTGGAAAATCAGTTTTTCCCGTGCGTCGATATTATCTGTGGGTCTTCCCGCCCTTCGATGCGCTTCCGTCACAATCTTCTCTCAAAATATTAAACATTTGATTAATTATAAGACGCTGATTTCTCATGCGACATGTGAAAAATTAATCAGTATTTAATCAAGTGATTAATTTGTGATGAAGAGAAGTAAAAAAGAGCAGAAAGAACTGCTCTTTGAACAAATAGAAAAGTATTTACTTAGGAAGAACGGTCTTGTGAGGCTATATCACCCCCAACTTAACACACTCCAATTCGGTCTGTTGGCGTGTTCTTTTAGTTGTGGGCATGGATTTACCAGATAAGCGTAGTTCGCGTATTCACAAAGCGGTAAATCGTTGATTGAATCGGTATAGAAATGGATTTCGGAATAAGGCTCAGGCTGATTTTCTAGCCACTGTTTTAATCGCGTGACTTTGCCTTCACGATAACTCGGGATACCGTCGATTTCAGCAGTATAACGGTTGTTTTTCTCGATTAAATCAATTCCGAGTGCGGTTGGAATATTAAGACGGCGACCAACGGCTTCCACCAAAAAAGTGACGCTGGCAGAGATGATAACCATATCTATACCATCACGAGACAGTTGCTCAATCAGGGTTTTGGCTTGAGGGAACTGTTTAGGCAAAATATGGCTTTCAACACATTCTTCAACCAAGGCGTTTACTTCTTCAATCGGCATGTTTTCTAGTGGCTTCATGGAGAACGCTAGGTAATCTTCCATGTCCATTTTGCCTTCAGAGTACAAGGCCATTAGACGCTGATCTTCCATAATAAATAAAGGATCAGTCGCGATGCCTTTCTCAACCATAAACTCGTTCCAAATCATTGCGCAGTCAGCGTTTATTAGGGTTTCATCCATATCAAAAACATACAAAGGTTTGGACATGTTTAGGCTCTCACTGGTTGAATTTCGTTTAGGTTAAAGAGTAGTTCTAGTTGGCTGCCATTCGCTAGTAAGCGTTCTGAAGAGCGGTTAAGTAAGTCAACAGTGAGCTCACACTCTTCAACGTTCACTTGATAGCGAATAACATTACCTAGAAGCTGGTGGTTGGTGATCGTACCTACTTGTGGCGCTGAGATGTGGCTATCATATTGACGACCTTGCTCTTTTACATATATAGACTCTGGGCGAATCGCCACTTTCCATTCGGTATCAATGTTGAAGAGTTGCTTGGCTTTATTGGCCTCTACAAGGTTGTAGTGCCCCATGAAACCGGCCACAAACTCGTTAGCAGGATGAGTATAGATTTCTTCAGGTGTTCCTGCTTGAACAATTTCTCCTTTACTCATTAGGAAGATACGATCAGACATAATCATCGCCTCTTCTTGGTCATGAGTTACGAAGATAGTGGTGAGATTCATCTCTTTCTGAATATCTCGGATTTGCTGACGAAGGTGTTTGCGGATTTTGGCATCAAGCGCAGAAAGTGGTTCATCAAGCAATAATATGCGAGGTTTCACCACCAACGCTCGAGCGAGTGCGACACGCTGGCGCTGACCGCCAGAAAGTTGATGCGGATAGTGTTTTTCTTTACCTGCCAGATCCACCAGTTTGATGACTTTAGCCACTTCACGTCGAATATCATCATTCGCAAGCTTTTTCATTTTTAAGCCAAATGCAATGTTGCCTTCGACGGTCATATTGGGAAACAGCGCATACGATTGAAAGACCATCCCAATACCACGCTCTTGCGGGACTTGATGCGTGATATCTTCTCCGTTTACCCAAATCTCGCCTCCATCGACAGGGTTAAGCCCAGCAAGGCTGCGAAGTAGTGTCGATTTACCACAACCGCTAGGGCCTAAAAGCGTAATGAATTCACCTTGCTCGATGTTAAAGTGAATGTCCTCAAATACGGTGTTATCACCAAAACGTTTAGTCAGATTTTTCGCTGTTACGTAGCTCATTGTTTGACTCCTCGGCTGAAACGACTTGCCAACCAAGTCAGTAAAAAAATAAATAGGAAGTAGGTCATCACTAAGGCAGACGTAAAGTGGCCGCTCGTCTGACGCATGTTATACAAGTAGATTTGCAGGGTTTCATAACGTGTGCCGACTAAAATATTGGCGAACACAAACTCTCCCAATAGAAATGAAAATGAAAGGAAAAGCGATGCCATCAGTCCTTTTTTGAGGTTAGGTAAAATGACCATCAAAAACGCTTTGGTTGTGCTTGCCCCTAGCAAGTGTGCAGCGTCCATTAAATCGTTAAGGTTAATTGCTTCGAAGCTATTAGAAATCGCACGATACATGAACGGTAACGCGATGGTGAAGTAAGTACCTACTAGAATCCAAGGAGTACCGATAAGGGAGATTTCACTGTCAGCATAAAGTTGAAGCAAGCCGACGGAGGACACCACTGGTGGTACAGCGAATGGTAGCAAAATCAATACGTTCATGAGCTTATCGAGCTTCGGAAAGTAGTAAAACACCACGAATATCGCTGGCAGAACCAGAAGCACACTGAGGGTTAGCGAAGCAATACAAATAAACAGCGAACGCCCAAACGCTTGCAAAAAGCGTGGGTCGGTCAGCAATTTAACGTACCAATCAAAAGTGAAACCATCTGGAAGCACCGTGGCACCCCAGCGTGATGAAAGCGAATAGACAAAGGTCGCTAAAATCGGGATGAGCATGATCCCAACAATGGAATAAACCACCGTTTTATGGAATCGAGTATTAACGTTGTTCATGACTACTTCCTACCTGCATAGCTTTTCGAAATGAGCCATTGGTTAATCACTGTGATAAAGGCAAGTAACGCCATTAGAATCACTGAAATTGCAGCGGCGAGATTAGGTTCAAGGAACAGGTCTCCCGATACCAGACTCGCAATTCGAATTGTGATGACGTTATAGTTACCGGAGGTCAGCGCATAAACACTCGCATAAGCGCCAATTGCGTTGGCTATTAAGATAATAAAGGTACCGAATAAGGCTGGTGAGAGCACTGGCAGAGCGATTTTCGCCCAATACTGTGATGTTTTGGCTCCCAGTAGCGCAGCTGCTGCTTGCCAATCATCACTCAACGCGTCGAACGCAGGGTAGAGCAACAACACCGCCAGCGGGATTTGGAAGTAGATGTAAATGGCCAGCAGGCCCCATTTACCATAAAGGTCGAAATCACCGAGTAAGCCATACTGCTTGAGCAAAAGGGTAATCGCCCCATTGGTGCCCAAAATAATAATAAAAGCGAATGACAGAGGTACGCCTGCAAAGTTGCTGCTCATGTTTGTAAACGCAATCACACCGTCGCGGACTTTAGAATCGACTCTGCGTAGAGAAGAGACCAACAGAGTCGCAATGGCTAAGCCAAAAATGCTCGACCATACAGCTAACCACAAACTGTTGCCAAACGCCTGCATCATAAAGGCGGAGTCGAGCACTTCAATGTAGTTATCGAAGGCAAACTCGCCATCGTAGATAAAGCTGTTTAACAGTACCCAAATCATCGGTGCGAGTTGAAATAGGTAGAAAAACAGCGCGAAAGGCACCAACCAAATGGCTGGCTTAAAGCGCTTTAACCAAGTACTTGCCAAATTTGAGCGTGATTCGCTGGAGCTTGGGGAGAGGACTGAACTGCTCATAGTGCTAACAATTCCTGAGTGTATGGCTTCGTGTGGTCAAGGTTTAGCAATTGACAAACGGTGCCACAAATATCAGTTTGCTTAATATGACAATCTTGATGGGTAAACTTATCACCAATGACAAACAGGGGAACTTCTCGCTCTTCAGGTAAAATCCCACCGTGAGAAAGATCGTTGTTCATGCCATGATCGCTGGTCACAATGATTTGATACCCATCAGCAAGCCATTGATCGATGTAGTTGGAAAGAATAATGTCTGCACCTCGCGCACAATTGCGGTATTGGCGAGAGTCTAGGCCAAACTTATGTCCTGTATCGTCGATATTCATCGGATGGATCAGTAAGAAATCAGGTTGATAGTTGCGGCGTAAATACTCTGCGTCCAGGAACAAGGCTTCATCAGGATAATGATCCCAATGGTAAAAGCAGCCGTGCTGGATATTCAGGGTTTCATCATGCGTGAAACGATCGCGAACAGGTTCAAATGGCGCGCGATTATAAAGCTCACTTACCCAGTGGTAGGCAGCCGCAGCGGTCACTTTTCCTTGGGCTTTTGCCAAACTGAAAATGGAATCGTGTTTGGATAGACGAACGATATTGTTGTTTACGATGCCGCTTTCTACAGGGCGAACGCCCGTTAAAATGCACTCATAAAGTGGGCGAGACATAGAGGGCAGCTCACACTGCACAGGATAAAGCGTTGCGCGAGTTTCTTGTTGGGAACGACTTTGTTCTAGAAGACCATTGAGGTAGCCCATGCAATCACGGGCTACCTGATAGTTCAGTCCATCTAGAACAACAAGGATGACCTTATTGCTCATAACGACTTACTCTTATTGCTGGTGGATTAAGACACTTTCTTGCCATTGACGTGGCAGCTTACGTGCGGACTTTTCCCAAGCTGAGAAGTCAGTCACTGGGTGAACATTGCTGTATTGGTCATTAGCAATTAGCTTGTCTTGCACTGCTTGAGGCAGTGTGATGTTGGTGCGGATTGGACGCGCATAACCTTCTGCTAAGTTGATTTGCCCTTGATCGCTGAAGATGTATTCACGAGCAAGCTTTGCTGCATTAGGGTTCTTCGCGTATTTATTGATTATGGTTGTATAACCAGAAATCACAGAGCCATCTTGAGGAATGCTCACTGTAAAGCGGTCGCGGTCAATTTTGTCGCGGTAGTTCAATGCATTGAAGTCCCACATGATCGCCACTTCCACTTCGCCTTTTTCTAGGTTGGCGATGTTCGGATCGGTAAATGAAAGACGACCTTGCTTCGCGAGTTCAGAAAAGAATTTGAGCGCAGGCTTGAGGTTGGATTCGTCCCCACCGTTGGCGAACGCTGCGGCGAGAACCGCGTTGTTTGCCTGTGCTGCTACGCCTACGTCACCTACGGTCACTTTGTAGTCGCCTTTTAATAGGTCATCCCACGTTTTTGGCGCGTCTTTTACGAGGTTATTGTTGGAGATAAAAGAAATAGTGCCAGTGTAAGCAAGTGCCCAATGACCATCTTCGTCTTTTGCCCAATCTGGGATGTCATTCCAAGTTGTTGGTTTATATGGCTGAGTGACGCCTTTTTTAACCGCTACACGTGCGAAGGCAAAGCCTACGTCACCAATGTCTGCGGTCGCGTTTTTCTTCTCAGCTTCGAATTTTGCGATTTCTTGAGCCGAGCTCATATCCGTGTCTTGGTGCTTAAGGTTGTAATTTGACTTTAAATCAGCCCAAGTGTCTTTCCAGTTTGCCCAACTGTCAGGCATACCCACACTGTAAACCGCCCCTTCTTTTTGTGCTGCTGCTACCAAAGATTCAACATCGGCTTCTTTCGCTACTGTTGGCGCAGCGAGCGTTACCGCAATGATTGCCGCTGGTGCGGTAATTGAACGACTTAGCAAAGTTTTCATTGTCTCCATCCTTCTGGACTAGGTCAGTAAGTTCGCTTTGTATGCTATGGATGGAATGTGACGATTTAGCGCAAGTAATTTGACAGTTTTGCTGATTTTATATGGCACTTATATTTCATACGTTCAGTATGTGTTCTGTTGATTAATGTCATATTTTTGTTACGTAAACGCCTTATGTTATTCGTCAAATTATCGTTGGACTAGATCAGAATGAGAGTGACAGGCACCGGACAATTTGGTACCCAATTAGGAAAAATTAGAAGCAGCTTAAAACAGCAGATTCTTTCCGGCATCATGTCGGAAGGACAAAAACTGCCGTCAGAGAGAGAGCTCAGTGAGCTGTTTTCTACAACTCGAATCACTATCAAAGATGCGTTGGTGTCTTTAGAAACTGAAGGCCTTATTTATCGAGAAGAGCGCCGGGGTTGGTATGTATCTCCTGAGCGTATCTGTTACAACCCGTTGTCTCGTTCTCACTTCCATCAGATGATTCGAGAGCAGCATCGTATTGCAGAAACTAAGTTACTCAACGTGCGAAGTGAAATGGCCGCAGGTGAGTATGCCAAATCGTTAGAGGTGGAGCGAATTACCCCAATTTATGTAATTGAACGGTTACGTTTTATTGATGGGCGAGCGGTATTGTTTGTTGAGAACGTGCTCAAAGCGGCACTGTTTGAGGGTATATTGTCTGAGAACCTCACCATGTCCCTGACGGGCATTTATCGTGAGAAGTATGGTTACGAAACAAAGCGCTCTCGTTTTGATGTGATTCCAACGTCAGCACCTGCTCATGTCGCTAAAGCGTTGAACTTGGCCGAAGGACAACCCGTTCTGAAAATTCGGCGGGTAAACTACAAACAAGATGGGCATTTAATGGACTGCGAATTCGAGTATTGGCGTCCAGACGCAGTGATGATTCGCATTGATAGCGTAGGATAAAGCGCAGAATTAAAAAGAGCCCAATGAAGGGCTCTTTTTCGCATATTGGTTAGAGAGGCGGTTTAAACGAGGCCTTGCTCTTTCGCCATTCTGCTTGCAATGCCGGGTGCTTTCCAAATGCTTGGCAGCAAAATGAAAGACACAGGCACGGCGGTAATCACAATGAAAGACTGCAATGCAGAAATACCACCAGAGCCCATTGAGATAAGCGCAATAGCGACAATACCCATAATCAGCCCCCAGAACGAGCGAATCACTGCGTTTGGTTCTGTTGAGCCCGTCATCACTACACTGATTGTGTAAGTCATCGAGTCACCCGTCGTCACGATAAATGTTGTCGTTAAGATCAGGAACAGAACCGAAATGATCATTGGGTAAGGTAATTCACCAGTAATCGCTAGCAGTGCTGCAGGCAAGTTAAAGCCTTCAAACGCAGATGAAATCAAACCTGGGTTATCAAGTTCAAACGCAAGGCCACTGCCACCAACGATACTAAACCAGAAGCAAGTAATCAGCGGTGCCGCTATGCTAATAGACATGATTAATTGGCGAATTGTACGACCACGAGAGATACGAGCAATAAAGATCGCCATCATTGGGCCATAACCGATAAACCAACCCCAGAAGAATACTGTCCACCAGCTTAGCCACCCTGTATCACCACGGTAAAGTGCCATAGGGAAGAAGTTATCCACCATACGGCCAACGCCTTGCACGTAGCCATCAACGATAAAGCTTGTCGGCCCGAAGAACAGGATGTAACCAATTAACAGTACAGACAAAATGATGTTGTAACGACTGACGATTTGAATACCCTTGCTCAAACCGCTCAGTGCGGAAAGGGTATACATCAGGATCGCCGCCATAATAACCATACTTTGCGTTACGAACGTATCTGGCAGGCCAAACAATGAATTTAGCGCGTAGCTAATTTGTAAACCTAAGAAGCCGATAGGACCGATGGTTCCTGCTGCTACTGCAATGATGCTACATGCGTCAGCAACATCACCAATCCAGCCTTTAATGGCTTTATCACCAAACACAGGGTAAAGCAGAGTACGCGGTTTAAGAGGCAGGCCTTTATCGTAATGCAAGTGCATTAAGACAATGGAAGATAGACCACCAAGGATCGCCCAAGCTAAGAAGCCCCAGTGCATAAAAGACTGAGATAGGGCATTGATTGCGGCAGTTTTCGGTGAGGCTTCCCCGTATAGAGGCGGAGCAGTCACAAAGTGCGCGATAGGCTCAGCAGCGGCCCAGAACACACCACCACCTGCAAGTAGAGTACAGAGTACGATTGACAACCACTTAAAGTTATCAATATCAGGTTTCGCTAGACCACCTAGGCGCACATAACCAGTGCGACCAAACGCAAGAGCCAAACCAATTAGGAAATTCAGAAGAAGCAGTACTTGCCAGTAAGCTCCGAAATATTTAGTAGCAAAGCCGAAGCCGGTGTTAACCATTGCGGTTAGAGAGTCGGTATTCGTTAGAGCAAGTAAAACGAATAGAGTGAGGAAGCTACCACTTAACCAAAAGACAGGATTGGTGAGTTCGAGGCGCTTGAGTAAAGATGGGGGATGAATAGCAGAATAGTCAGCATCCTGAATAGGCGCTGTGTGGGAGGCGGCATTCGTCATATTTGACATAATTACTTCGCTTTTTAGGGCTATGAAGCCGTGCATTTCCCCTCACATCGTTTCAACGAAAAGTGTGAGGATGTTCAAAAAGCCGATGATGTTAACATGTCGAAGTTGCAAATATAACCTTAGATTTCGATTAATTTTTAACAGGTTAGCCAAGTTGCTGATTTTTGGGTAGAGATCAAAAGAAAGAGTTTTTACGTGAAATGCACCGCATTTCGTATGTAATTAACATTTCCCTTGTTTTTGCATGGAATTATCAGGATTACATTGAGAAAACATGTTTTTCCCAAGCTAAGGTTTAACTCGATGGCTCACTTCGAACTTAACGGGCAGTGGATGCTTACCTCGCCACAGCGTCCCAATCTTGAAATTCCAATGTTTATTCCGGGCGATAATGTGTCGGCGCTTTTACAAGCAGAGCAGATTCCAGATCCTTATTTTGCCGATAATGAAAACAAAGTTCGATGGATTGAAGAGTGTGAGTGGCATATCTCACGTGAGTTTGACGTCGACGCGTTTACGTTGTCTGCCAAGCAAATTTGGATGACGCTAACTCGTGTCGATACATTGGCAACCTTCTATGTTAATGGTGAGTTAGCACTAACTTGCAGCAACATGTTTACCCAGCAACGTGTGGATATTAAACCGCATTTAAAGCAAGGTACTAACACGATTCGGGTTGAGTTTGCTCGGGTGGATTTAGAAGGTATCGCAAGAGCAAAAAAACTGCCATTTCCTATTCCATCGGCAATGGGCAACAACCAAATTCCACACATGAACTTGATCCGCAAAACACAATGCCATTCCGGATGGGACTGGGGCATTTGCTTGATGGTATCGGGTATTTACGACCCCATTCAAATCGACATTGTGAATGAGCTTTGGCTCAAAGGCTTCTCGACAGAGCAGCAATGGCAAGCCGATGGGAGTGTGTTTCTTGATGTAGTAGTTGAAGTGGAAACGGACAGTGAACGCCATGAAATGATGGTTGAATTTAATGGTGAGCGTCAATGTATTCAAACAAAAGGAAGTGGTCACTATCATTGCCAGTTCCACATTTTGGAGCCTCAACGCTGGTGGCCATCGGGTTATGGCGAAGCGTATCTCTATCCCATTACCATTTCTTGCAGAGAGCAAAAGTTAACGCACAACATTGGTTTGCGTCAGCTAACTCTAAATAATCAAGCTGATGAGCACGGCTCTGCAATGGAATTTATCGTCAATGGCGTACCGATTAATGCTAAAGGTGCCAACTGGATCCCTATTGACGCAATGCCGGGGCGAGAGTGCGAAACACGTTATCGCAACCTTTTGCAAAGTGCGGTTGACGCCAACATGAACATGATTCGCGTATGGGGCGGTGGTCAGTACGAGAGTGAAATCTTTTATAACCTTTGTGATGAACTTGGCTTGTTGGTGTGGCAAGACATGATGTTCGCCTGCTCGTTGTACCCATCAAACGACGAGTTTTTAAAAGAGGTAGAAGAAGAACTTAGATTCCAAATCCCGAGGCTCAAGGAGCACCCATCAATCGCACTTTGGTGTGGTGACAATGAAGTGATTGGAGCTATTGGTTGGTATGACGAATCTAAGCGCAGTAAAGTCAAATACACGGTTAACTACGATCGCCTCAACCGCATGATTGAGAAGGAGATTACCGAGCAAGATAGCACTCGCCGTTTCTGGCCAAGTTCCCCATGTAATGGTGAACTGGATTTCGGTGATGCGTGGCATGATGATAGTAAAGGCGATATGCACTTTTGGGACGTTTGGCATTCAGGAAAATCATTCAGTGCCTACCTTGACGTGAATCCTCGTTTTTGCTCTGAGTTTGGTTTTCAATCTTGGCCATCTTTTGCTGAAGTTAAGCGGTTTGTCCCTGAGCAAGACTGGAATATTACATCCCCAACTTTCGAACAACATCAGAAGAACCCTCGAGGTAATAGTATTATCACAGAGATGTTCACGCGCTATTTTCGTTTTCCCTCTGGATTTGAGAGTATGCTGTATTTAAGTCAAGTTCAGCAGGCAATCGCGATCAAAACTGCATGCGATCATTGGCGTGCCATTTCTCCAGTTTGTCGCGGCATGCTGTACTGGCAACTCAACGACAATTGGCCTGTCAGTTCTTGGTCTAGTTTGGAATACAGTGGTCGATGGAAGCAGTTGCACTACCATGCGAAGCGATTTTTCGCGCCACAGTATTTGGTATTTTCCGAGCATACAGGCAAGTTGAGCCTACATTTGCTCAATGATGCCAAAGAGTCCGCAAGCGTCAACACACTGCTTAAGTGGGTAGATTGGCAAGGGGAAGAAAAGCAATGTTGGAGCTTAGAACAAACAGTCATAGCAGACAGCAATACGATTTTGTGGCAATTGGATGAATCGATCGAGAAGGACGAACTTACGTCAGGCTTCTTCTATGTTGAAGCGCAAATCGGTGAAGACAGAATAAGCAACACATGGTTTAGTACTCACGAGCTAAAAACCTTGCCGATAGCGAAAGCCAATATAGGTGTCTCTATTGAAGGGAGGAAAATTACATTGATTGCGGATAAGCCTGCGTTTTTTGTTCATTTGGAGAGTGATGCTGATGGAAGATTCAGTGACTCCAGTTTTACTCTGTTGGCTAAGGTTCCAATGACGGTTGAGTATTTAGGTGATGATGTTTCAGGTATGCAGCAGTCGTTGAGGGTATGCCACCTTAATGATTAAAGCGGGCATAGAACATCTACATGCTGATAACTAAAAAGGGAGCGTTTGCTCCCTTTTTAGTTACCAAGTATCCGTTATTAAGCTCAGGTTGAGACAGAAGACTATTTAAGTTTCTGATGGACCCGATAGCTAACGACAAAGCCAATGTAGAATAGTGCAGCAAGAGTAATCACTGCCGTCGCGTACGCCAGCAGGCTGTTTAACCCTAAACCAAAAGCCAAAGTGAAGGCGATACCATGAATGGCTTCCGCAGGGATTCGGTACCAAGCAGCGTGGACGGAAGATCCGAAGAGGATAAAGGTACTAAGTAAGACAATCGTGCCGCCTATAAAGCCGACCCATCTGCTGTTGTTCATGTTGCAGTCTCAGGGGTTACCGAGGTAACGTAACAAAATATTTCAGGATCGTATTATACAACCGATCATCGCGAAAAGCGCTAGAGAAATTTCGCGGATAAAACAGAGTGTTTTAATTCGAACAAAAAGAATACGACCATAGCCAACTTAATACAGGAATAACAAAACATGTTGAGATTTATACAACGTCGTCGCATTAAGAAAGTGATTAAACTAATGAGTACTAGATTGGTGGTGGGATACGGCAGTCGTGAGTATTTTTCGGTTGGTCAGGTAAAGACGAGCACCAGTGAGTTAAGCGCGTGCCAACAAAAAATTGCGTTGGCATTATATGCGGATCCGCAAGATCTTGATTTGGAAAATCAACCAGAGTTGCAAGCAATACGCTCAGACGTGGCGCATGATTTCTTTTCTGGTGCCGACTATACCGCTCAAGATGTGCTTAATTTACTCGGCTCTGGTGGCTGGAAAGGCGGCCGAATGGAAGATGGAATGTCTCATCATTTTGGTATGCACAGTCGCTATTAAAAACATGCGTTAATTTTATAAATTCGATAAATATTTTTGCTGTTAAAGATTAATTAAATTTTCTTTCAATTGGGTAACAATTACCTAATTATGCACCCGAATCCCAGCGCGTCGCTGGACTGGTTGGATTGCATACCATGAAATTAATCATCAAAGGATTGGGGCTGAGTGCTCTTGTGCTCAGCATGTTTGCTCATGCAGATAGCAAAACGTTGAACGTTTATGCATGGGGTGGCTATTTGCCGGAAGCATCGTTAAAAGCGTTTGAAAAACAAGAAGGCGTTACGATTAATTATTCGACCTTTGAGAATAATGAATCAATGTACACCAAGCTAAAATTGCTAAAAGGTTCTGGTTACGATGTGGTTTTTGCTTCTGCGTACTTCATTGAAAAAATGGGTCGAGAAGGGCTGCTTTCGAAAATAGATCACGCTCAAGTGCCAAACATGCAAGACACAATGGACGGTTTACTTGGCCAAGCGCACGATCCGAAAAATGATTACTCGCTGCCTTATATTTGGGGCATTACCGGGATCAGCTACAACGAATCCATGGTTGAGCAACCAGTGACCAAATGGGCAGACTTATGGGAGTCTCAATACGAACAACAAGTCATGTTGATCGATGACGTGCGCGATGTGTTTGGTATGGCGCTTAAGAAAAATGGCCATAGCGTGAATACAAAAGACGAAGCTGAAATCGAACAGGCTTTTGATTCTCTAGTTGCGCTGAAAAACAACGTATTACTGTATAACTCAGATGCGCCGCAAGTCCCTTACGTGTCCGGTGAAACATCGGTCGGCATGCAATGGAACGGCAACGCATTCCAAGGGCAGGTTGAAATGCCTGAACTGAAGTTCGTGATGCCGGAAGAGGGCGCGGTATTGTGGATGGACAACTTCACTATTCCGTCTGGCAGTAAAAACAAAGAATTGGCGCATAAATTTATTAACTTCATGTACCAATCAGAGAACCAAGCGGAAATCGTGACCAGTTTGGGTTATGCGTCGGCAACAAACGCTGGGCGTGACAAATTGCCAGAAGAGTTGAAAAATAACCGTACTATTTTCCCTTCATCAGAAGACATGAAAAAAGGCGAGTTTATTAATGATGTTGGCGCAGAAACGTTAGCGATTTACGAAAAGTACTGGCAACGTTTAAGAACGCAATAAGCAACGTCTTTGCCTATTGTTAGGCTTAAAATCGTTCAAATTTGGATTCCCCTCATCACGAAAGTGGTGAGGGGAATTTTTTTATAGGTTTTGTACTGCGAGTGTTGCTACGCGGCACGCTTTACGAGGCAGAAGTGCTTTTTACCGCGTTGCAGTAACCAATATTGATCAAACAGTGGGAAGCTTAAACTCGGGTTATCAGCCGCCACTTTTTCACCGTTTACACTGATGGCGTTGTTGCTGATGTGTTCGCGTGCAACACGCTTCGAACTTGCTAAGCCCGACTCAATCAACAGCTCAACCAAATCTTGTTGTGTGCTCTCAATGCTTGGTAAACCATCCAACTCCAACTGTTTTAATTCACCCAAACTCAGTTGTTGCACATTACCGCTGAATAAAGCTTGAGTGATACGCTCGGCACTGGCTAGGCCTTCTTCGCCATGAACAAATCGCGTCATTTCTTCAGCGAGAATACGTTGTGCTTGTGGCTTACCTTGGCTTGCTTGGCCTTGCGCTTCAATGCTGGCAATTTCTTCGCAGCTCAAGAATGTGTAGTAACGCAAGAAGTGGTAAACGTCGGCGTCTTCTGCGCCAAGCCAGAACTGGTAGAACGCGTAAGGAGAGGTCTTGCTAGGATCTAGCCATACTGCACCACCTTCAGTTTTGCCAAATTTGGTGCCATCGGATTTGGTGATCAGCGGCAGAGTTAAGCCAAATACTTGCTCACCATTTTGACGGCGAGTTAAATCGATCCCGCTGACGATGTTTCCCCATTGGTCATTGCCACCGATTTGCAAACGGCAACCGTATCGACGGTTTAGCTCGGCAAAATCGTACGATTGCAGTAGGGCGTAGCTAAATTCGGTGAAGGAGATACCTTGGTCAGGTCGTTGCAGGCGTTGTCTTACCGATTCTCGGTTGACCATAGTATTGATCGAGAAGTGCTTACCCACATCGCGGAAGAAGTCGATCACATTGATCGCTTTCATCCAGTCAGCGTTGTTCACCATGATCATCGGCTTGGTCAGTTGGTGGTTCATCAACTGCTGAATTTGATTAGAAAGATCGTTAACCCAGCCTGAGACGATTTCTTCTGAGTTCAGACTGCGCTCAGTCGCTTTAAAGCTTGGGTCGCCAATCATGCCCGTTGCACCGCCAATCAAGGCAACAGCTTGGTGTCCGGCATCTTGAAAGCGCTTAAGCATAATCAAAGGCACGAGGTGGCCGATATGCAAACTGCCAGCTGTAGGATCGAAGCCGCAGTAAACGGTTTGTGGCTGTGAGAGAAGTGTCTGAATTTCTTCCAAATCGCTGGCTTGTGCAATCAAGCCACGATCTTGTAAATCTTGCAGTAATGGTGTCGTCATTCTTTTTGTCTGTTTTAGTGGTTGTTGTATTCAGACTAAAACGCGACACCTTTTCTCGATATATCCCTTAAGGGACAGTTTTTTATCTTGAATGGAGAATGAGGTGATTGAGGAAAAGCTGGAATAACTCACTCAATGAAGACACATTTAATTGCGAGTAAATTCGCTTTCGATGATTTTTGACCGTGCCTTGAACTAAGTGTAACCGCGCGGCAATTTCTTTGGTGTCAAACCCTTGAGCGAGAAGCGAAGCCACCTCTTGTTCGCGACGGGTGAGTGATTCTACGCCAAACGTTGCTAAAGCTTGCTCAATGGCTAATCGCATACTGCCAGAATAAGCACTCTGTGCAAAAACAGGCTCAGAAAAGGTAAATTCCGTTTGTTTCCAATGCTGCTGACAAAGCGACTGAATTATCGGGAAATAGGGCTTTAGCTTATTGATTTGTTGCTGAGAAAAGTATTTTCCATCAGTCATATATCCGAAGTACAGCATGACCCAACGGCCAGATTCAACTTCGACTAGCATGCTAAGCTCGTCTTTCCACCCTGTTTGATGATAGAACTGCTCGCAGTATGAGGTGAAGTCAACGCCTTTACGCGCCACGTCTTTGAGCGTAAATACGCCTTGTTGCTTTGTCTCGTTTAGTTTGAGAAAAAAAGGGTCATTTTGAAATGAGTCAGTAAGGTAGCGTTGAAAAAGTAACTCTCGCTCGTTCTCAATTGAGTCGTAGAGATAAATAGGATGTTTACCTTCTCGGTAACCTAAAATAACTGCGCAATCAAAATGAAAAAGAGTGCGAATGACACGCATAAGTTTAGGAGTAAAGTTAGGCGTGTTAAGAGCAGAAATTGCTTCTGCTAGCAGATTATTAAAGTTATTGTCAGGCATGGGATACCGAATTGCAGGTGGTTTTGCGCAAGCATAACCAAAAGCAATCCAACGAGAAAGGGAAGTCGCCATCTTCTGGTGACTTCCATAGAGAAAGTTGCGTAAGTGCTCAGTTTTGAGGAATCATATCCCCGTTAACTTATTGATAAGGGTGCATAACAACGGTTTTATTTAAGCGATTAGTTGCTATGCATTACTGCGAGTTAGTGAGCTCTTCGTTAACCCAATATTTAGAACCAGACACGTTAGCATCGATGAGCAAACCTTTAGCGTTCAACTGATAGACGGCGACGCCGCTGTTAAATTGTTTTGAAAGTTGCTCTGAATCTTCGCCCGCAACAGCAGAGGCTTCACTTGTGGCCTCCCATCCTTCGTTGACGAACGTATCAAAGTCTTCTTTGCTCTCAAACAGAACCACTTGTTGGTAAAATTTGCCGCCAGCCCCAAGTGCAACGCCCAAACCAAACATATTCATATAAGTGCGTTCTTCTGTTTCCTTATTCACTGCGACTCCTGACCCTGAGTTGGTGTGAAACAGCAAAGATAATTTACGAGAATCAAAGACCGCGTAGCCGTACGCGTTGTCGTAAATAGCTTTTGCCTCCGGCTTTTCATTAAATAACTTGAGCAAAGCGCTATCTGCCATTAAGTCCACGGCTTGGCGAGCTTCTTCTGGCGTATCGCCTTCCATCAGCTCATCAATTTTTTTGTCGGCAGCATCTATCCATTCTTTGCTCTTCTCGATGCTGGCTTCTGTCCATTCGCCTGCGGTATTGATCGCTTCCTCGGACCAATTCGTGAAATCTTGCCACGCTTGTTTTGAAAACGCTTTGGTGTCGTCCCAAGCATCTTGTGCAGTATCAGAAACTGCGTCGCCAAGCTCAGACATTTTATTGGAAATTTCATCCCAATCGGCATAAGCAGGGGATGCCAGGAGCATCAATGTAGTAAGGAGTGCGATAGGCTTTTTCATCAAATTCTCTCTGGAGTTATCGATATACCATTCATTTTAGGTCATCAGACTTTGATAATGAAATTGACTAAATGACGAACTTGAGAGAGGAATCACGAACTGATTGTGAAATGACGTGTGAATAACAAAGCCCTCACAAGGGGAGTGTGAGGGCTAGAGTTTATCGTGTGTTACTTGCTGCTAACTTTACCTAGTTTTAACCAAGTATCGATAACCGTATCTGGGTTTAGTGATACAGAGCTAATACCTTGATCCATTAGCCATTCCGCTAGGTCGTCGTGGTCTGATGGGCCTTGACCACAAATACCAACGTATTTGCCTGCTTTTGTTGCTGCGTCAATCGCCATCTGAAGCATCACCTTAACCGCTGGGTTACGCTCATCAAATAGATGTGCAACATCGCCAGAGTCACGATCAAGTCCAAGCGTTAGCTGAGTCATGTCGTTTGAGCCAATCGAGAAGCCATCAAAGTACTTTAAGAACTCATCGGCAAGGACCGCGTTGGATGGCAGTTCGCACATCATGATGACTTTAAGACCCTGATCGCCACGGCGCAGATCAAACTTCGCTAGCAAATCAATCACTGATGCTGCTTCGCTTGGTGTACGAACAAATGGGATCATGATTTCAACGTTTTTCAGACCCATTTCGTTACGAACGCGTTTGATTGCTTGAGTTTCTAGCTCGAAGCAGTCTTCAAACACTGGAGAAATGTAACGAGACGCGCCACGGAAGCCAAGCATTGGGTTTTCTTCATGCGGTTCGTATGCTTTACCGCCAACCAAGTTGCTGTATTCGTTAGACTTAAAGTCAGACATACGAACAATAACGCGTTTCGGCCAAAATGCCGCAGCAATGGTTGCGATACCTTCTGTCAGCTTGCTTACGTAGAAATCGATAGGATCTTTGTAACCACGAATACGCTGAGTGATTTCTGCTTTTAGCTCATCGCTTTGTGCATCAAAGTTAAGTAATGCTTTCGGGTGGATACCAATCATCTTATTGATGATGAATTCAAGACGAGCAAGACCAACACCTTCATTTGGAATTTGTGCGAAGTCAAACGCGCGATCAGGGTTACCCACGTTCATCATCACTTTTGTTGGTAGCAGTGGCAGTTCATCAACAGAAGAGCGTTTTACGTCAAACTCAAGTTCACCTTGGTAAACGTAGCCCGTTTCACCTTCTGAACAAGATACGGTCACGGTTGCGCCATCGGTTAACTTGCTTGTCGCATCGCCACAGCCAACGATTGCAGGAATACCAAGCTCACGAGCGATGATGGCAGCGTGGCAAGTACGGCCACCACGGTTGGTTACGATTGCAGATGCTTTTTTCATCACTGGTTCCCAATCTGGGTCAGTCATGTCTGTAACTAGCACGTCACCTTCTTGGACTAATGACATTTGGTCCAGAGAGTCAACCAAGCGAACCACGCCTTTACCGATGCGCTGACCGATTGCACGACCTTCAACCAAAACATCCGCTTTGTTTTGTAGCTCGTAGCGCTCAATCACGTTTTGTTCCGTTTGTGAACATACGGTTTCAGGACGCGCTTGAACAATGTACAGCTTGCCATCAATGCCATCTTTTGCCCATTCAATGTCCATTGGACGCTGATAGTGCTTTTCGATGATCATTGCTTGTTTTGCGAGCTCTTTAATCTCGTCGTCGTTCAATGAGAACGTGTTGCGCTCTTCATCAGAAGTATCAACGATATCAACTTGTTTGCCGATTTCTTGGTTATCTGAGTAGATCATTTTGATCAACTTAGAACCAAATGTTTTCTTAACGATTGGGTGTTCGCCTGCTTCAAGCATTGGCTTGTGAACGTAGAACTCGTCAGGGTTTACTGCACCTTGAACGACCATCTCGCCTAGACCCCATGAAGAGGTGATGAAGACAACTTGGTCGAAACCCGATTCAGTGTCTAGTGTAAACATAACACCCGACGAGGCTTTATCTGAACGCACCATACGTTGGATACCCGCAGATAGCGAGATGCCACGGTGGTCGAACCCTTGGTGAACGCGGTAAGAAATCGCACGGTCGTTAAATAGAGAAGCGTAAACGTGCTTAGTTGCTTCTAGTACTGCGTCGATGCCTTTCACGTTCAAAAACGTTTCTTGCTGACCAGCAAAAGAAGCATCAGGTAGGTCTTCTGCCGTAGCAGATGAACGAACTGCGACTGAAAGCTCAGGATTGCCTTCGATCAGTTCTTGGTAATTTTCACGAATTTCTTGTTCAAGGTCCGCAGGGAAAGGGGCCTCTAATACCCATTGACGAATGTTTGCACCTGTCTTACGCAGAGCTTCTACATCTTCAACGTCTAGTTCATCGAGTAATTGGTGAATACGCTCATCCAAACCTTCGTGGTCAAGGAATTGGTTAAACGCGTATGAGGTTGTCGCAAAACCATTTGGTACAGAAACGCCTGCGTTCGCTAGGTTAGAAACCATTTCGCCAAGTGAAGCATTTTTACCGCCGACTTTGTCGACATCATCCATGGATAGGCCATTGAACCAGAGGGTGTTCTTTTGCATGTCTTTCTCCAGAAACATTGCAGCTTAGTAGGGGGACTTAAATCGATCTAAACAATCGCATGTTGGCTGTTATTACACGTTGACCATACATTGCTTCATTCAGATTGATATCAAAGGCAAACGATTACGTTCTGGCTGAAAAAAATTCAAACGAATTTTTAAAGCTGTGGTGAACCTAACTGAAAGCCAAACTGATTTATTAATATTATGTGTACCATCCTACTCAAAAGATTTTGAAAAATTAAACAGAAATGCAAATAAATAACCAAAGTCGTGATGTGTTCTATGTTTCTGACGGTACGGCGATAACATGTGAGACATTAGGGCATGTTGTTCTCGGTCAATTTCCGTTCATTCCTAACGAAAAAACCTTTCCGTTTGTTGAAAGCCAGGACAAAGCTACTGACGTAGTCAAAGAAATTGAAACTTCCTACCAGCGCAATGGCGTCAAACCTCTGGTCTTTTTCTCAATTGTCGTTCCAGAAGTACGTGAAATGCTGCTTGAAGCGCCAGCATACAGTTACGATGTGTTGGAGAGTATTGTGCAGAAAGTGCAAGACGACATTCAGATGGCACCAAAGCCTAAGTTGCAGCGTTCTCGCAGCGTGGGGAAAGATTCCGACACCTATTTTGACCGTATTGCGGCTATTGAATACACATTGGCGCATGATGATGGCATCACACTAAAAGGGTTGGAGCAAGCTGATATCATCTTACTTGGCGTGTCGCGTAGTGGAAAAACGCCGACTAGCTTGTATATGGCGATGCAATTTGGTTTACGTGTTGTGAACTATCCGTTTATTGCGGAAGATGTGAAGATGATGCGTTTGTTACCTGAGTTTGAGATCCATCGTCATAAGTTGTTCGGGCTTACTATCGACCCTGAACGTTTGACTGAAATCCGTGAGAATCGTTTGTCTGGAAGTGATTACGCTAGCACAGAGCAGTGCAAGCTGGAGCTAGACACTGTTGAGGCTTTGTTTAGAAGAGAGGCGATCCCATATATCAATACGTCCTCTCTGTCTGTTGAGGAAATTACTACGCGTATTCTGGAAAAAGCAGGGATGAAGCGCCGTTTGTTTGGTTAACAAGGGGCACCAACATCGTCGTGTGCAAGAGGAGGCGAGTAACTCCTCCTCTTGTGCATCTAAAGATGCCTTACACAGAATGATTTAATAGTATTGGAACATCTTTTGGATGTCTTGATAGTTTTTGGTTTGAGTAAGTGACAGCATCAGTAAGATACGTGCTTTTTGTGGGTTTAGTGTGCCTGAGGCAACAAAGCCGTATTTTTCGTCATCAATTTCAGCATCCGAAGTGGTTGAGCCGCTAGGCGTTCGGGAGCTTCTTACAACAACAACGCCATCTTTACTCGCTTTCTCTAGCTCATCAAACACAGTGTGGTACAAGTTACCATTACCGACACCAGCACTTACGATGCCGTCAAACTTCGCATCCACAAAGGCTTTCACCGGCAAACTGGAGGCATTTGCATAGTTATAAACAATACCGACCTTAGGCAACTTAGTAAGCTTTGATACATCGAATGGGGTTTCTGTCGTATGTTTACGTTCTGGGCTTCGTTGATATTTGGCATCGCTATTATGAATGTAGCCGATAGCACCAAAGTTGGGTGACTGGAAAGTGCTGACGGAGGTTGTATTGGTTTTTGTCACATCTCGCGCATCGAAAATCGTGTCATTCATTGCGACTAGCACGCCACGTCCTTCTGAATCTTCATCGGTGGCTGTTACGACTGCATTGTATAAGTTGACTGGTCCATCAGCACTCATTGCGGTGGAAGGACGCATTGCACCAACGATCACGACAGGCTTTTTGCTCTTGACGGTCAGATCAAGGAAGTAAGCGGTTTCCTCTAACGTATCCGTACCATGAGTAATGACGATGCCGTCAACATCATCTTGAGCGAGTAGCTCATTAACTCTTTTCGATAATTTTAGCCACACTTCATCATTCATATCTTGTGAACCGATACTGACCACTTGCTCTCCAGAAATATCGGCAATCTTGGTCATACTCGGCACCGCAGAAATCAATGATTCAACGCCGACTTTACCTGCTGTGTAGTTTGACTCTGTTGCAGATTGACCTGCGCCTGCTATGGTGCCGCCAGTGGCAAGAATTTTAATGTTCGGAAGATCGGATTGCGCAAAAGAGAACGAACTGATGCATAAACCGAGAGTTATCGTACTGAGGCGGAAAAGATTTTTCGTCATGGGAATCACCTGCTGTTAGGTTGGATGTTGGGGAACTCATCTATCCTAAAAACAGCGGGTTAGATTTTTTGAGTACTAGTTCAACAAATTGCAGATGAAGATCGTGATCAACTAATCACTTAAAGAATATCAAATCAACCAGTTAACCTAATTGACGTGCTTCTTTAACAAGTGAGATGTGCTAGTAACGTGCACAACGTGTTAAGCCCTATAATTTATTGATTTATAAATAAAGGCGGTAGGAGTCTCGTGATGAGGTTACTAAATATGAATTTAGCCGTGTAATTTTCCAAAGTTTACAGTGTAAAAAAAAGCGGCTTTACCCCGGAACAGATAAAAGCCGCTTGCCAATGATGTGTTAATTCACATCTTATCGCATAATCATTTGTTCACGACCAGGACCCACAGACACCATTTTTACTGGTACGCCCATGAGTTCCTCAATGCGTAGAACGTATTTCTGTGCTGCTACTGGAAGCTCTTCAAACTTACGACAACCTGTGATGTCCTCGCTCCAGCTTTCCATCTTCTCGTAGATTGGCGCAAGAGAGGCAGTTTGAGGCCAGATTGGGTTTTCGCTGTGGTCGCCTTCGTAGCCAACACAGATTTTCAGATCGTTAAGGCCAGTCAAACAGTCTACTTTCGTTAGTGCAATTTCAGTTGCGGCTTGCAGTTCAACGCCATTTTTCGTAGCGACTGCGTCGAAGTAGCCCATGTCGCGTGGACGACCCGTAGTTGCACCGAACTCGCCAGCAAGTTCGCGGAAAGCGTCTTGCTCTTCCATTGCAGTGATCAACGTACCAGTACCCACTGATGAGCTGAAGGCTTTTGCAACCGCAATAACGCGTTCAGGACGAAGTGCCGGAAGGCCACTACCGATACCCGCGTACATTGATACAACGTTAGAAGATGTTGTCCAAGGGTACTCACCGTAAACAAGGTCACGACCCGCGCCAAGCTGCGCTTCGAACAATAGAGTTTTGTCTTTCGCTTGTAGTTCTTTTAGAGGAAGCGTTACGTTGCAAATTGAATTGCGCCAAGGTGCAGAGACTTCTAGCAGCCAGTTCGCCAGTTCTTCAGCGGTTTGTTCAAACTCGAACGTCGGGTAAAGCGCACGCAGTTGCGGCAGTTTCCAATCCATCATGAATTGAAGGCGTTCAACCAATACTTCTGGTTGCTTCAACCAACCAACAAGGATGCCTTTCTTCATTACGCGGTCACCGTAAGCAGGTGCAATACCTTGACGAGTTGAACCGTATGCTTTGTCGCCTAAACGCTGTTCTTCTAGCGTATCTTCTAGTGCGTGTAGAGGTAGACACAGTGTTGCGCGATCAGAGATGCACATATTCACTTTTACGCCCGCTTCTTCAACTTCCGCAATCTCCTGAGACAGCAACGCAGGGCTGATAACCATACCCGGACCTAATACTGCCAAACAGTCTGGGTTGAAAACGCCACTTGGTAGCTGGTGCAGCTTGAACGTACCTAGGTCGTTAACCACGGTGTGACCCGCGTTGTTACCACCTTGGAAACGAATGCTCGCAGAAGCTTGCTCTGCCAAAAAGTCAACGATGCGGCCTTTGCCTTCATCACCCCAGTTTGCACCCACAACAACGATAGACGACATAATTTAATCTCCAAAAACAGATGCAAAAATCTTAAGGTGTTCGCCATAATAAGAGAAATTAATTATACTCATTAACTTGATAAGAATTTCATATCGGAATTGGCAATGTTAGATTTGAACTGGCTGCGAACCTTCGTAACTCTTGCAGAGGTAAAACACTTTGGTAAAACAGCGACGGAACTGCACATGACGCAGCCGAACGTAAGTTTGCATATCAAGCAGTTGGAGCAAGCCACGCGCACGAAATTGATTGAGCGAAATCCCGTGCAGTTGACGCAAGCGGGGAAGCGTTTGTTAGCTACGGCGCAGCGGATGCTTAATGAGCTGCAAATTTGTCAGTCGGATCTCAATGCCATCAACGATCTTACGCAGGGGACGCTTTCTATTGCGGCGAGCGATATTGTTTCACGTTTACTGCTTATCAAACCATTTCAGCAATTCAAAAGTGAATATCCGGGGATCGACTTGGCATTGTTCAATACCACATCTTCTCAAGCGGTGGATTTGGTGAAAAGTGCGCGTGCCGATATCGGCTTTGTTATCGCACAAAAAGAGAGTCAACCGCTGCATTTTACGCCTCTCACGCAAATTCACTGGTGTGCGTTTGGCGATAACATTTTTGAGTGGCAAGACAATCGAAAAGAGAGCCAGACGCTGATCCTGCTAGGGCACGATACTCGAACCCGAGAGCTGATTGATGCGTCTTTACCTGAACTAAATCTGCCTAAGCATCGCGTGATGGAAGTGGGCAGTGTGGAAGCACAAATCGACTGGGCGGAAGCGGGGTTTGGGACTGCTATTGTGCCGGATTTTTCGCTCGATCCGAGATTAAAGCTTTCTCGAGAAGTTACGCCTTTGCCAAGTTTTCCAAACACTGATTTCGGCTACATCGTGCGTCAAAATCAGGTGTTATCCAAAGCGGCAAAACAGTTGTTGGCTTGGGTTGGCGAGAATGTGTCGGTGGTTGAGGGCTAAGGCGATGAAAGAAAAGGCCATGAAAGAGACGAAGATTACGATTTCGCTCCCATCCTTGATTCACCGTATTGGGGGCGACCATGCCAAGCGAGCGAAAACACTCGCAGCAGAAAAACAGTGCGATCTTAAGCGAATTAGACGATCTCGTCATTGGCAAATCTCAGGCGAGGCTTTGGATGTAAAAGCGTTTTTAGAGCATCTCAAAAACGAAGAAGCAGAGACGATGCGATTTGCGATCAATAAGATCGAACAAGCTCTACTTGCTCACCAAGACAAATTGGAACCTTTGGACGTGAAGTTGATACGTTTGGTGAGACAAAACCCAAACATCACCCTAGCGGAGCTGATGGCTGAAACGAACTGCACGTTAGTTCAAGCTCGCACGGCACGATTTGATGCTGAGTTGCTTTAAGATCGGTTTGTGGTTTACTCACTTTATTAACAGATGTTAGGGTACCGATCAAAATCACTCACTAAGACCATTTTATTATGGATATTTGGCAGCTTCTCCTTTTTATTCCTGCTTGCTTCGCTCTAAATATGGCTCCAGGCCCAAACAATTTATTGGCAATGAATAATGCGCGTTGTTACGGCTTTAGGGCCGCGTTTACGGCCAGTTTAGGCAGAATTGCTGCTTTTTCAGCGATGATTGCGTTGTCTGCATCAGGTCTGGCTGTGATTTTGTATACGTCAGAAATGCTATTTTTGGCAATAAAGCTGGTAGGGGCGCTGTATCTACTGTGGATTGCGTTCAACCTTTGGCGTTCAGAGTCCAGCCCGATCTCTGACTTGGACAATTCGCGCAATTACGCAGGACTTGCGAAGCAAGAATTTACGCTTGCTGCTGGCAACCCGAAAGCGATTCTTATCTTTACTGCATTCTTGCCGCAATTTGTTGATGCCAATGCCAACGTTCAAGAGCAGTTTTTTGCCCTTGGCTCGACGTTTTTGATATTAGAAATGGTCGCCATTTCAATCTATGCCATCTTTGGTTTGTACTTGAGACACTGGTTTTCAAATCCAAAAATGGCGAAACGTTTCAATCGCGGATGTTCGTTGTTTTTAGCTGCATCAGGTGCGAATTTGCTTCTAAGTAAGCAATAACAAAACATCATCTCTGTAGATTATTTTTCTATAAAAAAAGCCGCTGATGTTACATTAGCGGCTCTTTTCGTTGATGTATCGATTAATTTATTGTTACCACATCAAATCGTCAGGCACGACGAAATCTGCGTATGGATCGTCTTCTGCTGGAATGTCCGATTCAGGTTCTTTTTGTTCGATGATGACGGACTCATCACGTTGAGCAATTTTATTCGCTACTCCACGTGGAATGACAACATAGCTTTCACCAAAAATTGCGATTGCCAAAATACCTTTGATCAACTGCTCGCGGATAAGTGAATCTACATAAAGTGATTTCACTAGCGTACCGTGAGTGAAGTTGTATTTGATGTCGCCATCTTTTAAGTCGATCTTGTTCATCTCAATCAATTGATTGATCTGCGCTTTGATCTCTTTATTTAATCGCTCAGCATTTTGTTGCTCGCTCAATTGTTTATCACGCTCTAACTGTTGGCGTTTATTCTCTTCAACCGCCGCTTTTACTTCGCGTGCTTGAACGCGTGATTTTTTAGAGCCTTTCTTCGCTTTCTTTAGTTTCTTTTCATTAACTAAGCCAGCTTTCAGCATTTGTTCTTGAAGGGTAAGTTTTGCCATGTTTTATCCAGTTAGTGCGCAATTTTGGGCATTTTACCCACTATTGCCACTTGTAGTAAATAATAGTGCTTCCTATGGGTCTAAAATGTTTGGTTGGCTTGTTATCTCTTTAAGGAAAGTGCAAAGCGGGCCTTCTCCAAAGCCCGCGAGCGTTACTGAAATCTAGGTGGGTTATGGCTGCCACTGTTTAGATGTGACGAGGTTATCCATCACTTTGTTTACCGCTTGATGCGCTTTGTCGACAATGGTGTCTATATCGTTACGATTCGCGATAAGCGGTGGAGCAAAACCGAGGATGTCACCATGTGGCATAGCGCGAGCGATTAAGCCTTGCTCTAAACAGGCCGCCGCGATTTGCGGGCCTACTTTCAAGTTTGGATCAAAGTGTGCTCGGCGAAGCTTGTCTGAAGAAAACTCCAACGCATGCAACAAGCCAACGCCACGAGTATCACCGACTAATGGATGATCGTTAAACGTCTCTGCCATACGTTGCTGCAAGTAAGCACCGACTTCAGCCGCGTTTTTTACCAAGCCTTCACGCTCAATGATATCGAGGTTGCAGTTTGCGGCTGCCGCTCCCATTGGGTGACCAGAGTAGGTATAACCGTGTCCGATAGCGCCCCATTGGTCGGTGCCGTTTTCTAGCACACTCCAAACTCGTTCACCGACGATCACGCCAGACAGCGGTTGATACGCTGAGGTTAACCCTTTCGCTACCGTGATGAGATCTGGTTTCATGTCGTAGTGGAGTGAGCCAAAATCGGAGCCGAGGCGACCAAAGCCACACACCACTTCATCCGCAATCAAGAGTACATCGTATTTGTCGAGTACTTTGCGAATCGCCTGCCAGTACCCTGCTGGTGGTGGCACAATACCGCCAGTACCGAGCACTGGTTCCGCAATCATTGCTGCTACCGTTTCTGGGCCTTCTTCCAAGATCATCGCTTCGAGTTGATCTGCGCAATATTGAGAGAATTCGAGCTCAGACATACTCTCGTCTTCACGGCGATAATAATATGGCGCGATGGTGTGTTTGATACGCTCAAGTGGTAAATCAAAATGGGCGTGGAACAGCGGCAAACCTGTCATTGAACCGGACGCGATACTTGAACCATGGTAGCCGCGGTCACGCGAAATGATTTTTTTCTTCTCTGGTAGACCACGAGCATTGTTGTAATACCACACCAACTTAAGTTGAGTTTCGTTCGCGTCGCTGCCTGACATGCCGTAGTAAACTCTGCTCATGCCTTCAGGCGCCATTTTGATGATGCGATCTGACAGTGTCACGAGCGCTTCGTTCGTATGACCGACGTACGTGTGGTAGTACGCCAGTTCTTTGGCTTGCTCATAAATCGCATCGGCCATTTCGGTCCTGCCATAGCCAATGTTTACACAATACAACCCGGCAAAGCCGTCTATCAGCTCGATGCCTTCTGAATCGGTGATGCGTATTCCGCTTCCGCTCGAGATAATTCTTCCCGGAAGCTCCCCGGCCGCATACTGCTTTAGGTGGGTTGAGGCATGAAATACTCTCTGACGATCGATCTCTAAAAGTTGTTGGGTTTTGTTACTCATGATCCTTCTCCTCGAATAATTGGATATCCATATTTCGTGTCTCAACTGCCACTGACGGTTGGTAAAGCGCCTAAGCAGCAGTATTTGATTTCGCTGTATTCTTCAAATCCGTGACGGCTTCCTTCTCGTCCAAGACCAGACTGTTTCACGCCGCCGAATGGGATAGGGTGCCCTGTCATTTTGACGGAGTTCACGCTCACCATGCCAAACTCCAAACCGCGCATGCAGTGCCAAATTTGGTGGATATCGTGACCATAAACATAGGCAGCTAAGCCGTATTCAGTGTCGTTGCTCATTTCAATCACGGTATCTAAGTCTTGGTAAGGCAATACGCCTGCCACAGGACAAAAATTCTCTTCGCGATACACCGCCATTTCAGGGGTTACATCGGCTAGCAATGTCGGCGCGAAGAAGTTTTCGCCTGGTACGGGCTGGTGGTATCCCGCTACCAATCGCGCGCCTTTGTCGAGCGCGTCACGCACCAAATCATGCGCTTTATCCACCGCAGTGCGATTAATAAGTGGTCCCATGGTGGTTTTTTCGTCTAAGCCATTGCCCAAAACGATGTGGCTCATTTCTTTGGCAAACGCTTCCAAAAACGCTTCGTACTTATCGTCAGGGACGAAAATACGGTTTGCGGCCAAGCAGTCTTGTCCTGCGGTTTGAAACTTCGCATCCACGGCGGCTTTGGCTGCTTGCTCGACATCCATATCTGGCAGCACGATGAAAGGGGCGTTACCACCGAGCTCCATACTGCACTTCTTCACGGTTTGTGCCGCGTCGCGTAGCAATAGTTTGCCCACTCGAGTTGAGCCTGTGAACGAGAGTGCTTTGACTTTATCGGAGTGGCACAAGGTTTGTGACACCATCACCGCATCGCCAGTGATCACGTTAAATACACCAGGTGGAAAGCCAGCTCGGTCTGCTAACTCTGCCAACGCTAACGCAGAAAAAGGCGTTTCACTGGCGGGCTTAATGATCACCGGACAGCCTATTGCTAGTGCGGCAGCGGCTTTGCGTGTGATCATGGCATTAGGAAAGTTCCAAGGCGTAATCAGTGCTGCGACACCAATTGGCTCGCGCACCGTTGATAGCTGCGCATTCGGAATATGACTTGGGATGGTTTCGCCATAACAGCGGCGTGCTTCTTCGGCAAACCAACGAACAAAGGATGCGCCGTAGTCAATCTCACCTACAGCATCACCTAGTGTTTTTCCTTGCTCCATCACCATCAAATGAGCAAGATCTTGCTTTGATTCTAGAATCAGGTCGTGCCAACGCATGAGAATTTCAGCGCGCTCTTCTGCTTGCATTTTTCGCCATTGACGAAAGGCTTGGTCGGCTTCATCAATCGCTTGATAGAGTTGTTGCTGAGATAGCTTAGTGATGTAACCGATGACCGTGCCATCTGCTGGATTATCCACCGGATGAAATTGATCACCACTTACCCATTTGCCATTCACGTACGCTAAACCTCTCACCAAACGTACGTCTTTCATTATCGCCATCATGTCGTGTGAGGCTTTTAATTCTTCAGTGTGTAAGCTGTGCAGTGCTGCCATGAGTCCTTCTCCCAGCATCGTTGTCCATAATGAAACTGTAATGGAGAAGTGACCGAAATAATTTCTGATACCGAGGTTTAAAACGTCAGAACTTTCTTTTTAGTGCCGTTAAATATGGTGTTTTTTCTGTTCACGCCTGATGCACATTTTCCCTTTTATAACAAAGCGTTTTGGTTTACTTCGAATGTGCCCGCATCACGTTTGATTGTTTTTGTCACAATGTAAGTAAAGTAGCGCTCAATGCCCACATCTGAGTCTAACCAGTTGTCGATAAGCCGCTGATATTGGTCGATATCTTCTGACTGAATTTTAAGGATGTAATCGACACCACCGCCCGTGGCATAGCAATCAGTGACTTCTGGTGAATGTTGAACCAGTTGCTCGAAGCGTTTGAACGCTTGGGCGTTGTGTTCTTTGAGCGTAACTTCAACCATAACTGACGTTCGTTTGAACAAAATATCGGTATTTACTTTTGCTCCGTAACCTTCAATGATGCCTGCTTCTTCCAGTTTTTTGACGCGCTCCCAGCAAGGGCTCACGGATAGGTTGATGGCCTCGGCAAGGTGAGATTTGGTGATACGACCATTATCATGAAGTATTTGTAGAATTTTTACGTCGTAGCGATCGAGGCGCATAATGAGTCTCCCTGTAGAATACTAATCATTTCATGAAAGGCTGATGACTGGTCGCTGTTATAAGGTGCTTTCCAGTTTGCTTCTGGTATGCCATTTGTTTTGATTTCTTTAGTTGGCTTTTCAATCAGCCTATCTCGCCGCAGTCTTCGGCTATAACTGCGATAGTGTCACCGATATTCACCATAGCAGGAAAACGACGCGCCGCGAAAATACCATTGCGCTGTGACTTGTACTCAACGGGGGCGGTACCTGTGCGCTCGGTCGAGAAGATTCTCACTAATACATCTCCCTTTTTGACGGTATCGCCAAGATCAAATAAGTATTCTGTGATGCCCTGGTGCTGGCTTTGCACATAACAACTTGCATCAGGCATATCTAATAACTTAGTTGGTTGGGTTGGTTGTTCGTAGTCACCGGGCAAGTTGCCTGAGAAGCGCAAGAAGTTGCGAATGCCACGGTCGGAATAAGCGATGGTTTCTGGAGTGCTGGTTCCGCCTCCTCTGAGTTCGGTGGTAACAAAGATTTTTCCCTGAGACTCCACGGCAGTGTCATACAGGCTAGTGGCGTCCATTTCGAGCAAGATCATGGTGTAAGGTGCGCCAAACAGTTTTGCACCTAATATGCAGGCTTCTTCTTGATCGAGATTGTCGAGACGATGGGCAGCGGCGAACGGCACGATATCTAACGTTTTACCACCTGAGTGAATGTCTAACGCAAAATCGCACTTAGGAACTAGGTAACGAGTAAAATAATCCGCAATTTTCTCGGTCACTGTGCCTATGGGGTTGCCGGGAAAGCTGCGATTTAAATTCCCCTTATCGATAAACGACGTACGTGAGGCATTTTGTACCGCAGGTAAGTTCATCATGGGTACAATAATGACACGACCTTGGATTTGATCTGCCTGAAGCGAGTTCGTCAATTTTAGCAGGCTGGTGATGCCTTCGTATTCGTCTCCGTGATTACCGCCAGTAAGCAGTGCGGTTGGTCCGTGACCATTTTTGATCACGGTGATAGGTATCATAATACTGCCCCAAGCGGAGTCGTCATGTGAATAGGGCAGCGTTAAAAAGCCGTGCTGTACACCTTCTCGGTCAAAGTCTATAGTGGCTGTGATCGAGCTTTTTTGCATATCAAGTCCTTTTCGTTCTCAGACCTAGCTCAACAGAGCTTGAGGTTTGAAAAATTAGTGTTTAACAAATAAGTGGCGTGGAAAGTCACACAGCGTTTTTGCTCCATCATGGGTAATGACGATACTTTCCGTTGTTTCTAACCCCCAATCTTTGAACCACAGCCCCGGCATAAAATGGAATGTCATGCCTTCTCTCAAGATGGTTTTATCGGTGTCTCGCAAACTCATGGTTCGTTCCCCCCAATCTGGCGGGTAGCTCAAACCTATTGGATAGCCACAACGGGCGCCTTCGCGTGAGAATCCCGCTTTATCGAGAACCTGGTTTAGTGCATTGGCGATGTCGGCGCAGGTATTTCCGGGCTTTGCCACTTTTAGGCCTGCTTCAAGTCCTAAAGTTAGGGCTTCGTCGGCTCGTTTGAACTTGTCGTCAGGCTCGCCAAGAAAAATAGTGCGTGAGAGTGGGCAATGGTAACGGCGGTGCGCCCCTGCGATTTCAAAAAACGTCCCTTCACCTTTCTTGAAGGGTCTGTCATCCCAAGTCAGGTGAGGTGCGGAAGCATCAGAACCTGATGGCAAAAGCGGCACAATCGCGGTGTAATCGCCAAAGTGGTCTTCATGCCCGAGCACGGCTTGGCGGTTAATCTCGGCAACAAGGTGGTGTTTCGGTAATCCTGGTTCAATCATGTCGAACGCGACGCGGTGCATATTTTCAACAATGCGAGCGGCACGGTACATGTACGCCAGTTCTTGATCGGATTTAACGGCGCGGCACCAGTTGACTAGTCCAGTTGCATCGAGAAGTTGAGCATTCGGTAGGTGCGTAGTGAGTGATTCGTAAGCGGTGGCGCTAAAGTAATAGTTATCTTTTTCTACACCGATGCGACCACGATCCCAAAGGCGCGGAGCCAGTACGGCTTCGACCAGGAAATCCATCGGGTGTAACGGCGGGTTCATTACATAATGGTCTGGATAGTAGGTAATGTTTTCTGCCGACATATACGCAGTCCTGTATGCTCCGTTGGCATCTTGGCAGCGTCCAAACCAAACAGGTTCATCAGATGGACCAACAACGACACATTGTGGCACGTAAAAAGACCACCCATCATAGCCTGTCAGCCACGCCATGTTAGAAGGGTCATGAATGATAAGGACATCCAATTCTCTTTCTTCCATCGATTGCCGAACTTTCGTTAACCGATCCTGGAACTCATCCAGTGTAAAATGCAAAGCAACGCCTCTCATATTTTCTCCTTGTTAGAAATCCGACGCCTTATGGGCCTTCGGAGACGCTGAGGTATTTCTACCTTCTACCAGCTAGCCAGATCTGCGTTAAAAATGATTGCAATTTACCTCTGGGGTTGTATTTGGATTGAACGATGCTGTTTAACATGTTTGTTTAACCCATACATTTCATGTCAATCATTACAATTGTGGTTTATTTTTGTGCATTTCACCTCATTTTGTGAGTTAAAGTTCGCTGTTTGTTAAATGGAAGTTACAATGAGCGTTAAAAATGAATCAATTAAAATATTGTGTCATGACAATTTCTTTGAACCCGATCATTCGGCCAGGCACCGCTAAATACATCTCCATTGGTAACTATCTTGTCGAATGTGTCCGCAGTGGTTATCTAAAACCGGGGACTCGATTACCCACACATCGTGAGTTTGCAGAGCAAATTGGCGTCAGCGTACAAACGGTGAGCCATGCATATGGTTATGCAGAGAAAAAAGGGGCGATCGAGTCTTGGGTTGGGAATGGTACTTTTGTCAAATCAGGTTTTGTGGATGAAAGTACGGACACGGAGTTCATGCTGACACAAGAGATGAAAGAAACGCCGGATGAAATTGATATGTCGATTGCACATCCAGTGGTGACCGATCGCCACATTACGCTTTTTAATCAGGCGTTAATGGAGATTGCTGGGCAAACAAACAATCGTGGTTTGATCAGTAAAGCAAAGCCGGTAACAGGTCAGCCTCATCATATTGAGTCAGGAGCACGATTTCTAAGTAGCCAAGGGCTGGATGTGGGTGCCGATCAAATATTACTCACAAATGGTGCATGCCATGGTTTAACGTTGGCTTTAAGCACAGTTGTTGAACACGGTGATTTAGTTGCTTGTGGTCACTTGGTTGATCATGGCTTGATCTCTCGCTCGAGAATGCTTGGATTTAAGTTGCAACCACTTGAAATGGATGAGTTTGGTATAACGCCGGATGCATTTGAATGGGCATGTAAACACAAACCAATCAAGGTATTGTGTTGCACACCGAGCATGGCTAATCCGACTAGTGCGCATATGGATGTTGCACGCCGAGAGGCGATAGCGAATATTGCGCAGCAATACGACATCTATGTAATTGAAGATGACGTGTATGGAGCACTAGAACCTAACCGTGTCCCACCCCTTGCCACATTGTTACCCGAACAAGCTTTCTATGTCACCAGTTTAACCAAAGTTGTAGCGCCAGGCATGCGCACTGGCTATCTGACGGTCCCACGTCATTTTTTGCAGCACGCGATTGGTCGTTTAGCGGCAACGAGTTGGTCCGCGACTCCATTACCATTTGAAGTCGCTCATTTGTGGATCGAGAACGGTACGTTAAATCGACTTATTCGCTTTCAAGTCAATGAGTTTGCTAAGCGACAGCGAATAGCAAAAGCCGCTTTAGAAGGGCATGTTTATAGCTCGCACCCGAATGGACAGCACATTTGGTTGAGACTACCCGAGCAGTGGAATAGCGATGACCTGGTTGCTTCGGCTAAGCGTTCAGGGGTGCAGATTACGGGATATAAACCGTTTGTTCTCGATACTAATCAGCCAATGCCTTACGTGCGAATCAGCTTGGGAGCAGAAACAAACCGAGGCTACATCAAACACGGGTTATCTGTGATTGCTGAAATTCTCGATACCAACCCTCCCACCTCACACTTTTTGGTCTGAACGATAGGTTATCTATGCTTTTATCTGATGGGCTTAAACGTTTGTAACTGAGTTTTTTCTTGTCGCCATTGTCTCGGCGATTTCCCCGTCCAACGGCGAAAGTGGCGGCTGAAGACCGCAGTTTCTGCATAGCCCAGTTGCAACGCGATATCGGTAATACTCTGAATATTCTCATGCAATCGCTGTTCGGCGAAATCCTGACGCACTTGTTGTAAAAGCTGCCGATAATTTGTGCCCTGTTGTTTCAGCTTGTTTTGCAGCATTCTCGGATGCAGGTCCAATGCTCTTGCAACGCGCTCAACGCTGCATTCTCCGGTTGAGAGCAGACGGCCAATCATGTTTGCTGCTTGGTCACTGAGATTGTTGGGGTAACGGGTTTGCAGCTCTTTGAGGTGCTGTTGAAAATGGCGCTCTAGTGCGTCTTCATCTTGGTGGTTCTTAGCGTTAAGCAGAGTTGCTTTAAGTAGGATACCGTCAAACTTATCACCGAAACGCAGTTTGCTCTTCTGGGCAAATTCGCTCTGTTCTGCCTCGAAGCTCGCGTGTTGGGTGAGGTGTAAAGAGAAGTGGCTCGCTTCAATATCAAGCAGGCTCGCAACAAACATGGCTAAGTGCGACACACTGAGCTGCATCAGCTGCGCGATACCTCGTTCGCTGTGCACATCAATATTGAGCGACAACCGTACCCAATCATCTTGTGGCGTCATGTTGAGAGTGACCCCTGACGAATGCAGATAGAGAAAATCATTCACCCGCGCCAAGGCTTCACCGACCGTTTGCGCCCGGGAAACCAACATCGGCAAATCGCCTAAACTTTGCAGGTTTTGGCGCTCGGCGAGTAACGCACCAAACAACTGTTGCTTACAACGAGCAGCCGCTTCTTCCAGTAATTCAGCCAACCTAGGGTAGGCGAGATAGATATCGGGATCGCGAAACTGCGCGGCAGACAGGCCAACATCGGCCATTATCTCTTGCGGATTCTGCCCCAGTTCGGAAACCAAGCTATCAAATTTATCGGCAGCGCCACTTCGTACGATATACATGTCTCGATTTTAAAATGTTAATAGATTGTAAATCGCAATGTATCAAATTTACTTCGCAAAAGGTCAAGTGAGTGTCAGTGAGTTGATCTAGGTTACATTTTGATAACAACAACGCATGGATGAGAAGGTGTATGGAACTTATCAATAAAACGGCCATTGTGACTGGGGCAGCTGGTGGAATTGGCCAAGCCATCATTGCAAAGCTGAGAGAGCAAGGAGCCAAAGTGCTTGCTGTCGATATTTCAGAACAATCACTGCAAATGTACACAAGTTTTGACCCAAAGCAGTTGGGAACCTTTGTCGCGGACGTCACCGATTACCAACAAGTTGAAGCTATGGTGAAGTGCGCGGTTGAACAGTTTGGCTCGCTTGACATCATGGTCAACAACGCGGGCATCGGTGCACCGAAACCTCTGCTTGACCACGACCCAATTGCCGATTTTGAGCCGATCTCTAAGGTCAACCAAAATGGCGTTTACTACGGCATTCTTGCCTCTGGAAGACAATTCCAAGCGCAAGGCACGCCGGGCGTGATCCTCAATACTTCTTCTGTTTACGCACGAATGGCGTCTGAGATGACCTTTACCTACAACGTCAGTAAAGCCGCAGTCGATATGATGACCAAATGCGCCGCATTAGAACTCGCACCATTGGGTATTCGTGTTTGCGCTGTCGCTCCGGGACGCGTTGATACTCCGATGTTAAGGCAATACGAAGAGATTGGCCTGTGGGACCACATCCGCAAAGAACAGATGCGTCAAAACTTCACACAACCAGAAGAGATTGCTGATGTGGTGGCGTTTCTGGTCAGCGAGAAAGCCAACTGTATCAACGGTTGTACCATCAGCGCATCTGACGGTTTCGAGAATTTTAAGTACCCACTTATGGGATAGGTGAGTACGCCACATTACAGCAATAGCGAGGATGTAAGTTATGTCATTACCAGAAGTTATTCAGCACCAAGATTTCTTATTAACTCTTAATACCAATGAGGAGTCGCTCATCAAAGACGCTCTACCGGGTGTGGATGTTTACCCGTTGTTTCTTGACCCAGAAAACGGGACTTGGGTGATTCGCGCCAAATTCAAACCGGGCGTGACTTTACCTAAGCACTTCCATACTGGTGTGGTGCATTTCTATACACTGAGTGGCGCTTGGCACTACATTGAATACCCAGACCAAGTCCAAACCGCTGGTAGTTATTTGTATGAGCCAGGTGGTTCGATTCATACCTTTCACTGTCCAGAAGAGTCGGGTGGTGCTGATGGCTTTATGGTGATCCAAGGTGCGAACATTAACTTTGACGAAGAGGGTAACTTCATCAACATTATGGATGCAGGTTGGATTGAGCAAGTGGTGGTTGCCGCTGCCAAAACGCAAGGCTTCACTGCGCGCTATATCAAACCGGGTGCGATTGCTGCCCTGAGTGATGATCTTGCGGAGTAACCCCATGCAACAGATGAACAGTATTGTAATGCAGGATGGCCGAGTCCGCCTGCAGCAAGTCGAAATCCCCAAACCTGCAGCGGGACAAGTGTTGGTTCGCAGCCTTGCCTGTGGCATTTGTGGCTCCGACCTTCACATTACTCGACACGCGGATGAGGTATTTGATGTATTCCACCAGCTCGGGTTGATGCCTGATGAAGCCGGTGAGCACGCTCAAGTGATGTTGGGGCATGAGTTCTGTGCGGAAATTATCGAATACGGTGCCGATACGCAGCAAACGTTGTCCGTTGGTAGCCGAGTCACCTCAGTGCCGATGTTGCTCAGCCAAAATGGCGCGGGCGTTGGTGTCACTCCGGGTACTTATGGTGCTTACTCTGAGTACTTCCTGCTTGATGAAGCGTTATTGCTACCTGTGCCAGACGGAATGCCGTCTGAGGCGGCGGCATTAACCGAACCACTAGCGGTCGGTTTGCACGCGGTCAACCGCAGTGAAATCGAAACGGAAGAAACAGCGCTGGTTGTCGGTTGCGGCCCTATAGGGCTGGCGGTGATTGCTGCACTGAAACAACGTGGCGTCAGCAATATTCTTGCGGTCGATCTTCAGGAAGAGAAGTTGCTACTTGCTAGTGAGTTTGGAGCAAATCGATTGATCAACCCGACCAAGGAAGACGAGATCGCCGTTGGTGAGCAGTACGCGATGAACTCACGTCTGGTCATTTACGAGTGTGTTGGTAAGCATACTTTGATTGATGATTTTCTGCGCCGCGCTCCTGCCCGAGCGCGAATCGTCATCTCGGGTATCCATACGACACCCGCAATCATTAACTACGCTTACGCGACGGTAAAAGAGCTCGATTTGAGATTCTCTTACTACTACCAACCGCACGAGTTTGAGCAATGCCTACAAGCGATTGCCGAACATAAGTTGCCTTGGCAGAAAATGCTCACCGCCAAAGTGGGAATCGACGGTGTGGAAGATGCGTTTAGACAGTTAATGACGCCAAATGACCACATCAAAGTCGTTATTGAACCTTGGCGCTGCGGCGCGTTAGAAGTGATTTAATTCTTAGCCAGATTAAGCTAGCTAAAACCAATTTTAGTTTGGTGACAGCCCCAACCGTAGCAGCTAGGTTGGGGCTTTTTTTGTTAGGCCTGTTCTGCGCATTCCTGTTGCAGAGCAGGGTAATCGGTGTAGCCTCGTTCGTTTCCGCCAAACAACGTTGAGCCATCGAGTTCTGCCAACGGATGGTGATGTTGCAAGCGAGAGACTAAGTCTGGGTTTGCTACGAATGGTCGTCCGAATGCGACAAGATCCGCGTAGCCTTTCTCTAACACTTCGTTTGCTCGTTGAGGATTGTAGCGACCTGCGACAATGATAGCGTTGCGAAAGCGCTTTCTAAGTTCGATTCGAAACGTCTCGGGAATCGTTGGTGCATCAGCCCAATCGGCCTCGGACAAGTGCAAGTAGGCAATGTCGCGCTCCTGTAGCTGTTTTGATGCTTCCAAGATCGTTGGCACGATATCTGGGCAGTCCATATCTTTAAACGTAATGAATGGTGCCAATCTCACTCCAACTCGATGCGCACCAACAGCGGCGATAACAGCATCTACTACTTCGATAAGAAAACGGATACGATTTTCTCGTGAACCTCCGTAGTTGTCTGTTCGATGATTTGAGTTGGTTCTTAAGAACTGATCGATCAGATACCCATTCCCGCCGTGGATTTCTACACCATCAAAACCCGATTCAATGGCGCGTTTGGCTGCGTTCGCGAAATCACCGACAACTCGGTTGATATCCGCTTGTGTCATTGCGCGAGGCTCAACACAATCGACCATATTGCCGTTGCCTTGTTCATCTGCAATCCAAACTTGCGTCTCTACCGGAGCTAGCGCAGATGGTGCGATAGGCTGTTCACCATTTTGGAATGTTGGGTGAGACACTCTGCCCACATGCCATAGCTGACAAAACATCGCTGCGCCTTGTAATTTGACCGCTTGGGTCACACCTTGCCAGCCCGCCGCTTGCGCATCGGTGTAAACGCCAGGGGTGAACGAGTAGCCTTGAGAATCGTCCGAAATTTGTGTGGCTTCGGAAATGATCAGCCCGGCAGAAGCGCGCTGTTGATAATACGTTGTCATCATCTCATTCGGGATGTTGCCCGGCTGAGTGGTGCGTGCGCGAGTCATTGGTGCCATGACAATGCGGTTTTGTAGTGACAACGCTTTCAGTTGAGCTGGTTCAAACAGCTTATTTGGTCTTTGTTTCATGTTGCGCTCCTTAGATAAGTACTGGCACGTTGGTCGCTTTACGAGCGGTTGCCATCCAGTGAAGTACGGCTGGATCCCATTGCACTTCGGGCGCACTGAAAAAGCCGCGTAGAATGGAAAACATAATGGCTTGATCAACCAGTGACGTTTGCTTTTCTGAACTTAGGTTGAGCAAGGGTTTAGTTTGTTCTATCAAAGCGGCGACTTCTTTCGCAATCGCAGGTGTATCGTTAATCAAAGCTTCAAAATTTAACGCTTCGGTTTCTTTTTTTGCACGCCATGCTTGTTTAGCGGTTTCTGTTGCAAATTCCGGTAACGTCATGTTTGACCAACGCGGATACCCGACTTTTTGTAGCGGTAAAAACGCTTGTTTTTGCCAGTCTAAAACCGGTGTTGAGGGTTGGCTTTTTTCGCTGGAAGATGCCAATTCAAGGAAGTAGTTGATGATGTCTAAGCTTTCCGCCATGGCTTCACCATCGTCTTTGATCAAAAGAGGAACTTGTTTTGCGCCGATAAGGTTTGTGGTGGTGCTCTCGTCGTCATAAGCAATGTTGATGACATCGAGCTGAATATTCAGCATGCCTGCAACAAAACGGACGCGGGCGCTAAAGGGGCAATGTTCATAAATGTACAGTTTCATTTTTGGTTTCCTATCTCTTGGCTGGGCAGGGCGTGTTGTTGTGCGTTGTACAGCGTTACGGCGTTTAACTTTGCCCTGTCACATAACGTTCTGGGTCTAAACAATGTCGATAGGGCCAGTATATGGATTCGACTTAATTTGATAATTGGGTAATATCTGAATTGATTATTCAGTTTTTCTAAACAATAAGGGCGCGAAGATGGATAAGTTTTCGGATATGACGTTGTTTGTCAGCATCGTTAAACATCAAGGTCTGGCAGCGGCGGGAAGGGAGCTAGGTTTGTCTCCGGCGACGGTAACGGCAAGGCTGCAAGCGATAGAAGAACGCTATGGCGTAAAGCTGCTCAACCGAAGCACACGCCATGTATCACTCACGGACGCAGGGGCAATGTACCATCAAGCTTGTCTGAACATCATTGATAGCGTGAAAGAGACGGAAAACTTACTGCAAACGGGTATTTCGGAAGTGCGCGGAACGTTGAAAATTTCAGCTCCACGAGATATTGGCAAACAAATTATTTCGCCGATGGTGTCGGCTTTTTCTGAGCAATATCCGGATGTGACGCCTTATCTTTATCTTAATGACAATTTATCGAACTTGGCTGAATCGGGGCTCGATTTAGTGATTCGTTACGGCGAGTTAGCGGACAGTAATCTCATTTCGCGCAAGCTGGCATCGAGTCAACGTGTGCTGTGTGCGTCACCTGATTATTTGTCGAAGCAAGGTGTCCCAAACTGCCCACAAGATCTCGCGGTTCATCGCTGCTTAGCCATGGTGCGCAGCAATGAAGAATTAAAAACGTGGCACTTTAAAGATGAAGAGTCTCACCAAACGATTACGGTCACGCCAAAGCGCTTTTCTGATGATGGTGAAGTGATTCGACAATGGGCGTTGGACGGTGCGGGGATTGCGTTGAAATCGATTTTAGATATTCAGCAAGACCTCAAAAAACAACGTTTAGTAACGGTTTTGGATGGGTATATGAAAAACTTCAGCGCCTTTTCGCAAGGCGCTGAAGCGGATCTACATGTCATTTATCAAAGCCGCCAATATCAACCGAAAAGAGTTCGCCTGTTTTTGGACTTTCTAGTTGAGCAATTTAGCGCGCTGAGTGATGCCAGCAATCAGATCTAGATGCGATTCAGAGGTTTCGCGGCGGTGGCGATAAATCCCGACGGTGCCAGGGTTTGGTTCGTTTTCCATGGTTAAGCATCGTAAGCCAAAGGATTCCAAATACGGTTTGAGGTGGCGGGTATAAGACATCACCGCGACGCTTTCTTTCAGTACATCAATACTGGCGAGCAGAGAATCCACTTCGTAAGTCGGTCTGTCATCCAGTTGCTGCCTTTCGCGTTCATTTTGCTTCGGGATTGGGTTATCGATGACGTGAGCGAATTTCTTAGCGTCATAAGTGACCGAAAGAGCGGGGTATTCGTGCAGCATATCTTCGGTGACGGTTTTCTCTAGAAGTGGGTGGTTTGGGGAAACAAAATAGGCATCAACCGTTTGAAATAGCGGAATAAACGTAACATCACATCTAGACGACAAGCCGACAATCTCGTGGCCGATGAAGAATTCAATCTGTTCGTTGATTAATGAATCCATCAAGCCTAAGTGGTTGCCAAATTCGACGTGCGTAGATGCCGATGGCTGCTTGGTCAGATGTTCATTGAGTGCTTGTTTGACGAACAGCGGCCACCACGCATCGCCAGTGCCCATTTTAATTTTTCCGACTTGGTACTGTTTCCGTTCATCAATGCTTTGCATCATTTGGTTGTATTCATGCTGCATCGCGTTGCTATGGCGATAGAGGATGCGTCCGTATTCGGTCAACACCATGCCATTAGGATGACGTTCAAACAGCGTCACGCCGAGATTCTCTTCCAGCTTCTTTAAATTGCTTGTTACCGTTGGCTGGCTTAACCCTGCCATTCTTGCCGCAGCGCTGATGCTTTGGCAGCGTGCAACCAGTAAAAATTGCTGCAGAGATTTGTCCATTTTCTATCCCCTCTAAGAACGAGGGGTATTTTGCACAATTTCATTTATAAATCACAAATCTGTGATCTCATTTGATTGAAATTATGCGCATTTCATAGATCTACATCACTGTTGGGGTCTGACGTATAGATGTTATCTATAGCTCGCTCCTGACTTCCTATTTTCCCCTCAAAAAGGTGTTCTTTAGACTGTCGCCAAAACAACAATCTAAGGGATGAACATGAAACCGAGTTTTATTGCGCTTGCTGTCGCGTCTTGTATTGGTCTTGCTGGATGTGGATCAGATTCCTCTGATGCGCCTGTGCAGGTCGACAAACCAATTATTTCAGCCGACTTATATTTACGTGGTTTAAATGGGGATTGGGGCACGGCAGAGCATGCCAAGCTAAACTATTTGGGTAATAACGAGTACGAAACCGTACTGCGCGTCGCTCGAGGTAGCAATCAGTTCAAGATTGCTGATCCGGGTTGGCAGATCCAATACACCTATTTTGAGGAGCCAGCGGCGTTCGATAAAGCTCAGGAGTACCTGCCAAAACCGGACACGAATGAAGCGTGTATGAACGATGATTGCAACTCTGAGATCACGTTTGAAGACAAAGGGTATTACAAGTTTTCTGTGAGCTTTGCCGATGAAAGTCGCGCGACAATGACTGTGACGAAAGCAACGCAAGAAGAAGCGGAAAAATACTACTCTGATGCGATTCTCGACCCTGCAATGGTGCATCAAGGGCATCAGAGTAAAGAAGTGAAACTGTTCGCCAATTACGATGACTCGAGTGATACCGTGATTTTCTCGGTGAAAGATCCTAAAGCTGAGCTGCGTGAATTTGGTATTTCAACGACGACAGAATTGCGTGATGCGCTCGACCAAGGCTTAGTGGTCAATGAACAAACAGGACCGCGAGTGGTGTCGGGTGATGTCGCGTTTGACGCGTTGTTTGCATTGACGATGAAAGAGCTAGACCAGCTTGCCGTTTCTGAAATCAAAGACGGCAATTACAACTACAACAACCCAATCAAAGCGGAAGTTTTTGAGACGGGCGCGAAGTGGCATTACGTATGGACGCGTGATTTGGCGTACGCAGCAGACCTTTCGCTTGCATTGATGAATCCAACTCGCGTGCAAAATGGTTTGAATTTCAAATTGTCCGCTTTTCGCGACACGACCGATCAGCAATATGATGGCGAGCAGATTGTGCAAGACACGGGCACTGGCGGCAGCTGGCCAATCAGTACCGACCGCACGACTTGGGCGCTTGGTGCAGAACGCTTACTTTCGGCATTGGATGGGGAAGAGTACAACCAGTTTGCCGAGCGCGCTTACAAAGCTATCAGTAATACACTTGAAGCCGATCGCTTGGCGGCTTTTGATTCTAAATCCGGTTTATACACTGGCGAACAATCATTCCTCGATTGGCGTGAGCAAACTTACTCAACTTGGACGCCAAACGATGTCAATGCGATTGGTAGCAGCAAAGCGTTATCGACAAACGTGGTTCACTACCGCGCGATTCAGCTCGCGGCTAAGTTGGCAGAGAAGTACGATTCAACCAACGCGGTCAAATACACCGATTGGGCTGAGCAGTTAAAAACCGCTATCAACGAGCAGTTTTGGAATGCCGAACGCGGTATGTACGTAAGCTATTTGTTTGACAATGGCAAAGACATTGCGGTCGACAAATACGATATGTTGGGCGAAGCGTTGGCAATCATCAGTGGCGTGGCAAGTGATGCGCAGGCGAAACAAATCATGGCCAATTACCCACACAGTGAGTTTGGCGTGCCGGTTTACTTCCCTCAACAACCGGATGTGCCTGTGTACCATAACCGCGCAATTTGGCCATTTGTTACCGCGTACAGCTTGCGCGCCGCGCATCAAACACAGAACGTGGCTGCGGCGAACAATGCGATTCAATCGTTGGTTCGTGGCACGGCAACTAATTTATCCAACATGGAAAACTTAGAGTGGCTTTCTGGTAAGTCATTCATCATCCATAGTGATCATGGTGAAGATCCAAGCATGGATGGCCCAGTGATTAACTCTCAGCGTCAGCTTTGGTCTGTGGGTGGCTACTTGAACATGGTGGTAGAGACCCTATTCGGCGTTCATACCGAAACGGGTAAGTTGGAAGTGCAGCCATTTATCACAAGTTGGGTGCGCAATAACTTGTTGGCTCAGTCTGAACAAATCACTTTGGAAAACTTTGCCTTCAAAGGAAAGAACTACTCGGTAACGATTGACTTGCCTGAAGTAAGCAAAGATGAAACAGGTTACTACCCAGTTGAGAATGTCACGATGGACGAAGAGGGGCATTTCCACGTGACATTAGGCGCGCTTGTGAATGTAGATAGCAGCATTACTTTAGTTTCTGATGTGAAACCGTATGTGAGTAAAGACAGCCGTGTTTATTCTCCGCAAGAGCCAACATTGGTGGTAAAAAGCGTTGATAATTCGGTTTCGATTGACGTGACGAGTAAGTACAACGTGAACTTGTATCGCAATGGCGAGCTGATTCAAAAGAACGTGATTGCTCAATCTTATTCCGATACGCCAACAGGTTTTGCTTGTTATTTGGCTGAAAGCATTAACGATAAAGGCTTCCGTTCTAACCCAAGCCAACCTGTTTGTGTCGGTGAAGAGATCCGCATCAAACTTGATGGCGAATATCAGCCACTCAAAGACAATGTCTCAGTGGTTACGGTGAGTAAAGACAGTGGCATCGTAAAAGGTGCAGAGTCGTTTACAGCCCCTGTAACGGGCACTTACCAGTTCGATGCTTGGTACAACAATAACCTAGGGCAACTTAATACTGGCATCACGAACACCGTGAAATTGTTAGAGGTATTGGATGATGCAGGTAAAGTGGTTGGTCAAGGTTACTTGCAGATGGGCCATATTGGTGAAAACCAAGGTATGCGTTACTCAACGCCAATTGAGGTGACGTTGGAGCAGGGAAAAACCTATCAGGTCGCGCTGAAGGACCACTTCAATATGAGTTACCTCAAATCGAATGAAACCTACATCTACGCAGGTGGTATTGAGGGTGAAAAGAACGAAGCGCAAATCGCAGATATTCGAATCACACCTTTAATGTAGGCTGTTTTAACAAAGCAGTGTTCTAGAAAACTGTGTTCTAAGAAAGACAAAGCCGCTGAGATTATCAGCGGCTTTGTTGTATTTGCTATCGGGGGCCGTTTACAGGTTAGTTTGCAGCTTGCGGACGAGGCTTACGGCGCTGACCTGACGGTTTGTTTCCTGCAGGCTTAGCATTGTTTGGCTTGCGGTTACCAGACGGTTTACCAGCGTTGCCACTCTTATTACCGTTTGGTTTATTTCCATTCGGTTTATTACCATTTGGCTTGTTGCCGTTAGGTTTGCGGTCATCTGGTTTACTGTTTGCACGACTTTGGCCTTCACGGTTGCCTTTAGGCTTGCCTGCACCGCCTTGGTTGGTGCTGTTTTTGTTGCCGTTGCTACCACCGTTGAAGCGACGTTTAGGTTTGTTTGCACCATTGCCTGCTTTCTTTTCGGCTGCTGGGGCATTTTCACTTGCAGCATTTGGCGCTTTTGGTTTTTTCGGCTTCTTAGGTTTTTTCGGTTTGATTGGGCGCGTATCCAGTTTAGATTCTGGCACCACATTGGTTGGCGCAAAACCTTCCAACTCTTTACGTGGTAGTACTTCTTGAATCAAACGTTCAATCGCAAACAACTCAGATGCTTCTAGCGCACACACCAGTGAAATCGCTTTACCTACTTCGCCCGCGCGGCCAGTACGACCAATACGGTGAACGTAGTCTTCTGCCACTTTCGGTAGCTCAAAGTTCACCACTTGCGGTAATTGCGGAATATCGATACCGCGCGCAGCAATGTCCGTCGCGACCAACACACGAATTTCACCCGATTTAAAATCCGCCAGTGCTTTGGTACGCGCGCCTTGGCTCTTGTTGCCGTGGATGGCAGCAGCCGGTAGATTTTGTTCGATCAGGAACTTCGCCAGACGGTTTGCGCCGTGTTTCGTTTTCGTAAACACCAGCACTTGCTTCCAATCGCCGTCTTTGATCAATTTAACCAACATCGGTGCTTTCTTCTTCACGTCTGCTGGGTAGATGCTTTGCTCAACCGTTCTCGCCGTCGAGTTTGCCGGGTTAACGGAAATCTCAACCGGGTTGTTCACCAAGCCTTTCGCAAGGTCGCGGATTTCATCCGAGAAAGTTGCAGAGAAAAGTAGGTTCTGACGCTGTTTTGGTAGCAGAGCTAGGATCTTACGAATGTCACGGATAAAGCCCATATCTAGCATGCGGTCTGCTTCGTCCAGTACTAGTACTTCCAGTTGGTCGAACTTCACTGCATTTTGGTTGTACAAATCCATCAGGCGGCCTGGTGTCGCGACTAACACATCCGCACCTTTGCGAAGACGCTGCATTTGCGGGTTGATCTTCACACCACCAAAAACAACCGCACTGCTTAGTGGAAGATGACGGCCGTACATAAACACGTTTTCTTGCACCTGAGCTGCAAGCTCACGTGTTGGCGTTAGGATCAGTGCTCGAACTTGGTTAGCACGAACGCGAGGGCCGTTCGATAAACGCTCAAGAATCGGTAGCGTAAAGCCTGCAGTTTTACCTGTACCAGTCTGCGCTGCTGCCATTACGTCTTTCCCTTCCAAAATAGCAGGAATTGCTTTTGCCTGAATTGGCGAAGGGGTGTCGTAGCCTTTCTCTTGAATAGCTTTAAGGATTGGAGCAGATAGACCTAACGAGGTAAAACCCATATGTATGATTCTCAATTGTAGAGTTAGATAACAACGCGCCGAAAACAAATCGGTGCGAAAAGTGCGACATTCTGAGGCTTTTACGCGCAGGCTTCAACTAATTCCGTCATGGATAAATATTTGAACTGGATCTCATTTCTTTTTGGCAGGCAAAACTGATAACTGGTTTGGTCGATCGATTGAATGGTTTTACGTTGGCGATGCCCATTCTTACATCGCTATCACGGTATGCAGTTTTAGTTTATCAAATGCTGTTCGGAGTGTGGGGGAGGCTTGCTCCTTTCATTACTCCGCTTTTGCATGCGTTAAAAACGCACTCGTCAATTGCTGAAAGAGCGAATCTACCGATGGGCGGTCGGATACATGATGGAAGAGCGGTGTGTGGACATCACCACGAATATCATCGCTGTGACCGCAAAGCTGATTACACATTCGTACTGGTTCGACAATCTTCTCGACGTCGGCATCAATCAGAATGCATGCTTGTGACAATACCACTTGTCCGCCGCCTTTTTTAAGTAAAACACGCTGCGCGGTTCCCACGACTTTTTGCCCGCCAATGTTGAGGTTGTACTCGCCATCGCAGTAGGAATAAGGCGTAGCATGAACATCCACTTTCACGCCGAGCTGTTTAAAGAAAACCGTTAATATTGCACATAAATCGAGATACGCTTTTTTGATGTTGTAAGGCTCGCCTTCTGGCCAGTGGTAAATGTGGGATAGATTGATAATACCTGGCACCTGAGGGACTGGGGCACCACCGGTTTTACGAGAAAAGAGCTTCCAGCCAGACGTATTTAACGCATGTTCTAACTCATTAGACACTGGCCATTTCTTACCCGCGGGAAGCACGAGCGTTGGACTTTTTACTTGCCAAAGCAATAGCACTTGCGAGAGTTGGTTGGACTGAACTTGTTTAATGAGCTCATCTTCTTTGTCAAATGCATCAGCGACTTCCGTAGCTGTGTAGCGAATTAGCTTATTTTTAGCAACCAAACTCTATCCCTCGCGGCTATTTAATCGTTACTGTTGTATCTCAGATACAGCTTTATTGCTAGGTCTGAGTGATTAGGCTTTTGCTCGCTAGCTGCATGATCATCTTTTGGATCTTTTCCGTTGTCCATTAATTCTGCTTGAACACGCGATAAAAAGTTTTTGCTAGTCATCACATCAGCCATTCATAAAATCTGCCATCTATGAAAAATTTTGGCGATATAAGTATGAAAAAGCGAGTGATGACTCTCGCGTTAGCGGCATCATTAACGGGATGTGTGACGTTCCCAACTCAAGAATCTGAGCAAGTACAGGTGCTTTGGGACAATGTGAATGCGATTGAAAACTGTGAACTAATGGGTACCGTGATCGGTTCAGAAGGACACTTTTACGACTATTGGCTTCACGCAGATAAAGACATGGTTTGGGGTACGTTAAACCAAATGCGCATCAAGGCGGCAGATTTAGGCGCAGATACCTTGTACTTATATCAACCGTTGAGCTTTTCTACGTCAGTGACGATGTTTGCAAATGCTTACAAGTGCAAACAGTAGCTATTGGCTTGATCATAATTGAAAGACAGGCGCTGCTCGCCTGTCTTTGATGCGTTCTACAAATACTGGCTACTTCACGTTAATTAACGTTTGCTGTCGCCACCGCTGATGTATCAGAAAACGACAATGTAAAGTCTCGCTCGGTATTAAGCACTTTGGCTGGAAACTCTAAGCTCAACTGCGTATGTGGCGCGACTTCTGAAGCAATGCTAGTAACGAATTTTCGGGTTTCTCCAGGAGAGATCGATATGTCACTTCCACCTTGTGATGAGAGCTCAGCGATACCCATTGTTTCAAGTGTGTTACCGGCAGTATCCGCCAGGTGTAGTAAAGATTCTGACTTGTAGATTAATTCTCCACTTTCTGTGCGATATGCATTAAACGAGTTGAAATTTGGTTGCAATGATCCTTGTGAACCAATGTTAGTAACGGAAAATGTCACATTAGCGCCATCAAAGTTCTCGACTCTTACAAGTACGTTACTGTCTTGGTAACGAGCGGCTGCTGCCGCAGTTGCTTGCTGTTTCTGCCTCTGTTTCTCTTTTTCAATGTCGCTTAACTGTTTCTGCTCATTAGCGATTCGATTCTTTGCCATGTAGTACGACTGATCGACCATTGCTATTAAAGCGGGGATTGAATACAAAGTGAGGCCTTCCAAATGGTCAAAGTCGATTTTGGCATGTTGAGTACGTTTATGATTAGAAAATTGGCAGTAACCATCAATCAAACTGATGAAAGCCACTTCAAAAGTGCCCTGTAATCGGCTTACTTCCTGTGCTGCTTTCTCTAGATTTGAGCGGACTTTCCGAATCTCTTCCAAACTCTTTTGTGAAAGACGACCGTTTGGCGATACGTCGTTAGAAACCGAAACCAGTTCTTCGGTCACAAATGGATTGTTTTCGGCTGGAATCACCGTAGTTATACGGTTGGATTTGGTGATGTCTTCGCCCAATAAAACCATCATTTTTTGCGATGCGGCGGTTGTGTTGCCCGCTAATACGTCACTACAGTTTGGCGACGTATTGGCATACACGGCGAATGCGGTAAAAAGTGAAAGTGTAACGGACCAGCCGATGGTGACGAGTCCTGTCGTGGTTCGAGTATTCATCCTGATAACCCCTCTGTCATTTGGTGCGATTCACTGACGTAATTGCCAATCAAAAGATTGGCTCGCGACATTCAGAATGGTTCTGGTCAACCCTTCGTAGTGGGTCTGCCCACAGATGCTTTTTTTAGTCGTTTATCAACCGCTAAGCCACGATTGATAAAGTGTCTGAAATTGAGAGCATTAACGCTGCGAAGTTGATGTCTTTGACTGAAAGATAGACGTAACTTTTCTAACCATCAAATACGTGATTGAGTTCTCATTTTTATATGAGTGAGAGGTTCAAGAGAAAACAGGCACTTACTGTAGAGAGTTGATTTGAAGGAAAAATATAAATTTTTTTGGGGAACTTTTTTGATGCTGCCTTTGAGACTTTTTTTGAATCTCAAAGGCAGGTTCTTACACTCGCGTTCAATTACAACGTGTTGAGGACATCCGCGAGTCGAGAGACAGCTGTCGTCAGTTCTTCTGGTGTAGCATTGGTAAAGTTAAGACGCAGAGCGGCTTTTACCTTTGAACCTTCTGGATAAAAGACCGGGCTCGGCACTACGGCAACCCAGTTTGCGAGAAGGTTTTTCGCCAGTTCGAAGGTGTCGCATTCTGGAATCTCGACCCAAACGAACATGCCACCATCGACGGGTTTGAGTACGCAACTTTCTGGCAGCTGTTTTTGCAGCTCAGCAAACATGACATCGTAACGTGATTTGTAAAGCGCACAGATGGTTGAAATGTGCGTTTCGAAGTTGTCATGTTGCAGCAGACCATGCAGCAAAGCTTGCATAGGAATACTAGAGTGCAGATCGGCACCTTGTTTAATTTTGATGAGTGGCTCAAGGTAGCTGCTTTTGCCCGTAACTACACCAATACGCAAGCCTGGTGAAGCTATTTTGGAGAAAGAGCGCAATACGATGGAGTGCTGTGGGCAGAAGTCCGAAACCAGTGGAAGCGCTTCACCAGAAAAACGTAGCTCGCGGTATGGTGCGTCTTCAATGAACGCCACGTCGTATTGTATACAAAGCTCGGCAACTTTTTGGCGAGTCTCTAGCGCCCAGCATACGCCCGTTGGGTTGTGAAAATCGGGTACGGCGTAGAACATTTTTGGTTGCTGCGTGGCAAAGCATTGTTCGAGTTCTTCAAGGTTTGGGCCACACTCGGTTTGTGAAACGGTCACGATGTTGGCTTGCACTAGACCGAATACTTGCATAGCACCAAGGTAGCTCGGTGCTTCCATCACCACTTTATCGCCCGGGTTCACGTACGCACGCGCAATCAAATCTAGCCCTTGCTGAGAGCCCGTTGTGATCATCGCCAAATGAGATTCTGGCAGCTGGTAATAATCGGTCAAAAAGTTAAGTAGCGGGGCGTAGCCTGCTGTTGCGCCATATTGAAACACCTCTGGCATATTAGCGAGGTTTTCGAGAGTCGGTTTCATTAAGTCGATCGGGAAGGTTTTTTCGTCCGGCAAGCCACCTGCAAGAGAAATAACGTTCTTATCGCTCGCTGCTGCGAGGATCTCTCGGATGTAGGATGACTTAGTTTGTTGTAATGACTGTGCGATTTCCATGTGCTGTGCTTCTCGTAATTGTCTTTTTTTATGTCAGAAATAGTATAGGTAAATTGCCAAGCTTGGTGTGTCCGTTTATGCTGTTAAACATGTCTGTTTATGCTATTTAAGCGAAAGTTTACTCCGTGAGCCATCAACAAGTTTCCAGAATCAATGACGTGCTGTTTTACATTCACCAGGACATTAGCAGAGATTTATCGGCTAAAGAGCTAGCAGATGTAGCAGCCTATTCTGAACAGCACTTCCATCGTATTTTTAAAGATGTGGTAGGGGAGTCTGTCCATCAATATATCCGTCGCACAAGAATGGAATACGCCGCCAATCAACTGATGTTTGATACCAGCTCGTCGGTGTTAGACATTGCTAACAAGTGCGGCTTTAGCTCGGTATCTTCTTTTAGCCGAGCATTTAAAGCAACGTTCGCTATGTCTCCTGGCGCGTGGCGAAAGCATGATTTACAAGTCGCAGAAAAGCCGTATCTAAAAGATCCGGAAGTGGCTGCGGGTTATCATCGGGTTGCTAAACGCGAGTTGCCAGAACCTAAAATTATGGAGGTCCCACAACGCTTTGCGGCTTATGTGCGGCATGAGGGTTATAGCCGTTCCATTCGCAATGCGTGGCTGATTTTGAAGGCGTGGGCAAGCTCTGAGAATCGGGACTTTTCGGTTCAATACGGTTTGCATCACTCCAACCCCGCTTGGGTCGAGCTAGATAAGTGTCGCTATGTGGCTTGTATGGCGATTGATAAGCCGCTTAAAGTACGTGGTGTCGTGAATCAAATGACGATTCCGGGTGGTTTGCATGCTGTTTTTCGCTTAACAGGGGTATATGGAGAGCTTCTTCCTCAATTGAGTATGGTGTTAGAGAAGTGGTTGCCGAATTCAGGCTTTAAGCAGCGTTCTACTCCCGCTTATGTTCACTATCATAAAAACCATTTCCTTAGCCATGATGAGGCGTTTGAGCTGGACTTCTATCTGCCCATCAGCTTTTTCTAACTGGAGTATTTATTTACTATCCGTAAGGAAGAAAATGCTAAGCTCTATATGGTGATTTTTTACAAATAATTGAAAATTAAATGAACATCGATCATGTAAAGCTATTTGTCCGTTTGGCTTCGACACACAACATCAGCATGGCTGGTCAGGAGCTTGGACTTTCTCCTGCTGTCGCTAGTGCGCACATCAACAAACTTGAGGACAGCTTAGGAGTTCGTTTAGTTCATCGCACCACACGCAAAGTTTCCTTAACTGAAGAAGGGCAGGCTTTTTTACCTCACGCGGAGGAGGTCCTTGCAACAGTGGAGGCAGCAAGGGGAGCTGTTGGCTCAGGGCAGAGTGCGCCAACGGGAGTATTACGTATAACCGCCTCTGCAACTTTTGGTCGCTTGCATATTGTGCCCGCATTAAAAGGTTTTATGGCGCGTTACCCAGGGTTAACCGTGGACTGCCGATTTTCTGATTCCATTATTGATCTGGTTGAGGGAGGTTTCGATGTCGCCATTCGTGTCGCTGAGTTGAAAGATTCTTCATTGGTCGCAAGAAAGCTTGCGCCAGATCGTCGTATTATCGTTGCATCACCAGATTATATTGAACAATTTGGGAGACCTAACAAGCCCCAAGACTTGACGAATCATCAATGTATTAACTTAGTTGGAATGAATAATTGGTCATTCAATACAAAAGATGGAATGGTCAATGTAAGAACTTCTGGTCGTTTTAAAACTGATAATGGTGATGCGATGAGAGACGCGACGGTAAACGGGTTAGGTATTTCTATCAACTCGGTTTGGAGTGTTTATCAAGAATTACAAAGTGGTCAGCTAGTGGAAGTACTCGAAGATCACCCTTTAGCGATGGATGCTGGGATTTGGGCTGTGTACCCAAGCTCTCGTTTAATTGCGCCTAAGGTGCGTGCCTTTATTGATTACTTTGCTGAATACTATGGCACGCCACCTTATTGGGAGTTTGCGGAAAAGTGATAACAAGTTTCACTTATCGAATACATTGTTTTTAAGGTCCGAATAAAAACGAACCTCAAGATAATTCTTAATTGTTATTAATAGAGTTTGCTTAAGATTAATTCAATAGTATCAATTATCTGCTGTGTTTTGCTTTGATCTAATGCATCAGGGTGTGGGGGCGCGAATGCTTTAATGTCATTATCGAAGTACATACCATGCGCTTGAGCAAACTCTTCTGATAGCGCAGCGCGAGTTAGAATATCTGCTCCTAAGCGGATATCACCACCAGCAACCCCATAAGCATCTTTAACCATCTTACTACCTAGGAATGATTTTGGGTTTACTGATACCAACATAGGGCCAGTGTTCTTAAGCTTTAGTCCGATTGCTCGTGACCACATCGTTAATGCCAATTTGCTTTGGGCATATGCTTCGCCATCTGACAATGGTTTGTTACCGAGTAAAGCGCTAGTGTTTACTGTTGTTTGTGCAGCTGAAGACAAATTAACCACACGACCCGTATCTCCGAGCAACGGCAATAGCTCTCTAGTGAGTAAGTAGGGAGCAATGGTGTTGACTGCGAAGCGTACATCAAGACCCTCTTTAGTTCTTGGATTTGGTGTTGCGTACACACCAGCATTGTTAATGATGACGTCTAAATGATTGAACCGTTCTGTTATCTCCATCACTATCTGTTTTACCGCATTGGGAGAGGATAAATCAGCAACAAGGCTTTCAACTTTACCACTTTTCATCTCCCTCAAACTTTGCTCAACTTGTTGAACTTTCTCTATATTCCGGCCATGGATTATTACGTGTTGTTCACGGTTAATTAACATTTTCGCGGTTTCTAAACCAATACCGTCAGTAGATCCAGTAACTAGAATTGTCTTTCGCATGATCGCTCTCATTGTTGAAGGTTAATATAGAACGATCATAGTGGCATCTTTTGCATTCGACTATTGAGACTAAAAAGAAAACACTTTCTAGGAAAAATTGAAAATAACTTTGTTGTTCTTTTTGTGGACGGTGCGACGAATTAACGTCTCATTAGATGCTACGGTTATACATGTGGTGCTCAAAAATTAGGCACTATTTTGTACTCAAATAATAGCCAAGAGGTCTCTATGTTAGGTGAAAATCACTCATTAACTCATGAATTCCCAGAACATTTGGATACCATTACTCAGCTTACCGAAAACGATGCATCATTTGCTGAAACCGTTAAAAACTACAATGCTTTAGATAAGGAAATCCGCGTACTAGAACTTCAAGGAAGCCCGATTGATGATCACGAAATGAACGTGTTAAAACATAACCGGGCTGAGCTCAAAGACTGGCTCCACTCGCGAATAATGGGTTCTTAGTGACGAAATGATCATCGGCTCGTAAATTGCGGGCCGATTTTAGTTCCAATGGACGATGCCAAGTGTGCAAACACTAGGAGTGCTGAGCAGGAGCTTGGAGCGGCAGGTGACCAGTTTTTACCCAAATGATCGTTTCTTGCTCTACAAAAGGAAAATGCTCACTCATATGTGGGCTTCGAATCCAAGAGAGAGCGGGATAGGTACCTAGCTCGTCTCTAAACTCTCCTGACAATACGAAAATTTCTTCACCACCAAAGTGACGGTGTGGTTGAAACTTCTTACCTTTTGGCCATTTAACCAATGCGACATGTTCGTGCTCAAAATTATGCAGCGGCATGACTTGCAACCCACCGACACCACTCTGCCAGCTCGCTTGGTTTGTATTAATGCGAACTGTTTCAAGATCCTCAGATTCGAACTGATTTAGTTTAACTAAAATCACACAGCCTTCTTTGCTAAATGGTGCGTGTTGACTTCCTGGAGGGTTACGAAGGTAAGTGCCGGCAGGATAGTCACCGTATTCGTCAGAGAATACCCCCTCGAGCACCAATATTTCTTCTCCTTGAGGGTGAGGATGAGTCGAAAACTGCGAATTTGGCTCGTACTTAACGACGCTGGTGGTATGCCCTGATTCTTTGGCTTCTCGTTCCAAAGGTTTGCGCCACACACCTTTGGAAGGGCTGGCGATCCACTCCTGTTGAGCAGTATCTATCACGATTCTTTTTGAAAAATCCATATTCAACATATTGAAATTCCGTTACTTATTTAATTACTAATTCTCATTAGTATACGTATAAAAAACATCAATTGATTCATTTGTTGATAGCCCAATTCATGGATTGAGTACGAACATGAAATCGGAGCCTAATTTAAATTTCTGCTTGTGTAATGAGAATTGTTATATTATAACATCGCAAAATTAAATGTTATAACATAACAAAAAGGAAATAGTAGTGAATAAGAAATTGGTGTCTCTCGTGATCGGTAGCATTTTTGCATCCCCTGTTTTTGCCGACACACTATCGAACCCACAGATTGGTGTTGTTGTTGATGGCTACTACCAAGATGGCCAACGTCATAATTCTGAGCGCGAAGAAGGCTTTGGTCTAGGCCATACGGAATTAAACTTCTCATCAAATATCGACGACAAGTTTTACGGCGCATTGACCGCGGTTCTTGAAAGTCATGGTGATGAGACAGAATTAGAGCTTGAAGAGGCATTCATCGAAACTTTGGCATTGCCATATGGTGTAAACGTGCGCGCTGGCCGATTCCTATCTGACTTTGGTTACCTGAACAACCAACACATGCACACCGATAGCTTTGTTGAGCGTCCAATTGCTTATCGTACTTTCCTTGGCTCGCACTACTACGATGATGGTGTACGTGCAAACATCGTGTTGCCAACCGACCTTTATGTAAAACTTGGTGTAGAAGCGCTCAGTGGTAGCAAAATGTCTTCTGTCGAAGATGGTTCTGAAGTTGGCGTGTACACCACGACGCTGAAGCTTGGTAGTGACTTCTCCGAATCTTCAAGTTGGCAGTTTGGTTTAAGTTACCTGCGTAACGAAAACGGCAAGGTTAAAGAATTCGAAGATCACGACCACGGTCATGAAGAAGAGCATGAGCACGATCACCATCATGGCGCAGCAGTGACAGGTGCGAACCTTTACGGTGCTGATTTTGTTTGGAAATGGGCACCAGACGGTAATTACAAATACAGCAACTTCACGCTATCGGCTGAATACATGCTGTTAGACGGTGTGGTAGATAGCAAATATAAAAACGATGCAGAGTCACCAGACAACTTAAGCGCTTACTATGTTTCGGGTGTTTATCGCTTCAACCCAAGCTGGTCAGCAGGTCTACGTTACGGCGAAGCAGAAAGCTACGATGGTCATGCACATGGCGACCACATGCATTTTACTGAGCTGAATGATAAAGAAATGGATGCGATGATCGCATGGGATTCTTCTCACTTCGGTACTATCCGTGCGCAATACACTCGCATTGATAACCAAGACAGTGAGACAGACAACGTGTTCACTCTGCAATACGTGATGACATTTGGAGCGCACGGTGCTCATGCGTTCTAAGCTGACATTAAATAAATGCAGTTTGGTGATGATGGCGGCAGGAGCTGCCATCATTGCTTCGCCTGCTTCGCCTGCTTCGGCTCTAAACATTTTCGTTTGTGAGCCAGAATGGAAAGCCTTTCTTGAAAGCCACGCGCCAGATGCCAGTATTTATTCAGCGACAACGGCTAAGCAAGACCCACATTACGTACAAGCTCGTCCTTCTTTGATTGCGAAGATGCGCCAAGCGGACATGGCAATGTGTTCGGGCGCAGAGCTAGAGGTGGGGTGGTTACCTATGCTGCAAGTTCGTAGCAGCAATGCGGCGGTGCAAAATGGTGCGCCGAGCATGATCTACGCGACGGACTTCGTGCGCATGTTAGATACTCATGCTCACGTTGACCGTAGCATGGGAGATATACACGCTCACGGTAACCCACATGTTCAATTTGCGGCAAATGACATGATTCCATTATCTCGTAAAGTCACGGAGCGCCTAAGAGCGATTGATCCCGACAACGCACAAAGTTACCAAGTGAATGGTATGAAGTTTCGTGCTCATTGGCGTAAAAAGCTTAAAGAATGGAATGAGAAAGGGGCTGCTTTAAAGGGTAAGCAAGTTGTCGGTTATCACGCGACGTATCGTTATTTGTACGATTGGCTCGGAATGAAGCAGATTGCCGATCTCGAACCTAAACCGGGCATTTCACCGACCACATCTCACCTGCAATCACTCACCAAGTTAAATGCCGACAGTTTTGATGCGATTGTTTACTCCTCTCATCAGGATCAGCGTCCAGCGAACTGGTTGCAAGATCATACTGACAAACCTGTGATTCAACTGCCATTGACCGTTTCTGAGGGTGAAAGCTTGGATGAGATGTACGATCAGGTCATTGATGATTTACTGGATGTGTTAGTGCCGCCCGTTACTGTGAGGATCTAAGTATGGCGGATTATGCATGGCTTTTACCTGCGGTTTTGTGTGGTTTAATTGCGTTGGTTGGCAACATCGTTCTGGGGCAACAAGTTCTTAATCGTCAGATCATCTTTATAGATTTGGCGGTGGCGCAAGTTGCGGCATTGGGGGCAGCACTAAGCCACTACTGGTTGAGCCAATACGCGCTGTTCTCAGGCTCATTCTTTGGCGAAATGATTGGCCCTTGGGTGATGTCTTTGATGCTTTGCGGTTTGATTGCCTTAATGGAGAAACGATACCAGCAACATTTAGAGCCCATGATTGGCAGCTTGTTTGTCGTGTCTGCATCGCTGGCGATCCTGCTGGTGAGCAAAGACCCACATGGCGGAGACTTTATTCAGGGCATTCTTAATGGGCAACTGTTATGGGCGACTTGGGCAGACGTTTGGCCTTTGGCACTTATTACCGCTGCGATGTTGCTATTAGTTTGGTTAAAACCTGCGTTTATGCGCGGTAGTGGTTTTTATCTGATCTTTGCTATTCTGATGCCCATTACGGTCAAGTTAACCGGCATTTATTTAGAATTTGCTTTGTTGGTGATTCCAGCTTTATGTGCGGCAGCATTGAAGGGAACTCGATTCTTTGTCGCCAGTATCAGCATTGGTATTGTTGGGATCTTATCGGGTATTGCCGCATCGGCTCGCTATGACTTACCGAGTGGTGCGAGTATTGTGATCACCCTGTTTATTGCTGGCATGTTGTTTAATCTCTTGCTTCAGCCTTTTCTGGTGAAAATAACAAAACCAGCTTTTGTAAGAGATTAAGAGACAAGTAATATTGGTCTGATGAAGTAGTATTTGAGTAATCAGACCAATACTTTTCTATCCAAGCCCTCCAATCGTGTAACTTTGCGCCTTCCAACACACTTTCTTACGTTGATCTTGCCATAGTCATCAAGTTGCCTTGATTAGTTCACATCCGACTCCCAGACTGTTTCTATAGTTTTTATAAGATATAAAAGACCCTGCGTATGAGAAGCGCAGCTGTAACGCGACTAGGCATAAAAACAAAAACGCTAGGGATACAAGCGAATTTGTAATCTCAACATTTAAGGAAGACCAAGATGAAACCGGAAAAAGTAGCAGTAGTCACTGGTGCGGCTCGTGGTATTGGCCAAGCGATTTGTGAACAATTACTGGAGGATGGATTCCACGTAATCGGGCTAGACATATCGCCCGTGGAATGGAGTCAGTCGGCGCAGCTAAGCAGTTATCAAGTCAACTTGTGTGATGCCGAAGCCGTAAGTGAAGTAGTAGAAAGTGTTGTAGAGCAGCACGGAAGAATCGATGCTCTGGTTAACAACGCGGGCATCACTCGAGATGCATTGTTGCCAGATATGTTAGAGCAAGACTGGGACAGCGTGATCGACGTGAACCTAAAAGCGGTGTTCTTACTCACCCAACGTGTTGCTCCTGTCATGCTAGAGCAGGGCACAGGCAGTATTGTTAGCATTTCTTCTATAGTGGGAACGGATGGTAATATCGGCCAGAGCAACTACGGCGCAAGTAAAGGCGGCGTCATCTCAATGAGCAAAGGCTGGGCGAAAGAACTTTCAAGAAAGGGTGCACAGATACGCGTCAACTGTGTCGCGCCAGGCTTTATCGCCACCGACATGACCAAGAACCTGCCAGAGAAAGTCATTCAAATGATGGAAGGCAAAACCCCATTAGGGCGCATGGGCTCAGTTCAAGATATTGCCAATGGCGTCTCTTTCCTAACCTCAGACAAGAGCGCCTACATCACAGGCCAAGTGCTCAAGATTGACGGTGGGTTGGTATTATAGCTCGTTAATCAAAACCCAAAATAAAAACGCCTTTTACTTATATGAAGGGCGTTTTTGTTTGAGGAACCCGACTTATGTGAGTACTACTAATAGAAAGCTTCGATTTCGCTTCGAGTTGATTTTTTGAAGCAAAAGGCCAATACGTTTGAATAGCGTCGGGCGTCTCCTCTTAAACACTGCATTCCCTAAAGCACAGTATTCCCAAAAGAAAAGCCCACCGAAAAGCGGGCTTTGCTCTCTTTTAGTAACGAGAAGAATAACTAGTAGCTCGCTTGAATGCTGACACCGCTATAGTTTGAGTAACCTTGAATCATGACGTGATAACGTCCACTTTGTGTCGCACTGACCGTACATGTTTCATTGTTACCGTATTTGAAAGGTCGGCAGTCCCATGCATTCAGTGCTGGTTTTGCTCCAAAACGGAGATACAAATCCGCATCACCACTTCCACCATACATTTGTACGGTTAAACGCTGCCCAGCTTCTACATCAACATAGTAATACGCTACTTGACCAGTTGAACCACTTAAACCACTTACTGGCACGCCCGAGGTTAATTTGCCTTCTGGGTCCGGTGTTGGGTCTGGGCCACCGCAGTCTTGGCCACAATCTGCATCCGTTAAGCTATAAAGTAGCTTGTTCACGCTGCCTCTTGTGTCCGTCACTTTTCCGCTAGTTGCGCGGCTAACGATCAAGGCCTCTACTTGGCTTGGAGACAGTGAACGGTTTTCTTGAAGATACAATGCTGCTACACCCGCCACATGTGGCGTCGCCATCGAAGTGCCACTAATGGTTTTGTAGCCACCGTCATACCATGCAGATTTGATTTGTGAACCTGGCGCAAATACATCCACACAACTGCCCCAGTTTGAAAAACTCGAACGTGCGTCCGTGCTGGTGGTCGAGCCGACAGTTACTCCGGAAGCAACGCGTGCTGGAGAATAGTTACACGCATCGGCGTTGGAGTTACCTGCTGCTAGCATAAAGCTGACACCTGACTGAACCGCACTTTGCACCGCACTATCCAGAGCGACGGATTGACCGCCGCCTAAACTCATGTTGGCGACTGAAGGTCCGGAAGCGTTCGCAGCCACCCAGTCCACACCGGCAATAACACCAGAAGTAGAACCCGATCCGGTACAGCTCAATACTCTCACGCCGACAAGGTTGACGTTTTTCGCAACACCATACAAGCTGCCGCCAATGGTGCCAGCTACGTGTGTGCCGTGTCCATTACAGTCACTTGCATCTGCATCGTTATCGACAAAGTCATACCCTGAAACTGAGCGACCACCGAACTCAACATGCGCGTTATTCACACCAGTATCGATGACATAAGCCGTTACCCCAGTCCCATCAAAGTTGGCACTGTAGTTGTTATCGAGTGGCAAGTTTCGTTGGTCGATTCGGTCTAGTCCCCAAATGGCATTGGTTTGATTTGCGTCTGCCGAGACTATTGGGTCAAGCGATAGGATTCTGTCTTGCTCAATGTAGTCCACACGAGGATCAGAACGCAGATCTTTTAGTTGCTCAGGACTCAAGTTAGCGACAAATCCACTTATCGAGTGGTCAAAAACCGACTCCACTTTTACCGAATACAAACCAGACATGCGGTCTACGGATTGTTGCGTGAATTGCTCGAATTCCGTTGAGTTGCTCGCCATCATTTGCGGTTGTTGAAATACCACTATGTAGCGATCTGCAATGGCGATCTCGTCCGGTGCGAGCATTAATGTGGCTGGTAATATGTCCGGAGCTTGTTGTAACTCTGTACTGTCCACAATCTCATTGGATTGCGAAAAAGCGAGAGAAGAATGAAAACAGAGCGCGGAGGTGATACAACAACTTAGTAGTTTCTTTAACATAAAATGTTCCTTGAAATCATAGTCTTGTTGATTTTTACCTAGTACCAAACTGTCAACACGAAAACACAGACAATCAGCGTAGTACGTGCTGAAGTGACGTTACACAAGTCAAACTAGACAATGAGCAATTATATGCATAACTGATAATAATTCGCATACTCAGAAACATGATCAATAACCAAGCTTTATTGAAATTGAAATGCAAAGATTCATTTAGACTTAGAGCAAAATCCCTAAAATAGAATAATTCTACACACCTGGCATATTGCCTGTTATATGACCTCATCTTACCGATAATTTACGCAATAAAAACCTAACTATCCTTTCATTGGTCACAACTCAAATCGGTTGATAGATGTTAATATAGCCACCTGATTTCTGATGTTTTTTAACTCATGGTTACTATCCAAGTTCAATGTCGTTTCTGTAATAAAACAGAGCCCGTTCGTGAACATGGAAAAGGGCATTCTGGCTCTCCTCGCTCCAGATGTATCGAGTGTCGAAAGAGCTTTAACTCGATTACGTTTACGAAGCCCGCAAGCCAGATGTAAAAGAAAAAACTGTTGATATGTCAATGAATAGCTCTGGCGTTAGGGAAACAGTACAAGTGTTGAATGTCGCATACAACACAGTATTGAGTACTTTAAAAAATCTCGCCAAGGTAAGTAACCTCAATGCCTTTCGATAAAGCAAATATAAGACTAATTTGTAAACTTGAAAGGCTAGCTGTATTGGTTGAGGAATATGAGGAAAACACTTCCCCATTTAAGAACTGAAACACACTTTTGCCCCTTTTCGTGTTAGCACGGAAACTGTCCTGCTACCAGACTTGTGTTTCAATAGTGCCTTGTAGTATCGAAAACACTTACCATAAACTCTAGAGATTTATGTACTATACCACCTACTGGAAGCTTGATGGGTGGTATTGACGTGAACTTATCTCAAATTGATCTGAATTTGCTCTTTGTTTTAAAGCACTTGCTCGAAGAAAAGCATGTATCTAACACCGCTATGGCTTTAAATATGAGCCAGTCTGCGGTAAGTCGAGCACTGCAAAAAATGAGAGTTTTCTTTAATGACGAATTACTGGTGCGCAAGAAATACGGCTATGAACTGACTCCAAAAGCAGAGTCAGTAAGGCAAGACATCAATAATGTGATTACCAGTTTAGAAAAACTTGCCCATAGAGACTCGTTTGATCCGAGCACTGTATCAAGCACCGTTAAGGTTTACGGCCTTCTTCCTCAGATTAATACCTTAATGCCTAAGGTTATCGCTAAGATTCGGCAAGAGGCTCCAAACCTTAAGGTCAGTTTGGACTCAGCACCAAAACGTCATTTTGATGCGTTGGTGGCTGGAGATGTTCATTTCGCACTTTCCTCTCATCAACCGCCAAGCTCTGAGCAAAATATCTATCGAATGGTTGTTGCTAAGCGCACTTTCCGTTTGCTTATGAACCGCTATCATCCACTGGCCGATTTAGAGCTAACTCCAGAGCGTTTGGCCGAATTTGACTTTGGACAAGTCTCTTTGCAGGGTGAGAAGCGATTGTCGTTTGAGCATAAATACCAAGAGCTAGGGCTAGCGAACAAAAAAAAGCGTTTATCAGCACCAGTTCAACTGAATAACTTTAGTTCTGCTCCAAGTATCGCTGCGGAGACTGAGATTATATTTCATCTACCAACACCTTTTGCAGAAGCAGCTTGTCAAGACCCTCGTTTGATCGTTCGAGAAGTACCTGCCGAGTTACAGTTGGACTTTCAAGAAGTCTTCCTATATTGGCACAAACGCTTTAACGATGATCCTATGTGTGAATGGGTACGAGAGATCTTTAAACAGCTCTATGTTGGAACCGATACTTTAGCTTAAATGCTTATATCGGGTAATTCGTGTTTAACTATTCGTATATTGGATAGTGATATTCTCTTTTCTCGATAGTGATTAACTTGTCAGTGATTATGATAATCAGGTTTAATTGATAATAATTATTAAATGCAATTACATTTTAAGCCTATTCAATATGAAGCCTCTTTTCACATACTCTCTATTTTCTACATCAGTTGTTTCTGCTTGTATTACTGTACCTATGGTCGTTGTTGCAAATGACCAGTTACCTGAGACTGGTATCAATACAACAGCAATGGAAACCGTAGTGGTTACAGCCTCTGGTTACGAACAGAATGTCACAGAAGCGCCAGCAACAATAAGTGTTCTCACCCGAGAGCAACTTGAAAATCGCTCATATAAAGATTTGACTGATGCTTTAAGTGATATACCTGGGGTAACCGTTACAGGAGGTGGTGATGGCCAAGATATCTCAATTCGAGGTATGCCTGCTCAATATACGGCCATTCTTGTTGATGGCAGGAAGCAGTCTGGTCGAGAAACTCAAACTAATGGTAGTACGTTTACTGAACAAGACTGGCTTCCCCCGTTGAGTGCAATTGAACGTATTGAAGTTGTACGTGGCCCTATGTCAACCCTTTATGGGTCTGATGCTTTGGGGGGGGTGATTAATATTATTACGCGTAAAAATTATCAAGAGTGGCACGGAAGCTTGCGTGCAGAAACGACGCTTCAAGAAAATTCAAAATCTGGAAATAGCTATCAAGGGCAGCTTTACCTTGCTGGCCCTGTCATTGATGGTCTGTTGAGTACTTCTTTGACTGGACTGTATCAGGAAAGAAAAGAAGATGAAATTGAAGGTGGTTATGCAGGTAAGACACTCGACAACTATCGAGCTTCTTTGTACCTCACACCTACCTCGGATGACACTTTTACTCTGGAGTTCACCAATCATAACCAAGAGCGAGAGACCACTCTAGGTAAATCAGTGGAGCGAGAGTCTCAAGTTGCAGTACGAGAATATGAACGCCAATCTATTGGTTTTAGCCACGACGGAAACTACTCTTGGGGTACAAGTTCTTCATTTATCAGTAATGAAACAGTAAAAAATATCGGTGCAGATAAAGAAGTCGAGAATAGTCAAATTAATACGCAATGGGGTCTGCCTCTTAATGCTCACTACTTAACACTGGGCGCATCTTTCGAGCAAAAGGATCTGACTGATAATAAACTGTCATTGACCTCTAAAAACAAGCAATGGGCAGTATTTGCTGAGGACGAGTGGTATCTCACGGATACATTCGCTCTCACCCTTGGTTTACGTTACGACGACAATGAGATCTTTGACGGGCAATTTAGCCCAAGAGCTTACGGGGTCTGGTCTATTGACCCTAGTTGGACGCTAAAAGGTGGTGTGTCTACGGGTTATCGAGCACCTAGTTTGACACAAATGGACGAAGAGTGGGTTCAAGAGAGCTGTAGAGGGCGTTGTTCTATTTACGGTAATCCAGACTTAACAGCAGAAACCTCCATCAATACAGAGATGGGACTGTATTACGTTAATGAGCGAGACCTTTCTGCAAACATTACTTTGTTTTACAGTGACTTCAAAGACAAGATCGAAAGTGAGTTTGTCGATCCGACGTGTACTGATAGCAGAAGTTGCGACCGCACTTACGTCAACATTGATGATGCGAACAGCTATGGTGCAGAAAGTTCCGTATCTAAGGGTATTACAGAGTCAATTACACTAAGTGCAACCTACTCGTATACTCGTAGTGAAAAGAACACTAATGACGATGATGATGGCTTGCCTCTTGTACAAGCACCTGAACATATCTTCTCACTTAATGGTGATTGGACAGTGCGTGATGATGTTGCTTCATGGGCCCGCATGAACTATCAAGGCAAAGAGAAAAACAACATCACTAGTGATAGCACAAGAACGTTGGCACCTTCTATTACTTACGTAGATCTCGGTGTGAACTGGCGTGTAACTAAGAATGTGAAGTTAATGGCAGCGGTTTATAACTTGTTCGATGAGCAAATCACAGAGGAAGAGTTTGGCTACATTGAAGATGGCCGACGCTACTGGTTAGCTGCTGAAGCGACTTTCTAATCTACTTACTTTTTTAAGCGAATAACAAAACAATGAATACGAAAATTAAGTCTGCGATGACCTCTCTGCTACTTATGCCCTTTGTCTGTTTGGCTGGGGAGTTCAATGTAGAGAAGGATATCTTGTTCAAAACTGTAGGTGAAAGAGAGATTAAACTCGATCTTTATACTCCTTCGGTTGAATCAAATACTCAGTACCCGTTATTAGTCTGGGTACATGGTGGTGCATGGAAACGTGGGAGCAAAGACGCCATCCCAGAAAAGAACCCATTATTACTTCAGTCTGTGTTGAATGAAGGTTATGCGCTAGCTTCAGTTGATTATCGTTTAAGTGGAGAAGCGATCTTTCCTCAACCAGTACAAGACATTAATGATGCACTGAACTATTTGTACGACAATGCTGAAAAGCTCGGTATTAAAGCGGACAATGTTGTGATAATGGGACGCTCTGCTGGCGGGCACCTCGCTGGCTTTATTGGTGCGACTAACTCGGCATACAACCAAGTAGATTTCTATGAGCCACCAAAGTACAAGGTCTCAGCCGTAGTAAGCTTTTTTGGTCCTACCGATTTACTTGAGTTAAGTAATAAAGGTGGCAAGAAAACCAGCAAAAAATCGTCTGTATCTCGTTTCTTAGGAGATATTCCAAACAATATTCCAAAGCTTGCCAAGAAAGCATCAACGACGAGTTATGTGAATGAAAATACTCCACCATATATACAGTTACACGGCACCTTGGATAAGCGAGTGCCTCTATCTCAAAGTGAGATACTTAAGGCTAAGCTTGATGAGCATGGAGTTACCAACCAACTTTTCATTGAAGAAGGTGTAGGACACAGTGCACCTGTCTTTGATACCGAGAAGTACGTTACTCATGTTTTGGACTTCTTAAATAAACACTTTCCGAACTAACGCTCTAGTCAATATAAGGCTTAAAAGTTCAAGGGGAAATACTGAGCCAACTGTGATTACAGTTGGCTTTTTCATGTATCTCTATTGGGCATTTTATCATTCTGATTAATGGGAGCGGCTGGCTCATTTTCAGGCAGTGGTTGAATAAATCTATGGCTACTTTAGGGTATGTATTCTAACGTACTTCTGTCCAAAAAAGTGTTTCGTTAGCTTGAATTAGAACAACAAAGCGCTCTTCACAGAAAATGAAGGTCGTTTATCTCGTCTTAACAGCCTTTCAAGTTGTTTGAAATGAGGTATCGAGATCCGCTTCGCTCTTAGTTACGTTCAACCTTAGCTGCTACTTTTCATCAATAAATAGAGATGAGTTACCATCAAGTAGCATAGGGAAGCGAGGGAGTATTCTCTCAAATGAACACTAAACCCCTTCTTTGTGGCCTGTCACCTTCAAACTACTTCCTCTAGCGCTAACAATTAATTCAAATGTGCGCTGGTTAATGATTTTTCTGTAAGTAACACAATTGAACGTGATAGAAGTAACAAAATCACCTCTTTGCGGTAACGTTCCCGAAAAGTTTATATATTATCGCCCTCATTGATATAAGTAGTAGAGACGCTCTGAGTACGAGCGCTCTGAAATTCAGGCTTTAGATGGACATTTAAAGTCACCATAAGTTTGCGATTTTTCTTGGGAACGTTTGCAATATGCCTAAGTATAAATTTACGTGAGACTATGGAAATGAAACTACACACTTTGACGATGGCAGTAGCGCTTGGACTGGTTACTGCACCTGCATTCGCAGCAACAGATGTTGACGCTCTTGAAAAGCGAATTAATGAATTAGAACAGAGACTTGAGCAGACAGAAAAAGCATCCACAGAAGCAAATGAGAAAGCCTCAAGCTTTGAGTTTCATGGCTACGCTCGTTCCGGGCTACTGATTAATGACGATCTGAATGGTGCAGTGGGTACTGGTCCTTACATGACGGCAGCTGGTGCTATTGGCGCTCCAGTTGGGCGATTAGGGGTAGAGGATGATCATTATGTGGAAGCAAACCTTATTCACAAACGTTTTGCAGATGATGGTTCCAGCGCATTGTTCCGAATCATGTTGGCAGATAGTACGGAAACCAATAACGAATGGACGGCGAGCGAGAGTCAATTAAACGTTCGTCAGGTATATGCTGAGCTAAACAAGTTGAGCATGTTCTCTGAATCAAGTGCGTTTGCTGACGCGACGTTTTGGGCTGGTAAACGATTTGACCGTGATAACTTTGACATTCACTTCTTTGACTCGGATATTGTTTTCTTATCTGGCACTGGTGCTGGTGTGTATGACGTCCAAATGAGCGAATCATGGAAAGCAAACTTCTCGATCTATGGTCGTGATTTTGGTGAGATTGATAGCTCGTCAACGGATGTTGAAAACTATATCGCGACAATGAACAACCGCTTCGGTAATTGGCAATTGATGCTGAGCGGCATGACGTCAGCTGATAACAATGATCGCGTAGAAGGAGCAGCGGACAAAGGTTTACATGCGATGTTTGCTTACCATGGCGATAACTTCTTTGGCATGAGTGAAGGCTTCTCTAAAACCGGTATTTTGATGGGTGATGGATTGGGTGCGGAACTTAAAGGCATCGGTTCAAACGGAGATTTGTTAGAAGACGCAAAAGCCGTACGCTTGTTCAGCTATGGTGTAACACGCATCGGCGACAACTGGCGTGTAGCACCTGCGTTGCTAGCAGAACACAGCCAAGATCGCTTTGCTGAAAATGATGAATTTACGTGGGCATCGTTCAACATCCGCTTAGCGCAAGAGTTTACGCAGAACTTTGAGATGGTTTATGAAGGCTCATACCAATACATGGACCTAGACAATGCGATTGATAACGCAAGTGGCAGTTTTTACAAAGCGACAATTGCACCAACGCTTAAGATGTCTACCGCTGCAGGTTTCTTTGACCGTCCGGAGCTACGTTTTGCAGTTAGCTACGTTGATTGGAGCGAAGACTTGAATGGCTACTCGATTAGCCAGGATGCGGGTGCTGCAACGATGGGTGATGGTGGTGAAGTTCTGTTTGCACTGCAAATGGAAACTTGGTTCTAAAGGGACCTAACCTACAAAGAGTAATAAGAAAAGCGCCAACTGATTTCAGTTGGCGCTTTTTCATTAACAGGACTGACGCTCAATAGTTTTGAAGGTTAGTACCATCTTACTCATTTCAAAACTTCTGTTGGCAATTCTATCTAGTAACAGTTTCGCACCATTTTCCCCTGCTTTATCAAATGCATAGTTAAATGTTGATAAGGTTGGGGTGCACACTGATGCGAGCTCATCATCACCAACGCCTAGCACTAAAACGTCTTTACCCGGTGTTAACCCGAGCTCTTGAATCGCTCTCATCGCACCGATAGCAATACGGTCTGTCGCACAGAACAAGCCATCTAGCTTAGGGTTCTTTGTTAAGTGTTGTTTTGCCAATGAATAGCCAGAATCGATGGTAAAGTCACCACGAGCATGGAAGGCGAGCTCAAAACCATGATGCTGTAGCGCTTGAACAAATCCTTCAGAGCGTTGCTTATCTACCGCGATATCGTCACCTTGCACACCAATAAAACCCATGGTTTGGCAACCTTTTGCAACCAGTCTATTTCCTGCTTCAAACCCTACTCGTGCGTCATCATGAATGATGCTTGGAATATTAAACATGGAACCATCTTGACCGACGAGCACAACTGGAACGGCTGAGTTTTGAATTGCTTTTACCAGCTTGGAATCGAGGTGGGTGGCGTAAAGAATGATCCCTTCAACCCGTTTTTGGTTAAAGATCTGAATGTATTCCAGTTCTTTTTCGTGGGCTTGGTGAGTGCTAGCAAGTAAGACATGTTTCCCTGCTTTTTCAAGGACATCGGTTAATCCATCGACACCTTGGGATGTGGCATGAGAGGAAACCCGAGGAACAATGACACCAACCAGATTGGTCTTTTGAGATTTTAGATCTTTAGCGACTTGGTTTGGCACATAGCCACACTCCGCTACTGCTTGGCGGACTTTCAGTTTTGTCGCTTCTTTTACGCCATATTCATCGTTTATAACCCGTGACACTGTTGATTTTGATACGCCAGCCAGACGGGCGACATCATGCAGACTCGCCATTGTTCCTATCCATTCTGTTTTTCGTTTTTGGGATTGTTTGCAAAGAGAAGATGAAAAGCTCTTTGATAAGTAGCGATTCTAACCTCCTATACTGCTCTTAGGGAGAGAATTTGACGATCATTCTCACATTCTCTCTGCTTTATCTTTGATCATTTGGTTTTATTGAGCAAAAATCTGCCTTGCAAACGTTCCCGAAAATTTCGCAAGCTCAGATAATAATCCAATGGGGTATGAAATGAATTATCCGGCAGTAGCAAAAGAGTTGTTAACTCTATTAGGTGGTAAAAGCAACATCACCGCACTTGCGCATTGTGCGACACGCTTACGCCTTACCGTTGCAGATGAGCAAAAAATAGATGAACAAGCGATTGATAGCCTTGAAGGAGTAAAAGGGCAGTTCAAAGTTGCGGGTCAGTACCAAATCATTTTTGGATCTGGCATCGTAAACCAAGTTTATGCAGAAATGGCGAAGTTGACGGGGATGAGTGAAATGTCCACCAACGACGTTGCGTCTGCTGGCGCAGAGAAACAAAACATTGTTCAGCGCGCGGTGAAAGGGCTGTCTGATATTTTCGTTCCAATCATTCCAGCAATCGTCGCTGGTGGTTTGTTGATGGGTATCTATAACCTATTGACTGCTCAAGGCTTGTTCATTGATGGCAAATCTTTTATTGATGCCAACCCAGGACTGACAGACTTGGCGAACATGATCAACACGTTTGCGAACGCGCCGTTTGTTTACCTGCCTATTCTGCTGGCATTTTCAGCCAGTAAGAAGTTTGGCGGTAACCCATATTTAGGGGCGGCGCTAGGTATGTTGATGGTTCACCCTGACTTGCTGAATGGTTGGGGATTCGGCGGCGCATCTGTGTCTGGCAACATTCCGGTTTGGAATATTCTTGGCTTTGAAATCCAAAAAGTGGGTTACCAAGGTTCGGTGTTACCGGTTTTGGTATCGGCATTCATTCTTGCGAAGGTTGAGCTAGGCTTACGTAAAGTCATACCTTCTGTTTTAGACAACCTTTTAACGCCATTACTGGCGATTTTCATAGCGGGTTTGCTGACGTTTACTGTCGTCGGTCCGTTCACGCGTGATATCGGTTTCCTATTGGGTGATGGTCTGAACTGGCTATACAACACTGCTGGCTTTGTTGGTGGTGCGGTATTTGGTCTTATTTATGCTCCGTTTGTTATTACTGGTATGCATCACAGCTTCATTGCGATTGAAACTCAACTTCTTGCGGATATTGCGACGACGGGCGGCACCTTTATCTTTCCTATTGCGGCGATGTCTAACGTTTCTCAAGGAGCGGCAGCGTTGGCGGTGGGCGTGATGAGCAAAGATAAGAAGATGAAAGGTATTGCGATTCCATCTGGTGTTACGGGTTTGCTGGGTATTACAGAACCGGCTATGTTTGGTGTTAACTTAAAACTACGTTACCCATTTATTGCGGCAGTTTGCGCTGCGGCGTTATCAAGTGCGTTCATCACAATGTTTAATGTGAAAGCTCAGGCATTGGGGGCAGCTGGTCTTCCAGGCATCATTTCCATTACGCCAGAGAAGATTGGGTACTACATCGCGGGTATGGTGATCGCGTTCTTGACCGCATTTGTTCTCACCATTGTTCTTGGTATGCGTGACCGCGCTAAAGTTGGTAGAAAAGCAGCGGCTTAATCTGAACTCCTTAAGGGTGGAGTCCCCCAAAATCCACTTCTTTTCCTAAATGTTTGGGGTGCTAGCCAAGCACTAATGGCTTGGCTAGCCTTTTTCAATTTTTACTTGGTAGTGAAGGTGTTCAACACGTTGGACTATCAGGGCTTTAATTTCAAGGTAAGCAAGATGAATCAAGTGTGGGTAACTGGTGATGCAGTTGTCGATCTAATACCGGAATCTGAGACTTCTTTACTCAAATGTCCCGGTGGTGCACCAGCGAATGTCGCCGTAGCAATTGCTCGTCTATCTGGTAAGAGTGCGTTTTTTGGACGTGTAGGTGATGACCCATTTGGTCGCTTCATGCAATCAACGCTCGATCAAGAGGGCGTGAGCACGGAGTTTCTCGTTAAAGATCCTGAGCAAAGAACATCAACAGTGGTGGTGGATTTAGACGAGCAAGGTGAGCGCAGCTTTACGTTTATGGTAAAACCGAGCGCTGATCAGTTTATGTCTGTTGAAGACATCCCAAACTTTAAGCAAGGTGACTGGCTACACGTTTGCTCAATTTCACTGGCAAATGAGCCAAGTAGAAGCAGCACATTTGAGGCGATCAAAAGAGCAAAAGCCGCTGGTGGTTTCATTAGCTTTGACCCTAACTTGCGTGAGGAAGTGTGGCAAGATCAATCAGAAATCCAAGCTGTCGTGATGAAGGCTGTAGCGATGGCCGATGTGGTTAAGTTCTCTGAAGAAGAGCTTTTGTTCTTAACTGACTCAACATCGATGGCGCAAGGTTTACAACAAATAGCCTCTTTGAATATTGCTTTGGTCTTGGTGACACAAGGTGCGAAAGGTGTTTGGCGCGTCTTTGAAAGTCAGAGTGAACTGATCACAGGTCAAGTCGTTAGTCCGATTGATACCACAGGTGCGGGTGATGCGTTTGTCGGAGGGCTACTGGCATGCCTGTCTAGGTATGACGATTGGAAAAATCATCCTGTTGTTAGCTCTGCGATTCAATGGGCAAATGGCTGTGGTGCATTAGCGACGACGCAAAAAGGCGCAATGACCGCGCTTCCGACCCAGACAGAATTACTGCAATTTATTGGGCAATGATCTTCAGATCCAATTTCAGTTGAGAAAAATTATGAGCTTAGACAACCGTTGGACTGTAGAGCAAAGATATCGCCGACTTGAGCAAATCCCTCAGTGTGATATCGAAGAAATGACACTTTTACGTCAGCAAGATAAAGGCTTTCCTAGTTTTCATATCGCCCCTAGATTTGGGCTGTTAAATGACCCAAATGGGTTGTGCTACTTCAATGGTGAGCACCACATCTTTTACCAGTGGACGCCTGTGGGACCAGTTCATGGAATGAAGTATTGGTACCACCTTTCTACTAAAGACTTCATCCATTTTAAAGATCATGGTGTTGGTCTTCATCCTGACCAAGACTACGATTCACATGGTGTCTATTCGGGCGGCGCTTTGGTGGAAAACAACAAGGCTTTACTGTTTTTTACTGGCAACAAGCGTGACCAAAACTGGAATCGAATCCCAACACAGTGTTTTGCCACCATGGATTCAAACGGCAACATTGAAAAGCACGGTGTAGTCATTGAGAACGAACATTACACGGAGCACTTTCGTGATCCAAAAGTTTGGAAGAAAGGCGACGACTATTTGATGGTGGTGGGTGCTCAAACCAAAAACGAGCATGGTTCAATGGCGCTCTATCAAAGCAAAGATTTGAAAACGTGGCAGCATAAAGGTCCTATCAAGACCAAGTTTTCTGACCTTGGGTACATGTGGGAGTGTCCTGATTTCTTTGAGATTAATGGTCAATCGGTGATGCTGTTTTCTCCACAGGGCGTGAGCAGTAATAATCCTTATGATTTCAAAAACATATATTCTGTTGCGTATATCGTGGGTGATCAGTTGAACCTAGAGTCGATGATTTTAGAAAACCACCAAGATATTTTGCAGCCAGATTATGGGTTTGATTTCTACGCCCCACAAACCTATTTAGATGAGAATGGGCGTCGCATTCTTATTGCATGGATAGGGTTGCCAGAAATCGACACACCATCGGTCACACACCAGTGGGCAGGAATGTTGTCTCTTCCTAGAGAACTAACGTTGAAAGATGGTTTTCTTGTTCAAGCTCCGCTCCCTGAGCTGAAGAGTTTAAGAAAAGAAGAGGTGGTCTTTGCACAATCCCATGCACTGGAAAGCACAAGTTGTTTGATCCAATTAGACCTTGAGGGCGATGGCTTTGAACTTGAGCTGAGTAACCTCAAAGGTGACAACATCGTCTTTAGTGCGACAGAGCACGAGTTTATGTTGGACCGTCGTCACATGTCTCATTTGTACGCAGAAGAATTTGGTGGTATTCGAAAAGCACCAAGATTGGACGCTAAGCAGACGATTGATATATATATCGACAATTCTGTCATCGAGATTTTCATTAATGATGGCAAACACACGATGACCAGTCGTTTCTTTATTGATGACCTTAGTAAAGTAACGTTGATAGGGTTGGAACAAGCAAGGCTTTTCCCTTTGAAAGGTATAACTGGTTTGTTTGAATCAGCTAAGTAACGGTTTCGAATACATTAAAACGCCCTTCATTGATTTAGTGAAGGGCGTTTTTCTTTCTGACTATCTAACTTAACTGCCTATCACGCACGTAAGTTGTTTGAACTAAGGTATCCAGAACAACTTCATTCTTGGTGACTTTGAAGTTTAGCGGTTGTTCTAAATCCCCAAATAGTGGCGCGCCGCCGAGTGTCGCTTACTCATCGTTGGCATCTCGAACCTAGTTCACATTATCGCGACGTTTTTACTTATAGCGTGAAAGAAAATCCCATAACCAAAGGTTCTAACTAAAAGAGATTGCAGGACTTTTATTTAGCGAATTCGACCTAATATCTTGAGTATGCCTAATCGCAGTTGGCGAAGAGGTGATGTTAATAATGCTTGCTGGCGCGTAAGACCCGTCAGTTTGAAGATGCATTCAAACACAATAAGGGAAAACAATGGCTAACGAATACATTCCACCAAAAGTTTGGACAAACGATAATGAAAACGGCGGTCAGTGGGCGAGCATCAACCGTCCGGATTCTGGCGCACGTCATGAGCAAGAGCTTCCAGTTGGTGAGCACCCATTCCAACTTTACTCAATGGGTACCCCAAATGGTCAGAAAGTGACGATCATGTTTGAAGAGCTTTTGGCGGCTGGCGTAACGGCAGCAGAATACGATGCGTACCTGATTAAGATTGGCGATGGTGACCAGTTTGGCTCTGGCTTTGTAGCTGTTAACCCAAACTCAAAAATTCCGGCATTGGTTGACCGTTCGGGTTCTGAGCCAGTGAACGTGTTTGAATCTGGCAACATCTTGTTTTATCTAGCAGAGAAATTTGATCATTTCTTACCAAAAGAAGGCGCTAAGCGTGCTGAGGTAATGAACTGGTTATTCTGGCTGCAAGGTTCTGCGCCATATCTAGGCGGTGGTTTTGGTCACTTCTACGCGTACGCACCAGAGAAGTTCGAGTACCCAATCAACCGCTTTACAATGGAAGCAAAACGTCAGTTAGATGTATTAGACAAGCGTCTTGCGAACAATGAATTCCTAGGTGGCGATGAGTACAGCATCGCTGATATCGCAACATGGCCATGGTACGGCAACCTTGTGTTGGGTCGTGCTTACGATGCGGCTGAATTCTTAGACGTAGAAAGCTACAAAAACGTTGTGCGTTGGGCAAAAGTAATTGATGAGCGTGAAGCGGTAAAACGTGGTCGAATTGTGAACCGTTCATGGGGTGAAGAATGGGAGCAGTTACCTGAGCGCCACAGCGCAGAAGATATTGATAAAGTATTGAAACTTAAACCATAAGCAATCTTGGCCTAGCTACGTCAAATGAGTTTAGTTTTATCTATGCTTATACAGTGACCTTAATCAAATCTATAGCGCATCATATACGGTGCGCTATTTTTATTCTCATTTAGTCTCGAAATGCTAATTTATATCACCTCTTGAAGAGCATTTAGTTCGTAGATGAATCTTTAATGTATTTATATATTATGATGCAAAACAAAGCTCATATTTCCATGTTAAATATGGACTGGTTATGCTGATTTCTAATAATTAAATTATTTAAAAATTATAAACTGATTTTATATCCATTATAAATAAAATTAATGATAATTAATATTTGACATAACCACTAAATTTGTGTGGAATATGCGGGTTGATTTTTTTGATGAAATAAAATTAATTTCTAATACTTTTATTTATGACAAGCTTAGCTTTTAGCGATGTTTAATTATTAATGCTTATATCATGAAAGAGGATATGTATGATGTCGTCGTTTGAGTCGTACTGGGTTGGGATACGTCAAAGAATAGCTACACAAACCCAAGGTAACCGCAGTTTAAAGTCTCTAGTCATTAAAAAGCAGCGTGTGAACTTAAATAACAGTGGGTTATCCTTTCGCGCTAAGTCCGGATGCCTTATCCCTCACTGTTATACCAAGTTCTCTGATGAGATAAACTTAAAAACATCGAAAAAATCGTCTCTTAGTTTTAAGAAAGGAAATCTGTATTTTTCTCCGATTTAATAATAAATGAAATTTACATAAATTATAATCTGAGGTTTTTAAATTTATCGATAATTAATTACGATTTTATGATTCGTTTTCAATATGTTTTCTTGGTAAGTAATTAACTGGACTTATTGTTGGTTGTTTTTGTTGTTTCCTATTTAGATATGGATAAAAGCTCAACTACTTTTCCTATACCAACTTACTCCCTGAATTGACTTGTGCGCTTTTTCTCTCCTCTCAAAAAACATAGCGTTACGGAATTATTTTCGCTCCTGTTTCATTCTTCAAGACGAAAGCTCTACCTACCTCTCATTATTTTCGACAAACATTGAGTAAAAGTAACCAATCGTAACAAGGTGGCTGTAACTGAGCGCCGTTTCAATATACTCGCTTTTTAACTAGGTAATCCCGCGCTTTGAATTCATTCGGGTACCGTTTGTAAGCCTTAAATGCTACTAAGATAAGATGTCATGATGAGAAAAAGTACTATATTACACACAGTGTTAATTACAGGGTTCGCTGCTGTATCCTCGTTGGCTTATGCTGCGCCTTCAGTTGTGCCAAATGCGCCAGAACTCAGTTCTCGTGGTTATGTTTTGATGGACTTCCATACGGGGAAAGTACTGGTTGAACGTGATGCCCACAAACGTTTAAACCCTGCGAGTTTAACGAAGTTGATGACTGCTTATGTAGCTGGTCAAGAAATTAATACAGGCAATATTACGTTGAATGATGAGGTTGTCATCAGCCGAAATGCTTGGGCAAAAAATTTCCCAGATTCTTCAAAAATGTTTATTGAAGTCAATACTTCCGTTTCTTTGTCTGACTTATACCGTGGTCTGATTGTTCAATCTGGTAACGATGCCAGTGTCGCTATTGCTGAGCATGTTGCGGGAAGTGAACCAGGGTTTGTGAGTTTGATGAATAGTTGGGCCGCCAAGCTTGAATTGTCTAACACGGCATTCACCAACCCTCACGGCCTAGACAGTGACGGTTTATATTCGACACCTTATGATATTGCCAAGTTGGGCCAAGCGATTATTCGTGACTTACCTGATATCTATCCGCTGTATAGCGAAACCTCGTTTACTTACAATGGCATCACTCAATACAACCGTAATGGCTTGCTTCGTGATCGTAGTATGAATGTCGATGGCATGAAAACTGGTTATACAAGCGGCGCGGGTTATAGTCTAGCGACTTCTGCAACACAAGGTGATATGCGTTTGATTGCTGTAGTGATGGGAGCGAAGAGTGAGAATGTTCGTGAATCAGAAAGCAAGCAGCTGTTGAGTTATGGCTTCCGCTTTTACGATACGGTAATGCCGACTGAGGCGGGTGCGGAACTTGCGAAAGCTCGAGTTTGGATGGGCGAAAAAGACGAGCTTACTGTTGGCGTAGCTAACGATGTTTATCTCACTTTGCCAAAAGGAGATGTAAAAAAGCTGCAAGCGGAAGTTGAATACAACGGTGATTTAGTTGCGCCAATTTCTGAGCAACAAGTGGTTGGTAAAGTGCTTTACAAAGTCGAAGGTAAGGTCGTAAATGAAGCCGAGCTCGTTGCATTGGAGTCCGTGGAGGAAGGCAGTTTATTCAAGCGAATTTTAGACTGGTTTAAGCAATTGGTCGCTAGCTGGTTCTAAACAGTAGCGAACTTCTGTCTATATCACTCTATCTTGTTAATTTTCTATTAAATCAGTTTACTAAGGCGACCAACGTGGTCGCCTTACGTTTTTGGAATACTCGTTGCGTTAAAACGCAGGCCTTCTTGTAAGGGTGTGTTTTTACCTGACCAAGAGCGTTTTGTGTTTTTGGGTGCGAGAGAAAAGAAACTAGAACAAGAATGGAGTGACACGTGCACAAGATTTTATCTTTGACATTGATTTTATCGCTCATGGGCTGCGCTATGCCTTACCAGCAGGAGGTCGATAGCGGCCAATGTGTTGGAGTCATGACCTCTCAGGATGCATATGGTTATTTAAACCCAAACCATTACACAATGCAGGTACTCGCGCTGAAGCAAGAAAAAGATGTGAAAGATTATATTCGCTATATCGATCCTAAGCATCCGGTTTGGGTTAACTGGAAAAACAGCCGAGGCACGCGTTGGTATACGGTAACTGTTGGTGATTTTAAAACGAAACAGGATGCCTACAATGCGCTTTCTTCATTACCAAGCCGTGTAAAGCAGTCATCCCCGTTTGTGCTGACTTTTGCGGAAATGCAGCGTAAGCAACAAACGAGTGTTGTGAGAATGCGTTAACCAACAAAAAACGGAAGCGATGGCTTCCGTTTTTGTATTTAGGAGTAAGCTTAAAGCGCCGCTAAAATCGTTTCTGCTTTGCTTGCTTCAAACTTTTTTGGCTCTTCAACGTTAAGCTTAGCCACTGTGCCGTTTTCAATGATCATCGCGTAACGTTGTGAGCGAATACCACCAAAGCCGCCTGTATCCATTTCAAGACCCAATGCTTTAGTAAAGCTAGCGTCGCCATCACCCAACATCAGAATCTCAGAAGCGTTTTGAGCTTCGCCCCACGCTTGCATCACAAATGCATCGTTTACAGAAACGCACGCAATTAAATCAACACCTTTTGCCTTTAGCTCATCAGCTAATACCACATAGCCTGGTAGATGAGCTTCTGAACAGGTAGGGGTGAATGCGCCAGGTACAGCAAAGAGTACGACTTTCTTGTTCGCAAACAGTTCTGTAACGTCGTGGTTAACCATACCATCGGCAGTCAACTCACTTAGAGTTGCAACTGGTAGAGCTTGGCCTTGTTGAATCATGATTCTATTCCTTTTTGTGTGCTAGTTTAGCTTTCTCAGTCTAGCGTTTATAAATGCGGTTAACCACAGAGTCTTTGTAGGGTTTTAATACCTACGCGTTTGACCTAAGGCGTGGCACTATGCCTTTATTGCAACGCTTCGTGCTGGTTTACGTATTGGCTAACAAGGTGACGATATTTCGCCTTTAACTCGTTATCGATAAAGCTGGCATCAATCGCGTTCATTGTAAATTGGGCAAGTTCACTCTTACTCATTGGATGTGCGTTGTTGACGGCCAGAAAGTTATCCGTCATGTAGCCACCAAAGTACACAGGATCGTCTGAGTTAATCGTTACGGCGACACCTTTTCGTAGCAAATCCACAATATTGTGATCTTTCATATCGTCGAATACACATAGCTTAAGATTCGATAACGGACACACTGTCAGTGGCATTTGGCTTTCGATTAAGGATTCAACTAATGCTTCATCATCAACACAGCGAACACCGTGATCCACGCGGCTCACGTAAAGCATTTCAATTGCATCGCTAATATTTTGTGCGGGGCCTTCTTCACCTGCGTGAGCAACGGTAAGTAAGCCTTCTTCTACTGCTTGTTTAAATACGCGCTTGAATTTAGCTGGCGGATGACCTTGTTCTGAAGAATCTAGTCCAACACCAATGATCTTATCACGGTGTTTCAGAATAGCCTGTAGGGTCTCTATGGCGCTCTCTTCTGAAAGGTGACGGAGAAAACACGCAATAATTTGCGAGGTAATGCCAAGTTTTTCGTGACCATCTTTTAGCGCGCGAGCGATTCCATTGATAACAGTGTCAAAGTCTATGCCGCGTTCTGTGTGTGTTTGAGGGTCAAAAAAGATTTCGGTATGAACAACGTTGTCTTCTTTACAGTGCAGTAAGTATTCCCAAGTGAGATCGTAAAAATCTTGCTCCGTACGCAGAACTCCCGCTCCTTGGTAATAGAGGTCGAGAAATGATTGTAAGTCTGTGAACTGATATGCGCTGCGTAGTTCACTCGGAGAAGAGTAAGGGATCTCGATGCCGTTTCGTTTTGCTAATTTGAATAAGAGTTCCGGCTCAAGTGAACCTTCGATATGTAAGTGCAGCTCTACTTTTGGAAGACCTTGAATAAATGCGTTCATATTCCACCTTATGTGTATTGTGGATGCAGTTACTCTAAGAATAGGTATAGATAGAAATAAATCGAACGCTATCACAAAGAGTAAGACCCACGATGATCTCAACTCTTCGTAATTAGCACTTTGCGGGAACTGGTAGAGACCCCCAAACCATATCATTGGGGTTATACGAAGCAAACGAGAGGGATTATACGCAAAAATATCGCTTTGGCTATACGCAAATAACCTAACTGTCATTAGTCACGGGTTTTCCTGTGAGCGAAACGACTATTTGCAAGTCACTTGAGTATAGAGGAGCCAGTTGTTTTTGCGTGTGTGAGAGGCACGTGTAATTAGAAGAGTAGTCTAAAAGAGTGGAGATTCGTTTGAGCAAAGGTAGGTGGCGGTACCTTGCACAACGATAAAGGCAGAGAAAGCACTAGAGAGCATTTATAGATCGAATAACTTATCAAATTCTCTTTGTTCCATAATGTCTTCTATGCGGCGTCGAGTTTTCTGCTTTACCGCCGCCGCGTTTTGTTCAGACTCTTTTTTGTCTTTTTCTGACTGCTTCTTACTTTTTCTAGCCATTGGATACCTTCCAAATTAGTTGCATTATCCATTAATGCATGAAAACTGAATCAGTTAACAGTAAAACTTCCTAACTTTGAACCTGAATCACAGAGAATAGTTCCAGATTGCGTTTTCTCACAATATTCAAAATCGATCATGAAGCTATGAGAAAGAAGTTTCGGTAATACGTGCCTTCGTAAAATATCACCATTTAATTGATGTATTTTAGCGTTCCAAGAGGTTTGAGGTTGTTCTAAATTAAATTCAATTTCTAACATTTATTCTCCTGTTTTTTAGTGATTTTCTCTTTGTTAAGTAATTGATACCAATGCCTTTGACGGCCAGTTCTTTTTGAGGACATGATTTTTCCTATAAATAATAAATTAAGCAGTACTATTCAGTTTATTTTAGATAGCACAAAGCAATGCCTAAAATTAGGCTGAGTGATTGATGAAAGAATATTTTTGAAGGAGAGAGGTTTGGTGCAGCATGGGCATGCTACACCAAGAAAAGCAGTCTTATAGAGGAGTTACTTCAGTCGCTTGAGGACCTTTTTTACCTTGCTCTACATTGAAGCTTACTTTCTGACCTTCAGTCAGTGTTTTGAAACCGTCAGAAACGATAGCGTTAAAGTGTACGAATACATCTTGGCCGCCGTTGTCTTGAGATAGAAAACCGAAGCCTTTAGTTTCGTTAAACCATTTTACTGAACCAGTTACTTTAGACATAAAAATACCTTTGAATTAAACATTAAAATTATGGTTTGTTTTGTGGATCTTTTCTAAGCTATTGAATGTTCAATCAAGAGGAAGTTGTACGCAGGTGTCTGAATTGGGGATTCAAGATTTTACTGAGAGGAAACTTAAACTAAATGTTGCATTAACAGCTCTCTTCTAAGAGCCAAGGCACACTATACACCTTGTTTAGAAAATAGCTACATTTATTTTAGATAAATTAAATGTGCTCATTATTAACTCGATAAACTGTATTGTTCGAAAAAGTTGAATAAGTAGAACGAATAGTATGGCTCATAATTTTAGCTCATCAACCTAAAATAGAACCTTATCGATAGCCATAGATTGAACATGCGATTTGCAAGCGGTCACAAAGATAAACTAGGAGAACTAGTATGAGTACATTCAGAGACATTCGTCAGCTTATTCCTGCGCAACCTACTGCTGATGGTGATGGAGTGAAAATTCGCCGAGTAGCGGGTTTCAATCATGCTAGCTTTTCTCCATTTTTGATGATGGATGAACTCAAATCAGAAGACCGCGCTGACTATATCGGCGGTTTCCCTCCGCATCCGCACCGTGGTATTGAGACGCTTACTTATATGTTGAAAGGTCATTTCCAGCATCGTGATCATATGGATAATGTTGGCGAGCTTCGTTCCGGTGGAGCACAGTGGATGGCGGCAGGAAGAGGCGTCATCCATAGCGAAATGCCTATTATGAAGGAAGGCGAACTGCATGGTTTCCAAATTTGGATTAACCAGCCTGCGAAAAATAAGATGCAGCCAGCTCAATATCATGACTTTCAACCTGAAACGATCACTGAGTTTGATACTCCGAATACGGGGGTTGTACGTTTGATTGCGGGTCATATGACTATAAACAACGAACGAATTCAGGGGCCGCTAACAGAGACAGGTGTTGCCGCCACGGTAGCCGATTGGAGAGCGATGGGTGGTCAAGCTTTGAATTTGAACACGGAGCAAGACAACAACATGATGCTCTATGTCTATAAAGGTCGTATTCAATTAAAAGGTCGTGAGATCAATCAAGGCGAAATGGCCATTTTATCGAAAGGTGAATGGGTTGAATTGCAGGCCGAAAAAGAGAGTGGTGCACTGATCTTTATTGGTGAGCCAATTAATGAACCCGTGGTGCATTATGGCCCTTTTGTCATGAATAGCATGGAAGAGATAGAACAAGCCATCCAAGACTACAACTCTGGGTTGTTTGAAACTTACTAGTTTTGACAGCCTACTCGCTTTTTCAGTTAGCGAGCAAATTAAAACAGTTTTGAGCCTGAATATTGGGCTCGACCAGAAGCAAATACGATAATCCACTGCCATCGAATTTGCGTTAGCCACGTTTAATCCACGTGGCTTTTTTCTACTTCTGACTCCATCGTATGATGGCTTCCTTTCCTGCTTCAATTCCTAACTCATAAGCATGACGCAGTGGTGCTGGCGATCGACTCAGCCGTTTCAACTTGAATGTTTCAGGAGGACACACTTGAATGATTTTGATACCAGGTGGTGGGTTGTTGATCAGCGCTAAGGTCTGATTGTAGCGAACTTCACGTGTCAACATCGGTTCAATTAATCCGGGCGTTTCTTTCAACATCCTCCTAGTTAGGGCGCTGAATCTTCCTCTTGGCTTTTGATAGCTTGCGGGCTGGCTGCGTAAAATCATAATCTTTTTGGCTCCTCGCTTTATTGCTTCTGCAACAGGAAGTGCGTCTGAGACGCCACCATCAACGTATCTAATTCCGTTCAGTGATACGCCATTTCGGTAAAGTACAGGCAGTGCGCTGCTGGCTTTCATTGTTTCTGCCAAGTCGTCGACATCAGGAAGGTGGTACTCCGCTTGCCCATTGTCTTGACGCGTCACGCCTAAAAAGAAAGGTCGTGAATCAGCTTTGAGCGCAGATTTATCGATGCCAAGTTCTTCGAGGGTGACATTCCACATCCAGTCTAAGTTCATCATATCACCACCACGTAGAAGTTGAGATGGAGAGATAAATTCTTTTCTTAAGCTGTAATCGAGGTAGATTTTTAAGTTACGTCCGGGCATTTTAGCTAAGTAGGCAGCCAAGTTGCTAGCACCCGCAGACACTCCCCAAAAGCTATCAAATGGAGAGAACTCGCTAGCAAGAAAATGATCGAGTATGCCGCATGAAAATACGCCTCGCATGGCTCCACCTTCGACAATCAATGCTCGAGAGCCTACTTTTTCCATCACTTCGCTCCACTCTTTATCAATCGGATAATAGCATGCAGCTTAACGCATAATGGTCTTATACCCAAGTGGGCCAAAGGTCTAGGTTGCGTTCCTTTGAATAAAAAGGGCATCAATGGATGCCCTTGTCACTTTTAGCCTATGGAATTGCGGGTAATTGAGTCGCTAATTTAGTGAAGGAGACCGAGCCAATTAGCCCCCTTACATAGAGCCATACCTGTAGTCCCATACTGATCGTTGTTGGAATAGTTTGATGATCACTTGTTAAATAGGCATACAAACACTATCCAGAGCGTTGTAAGCAAAAGTAATGGGGTGAATACTTTCTGGATAGAAGCGCCATCAGTTAAATTGTAAATTTTGATGGATTCATTATAGAACGCTCGTTTGAATTCTTTGAAGCTAATGTCGCTCTTCGCATGCGACTGTTCATAGTGCTGGTGCGCAGCGTCCGATAGCTGGTATTCCAAGTCTTGGAGCTCGTACTCCTTGTTAAAAAACGCATCCCAAGCCGAAAGGCGGGCTATCGTTTTAGGAGATGGATCCCCATTTAGTTTCTCTAGACGCTTAGCATAAGCTGCTTGATATTTATCCACGGTATATTCCTGTCTGAATAGACGTTGAGTTAGAACATATGTAAAAAGAAAAATAAGTAATAAAAGGTTTTTTACGTTCTATACCTGTGATAAATGCTAAAAAGTTCAATGCTCTAGCACTCCGATGTCGCAAATGATATTGATGGAATTGCTCTGCGACAAATAAAATAATTACTCTAGATAACAACGAATTTTTGTTGTTTTTTAAAAAAACTGATCATGAGATTGAGTGGGGAGTTTTACCGAGAAGAATTTCGCTACTGTAACTCTCTATATTTACTCAAAAAGAGAAAATCTTAGAAGCTTTCTTTGATTGATGTGAGATATTTTAGGTCGAAAAGCATTAATTTTGGCTATGATTATAGTTCGTCTTTTTGTTGTTGAACTCTACTTCGAGGGAGAGAGAACCCATATTTCGAGCATAGGATAGCTCGCTTTTTCGTTACGTCGTTCTTGGAGTTTGAGTCAGTGACGACGCTATGAGTCTAGCATCTTGAACTCGATTGGGCGTATTAATTAATTATAAAAGTAAAGCAGTGCTGAGCTAGGATAAACTTCAACGTAAAGGTGACGGTATGAATATACAATCAGCCATTATTGAATATGCGATAGCGATTATAGGCTTACTTTTGACGGGCGTTACCCTCTGAGCATGACTGCCCAGAGGATAGAAAGTGCATTAGCCGATCGCTAACGATTGATGTTGTATCGAGCCATTGCAGCTTCTTCTGACGATACAACCGTTTTACCAATTGGTGCGAGTGAAATAACCGCTAGCTTGAGGTGTTGGAGCGCAAACGGAATGCCGATTATGGTGACAAAGCATGCTGCGGCAGAAAGTACGTGACCGATAGCTAACCAAAGGCCTGCAAATACAAACCAAAGGACGTTACCAATAACGCCGAGCGGACTCGTGCCAATGTCCATTTCATTGGTCAATTCATCGCGTGAGATGGCCTCTTTACCGAATGGGAAGAAGGAAAAATTACCCATAACGATACACGCACGCCCCCAAGGTATTCCGATGATGCTAATAAAGGCCAAAATACCAAAAAACCACCATAGCAACCCCATAAATACGCCACCAAATACAAACCAAATGATGTTACCAAGTGTTCTCATTCTATTTCCTTTATTCTTGAATGTGATGATTCAGATACCTGAGAGCAGCGTAAAACAAATCTAAACCGTCTGTTTTGTCGATGTGTGCTTCCGTGCCCTCATTGACCTGATTGATAGAATAATCGCCGCAGTCTTAACAGAGAATGAATGCCTTCCCTAAGGCAAGTCTTTTTAGTATAGAGCGTAATACTCAATCAAGCATATAGCCAAGAATCGCATTATCTAGAGACAACTTTCTCGAGATATTGACAAATTTGCTCTGCCAATCGATGGCTGGCAATGTTGCGTGTTACTACTTCATCAGCAATATTTCCAGACTCAACGACGCCAAACCAGTCGAGCAACATCGAATGGAAACCTTTACTCGTCAGCATTGGCGTCCAGTCTTTCAAATTGATTTTTTGCTCTTGGTTAGCTTGCCATAGTTTGCCTTCAACGAAGGAGTCGAACTCCACTGCTTTGTTTGCATAACAAGCTTGAACGCGCTCTGTAGTGATACCGAAGTGGCGATTCATCGAGGCGTGGAGCAAAGTATCTCCATGTTGCCACTGAATATCTAAACGCGCCAACTGATCACCTTCAAGTTGATGAGTTACATAAGCATCTTTTAGATCGGCTTTGGCTGTGACGTTAACGCTGTCTAATGGGTGAATAAAATCATCAAATATAAAGGTACGAACATCCCCCGGTAGTTGGTGACGGTTCTTTTCCCAGCGTAGCGACTTTAAGTCATATATGTTGCCTTGCTGCACTTGTGGCATATGTTGGTTGTAAAGTGGAATGTGACGACGGTTAAAGCCCACATAGAGTGGCTGTCTCTCTTTTTCGGCAATGTCGTACAGCTTTTCCACGTCATCAGCACTATTCGCTAATGGTTTGTCGACAAAGGTTGGAATTCCATGCTGCAGAAAAAATGCCGCTATTTGAGGGTGTACGCTTGTTGCCGCATGAATCATGACGGCATCGACGCCAAAGTGTAGAAGTTGCTGGTAGTCTTGGCAGATCTCTGAGATTCGATACTGCTTAGCCAGGCTCTCAAGTGTGTTTGGGTTGCGGGTACAAAATACAAGTTCGATATTTGGAAGCTGAGTGATAACAGGAAGGTATGCTTTCTGAGCGATATCCCCTAGACCAATAATACCAATTTTCATCCTAGTCCTTTCTCGATGTATGGATCGCGGACTGTCAGTATAACGCTTGGCGCGGCGATGAGTTTAAATACCTTGTTAGAAAAAGCCTGGTTCACACTTTGAGCCAGGCTTTATTGAATGATTTAGGAAACGGCTCGGCAGGCTTTGAATATATCTAACTTGCTATCGTAGGCTTGAGTTTGTACATCCATAATGCCTAATAAAGAGTGGAACACGTTATCATGTGAGTATTGGCCTGCATTCTGTGCTTGTTTATACAAACAGTCGGTATTGATCTGCTTCGCTTGTTTAAAGCCCGAAGACAGCCACATAATCAAAGGAACGCGTTTTTGGAAATCTGGTGCAAGGCCATAAGGCATACCATGTAAGAACAATCCGTTTTCGCCTAGTGACTCACCGTGATCCGATATGTAAATTAGCGCGGTATTATACTCAGACTCTAACGCTTTAAGTTTTTTGATGGTTTCTGCCAATACAAGATCGGTGTAGCGTATTGTATTGTCATATGTGTTCACTATTTGTTCGATGCTACAGTTTTCGATATCTGCACGTGGACAGTCTGGTTTAAAGAAGGCGTTGTCTCTTGGGTAACGCTGAAAGTAGGTCGGACCGTGGCTTCCTATAAGGTGCATGGCGACCACTCGGTTACCGTGCATATCCGCGACTTCCTGATCAAAATGATCTAATAGCGCCATGTCGTAACAAGTTTGGCCATTACACATAGGGCTTACTTGCTTTCGATCCACTTCGATTTTCTTGATCTTGTGGGCTACTTCTTTATCCCCACCGTCATTTTCTTTCCAAATGAGGTCAACCCCGGCGCGCTGCATTATATCGAGAGCATTGTCCTGGTTATCCGCTTTGGCGCGTTCAAACTCGTTTCGCGTGAGCTGTGAAAACATACAAGGCACAGATACAGCAGTCGCGGTGCCACAAGACGCGACGTCTTGAAATGAGATAACATCCAGTTTACTAGTATAAAGGTTTGTCTCTCGTGTATAGCCATTGAGTTGGTAGTTCTGAGTTCGAGCGGTTTCTCCTACGACAAAAACCAGTAGTGTTGGTTTGCTCTGTGCTTGCTGTACGGCGCTATTTGACTGCTTTGCATCTGTGCCGATTTCTCGATATGGCTCTGGCGTGGTGAAATATTTTTCCTTCACATACCCGGTCGCGCTATAAACGAACTGGGTGGGTATGATGATTTTTTTCAGGTGGCTATTGTTGCGCCCTACAGATGCGTAGTCTTGATAGTACACGCTGGCAATGACGGCGATGACAGCTAGCGACGACAGCATCGATACTAATTTGGTAACAGAGAAGTACAGTAATTGGTGGCGTTGAGATTGCAGCTTGACCTTAAAGACAATTATCGCTGGGATAACTCCCATAATCAGCGTCCAAATTTCAGAGTGAGCACTCAGGTAAGAACTCGCCTCGCTCGAATCGGTTTCAACAATATTGGCAATCATTCCAGAATCGAAAAGTGTGCCATAGTTATAGCTTGCGTAGCTCACCATACTTGAAACAATGATTAAAATTATAAAGAACGGCTTGCCGATCCAAGGCCAACTAAATAAATTAAAAAGGAAATTGAGCGCGGCAAGAAAGAAAATTGGTATTGTGATAATGAATCCAATCTTGACATTATCTAAGTGTGTAAAGATGCCGATTAGTTCTTTATAAATAGGGATATTTACGACGAGAGCGAAATACAGCGCCAACAAGAAAGTAAAGGTAACGTAAGAGATACCTCTCTGTTGTAAATCATGTGTCTTCATAATGAGTGTCTTGAATAAAAATTAGAGCAAGAACGAAGCCCAAATAAAAAGGGCAAGAGTTAACGCAACAAATACTGCTGCTGAGCCAATATCTTTGGCTCTACCACTGAGCTCGTGCCAGTCATCGCTAACACGGTCGACAACCGCTTCTACGGCGGAATTAATGAGTTCGACGATCAATACCAAGAACAGGCTACTGATCATCAGCACTCTTTCGTATGTGGTGACAGGAAGGAAAAAAGCACAGACGGAAAGCACCAAGGCGAGAATCAATTCTTGTCTAAAAGCGGCTTCGTGTGTCCATGCGGCTTTCAATCCTTGAAATGAATAGCCGGTCGCATCCATGACACGGCGTATACCTGTTTTACCTGGCTTCAAAATATGACCTTACTATTTAAGCATTGGGATGGAACACATATCCCAGAGAGGTAACGAGATTAATCGTTACAGCGTGAAACATTTGTGAATAGAATCCATCGCGCGATAATTTAAGAAAAGTGCTTATTTAATCAAGATCGTAGACGGTATAGCCTTTGTGCTGGAGGCATTTACGCAATACGAGAGATTGAGTTTTGGTTGAATCATTTGTTCCACTCAAAGCACCAGCTCCAGCTCCTACAGCACCGCCGGCAGCAGCACCGACAGCCGCTCCACCTAATCCGTCTTCTAGCGCACCAGCAGCTGCGCCGATCAATGCGCCTGTAACTGCCCCATTAGTGGCTTCAGATTTCGCTGCCTCTGATTTGTCGACATTTTCTGCATAGCCTTGGCAGTAAAGAAAGTCTTGTTCATATGTACTAGGGTCAACATTGGTCATGTCGACGACAGGTTTTTGGTTGTAGGCGCAAGCTGTAAGCGTAGAAGTAAGCGCCATAATCAGGATAAAAGATTTATACATGAGTACTATCCATTTAGTGTGTGAATCTTATGGATTAAATGTACACTGTTTTATTGTTGGGCTCTGTCGCTTGAGTGTATTGAAGTGTCGTCTTCTGTAAATGGGGTAGGAAGGTTAAGTTAACTGTCTGATTTTTTGAGGCTAAGTGTGAAGCAAGCTCCTCCAAGTGGGCTATGGCAAATCGAAACTTCTCCACGTTGAAGCTCCATTATCTGTCTGACAATCGCCAAACCGAGCCCAAACCCGCTCGTCTTTTTGTTGCGAGATTCATCCGCGCTGTAAAATGGTTCGAATAGATGAGGCCAATGCTTTTCTTCAATACCTATGCCATCATCATGAACATTGATGAAGCAGCGGTGCTGATCGTGTTTTATCTCTACTAAAATCTGCTTATCCGCGTACCGCATTGCATTGCGCAGCAAGTTATCTAAGGCTCGCTTTAACAATTTTGGGTCAGCAAACGCGAGAACGTTTTCTGAGTTTACTTCTTGAAGCGAAATACCGAGCGTAGTCTCTTTTTGCCATCTCTGTCGTAATTCTTTGACTAAGTTGAATAGGACGACTTCTTCTTGAGTTTGTAATGCTGTGTCAGGACGCTCCATCTTTGCGTAGTAAAGCAATTCTTCAACCATTTCTTCCATCTCGTCAATGTCTTCGACGATACTGTAAACATACTTTTTCTGTTGTTCAGTTAAGGTTGAATCCGATAACAAATCTGCTTGCCATTGTAAGCGGAAGATTGGGGTACGCAATTCATGTGCAACGGCGTTAGTTAGCATTTTATTGCTAGTGATCAAGCGAGATACTTTATCGGCCATCGTGTTAAAGCTTTTGTTTAACGTCCCAACAGACTTAGCGCTTGAGGTACTAGCTCGAGCCTTGAAGTTACCTGAGGCAAACTCAACGGTCACTCTCTCTAGCTCTCGAATCCGACGGCTTAAGAACCAGATCAACAATATGCAATACAGAGCAAATCCAGCTAAAAAGAACAACCAAACGATATTGTCATCAAAGTTGGCAGCTTTAACCACAGGGCTATTCGGATTATCGCTCATTTTAAAGATAGGCGTGCTCGCATCTAGGCGGAACCAGATATCCCTTTCTTCATCGTAAGCGACGTTAACGGAGGTATCACTTTCAAACGCCTTTTTGATGTCTGTTGGAAGCTCTTCAAGCGTATGAGGCACCAACAAACGATGGCTTGATGTGGCAAATTGTTCCAACTGTTGTTGAGTATATTCTAATCCGTGTTCTTTATAGATAGGGTAGATCAGATCGTGAAAAGCTTGACCCTCATGCTCTTGTAACAGGTAGTCATAATCTGTGTTGATCTCATAAACTAAGAACTCGTATCCCCACAAGCTAGCCATAAACAGAATGATAAGGCCAACAAAGCTTTCCAGATAAATCCGTCTCATTATTCATTCCATGCATCAGGCATAAATAGGTAGCCTTTGCCGCGAACGGTAATGATTTTTTGTGGTGAGCAAGAAGCATCGCCTAGCTTCTTTCTCAGTGTCACTATGCGATTATCAATGGTGCGGTCTGTTCCATCGTATTCAATACCACGCAGTGTTTTGGTCAGCCACTCGCGTGATAGTGTTTTTTCAGCATGCGTTGCAAGAACCCACAACAAATCGAACTCGCCGTCTGTCAGCGCAATTTCTTCTTGGTTCATTACGCACGATTTACGTAATCGGTTTAAACACAGAACACCAATTTGTAGGCCGTTTTCGGACTCGGTAGGCGCCGCCTCTTTTCTTCTTAACAGCATGCGAATACGAGCTAGCAATACGCGAGGTTTGATGGGTTTAGTAACAAAGTCATCTGCGCCTATTTCTAATGCGGCGACATGATCGAAGTCATCATCACTTGCTGTTAGCATCAACACTTTGCCTTTGTAGCATTCTCGGATTTGACGACATACACTCAGACCATCTTGCCCGGGTAGCATCAAATCTAACAGCACCACGTCTGGTTGTGTGTCAATAATCGCATTGGGTGCGTCCGTCCCATTGTCGATACATTTGACCTGAAAACCTTGTTCAACAAAATACTCACCCAACATAGTTTGTAATTTGGGATCGTCTTCCACAATGATTAGAGATGGTTTGATTTGTTGTGCGTTCATTTAAGTGATGTATACAATATTTAATATCAATGGAACTTAAACAAATTTACGAATTATTTCAAATAAAGCTTTCTCAGAATAAGGTTATCGGATGAGTTAATTGGATAAAATTGCCAATTAATGATTTAAATCTAATCACCAATCACATTTCGAGAGATGTAAAAAGGCGCAACGTTTGCGCCTAGGTATGGAATCTTAAAGCGAAATTACCGCTTATTCGGTGGTACATACGACGCTGTTGTCGCTGCCAAATGCATTTGGAACGTAAGCATCAGCTTGTGGGTCATTTTCCCACTTCGCGTCATCGAGCAAGTAACGGAACTGAACATTCCGCGCTTTAGGTAAGCGGGTTTTAAATTTAAACTGACGACTTTTCTTCACTAATTTCATCGGTTCTGGCTGCCAGTTGTTGAAGTCTCCAGCAATTTGGACAGAGTCCCACTGATCTTTATCTAGCTCGAACGTGACTTCGACTTCATCTTTTGTCTTAAAGAATCTTTTTTTAAGCATTGATCTTTCCTTGTTCGTACAAAAACTGTTCTAACTATTACTCGTGTTTCATAATGATTTCAAGTTTTATCGAATTGTTGCTGGTATCTGATGAGGGGAGTATCCGAACGGTGAATAGCTCGTTGTGCTGGTTTCGTGTACTGAGGGAGCGTTAGAGAGAAAATTCACTAGCCTAAAATAGTCAAAGAATAGAGTTTGTTAGCGAGCCGAGAGTCCGTATCTTGAAGTCAAACCGTTATCATGTATTATCTTAAATCACCATTTTCCTTGATGTAGCTATGTTGAAGTTTAACCGTACATTGTTGACTGCGATAGTTTGCTTAGTTGCTATGCTTTTGAGTAGTGTCGCTCCTGTGGCGCAGGCTTCCGCTCCGATGAAAACAATTGAAGTACGCGATCTTATTGTTCAACAGGCTGCTCTGCACAAACAACTTGGCGTCAATGACGACTGCGTAGAATCACATCACGATGAGTCAGCCATCAATAAGGCACAACAATCTCACACGAGTTGTAGCTCTTCCTGCATGGTCAAAATTCCCGCCAACTTATCTCAAAACGACTTACTGCTTCTTCCTTATAGCCTTGCCTTGATTGATAGGCCTCTAGTCGAAAAAGTAGTGACAGTGATCACCAAGCTTTATCGTCCTCCGATTGTTTAATTCCTCATCTCAAATTACTTGGGGTTTCCCCCTTTTTACCAAATGAAATGATTTGGCATTTGAATGCCACAAGGAAATAAACAATGAAAAAACTACTTGCCTTATGTAGTGCACTTTTACTGACTTTTACCGCTCATGCAGCGCAATTTGAAGAAGGGAAGCACTACAAAGTTCTGGATGTTAAGAAAGCATCGAAACCTGTTGTGACGGAATTCTTTTCTTTTTATTGCCCACATTGCTACAAGTTTGAGTCGCTTATTGAGCGTTTAAAACCTGCTCTGCCAAAAGAGGCAAAGTTTGAAAAGGTACATGTGGGGTTCATGGGCGGAGATATGGCGATTCCGATGGCCAAGTCCTACGCGACGATGGTGTCGCTAGGAGTTGAAGATACAATGATTCCTGCCATGTTTGCCCAAATTCATCAAAAGCGACAAGCGCCAAAAGACGAAGCTGAGCTGAAACAGCTGTTCGTTGATAATGGCGTCGAAGGTAAGAAGTTTGATGCGGCGTACAATAGTTTCGCCGTAAACTCAATGCAGAAAGGTTTTGATAAGCAATTCTCTGCTAGCACGTTGAGAGGGGTTCCGGGTGTGGTTGTGAACAATAAATACATTGTTTTGGCCAACGAAATTCGTACTTACGACGAGTACAATCAATTAGTTAATTACTTATTGACTCTGTAACTATAAATAGCATTGAAGCTTAAAAATGGCGACGGTAGAGTCGCCATTTTTTATGCTTATCACTTTCGTATTATCTAAGAACGCTTGTACATGCTTGAGTCGGAACACTAGTCATAAATATGGCATGCGGATAAAACAAGCTAGCAGCAGTGATTGCAACATTACATGGCTGAGCAATCGTGGTTTTAATCACATTGGTAAGCACAGTGCCTGTATTATTTACTGTTTGAGCGGCGGCTTGTTGTGCCTGGTAAGACACGCAACCTGTCGTTGCGTTGATCATCGCAGTGCTAAACAAAAGTTTGCGAAAAAACATATTCATATCCTTTGTGAATGCTTTGAATTACTTATATGTGGATTGATTCATAAATGAAACAAAACAGTGTTCAAAATATGTGTGCATTCACGAAATGAACATTGTTTTATAAAAAGACGTTTTTTTGTGATCTTAGTACTGGACAGACCAGGTTATGAAACTAAAGCCAATCCGTGCATTACGATTACGCCGAAGGTCAGTTTGCTCCTCATTCCTTGATATCCCTTGGGCTCGGCGTCTTGTTCGACTTTCCTCACGAGCTTTTCTGCATACCAAACAGCAAGATACCCAATTGCTAAGAGTAGGGTAGCGACCGCGTAATGTTTGTGGCCCTGCAGTAATGCGCCCCAAGCCAGTAAGACAAAAAGGTTGCTGAGAATTAATACATTTCGGCTAAGGCGGTGGTAGTAATGCTCAATGCCATTACCCCAAAGGATGCCAGATAAAAAACTTAATATAACGGCGCTATATGCGATGAAAAATTGCTGACCACTTAAATTGAAGAGTGAGATGTCAGTGAAAATCAGCCCTAAACTAAACACAAATGGAACCAGGCCTAAGTAACCGAGTTGTAGCATGGTTGAGCGTGTTGTCATGGTCGTCACCTTACAATTGTTGCTCTATCATATTGGTAAGCGTAGTACTTGTCGGTGATGTGGAGCTTGGAAAAGTAGCAATAACTTTACCTTCAGAGCTAATCAGAAACTTGTAGAAGTTCCATTTTGGTTTTATGCCTGCTTGGTTGGTAATTTGGTTGAAGACTGGGTTCGCATCTACACCTAATACTGAAGAGCGAGCCATCATTGGAAAGGTTACCCCGTAATCGAGATAACAGACTTTCGCAGTGTTCGTTTCGCTTCCTCTATCTTGTCGAAAGTCATTGCTCGGGAAACCGATAACGGTGAAGTTTTGGTCTTTGTAAGTTTGATAGAGGGTTTCTAACTGTTCGAACTGAGGAGTGAAGCCGCACTGGCTTGCTGTATTGACGATTAGTAGTGTCTTTCCCTTAAAGCTTTCGCATAGATCGACTTCTTCCGTTGAGTTTAACAACCTTTGCTTACCTTGAAGAATATCAGGGCACTCAGATGCAAGAGCAAGCGAATTCATGGAGAGAAAGCTAACGAGAGCGGCGAAGTTCAGTAATCCTTTCATGGTGTTGTTCCCCTTGTTTTCAATAAGTATAACTACTTAAGTGCAAAGAGGATCGATCAAAAAAGCCGCACAAATGCGCGGCTTTTTCAAGAGCTGAGATCTGACTATGCCAGTTTCAACTCGAACTGGTTCAGGTACATTACCATGTCTTCAATCGTCAGTACCGGCATGTTGTGCAGGCGACCGAATGCTACGATCTCCGGTGCCTTTGCCATCGTGCCATCTGGATTGGTCACTTCACACAGTACGCCAGCGGGTTGAAGCCCTGCCATTTGCATCAGATCAATCGTACCTTCTGTGTGACCACGGCGAGTCATTACACCACCTGGACGTGCGCGCAGAGGGAATACGTGACCCGGGCGAGCAAGATCTTCCGGTTTTGCGTGCGGGTTTGCCGCCGTTTTAATGGTCGTTACGCGGTCTGCTGCTGAAACACCCGTTGTTACACCAACTTTCGCTTCAATAGAAACCGTAAATGCGGTTTGGTTTGCGCTGTTGTTGTTTACCACCATTGGAGGCAGCTCCAGTTTGTCTGCTTGAGCATCTGTTAAGCACAAACAAACGATGCCGCTACATTCGCGGATCATCAATGCCATTTGCTCGTTAGTGAGGTGCTCGACTGAATAAATGATATCGCCTTCGTTTTCGCGATCTTCATCATCAAGAAGCAGTACGCCACGGCCTTCTTTTAAAGCGATAAGTGCGTTTTCAACGCGAGTAATTGGGTCGCCGAATTCGGCAAGTAGTGATGACTGATTCATGGTTAACTCCTAAATTTCACCAGAATCAGGGCGGTATGAGAGATCGCCGTAAAATACGATCAAAAAGAAGTGCACCAGCATTCTTAGCGATCTGACTCGCTATGCTGGTGTATTCTTATTCTCTTTCATCCGGACTATAACCGTCGGCTCTGGCATCTCACCAGATCTGCTGACCTCGACGAATCGAGCGCTCGCGGGCTCACTTGAAAAAGTATACCGCCGGTGGGGAATTTCGCCCCGCCCTGAGAACAATTAAAAATGTACCACTTCATCCAAGTTGTGAAGAAGTGGAGCTAGGATAGTACTGCGAACTGAATAGCTTGGAAAGTCGATTCCATCTGTATGATGGAAAAGTGTGCTATCGACGGAAATAATCTGTGCGAATAAAGTGATCAATCTGCTGCGGCACGAAGGTGTTGTAAATCAGGCTCGTATGCGTTTGCTTCACTTCGATATGATCTTGCATACCGTCCAGTCTTGTCTCTTCTACGGTAACGGTACCGTCCGACATGGTGTTGTCATTACGGATCAACAATGGGCGAGCGCCAATCGGCATCGTTCCTGCGATACTGCCGAGTTTTTGAGGGAAATCCCAGGCGTCATCATGTTTGTTTAATCCGTGGTGTGGCGAATTGCCTAAAATTGCACCCAATCCGAGATCTTGAATTCGACCTACAATGGACGCGCCTTTAAGAGGCGAACCGATAGCGACAACATGAGAGATTAAGTTAGTGCTCGGTTTTCTGTTGGCGAGATAGCGCTTAATCATCAAGCCTCCCAAGCTGTGTCCCACGAGCACGTTTGTGGTCAGTGGATTAAGCGAGTGATCAATAGAATCAAACAGTGAAGACTCATCGATAGCAACAGTGTTATAGCTGAGTACTTGCGTTTCGTATCCGAGTTTTCTCAGCTTTTGGCTAAGAGGCTGCATGACCAGCCCATGCATATAAAGACCATGTAAGATGATGATTTTCATAATACCTCCTAGATTTATGACGTCGTAGATATCCTACTCTAATTGACAAGAAACTACTTGTGCTTTGTGGTGCATATTTACGTTTTGCTGCAAAGTTTGATTGCTGTAGCAAGCGACTCAGCCCAGTAAATCCTGTACTTGTTGTTGCAATTGATGACGATTTAAAGACGCAGGACTTAACACTTCACCGATAACAACATCCACTTTTGACCAAAAACGAGTCGGTCGTTTTGTGAGAGCATGTCCGCCTTTGTGGCTGAAAAAAGAACCCCAAAGCCCTTTTAACGCCATAGGGATGACAGGAACAGGGTTACGTTCAAGGATTTTTTCTACACCAGGGCGAAACTCACCCAATTGACCGTTAGACGTTAAACGACCCTCAGGGAAGATACAGACAACCTCACCGTCGTTAAGTGCTTGTTCAATCTGTTCAAATGCTCGTCGGTAAGTGTCGGCACACTTACGTGGAGAACAGATCGGGATAACACCGGCATGACGGAATACATATTTAAGAACAGGTAGCTCGCTGATGGACTTGTCCATCACAAAACGAACCGGGCGAGTAGAGGTTCCCATCAAAATCAATGCATCGACATAGCTAACATGGTTAGCCACGATTAACGCAGCACCTTGTTCAGGAATATGTTGGCGCCCCTTTACGGACACACGATACATACAATGGCTGAGTAAATAACTGATAAAGCGTTGTGTAAATTCCGGTACTTGGCGATATACATAGATCGCCACGAAAAAGTTACCTATTGCCATCATGGCAAACAGTTCCACAATAGAAAGCTCTAGTACGCTGAGTACAACGATCGAAACCAAAGCAGACACCACCATAAACAACGCATTCATGATGTTGTTAGCAGCAATGGCACGTGCACACTCCCCTTTGTTTGAACGCGATTGGATGAACGCATAAAGAGGAACAATAAAGACACCGCCGCTTACACCAACAAGGAACAGGTCAATCATGACGCGTAGATGTTTTGATTCAGCAACGAAGTTTTGCACATCATAAAAGTGCACCGGAAGTGATAGATAACTTGGGACTGCCCATAGCAAGTCGACGCCAAAGACTGTCAGACCAAGGATACCGAATGGCAAAATACCAAGCTCAACGTGGTTGAAAGAAAGTTTTTCACACAACCAAGAGCCTGTAGCGATACCAATGGAAAACAATGCCAACAGTAAAGAAACGACAGTGCTATCTGCGAACAAATGTTCGCGTGCGAAGTTAGGGAATTGAGTTAGGTAAGTCGCACCCATGAACCAAAACCAACTGATGGCTAGAATAGACATCCAAATGCCTCTCTGCTTTTTTGCCACTTTTAACGTGTTCTTTAAACCAGAAATCGGTTCAAATTTCGCTTTGTCATTCGATTGGCTAGGCATCGCTGGAATATTCACGCTGCTCATGAACCCAAGCAAAGACAAGGCAATCACGGTACAAGAAGCAATCAAGGTACCATTAGGAACGGATAGCAGCAGGCCTGCACAAAGCGTACCTATAAGAATCGAAAGGAACGTGCCCATTTCAACCCAAGCATTTCCTTTAACAAGCTCATTTGGTTTGAGCGCTTGTGGTAACAAGGCGTATTTCACGGGACCAAAATAGGCCGATTGAGTGCCTGTCATAAACAGCAGAACCAGCATCAGCATGGCACTTTGGGTGGCAATAGCGGTTGCTGCGCAAGACATGATAGCCAGCTCGATGAGCTTTAGACGTCGGATTAATTTGGCTTTGTCCATGCTGTCAGCGACGGCACCAGCATGCGCTGAGAATAGAAAGAAAGGTAGGATGAATAAGCCTGCCGCCAAATTAACGAATAGATTGACGGATATTGGTAGGTTATCAATTTGGCTGTATGTCACCATCAATAACAGAACGTTTTTGTAGATGTTGTCATTGAGTGCGCCAAGGCATTGCGTCACAAAGTAAGGAAAAAAGCGTTTTGAGAAAAACATACGGGCCCCGATTAAACAAAGTCGAATGAGATGGGAGCACTTTATGCTCAATGAACGATTAAACCAGCTTTCTCTTTCAAGTGACGTTGTATGCCACCAAAAGTAACGAAATTCGTTACTTTCATTTCCATTCGTTTATTGAGTTACTAATTCCGAGACTTCTGAGCAGGTTTTCTTTCCCATGGTTCAAACAGAGGGAACGTCCAACGACGCATCGCAATAATCAGAGAGGTGCCGTGCTTTTCGTCCATATCGAGAGAGCTATCATTTTGGCAAGCCTGATAAAACTCATCGATGACCTTTTGCAGTTTCTGTTGTAGCTTCTTGTTGCTTGGTACACTCATCAGTCCTGTTGCCATGGAGAACTTTTCATCTTCACCAGAAAAGTAGCTTTGGAAAAAGGCGTCTTGAACTTGCTGTTGGAAGAACCGTTGAATAGGGCCGCCCATCTGCCACTTAAATGTCGGAGATATACGCAAACGAATTTTGTTATTTGGCTGCAAGTCGATGATGTTCAGACGATCCAAATGAGCAAGCTTTTGCACCAGTTCAAACTCATTGAAGGTGTATTGCTGAACGATTTGCTCAAACTGATAGCCATTTACAACACAGATTGCCACGAGTAGCAGGGCTTTATCATCAACCAACTGCTTTTCTTGCTCTAACGTTAGCGACTCTAGACCTTTATTGTGCGCAGCCGCGATCTTAAACAGTTCCGCCATTTCTAAACCAATCAATTGGCAAATGCGTTCTAAGCGTTCAAGACTAATGTGTTGACCTTCAGCGAGTAAACGTTTGACGCTTCCTTCACTTAAATCAAGGTGTTGTGCAACATCGGCATAATGCAGCCCAGCTAACTTTAGTTGGCGTTTAAGCTCTTTAATTAACGTATAACTCTCTGACATTTACGCTGTTACCTCGTCGTGTAACTGCTCTAGGTACGTTTGCATAAAGGTTTTGCGTTTTTGCGCTTCGCGTCTTGCTGACTCTGTGTTCATGGTTTCAGCGATTTTGAATAACTTGGTTTGAAAGTGATCCAGAGTGAATTGTTTATCGTTAAGTTCACGTTCTTCGGCAAATATATCGCTGTCGTTGTAAAGTTGCGCGTTAAACTGAGTGCTGACTTGAATGCATCGCGTCACGCCAATTGCGCCTAAAGCGTCCAGACGGTCGGCATCTTGGACGATTTTGGCTTCCAACGTATTTGGCCTGATGTTTGCGCTAAAGCTGTGTGCCTCTATCGCATGAGCAATGGCATCATGATATTGCTGCGGATAATCGATACTCTCTAAAAATGCGACCGCTTTTTTGGCTGCGATGATTGAGCTCTCTTTGCGATTTGGGTGATCTTTCGGGTAAGTAAAGCAATCATGCAAATAGGCAGCCGGTAATACAATCGCGATGTCTGCATTTTCTTCTTTGCAGAGCTGTTTCGCTGTTTTGACCACGCGTTTTACGTGTTTAAGATCATGAGCTGCATCTACTTGCATCTCTTGCTGCATAAATTCCAAAAATTGCGGTTCTATCTGGCTTAATGACGTCATGGTTCATATCTACAACTAAAATGAAGTCAGAAGTATGCCCAACGCTTAGAATAATTTCCAAGTGCGATGGTGTAATTGAGATTCAGCCACCAGAACCTTGTGCAACGTTTGGTACTGAGCCGTTTTATATGGCCTTTCAATGTGTTCAGTGGTTTATGAGACAAGAATAGACAGAGCGAGCAGTGATGTTTACCAGTAGAAAAAAGGCCTGACGATGTCGTCAGGCCTTTTTCGTCACGCCGATCTTTTTAGCGTTTGAACGTTACTTGCTCTGCTTGTTCAAGATGAATATGAGTCGTCGCAGGCTGTGTTTCTGCAATCACTTTACCGTGACGAACAGAGTAGCGAACCGGCACTTGGCGACGTACTGCGTCAAAACCATTTTCTGCGGGAAGAATCAGTAAACTACCTGGTTTGCCTTCTTCAATACCGTGCTTGTCTTGAATGTTCAGTGTACGTGCTGAATTGGTGCTGATCAGATCCAGTGAGTTGTTGATTTGGTCGTAACCCATCACCTGACACACGTGCAGACCCATATGCAGCACTTGCAGCATGTTTGCAGTGCCTAGTGGGTACCAAGGGTCAAATACATCATCGTGTCCAAAGCAGACGTTGATGTTGGCATTCAGCATCTCTTTCACTCGTGTTACGCCGCGACGTTTTGGGTAATCATCAAAACGGCCTTGTAGGTGAATGTTCACCAATGGATTTGCCACGAAGTTGATACCGGACATGCGTAATAAACGGAACAGGCGAGATGCGTATGCACCGTTGTAGGAACCCATCGCTGTGGTGTGACTGGCCGTGACTTTATTCCCCATATCAAACTTGTGCGCTAATGCTGCCAGTGTTTCAACGAAGCGAGATTGTTCGTCATCGATTTCATCACAATGCACGTCGATCAGGCGGTCGTATTTTTGCGCTAACTCGAATACGTAGTGCAGCGATTCAATGCCATATTCGCGTGTGAATTCAAAGTGTGGAATCGCGCCAATCACGTCCGCACCTAATTTGACGGCTTCTTCTAGCAGCTCTTTGCCATTTGGGTAAGAGAGAATTCCTTCCTGCGGGAAGGCGACGATTTGGATATCTACCCATTCTTTCATCTCTTCACGCACTTCTACCATCGCTTTTAGGGCAATTAGGGTAGGGTCTGAAACATCGACGTGGGTACGAACGTGTTGTACGCCGTTTGCTATCTGCCATTTTAAGGTTTGTTTTGCGCGCGCTTTCACGTCTTCAATCGACAGCATTTCTTTGCGCTCAGCCCAACGTTCAATACCCTCAAACAATGTGCCAGAGATGTTCCAGCTAGGCTCGCCTGCGGTTTGAGTTGTATCTAAGTGAATGTGTGGCTCGCAGAAAGGCGCAACCGCCATACCGCCTTCAGCATCGATGATGTCACCGTTATGACTAAGCTCCACATCGTTGCTTTCAATGCGCTTGAATTGACCATCTTCAATCAAAATTTGCTGCAGACCTTCTTGTCCTTTTAGCGTTACGTTTTTGATCAGTAGTGTTGTCATGATGGTTCCTTACGCTGGCTGTGTAGCCAGTGCTTTTTTGTTAAGAATAGGATTAAGAATCAGGAAGCTAATTGCGCCGCCAAGTACAGCGTTAATCGGCACTACGCCAGGCAGGAAGTGTCCCGCACCAACGCCAATCACGACAGCGATAATGCCAGCCCAGTTAACGTTTTGGAATTGGGCGGCTTCAAAGTTTGCGTAGCGTTTACGGTTCGTGAAGAAGTCAGCGATGATCACACCGCCAATCGGTGGAATTGCCAAAGATAAGAAGGTCAGCCAGCCAACAAAGTTATTGTAGAGCCAGAGAGCGCAAAGTGTGCCAACAAGACCGTTCGCCATCGAGATGTATTTACTTGGTAAGCCTGTGATGTTGGAAAATCCAAGACCTGATGCGTAGAGCGCGTTGTCGTTGGTCGTCCAAATGTTTAACCCAAGTACGATGATGGCAGGAATCAATAAACCTTGCGCAATCATCACTTCAGAGATGTCTGATTGACCAGTCACCGACGCACCTGCTGCGCCAAAGATAAACATTAACGAGTTACCGATGAAAAATGCCACCATGGTGATCATCACGGCGCTGCGTGGCTTTTTGCCAAAGCGTACGAAATCTGCCGTTAATGTGCCTGCACTGACAAAAGAGCCTACAACCATCGCGAGAGCCATTGAAAAATCGAGTGGCTCGGTTGGTTGAACCTGTTGTAGTTCGCTTATACCGCCAACACTATTTACTGCCTCGATGACAGAGTAGCCGCCAAGTAGCGCAATGGCAGGAACGGCAATTGCTGACAACACCATCAGTGCGGAGATGCCAAAGTAAACGGTCGCGGTCATGAGCAAACCGGAGACGAGGATCAAAGTATTGGTATCGATGCCCGTTGCTTTGTGCACCGGAATCGCAAACATCGCGACACCAACTCCAAACCACCCAACTTGAGTACCGCCAAGAAGAGCAGAAGGAAGCCAAGAGCCTTTAGAACCAAAAGAGAAACGAGCAAGAAGGTGAGTAGAGAGACCAGTAGAAGCGCCGATGTAACCGAGGAAAGAAGTGTAAATACCGAGGATTAGGTTACCGATGAGAACAGCGAGGAAAAAATCATTAAAGGAGAGCCCAGTACCGAGAGAACCCCCAGTCCACATACTTGCGGAGAAAAAAGTGAGTCCTAACATCACCATTGTAAGTGACGCCACGCCTTTTCTGGCCGTGTTAGGAACTGGTCCAAGACTGTAGTTATTGTCTCCAGCCATTATTACCTCCGCACATTGAAATATTAAATTATAGCACCTGATTTTCAGGCAAACGGCGCGTATTATCGTGATGTAAATTTAATAGTCAATGATAAAATTGCAATTTAAACGTTTGCTTTGTTTTTGATGTGTATTTTTCTTTTAATAACAATGGTTTGATTTTTAAATTCTAAAGGTGGAAATTTTGATTTTACGTATTTTCTATGATTTATAGACAGGTTTTCTATGTGAAATGAATGTTTTGAATTGCTATTTGTTTTTATGGATTAAATTTATCTATAACTCTGGATTGTTCAGTCGATTTCTATGAAAAGAAAACGATTTCATGATGAGGTTTTTGGTTTGGACGTTATTTGTTCTTTTCTTGGGTGTGTTTTCTTGGTTTTATTTTATGTAGGTGATTTATTTTTGTTGAAGCTGGCATTTCTAATGGTTTAGTGGGCGAATATTTGAATTTTATAAACAGTAAACAATCTGTTGTGGGTAAGAAAAGTACAACCGAGCTCGGTCAGAGGATAAGAGGGCAATAGCCACATAAAAAAATAGCCAACCGCAAAGAGTGCGATTGGCTTATATACATGTGAACAAAATCAAGTTCACTAACAACGTCAGTTGGCTAGGTGACCCTCGGCTTAAGAAGGGTCGATTTATATAATGCAGTTACTGTGCCAACTTTAATATGCCCTAAAATACGTAGTTTCTGTGACATGCGTTGCTTAAAGTTTGAGTATGTTTGCAATTTGCAACTGCGTTATGCAATTTGACTCTATTATGCTAATGATTGATTAATAAACAATGAACCTTTTAAAGCATGACTAAACTCGCCGTTCCTAAAAAGGCGAAAAAACCAACTACATCTGTCACTGTTGTTAGAATCACCGAGCCAGCCAAAGCGGGGTCCAATTTAAACTTATCCAGAATAATGGGAATCAGCACACCAAATAAAGCTGCGGTAATAATATTGACGATAATGGCCAGCGCGATGGTTCCCCCAAGAACCGGAGATTGAAACCACAATCCGGCGAGCCCGCCGATGATTAACGCCCAAGCAATGCCGTTCAGAGAGCCAATACCCAACTCATTTTTCAATAGCTTGAAACGGTTACCTGGGGTGATCTGATTAAGCGCCATCGCACGAATCATTAGAGTGAGCGTTTGGCTGCCAGCAATGCCCCCCATGGATGCAACAATTGGCATGAGCACCGCCAAAGCCACCACCTGCGCAATTACATCTTCAAATAGTCCGATAGTGACAGACGCCAAAATCGCAGTAAGCAAATTGATGCCTAACCAAACACCGCGCTTTTGCGAGCTTTTTAATACTGGCGCAAACAAGTCATCGCCTTCATCCATACCTGTACCGGCCATCAAACGTGCTTCGTAGATTTCACGCTGTGTACTCAATGCAAACTGCCAATCGACTTCACCGATCAGTGTTTGGTCTGCATCAGTTACAGGGAGAGCGGGCAGTGTGCTGTGTTCTAATGCCTCTACCGCTTCAGGAAGCATCATTTTACTGTCTAGAACCGTCACAGCCTCAATAACGAGTGTTTTTAAGCGAGTATCGGGGTCACCACGTAAGATATCGAAGTAGTTGACCGTTCCACGATACTGTTTATTACGATTAATCAGATACACCTGTTGAGGCGTGTCGTAGCTATAGCGCTCCATTAACTGCTTAGCTGTCCCAATCGTAATGTTGAAGGGCAGGGTGATGATCTTACGTTCAGCCCAGTGGCCGAGTTCTTCATCAGCATACTCGTTTGCTTGATCGTAAAGTTCCAACTCATCTTTTTCTATCAACGAGAGCGCTTCGTTGATGATCGACTCTGGCAACGAATCGGCCCATTCGATGAGCGACAAGTTGTCGAGTTTAGCGAGAGTGAGCTTTAGCTCGACTTCAGATAACGCATTGATGATAGAGAAACGTACGTCCGCACGCATTTCCGTTAACACGTCGATATGTAGCTCTAGTGGTAAAGCTCGCCATAAGCGAACACGATCGTCGATTGGAAATGCTTCTAGAATCAGGGCAACCGCGCCGGGCTCGAGGCCCGCTTCAATAGATTCATTGAGCGTTGCGACTTGATCCGCTTCTTCGGCTTGGCCAATTTGCTGGATTAGAGTGGAGAGATCTTGAAACTTGCTCACCGAGTACCCCGATAGTTAATTCGTTTTATGGAAGTATGGCATGTTATTGAGATGCACAACTATGCATCTTAACCTTGCTCAAGGTACTTGAAAGTAACAGAAAAACAATAGGCTATTCGCTGTTGATGGTGAGATATGGCTGTACCAATTGGCGAATGTTCACTTTTGCGGCAATACGGGCTGCCAGCAAGTACATTCCGCCGATTTTTCTGTGTAAAAATAGGGCATCTGCTGGTGGAGTATGCCAGTATTCTTGCTCCATGCTTAGAATGGTGCCAGCCTCGCGAAGCTTTTGTGCTAAGCCGCTGGCTTTGAAATCATAGGGCTCATCGACCAACATAGGTTCACATGCCATTTTCACTAGATCGAGAATCGCTTGGCGCTGGTCTGGAAGGATGGTTTGGCTGAAGAAGCCTATTTGTTCAAGCGCATCATTTAAGCCTTGTTCGTCATTATTCACGACAGACGCAAAAGCTTGGCGATAGCCGGTACTGAACCGTTCGCTGTATTCGCGGGTCGCCCCGAAATCTAGCAAGCCGATTTGACGAGTGTTTTCGATATATAAGTAGTTGGCGAAGTTGGGATCGGTTTGCACCATCTTAAATTCGAACAGCTCTCGAAACAGTAATTCGAGTAGGCTGTGCATGACAAAATCCCGTGTACTCTGATCATACTGTTCGATTTGCTCAATCGGACTACCATCAATGAATTCCATCGCGAGAACGGAGTCTGAGCAACTTCCAGTATGAATCTTCGGTACGACAAAATGAGGGTGCTCCTTCAAAGCGTCATGATAACGAATGGCAAATTGCGCCTCTCGTGTGTAATCGGCCTCGTCATGTAGCTGCTTTTTCGCTTCTTCGAGTAATCCTTTGTAGTCGACAGACTCGGGAATCAACCCAACGACCTTGAGCAGTGTTCCGACATTATCGACGTCGCTATCGATACTTTTCCGTATGCCCGGATATTGCACTTTGACGGCTAGGTTATCGCCCGCATCGCTGTAGGCTTGGTGTACTTGTCCTATTGATGCACTGGCGATTGGTTTGAAGTTAAATGACAGAAACTCAGCTTTCCAATTCGTTCCTAGCGAACTTTCCATTACTGCGTTGAGTTGTTTTGCAGGCATTGGGTCTGCGTTGGAACGAAGACGGGAAAGAATATCGGCGAGTTCAGGTTCTAAAACATCACCAGCATCCATTGATAGCATTTGTCCAAGCTTCATTGCAGCGCCACGTAGGTGAGCAAGTTGGTCGGTTAAACGCGCGATGTTCTGTGGCGTCAGCAAGAGGTCTTTCGCTTTTGGTTTGTTGCCTTTGGCTATCTGCTTCGTGCCTTCTGCAATCACATTGCCTGCGACACGGGTAGCAAGTGAAGCGAACTTGCTGAATCTTGAGATGCGATGGGTAGGTAGGCTTCTTTCCTTTACCGACATGAATCTTCTCCGCTATTTACTAACTAATTGTTATACGGGAAAAGGATATGTTTGGATACAAATGAAAAGAAAACCGCCAGCGTAACTGGCGGTTTGCGAGTTTAGATAGAGTAGAAGAAGTACAGTTGAGACTTCATTCGGATGATGATCCCGCGAATCACATCTAAGAAGGCCATGAAGCCTATCGGTTTTTCACCGCTGACCCATGCGAGGCCAACAGAGCCAACAGGGATGTCGTAGCCTTCTGGCTCATCAATCTTAAGACGAACAAAGTGGTGTTTGTTCTGTAAGTTCTTTCCAGTGGTGACACGTACGGAATCATCGAAACCCAGTAGATTACCTTGTGACTCACCTGTTGCTTCAACAATGCCTTCGACGGTCGCTGAGAAGATCTTACCTGGGTAAACGGACGAAGAGAATTCCGCTGGCTGACCCGGTTTGATGTTACGAATCGCCTGGTGGTTCACTCGCATTAGTACGTACTTTTCGTTGGTGTACATGTTGATACGCGGCATCATTGATACACGCTGACCTTCACGCAGGATAAAGTTGGTGACAAAGCCATCTGTTGGGGCATGAACTTTTGTGCTATTCAAATCCCATTGCGCTTTTGCAATTTGCTCTTTCGCTTGGCGCAGTTCGGCTTGTTTGGTTTCAACTGCAAGTTCCGCTTTATGAATCGCCAGTTTTGCACGGGAAATATCGACTTGTTTCTTCTTGATTTGAGACTCAAGGGTCAACGCGTTGTGACGTGCCATATCAACCGCACTCGATTGTTTGTCGATATCGCTTTCCGTGATGGTGTTGTGCACCACTCGGTTTTGCTCAACATAACGATCTAGCATTTTTTTCTGCAATTTGTAGTCAACTTTCGCCGCTTCCAACTGGCTCTTTGATGTTTCTAGATCTTGCACTAGCGCTTCGTGGTTAGCTTCTTCAATCTCGATGTCGCCTTTTGCTGTAGCTAATGCAACGCGAGCAGAATCAGCGGATACGTTCGCTTGATTTAATGCGATTTTGTATTGCGTTGGGTCAAGTTCATAAATGATCTGACCTTCTTTAACTTTCTGATTCGGCTCAATGTAAATGTGGTCAACTTTACCTTTTACATTGGTTGAATCTGGACGCAATTGGATGTGTGGTGACTGCACGACAGAACCGCCGGATAAATCCATCGGGGTGAAGTTAATCAAACCTACCCAGACGAACATTAGCCAACCCAAGCCGCCAAGATAAGCGAACGATTTGGTTGCTTTGTTCCAAGGCATGCCAACCAAACGCAACAGATAGATGAAGAGTGCCCATACCGCTAAACCTTCTAACATTATGCTTCCTCTTTTGGCTGTGTTTCTGTTTGCGGTTTACTTTTCCATGTATCACGCAGATTGATGATGGCTTTTTCCATATCAACGAATGCAAAGATCACGGCTAGCACCCAAACCCAGTGCCAGACAAACCCTATCCAGGTAAGCGCAGTGATGAGCCCTATCTGATGATGGTCTTTGCTGTGTGCTTTATTGATAGGTAATTCATGGATTTTCCAAAAGCCGTAACACGCGCCCGCGACACTCGCGATTAAAACGACAGCAGCGACAACATGTAACGCCGTATCTGCGCCTGTACCGACAAATGGGACACTCAGTAAACTCATTAAATACTCCTCTATCAAACTGTTGGCGTATTGTGATCTGAATTTGATTTGCGGCTTTCTTTGTGACAGATTCAATCACTATAGGATTAAATTTGATGTAATTGGTTATGAAAACGGTTCGGTTTATTCGCGCGATGGGCATTCTAAACATGCATAACCTCGCGTTATCTAAATACAATTTGGACTCGGATGAGTTAGGGATCCCAGCATCGGTGTTTCGTAACCCAATGACACTGATCCCGCTAAAAGCCGTTGCGGAATGGTATCGTTGTGTTGAACAAGCTAGTGGTGACCCGGATGTGGTGTTGAGTCTCAGCCGAGGTATTGAACTGCAAAAGCTAGGGCCAGTGGGACGCTGGTTATTCTCCGGCAATGATTTAGCCAGTACCATTCGGCGAGTGAATTATGGTGTGAGCAATCTACAATCAGGGGCGTTTTTTGCTGGCGAACAGTCGGGTAAAATCATCAAATGGACTTACCACAACCCGTTTATAGAAACGTCAGTAAAGGTGCACGATAGTATCCGCTGTGCGGTATTTATGATTAAGGTGTTACGCGAATTTCTTGGCAAAGATTACCAGCCTTTACGTGTCAAGGTTTCAGGCTCGAGAAAAAATACTGAGCGATACCGGGAATATTTCGGCTGCGAGGTGGAATGGAGTCAGCCAAAAACAGAGATATGGATCCCGGGAGATGACCGATTAGCCTCCCGCCAAGTGAGCCATCGAGAAGACAGCCGTCTAGCGATGAGTTTTTCCGACTTGGATGATTTGCTTAATATGCCCGATCCAGAAGACGAGTTGAAAGTGATTTATGAAGTGGTGAACTACAGCAGCCATTATGGATTGCCAACGTTAGAGCGCGTGTCTTCTCTGCTTGATTTATCTGAACAGCAGTTTCAACGTCGTTTGCATAAATTAGGGCTCAATTTTTCGACGGTTTCTGGCTATGTATTGAGTAATATTGCAGCTGGTTTGTTGAGTAAGCGCGTGAGTATTGATGACATTGCCACGCGCCTTGGTTACACCAATGTGGCGAGCTTCAATCGTATGTTTAAGAAACATCGTGGATTAACGCCCAAGCAGTATACGGGAAGATTAGAGAAGTAGTGCTCCACTTATCTCTATGAGTACAAGCAATAAAAGCCCTCAAAGTTGAGGGCTTTGTTATTTTTTTGTGTCGTTTTATGTGGTGGCTATTTCTTAGGACGCCAACTTAGTGCACTTGCAACAGCGCCGATGGCAATTACATCCTTTTTTTGTTCGCTAAGTTCAGGGAGCATCTGTACCGCAATGGTACCGTTCGTCTGCACAGCGGCAATTTCTTGTGTGCCTTCCTTAAAGCTATAACCCAATGGAATGTCTACCGCCATCATGGCGTCAGGACTAGTATGTACAGTTTCTACATTAAAGTGGGTGCTACCAATACGCACTACGCCTGTCTCTTTTTTCTCAAAGCTGATGTCGATGAGAGCGGATTTTGGCTCCATCGCAAACTCACCGACTTTTTTACCATCTTGAGTAATGTCACAGGTGTAAGGATCATTCCCACCAAAATCGACGCCCATGTAGTTAACCGACATACCGCCTCCAGTGCAGTTCAAAAGCCAAGTTTCCCCGCTGTCGATACGAATCACTTCTGCGCCCATTGAACCTTCTTTGAAAGAGATACGGTTAAACCAACTTGAGTTAGAAGCACTGCGTGAATACTTGCCTTTGTACTTACCAGCAAAATCAAAATGGCCATCCGCACCGAATCCCCAAAAATCACCGTCGGTTTTGATCAGCATTTCTGGTTGTGCTTTTACGGCATCAGTACGATCCATGACGGCTAGGCCACCACAACCAGCAAGGAGCAAGGGAGCGAATAGAATAAGTTTCTTCATGTTTTTCATTTTTTATAGCTTGGTTACATCTAGGGTTTGGTCGGTGAATTGGATGTTCTGAATGTCGTACAACTCGTCAGTGCCTGTACTCGGGCACTCAACAGAAACGCTCTTTGCTTTGATAACAGTACATTCCGCCAGTTTGTGTGGCACTATATAGGTGTTGATACCGCCTTCACCATAAATGCTGTTGTCTTTGCTGTTGCCTTCAAAAGTATTGTTTTGATCATTACCGATCACATTCATCGCGTCGCCGCCAATGATCTTCACTTTTGTTAGCCACTGAGATTTGTAGGTGTACGCTTCTATCAAACCGTCTTTGTTGGGAGCCATACGGAAGGTAGGTACTGTGCCTGGACTTGTCTTTTCTGTGTAGAGCTTGACGCCCGCAGAGTCGATATTCGCGGTATATTGCAAGTATCCGTGGAATAAGCCACTGATCCAATCAACGGCTTGTGGATCTTGGGTTTGCATTTCTTCACGCGTTAACGCTTGGTAGCCATCTAAACCATGTCCGTTTGCTTTTGCTACACCCATGTAAGCTTCAAAAGCGGCAGCAAAATATTCGTGAGAATATGAAGGGCCCGTTTGTTTCACACTTTCAGGATCGAAGTCGTCCGATTTCCAATCGTCCCAGTCATACTGAGTAGGGCGCCACACCGTCGGTTTGCCCGATTGAATATCGTTATAGATGCTTAACGCATGAGCTTGAATGTCATTTTGCAGTGCCGCAGTCGCCGTGTTAGGTGCAATACCTTGCGCTTGGACCAAGTGTAAAATTTCTTCAAAAGCGGCGTCTCGTTCGGCTTTTTTACCAAGATTGGCGCAGTAATCGGCAAAATTACTCATGTAATGGCAATCGCCTTCAACTGTCAGTTCTCGATACATTAAAGATTGGCTATTCCTTAGCCAGTTTGGTGTTTCTTTACTAGTTACTAATGTTGACGCGATAGATGTGACAAGTGTATCCATATCATCTTCGTTAAGTACCATCATGCTTACAACAAACTTTTCTAGAGAACTAGTATCAAAAGAGTGTGCTAAGCCCGAGCTTGTAACTGCATCGTTCAATTTGCCTTGGCGAATCAGTTCGTTGATAAAGATTTTGGTTAACATCTCATCATTCTGTTCGTCGTTTTCGGTCAGCATTAGTGTGGCATCACGCTCGGCTAATGTCTTAGCGATACGAGACTTGTCAGCACCGTACTTAGAGTCTGGTTGGTTTGTGAGAAGGTGTTGGATGATTTTGGCTGCACGAAAGATTTTTTCATTATTCGCACCGTCATCAACAGCCACAATGTGAAATGTATCGTTGTTGTTTGCTTCGGAAAGGGAGATTTTCACATAGTGGGTGAAGCCCGAATCAGCAGCCACTTTTAACTTGGCCGGAAACTCTGTAGAAACGACAGTTGGGATTGTGACAGTGCTCAATGTTGGCATTGGTGGTGTTGGAGGTGTCGTTGTCGATGGTTTCGAATTAGATTCACTGCCGCCACAAGCAGTTAGACTTATCGCGCAAAATATGGCTAAAGGTGTTAATTTGGAATATCTCATTTCATGTTACTCGTAGACTTTATTAGAGCAGGAAACTTAGAAGCAACATAAAGTCCTGTCTATATAAGCAAACTAAGTCATATATGTTGATATTGTTTTTTGGTAAGACCTATTATTCGATATATTTAAAAATATAGTGGATTTTTATTCCGAATTTTATTTTCTATGTGAAGCTATATTCTGATAATGAATAAAACCTCAGGTTATTGCATGGTTTTAGGGGTATAGAATGATTAGGATTATCGTATATGTATGGTTTGTAAGCGTATGTAAGCCTGCGTTTTATTAAAATTATCATTTAAGTAGGTTGCGCAGTATAGGACGAGCGATATACTCCCTCCATCATATTGGTGGAGTAAATGATTCATGGTGGGTAATACAATCTTACTGGTAGAAGACGACTCAGAGATTGCTCGATTAACCAAAATGTACCTCGAAGCCGAAGGATATACGGTAACTGTCATCGATAACGGTCAAAATGCATTAGAAACGATTAAGGGGCTCAAGCCGGACCTAGTGCTGTTAGATTTGATGTTACCAGGAAAAAATGGCGCAGAAATATGCCAAGAGGCGCGTAAGTTTTATCATGGTATTATCATTGTTTTGACTGCGACCGATGATGAAATGAGCGAGGTGAGCTTATTTAAGTTCGGTGCTGATGATTACCTTACCAAACCGATAAAAGGCAATATCCTTCTCGCCCGTATTGAAGCAGCGTTGCGTCGCTATTGTCGTCAAGTTGATATCGTTGAAGAAGAAAAGCTGAGCCGATATGGCATTAGTCTTTGTCTTCGTCGCTCCCAAGCATTTTATTTGCAAAAAGATATTGGTTTAACGAGCTCTGAGTTTGAAATTCTAGAGCTCCTGATGCTGAATGTCGATAAACCAGTATCTCGTGAATCATGTTGCCGTCTTGCCAGAGGCATTGAATACTGCATTACTGATCGTTCGATTGATATGCGTATATCCTCACTAAGGAAGAAATTCTCTAAGGCTCATATCCATACTGCTACCATTAAGACCATACGTCACCACGGCTATATGCTGACAGGTAAATGACGCATGTTTTCCCTGTTTACTCGTCTATATGTGGGGTTAGTTACTGGCCTTGCGCTGACTGTTGCTTTGTTTCTCTTTATGGGGGAAGAGTACATGCGCAAAACAGAAGTCGGTGTTTTTTTGAGTGACGGTGCTTATTTTGTCGATCAATACATTGAGCAACGAGGCACTCCGGATTCTCTCTACAAGAAGTTAACCGAAAACGGCAAGCAAGATTTCTTTATCTTTGATTTAACATTGGTTGAAAACTGGGACGGATCACCGCCTTGTCGAGATTGTAATCTGCTGTACCGTATGCAAGGGATACCTGTTTATCTTATTGATGGCAGTACCTATGCTGCGGTATTCCCTTTGCCTAACACTTCGAAGAGTTTAGTTTTCAAAGAAAAAACGGATTTCTTTAGCCCACACGTTGATTGGAATGAAGATTCTGAGATTGTATTTATACTTACTCTACTTTTGGTTGTTGTATGCAGTTTAGGCATTATGGTTTACATACCTGTACGACGTCTTGACCGCCAAATTCGGCAACTAACGGCTGCGCAACAACAATTTGGTTCTGGTGAGTTGAATACGCGAGTCGAGCTAAAGCAATTTTCGCAACCCGTGAAAGAGCTCGCCCAAGGCTTCAACTGCATGTCTGAAGAGATTGAGAGACGAGTGCGCCAAACACACATCTTTACTCAAGCTATTCCTCATGAAGTGCGCACTCCGCTGAGTCGTATTCAGCTAGCGACGGATTTAGCTCGACGCACGAGTGGTGAAATGCAGGCAGAGTTACATGACGATATTGAACGATACGTTGATGTCGTGACGGATTTAACGTCCGACATTGTCATGCTGTCTCGCTTGAGTGTGAAAAACCACTCATGGATCGATTCTGTTGAAACCATGGAACTGCCACTTTGGTGTAAAAGCCGCATGAATTACCTAGGCTTAGAGTCCGCCATGTTGAGAGCAGAAAATAAACTCGCGAACCAATTGATTCACTTTCAGCCTACTTTGGGTAACCTTGTCCTCGATAATTTACTGCAAAACGCCAAGCGTTATGGTGAGTCCTGCGTTGAGGTGACGATTCGAACGGTAGCGGATTGCTGGAGCATCGATATTGAGGACGATGGTCCGGGCATCCCTGAGGCGATGCGAGAAGAAGTATTTATGCCATTTTCGCGCTTAGACAAAAGCCGCAACGCCGACATGAAAGGCTTTGGTTTAGGGCTTGCCATCGCTACCAGTGCAGCGCGGCAACTGGGGTGGGAGCTTTCTGTCGGCGAGAGTCACTTAGGCGGCGCACGTTTTACGGTGCTTATTCCTGCCAACGGTTAGAGTAGGCACTGCGGTAGTCTGGCTCTGCGATACCTTCATACAAATCGTCACAAGCTTGCAGTGGACCTACGACGGTTCGGTAGGGTAGGACACCTGCCCAAACAGGGATGTCCATGTCTTCCGCATCGTCGTTGACGCCAAAATTGCTGATTTTCACTGATGCCTCCGTGAGCGGGATACGCAGTAGCATGGTGGCTTTGAGTTCTTTTTCATTACTCAAACGGACTTGTTCTGTTCTCCCCGGAGCGATCTGTTCAATAAAGTGATTCAGCAACCTGTCTTTCTCTTGGTTATCTTCCACCACCTCAAACTGGCCAAAGACCACAGCACTGCGATAATGCGCACTGTGGTGAAACGCACTTCGAGCCAATACCCAACCATCAAACAAAGTAAAGGTTAAGCACGTTTGCACTCCTTGTTTGAGTGAGCGTAACAGTCGACTGTTGTTGGCACCATGGATATACACGTAATCATCGACACGCCATGCCAGCATAGGGATGACCACAGGGCCTGACTCGTTGGTTATCGCAATATGAGCGATTAGGCTTTCATCTATGATGGCGTGCAGTTTGCTAACATCAGAGACGGCTTTATGTGCGCCTTTCTTAATTTCCGTTCTATTGGTGTTGGATAGCATTTTCTCTCCTTGTTTGCTCACGATTACGAGCGATTGATCCTCATTCTTTGATTGCAATGTAGCGTTTAACTGGTAGCTTAAAGAGAGCCACTTTTAACTAATGGATGGATCCAGTTTGTCTTTGATTGATATCGGTGACCTGCATTTAAAAGACAGTGATGGAACGCGTCAGCAAGCGTTGTTTTTTGCTATTCGCAAGAAAATTGTTCAAGGACTGTGGATGAAGAATGGGAAGCTGCCTTCTACGCGGAAGCTTTCACAAGAGCTTAATCTAAGTAGGAATACCGTGATTTCTGCCTACGAACAGTTAGTGGCGGAAGGGTACTTGAACAGCCAAAAAGGTTCTGGTTTTTATGTTGCCGTAGAACTGCCAGAGCAGTACTTGCCTGAACCTAGTTCAGTTCAGAGAGACTCATCACCGAAAGCTCACTTTGATATCAACCGCGCATTTGCACCGGGTGTGCCGGATTTGGACGCATTTCCGATGGCGCAATGGCAAAAGTTACTCACTCGCCATATGTCTCGTACTTGCTTGTTGGGGAATCAAGATATTCAGGGCAGTTGGACATTACGCTGTGCTTTAGCTGACTACCTTGCATCTAGCCGTTCAGTGAATTGTTCTCCAGAGCGCATTATTATTACCTCTGGGGCGCAGCAAGCGTTGTCAATTGCGACGATGGTAGTGCTCAAACAAGGTGATAAGGTTCTGATGGAGCAACCAGGTTACGCGCAAATGCGGAAGTTGATTCAGTTCCAAAACTATCAATTTGAGCCTTTGTTCGTAAGAGAGAAATTAGGTTTTGATGTGGAAGCGGTGACCTCAAGCGATGCCGATGCGCTGTATATTACACCAAGTAATCAATATCCGATGGGCACCACACTCAATACCGAGCAAAGAGGAAAGATCATCAACTGGGCGGTCGAACAATCAAGTTGGATCATCGAGGACGATTATGACAGCGAATTTCAGTTTGCTCATCGTCCCTATACCAGTTTACAGGGGCTAGCAGCTCAAATGGGTCGAGATGATCGCGTGTTGTATGTGGGTTCCTTCAGTAAAGTGATGTTTAACGGATTGCGGCTTGGCTACCTTGTAGTTCCTGAACGTTTAGTAGAGCAATGCTTAGTGGTTAAGGACGCGTTAAGTGGTGATTCGCCGACGCATACACAAGAAGCATTGGCAGATTTTATTACTGAAGGTGGGTTATTACGTCATATTCGAAAAATGCGTCGACTGTACAAAACTAAGCATGAACAGATGCATTTATCCATTCAACAGTATTTTGGCGACCGTGTTTGCGTCGTTAGCCAAGCGGCGGGGCTTCATATTACGTTGAAATGGCAAGACGGTATGGATGAGCAGCGTTTTACAAAAATGGCAGAGCATGAAGGGATCATCTTGCGACCTTTGAGCTATTATGAACCCCCAGATTTTCAAGCACGTCACTGGCATGGTGCCGTGCTTGGTTACGGCAATATCGCGTTAGAGAACATAGACGCTGGTATCCAACGTTTAGCTCACATATTTCGAAATGGGAAGCGATGACTATTCAACTACACGTGTTTGTCGCTTATGTCGCCACTGTTTCCAAGGCAGTAAAAGTAGAGTAAAAATGCCAAGTGCATAAAACATTGACCAGCCTAAACATATAAAAACACCGGTACAAAGCAGTAGGGACAGTCCCGCAAGTGTTTTACCAAATCCTCGAAGCAATTTGAAAGCGGCTAACATCGCCAACATGTAAACCAGAACGAATACACTGTTTGCGAGTTTTAGGAAAAACTCCAGATCGAGCTGTGATAGGGTTCCTATCACACAAGATATCAATAATATACCGCCAACTAATATGGTGGCTGAGAAAGGGACACCACGACGTGAAATCTTGGCTAGTGGACTAGAAGGACGATGTTCACGAGCTTGAGCCCAGACCATTCGCGCTAGACTCTGTGTGTATAAGTTAACGCTCGCGAAACAAGCGGAGAAACCTATCAAGCTGATTATCCATTTGGCTCCATCGCCTAGTAGTTGGGCACTAAGCCAGGGGATGGATGCGTTATCAAATTGAGCGTTACCATACGCGCCAAATTTTAAAATAACGACAGAGCATGCCCAATAGGTAGCCCCTGCTACAAAACAACCGACCACAATGGCAATAGGGAAATCTCTTTGAGGGTTTTTGAACTCTTCCCCCATATGGGCAAAAGCCTCTATGCCAACAAAACACCAGAACATCACGCCTAACGCTGCGGTAATAGGCCAAATTGACTCTTGTGTGATGGCGGGCATCACAAGATCGGCGCTGTTAACGTCGCCTTTCCATAAAAATGCGCCAACAAGTGCGAAGACACTCAAAGCAATAAGAGTTTGTAAATGACCTGATGATTTTGTGCCCATCAAGTTGACGAACACAAGTAGTACTACCGTCAGAATTTGTGCAAACAGATTGTTGCTAATAGGCTCTGGCAATATTTGTTGTAGGAAGCCTGCGGCGAGTGCAATCGCGGCCGGAACCCCTACCGGAATGACACTAACAAATAGCCAAGCGACACTACTTTCCAGTTTGGCGTTAAAGGCTTTGCGTACAAAAAAGGCTGTTCCGCCCGCGTTGGGGTATCGTTTACCCAGTTGAGCAAAAGTCAGCGCAATAGGACAAATCGCGATGAACAATAAAATCCAAGCCCATAGTGAAAAATGGCCAGCTATACCTGCTGCGATAGCCGGGATCATAAACAGCCCAGTTCCCATTAATGTGGTGGATAACTGTGCGATACCTGATGTGAGTGAAATGTCTTTTTTGAGCTCTTCCATGCGAATTGATTCATCCAATGTTATGAGGCTTATTACGAAAAAGCTTGTGGCTTCTGGTTATTTCGTTTTATGTGTTTAAGCGATGCTATTTATGTGCTGAGCACTTAAGTTGGGAATTTGATTTCAATGTGTTATCTATTTTCTGTTGAAATGGATAACAGCACTCATCTCATGCCCGCCAAATAGCATATCCAAAATGTTAATAACAAAATGATTTACTAAACCGTCAATATGACGGTTGTTTTAAATAATTCCAACAAAATGTTGGTTTCTTATGCAGTTAGAATCGGTATAGAATGAGAAAAATAAGGAAAGCTTGGTAACGGTATGGACAAGTTTGATCATAAGATTGTGGATCTGCTCAGGCACAACGCTCGGCTGTCGGTGACTGAAATTGCGGATAAAGTAAACCTTTCTCGTTCTGCGGTAACGGCCCGTATTCGTAAGCTAGAGCATGACAAAGTGATTCTAGGGTATCACGCTGAAATTGCACCTTCGGGTGGGGATTCGATTTGCGCCTATTTTGCCTTAAAGTTCGATAAATCAACCTCTACGTATTATTGCGAATCATACGCGGACGAGTTATACAAAATTGATGGCGTAAAATGGTGTCATGCGATCAGCGGTGAGACGGACATGATGGTTTTTGTCGAAGTGCCTACGATGGCTCGCTTGAACGAAATCAGAGATCAAATTCAACGATATCCAGAGCTTCGAAACCTGATGACTCATACCGTCTTAGCTGAATTCTTTAACACGACTGGGAACCTGTTTGTGAAGTGACCATGAATGGATGCCATGTTGAAAACCCTTCTGAGCGAATATGTTAAACAACATTAATTTGAATCTACTTAGATCCTTGCATGTACTTTTAGAGGAGTGTCATGTCAGCCGGACCGCAGACCGTTTGCACATTACGCAGTCTGCCGTCAGTCGACAGCTTGCACAATTGCGCGATCTGTGTGGTGACCCACTGCTTATTCGTCAAGGTAATCAACTGATACCAACGCCACGAGCAATAGCGTTAAAATCAAAGCTTGATGCATTACTGGCTGAGTTTGACCATTTACTCGATGACCAACCTTTTGAGCCGCGGCAGTGGCAAGGTGAGCTTGTTATTGCTTCTAGTGACTACGTGGCGCAATACGTATTGCCCGATATTGCCTCTCACTTGGGTGAACAAGCGCCACAGTTAGATATGGCGTACCGACTGTGGCAACCCAACTTTCTTGATAAACTTCATGAGACGGGCATCCATATCGCGTCTTCTATGTATCCAGAAAAACCACAGAGTGTGTCGAGCGTTAAAATTGGTGAGGATTCATCAGTTTGTTTGATGAAATCTTCTCATCCGTTAGCAAAGCAGGACCAGATCAGTATTGAAGACTTGATTTCATATTCACACATCAAAGTGACTGGCGGCGGAGACAAAGATTCCTACACTGATTTAGCATTGAAAGAGCTAGGGCACACCCGCCACGTTACCTTTAAGGTTCCATTCTTCTCTGCTGCGATCAATCGCTTAGTTGCAAGTGAGCACCTGATGGTGGCTCCTGAACATATTGCCGTTAACCTCGCTAAGCATTGGGACTTAACCCATAAAGCATTACCACTCGAAACACCTATTCATCAATATTGGTTAATGTGGCACCCCAAATACGACACGGATCCTGCGCATAAATGGGTGCGAGAAGAGATTCGCTCAGTAATGCAAATTTCTGAATATTCCATTCGCTAATACGTACACCGTTTAGCTATGACTTGAAGTCATGATTAGTATGAATAACTTTGATTTCTAATTATACCTCTTCCGTTGATAGAGTGAGCTTCAAAGAGGGGAGATTCTTATGACACTAACAGTTTGGTTATCACTTTTTACCGTGTGTTTATTAGGGGCTATGTCACCAGGTCCCAGCTTAGCTATTGTCGCTAAGCACTCGTTGGCTGGTGGACGTATCCATGGATTAGCTACGGCTTGGGCTCATGCGTTTGGCATTGGTATATATGCGTTTATTACCTTGATTGGTCTCGCTGTTGTTTTGCAGCAAAGCCCGATGCTGTTCAAGACGATTAGCCTTGTGGGTGCGGCATATCTTGCGTATTTAGGGTTTAATGCTTTGCGTTCAAAAGGTGGTGTGGCTGCGAAGTTGGAGTCAGGTGAGGAGACAACGGTAATCCAGTCTGCGCGAGAAGGCTTTTTTATCTCGATTTTAAGTCCCAAAATTGCTTTGTTTTTTATCGCATTATTCAGTCAGTTTGTCGCGCTCGGTAATGATTTGAGTAATCAGATGATCATTGTTGCCACGCCGTTTGTTGTGGATGGGCTTTGGTACACTTTTATTACCCTAGTGCTATCGAGCTCTAAAGTCGTTGACAGAATTCGCTCTAAGGCAGTGTTGATTGATCGTTTGTCAGGGGTAGTACTCATGCTGCTGGCTCTTAGAGTGGTCGTAACGGTATAGACAAGCTCGCAAGACAGAAATACTAAAAGCAGCCCGTGTGGCTGCTTTTTTGTCTACTCTCAGTAACCCTTACACAATTTACGTAATTCTGACGCTAAACGTTGCTAAAATTAATATTATCAATAGTGTTACTTTGGTTCATATTCTCATTTGCTGTGAAAGCTACTTTCCAACGCATTGTTATAATGAGAACGATAGCCACTTAACGTTAATACTAACAGTGTCGCATATTAAGTCGAGAGTGCTTTATTGGATAAAAACGGACTTTCCTCTTACTTACCCTATGAAAGGGGTAGAGACTCCATGACCGTTTAGAAGGTGAGAGCAATATGCAAAGAATAGTAGATTTAGCTCCAGTAGTAATTTTGACCAGTGTTTGCAGCGTTGCTTGGATATTCTTTTCAACAAAGAGCATTTGGGTGTTTTTTGAACTGTTTGTATTTACGATGCTTGGCTTTGGCCTTTTGTACGGGTTACTACAAAAGGCTGATCCTAAACACTTTGACTTTGTTTTAAACCACATCGATGAAATTAAGAAGGAAGGCAAAGATGCTTGCCTAAGCGGCGCTCCGAAAGAATCCAACCCATACTCTGGTGTCGATGGTGATTTATGGGAGGCTGGTTACACAGCCTCCTACAACAAAAAGATAAAGCAATAAACCGCTAGGTGTTTATTCAATATTGTGCTTTTCAAAAAAGCACCCTGCCATTTTAAGGACAGGGTGAAAGCAAGAAGTTTCTCAGGAGCGGTCGGGGGAGAGAAACTCATCTAAATCTTATTTACTTACCGGCGAACCTCTTCAAATTCACCTTCAATCGCATCTGCTTTACCTGTATTAAATTCATATTCTTCGTGCATTTCTCTCTGCATTTTCTTGACGCGATTTTCAATACGCTTGCCGGTAATTAATGCTGCGATGGTCAACGGAATCGCAATGATCAAGCTAAATACTAACGTAAAAAAGCCGGTAATCAGTGCTAGTGCAGTTACAATAATCCGATTCATAATCATGACCTCTCTGTAATTTATGTGCTCAGATTAATGCTGTGAACATGAACAAAACATGAATGCTGACGTTCACTTTGTCCGGAGAGTGTCAAATGAATGAAACGAAAAAACGCCTGAGGGTGATCAGGCGTATAAACGGGGAAAAATATTAGTAATGCGCATGGCGCTTATTATTTAGAACAAATATGAGATATTGTCCGCTACGCTATGTGGTTAACGTTGTGGAGCAAAGTTCACCTATCGAGGGAATGTTTGGTAACGAACACCCATCATTTGTTCCATACAGTGCACAACTTGGCAGCTGTAACCGAATTCGTTGTCGTACCAGATGTAAAGTACACAACGCTTGTCTTGTGCGATAGTCGCTTGACCATCTACGACGCCTGCATGGCGAGAGCCAACTAAGTCAGTTGATACAATTTCTGTTGAATCGGTGTAGTCAATCTGTGCCGAAAGCTCAGAGTTCAACGCCATTTCACGCAAGTAATCGTTCAGTGAATCACGGTCTACGTCTTCACCTAAGTTTAGATTAGCGACTGCCATAGAAACGTTTGGTGTCGGTACGCGAATCGCGTTGCCTGTTAGCTTGCCTGCAAGCTCTGGCAATGCTTTAGCAACTGCTTTTGCCGCACCTGTTGAAGTCAGAACCATGTTTAGTGAAGCACTACGTCCGCGACGGTCACCAGAGTGGAAGTTGTCGATCAAATTTTGGTCGTTTGTGTATGAGTGCACGGTTTCAATATGGCCAGAAAGAACACCATATTTATCGTTCAGAGCCTTAAGGACTGGCGTGATTGCATTTGTTGTACAGCTTGCCGCAGAGATGATGGTGTCATCTTCTTTAATTACCGACTCATTTACACCGAATACAACGTTTTTGATGTCACCTTTACCTGGTGCTGTTAGCAGTACTTTCTCTGCGCCTTGACACGCTAAGTGTTGGCTCAGGCCTTCAGAATCACGCCAAACACCTGTGTTATCAACAACTAGCGCGTTATTGATACCGAAAGCTGAATAGTCTACTTCGCTTGGGTTATTTGCGTAGATAATTTGGATGTAGTTGCCGTTAACGATCAGTGCTTTACGCTCTTCATCGATAACAATACTACCGTTGAACTGGCCGTGAACTGAGTCACGACGCAGCAGGCTAGCACGCTTCTCCAAATCGCCTTTTTTACCGCCACGAACCACAATCGCACGTAGTCTTAGTGGGTAACCTGGACCACTTTTCTCAATGAGAAGGCGAGTAAGTAGTCGACCAATGCGACCGAACCCGTAAAGAACCACATCACGCGCTTTCAGTGAAGAATCTGCGTCGCGAGCGCCATCAAGTGCAGTGATAAGGAAATCGTTTAGAGAGCTTGTATCGTCATGTTCATTCCAGTACATAGTTGCCAATTGGCCAACATCGACACGGCATGAAGAAATGCTCATTTCACAAAGCGCTTGAATAATAGGCATCGTGTGCTCAAGCGAAAGTGGGTTACCGGTATAACGTCTTGCAACGCGATGAGTTTTGAGAATGTCTATAGTAGTAGCATTAATAAGCGTTTTACCAAACAGAACCACTTCGATTCCTTTTTGACGATATAGCTTACCAATTAGAGGGGAAATAGATTCAGCAATCGTTTGGCTAGTTTGCCAGTCTTGGAGATATTTCTCTGGACTCATTGTTGTATTAGACCTTTCACGTTTTGGGGGCTAACCATACTCTCTGCTGTTGCCTCTTCGGCAGCGTGCAAGAGTGTGGTGGGTTATGTAATCGGGTTGTAATAGTTATGTGTGCGGATTCTAAGGTCGGAGTCCTTATTCTGCTAGGAAAATTAAATCCAGTGTAAAACACTACTTAAGGGGACGTTAGTGGTGGATTAATGTGACTAAAGCAGTGGTTTTCACGTATTGACATTTAGAAAGTAACTTACTTTTTTTGCGATGATAACGTTTGCTTTCAAATTAGTTTTGTTGACAAAAATGGATGTTTTGCATTTTTGTGTGATTTGACTCGATAAGGCAACTCAATAGGTAAACATACAATAGATGATTTCCTGAAAAGTGATGCGACTCTTAGTTGTGAGTGAAATTTTATTGTTTGCATCCAACTTTAAGATCAAAAAACATGACTTAAATCACAATTTCTACTGCATTAGCCGATGATAAAATAGTCACAATAACCATAATCTAGGTAGGTGAATGTTGTTTGAAAGTAACAATGTCGTATATGCCTTTCAATGTAAGAAACTAGTCTAATATTAAATAAACGGATGAAATCAACCATTAGGCTGATGGATGTTGAGATTATCAATAAAAACACGCTTAGCACTCCTCGCACTACTACCCGCTGTGGTAATAGTGGTATTTGCAGTTCAGCAGTTTTCTGATAATGCGTTGCGCGTGAGCCGTCTCAATCAAACGGTTAGCAATATTCAAGGTTTCCAATTGATATCCAAGGCCTCCCACTTTATTTACTCCATAGAGAAAGTACGCCGACAGCCTGATCTTCAAGTCTCTGCAGCCATTAATATTGAAGAACAAGGTGAAGTTATTTCTTCTTTGCATCAAAAGTTTGTGAGTAACCCTAATACTGCTGAGTATGCTGATGAACTGAAAGAAGCCATGCTGGGGGTATTGTCAGGTAGATTGAGTGAGATGGACGACCTGGGTGATTGGGCATTTCAACAGCTCCAAAATATGTCGCGCTCTTTGTTGCAAAATCATCAATGGTATGGCAGTGACGATGGCATTCGCATGCAAAATTTTATTGCCTACCTTGCTCAGCTCTCTTTTTGGACACAGAAAGAAGCTTGGCTGACGAACCGTTTAGTCCAAGACCCTAAGAGTCGGCTAAGTCAAAGCATGTTTTATCAGGCGATTGACCGACAGCAGCAAAATTTGGATGCGTTTTTAAACTTAGGTGGGTCATACGAGCAAGTGGATAAATTGCTTGGCTTGTTTACTTCGCCGAGATATCAGAGAAACTTGGCGTCTCGTGGACAATTAATGTCAGGAGACATGTCACAAAGTGACTACGCCGCATATTTAAAAGAACTCGATTTTCGTGTGCAGCGCTTACAAGTGCTCATTGATGGGTTCACCAAACAAACTGAGCAGTCGCTTCTCACGCAGGTTCATGAACAAAAGGCCAATATAGCGGTGATCAGTTTTGGCGTTGCCTTAGTGGTTATCCTGCTTTGTTGGCTCGGATTTAGTACTTGGTTCCGAGTTAACAGCAAACTCGATGCGATCATTCATACTTTAAACGCGTTGATCAACTCCGAAGAGAAGCAAACAAAAGTCAAAGTTGATGGAAGTGATGAACTGACCATTTTTGCTCAGCAAGTGAATCGAGTGGTTGAAGAAATGCAGAGACAAACTGAAGAAATACTGCATGCAAAAGAGTCAGCAGTATCGGCTAATCGTGCAAAATCTGTGTTTCTTGCCAACATGTCACATGAAATACGCACGCCCCTTAACGGGATCATGGGCATGACAGAAATACTCTCTCAAAGTGAGTTGTCTTCGCATCAACAAGAAGTTGTTGATGACATTGACTCCTCATCTCAAACACTGCTTACTTTACTTAACGATATATTGGATCTCTCTAAAATCGAGTCTGGACGATTGGAGCTGTCACTAGTAGAAGCGGATATCCGAGAAGTCGTGTATCAGTCGATGATTTTATTCCAATCCAAAGCAACATCTAAACAGCTAAAGTTAGGTATTAATTTAGCTGAAAATATCCCCATTCGCGTGATGGTCGATGATCATCGTGTCAAACAGGTCGTTACGAATCTGGTATCGAATGCGGTTAAGTTTACCGAAAGTGGGCATGTATGCGTTGATGTTAGTTATGAGGAGTTACTTGAGAAAGAACGTGGAGTGCTGACGTTTAAAGTAGAAGATACCGGAATAGGCATTGATCAAGATAAGTTAACCACGATTTTTGAACCCTTTACTCAGGAAGATGAAGGAGTGTCGAGGCAATTTGGCGGTACAGGGTTGGGTTTGGCAATTTGTTGTCAGCTTGTGTCGATGATGGGGGGCAAGCTCGTAGCAACATCTACAAAAGGAGTGGGCACATGCTTTGAATTCTCGATTGAGGTTGAAGCAATTCCGGTGTTTGGCTGGCGTTCGGAGGTGATTAATAAAGGGCTTTTGATCTGCTCAAATTACGACTACGCCGACCAAGTATTAAAAGAGTGTCGCTTAGCGAAAATCAATCTCTTTGGTGTTAATAATGTGAATGAAGTGCAAGCGATAAATGATGACTTTGATGTCATATTTCTGTGCCACAGTAACGACGCTAATACCGATGAAATCTTGGATAATCTATCATTTAATTACGATCTTCGCCGTGTGATTATTTGCCAGCATCATTTATCCACTCCCTACGAAAATGCAGAAAAAGTACATGCCGCACTCACATTACCTTTCCTTGGCAATCGATTTAAGCATGTCATTGATGATTTAGCTAAGGTTGAAAAGACTATATCAAGTGACAATGTCACCAATAATGTTGTCAGCTCTGAATATCGAGCGTCGCGCTCTCATCGGAGGATCTTAATTGCGGAGGATAACTTGATGAACCAGAAAATAGCGAGTTTCTTTCTGGATAAAGCAGGTTATGACTATTTGATAACAAGCAACGGTCAAGAAGCGTTAGAAGCCATCACAAAGGGAGAAGAATTCGATGCAATTTTAATGGACTGCATGATGCCCGTGATGGATGGACTGACCGCGACGAAAGAAATTCGTCGTTGGGAAAAGAAAGCAGGACGTGAAAAAACGATGATTATCGCACTCACTGCGAGTGTTTTGGAAGAAGACATCCACAACTGTTTTGCGGCAGGCATGGATGCTTATTTACCTAAGCCGTATAAATCGAACCAGTTATTTGAGCTCTTTAGTGAATTAAAACTCGCCTAGCTAACATTTCAACTTAGACAAGGCGTCAAAACGATAAAGCCCCACTTCAGGGGCTTAGTTCTGATTATTCATTGTTGTGCGTTGGCTTGAGCGCCTGCGAGTTTGCGTATGGTTTGGCGATAGGTTAGGTATGCGGAAACACCAGCTAACAGGTTGCCGATACAAGCGCCTAAGAGTAAACCTCGGATTCCATCCATTTGAGCGCCAACCCACAAGCACGGTAGGAAAAAGACAAACAAGCGCAGCGCTGAAATAGTGAGCGCGGTGTAAGATTTGCCTAATGCATTACAAAGAGAAACCATTAGCATACAAACCCCTAACGAACCCAAACTGATCGGCACTATCAGTAAATGCATTTCCAAGACTTGCTCCACTTGCACATCACTTGTCATCAATAATGCGAGTGGATTTGCCACGGCAAATGTAGTGGCAGCAATCAAAAGTTGGAAACCTAGAATGAATTTTACGGCAATACTGACGAGCCTTTGGATATCTTCATAGTTCTTTGCTCCAAGTAAGCGTCCAACCATTGGAGGCATAGACATTGTCAGCGCCAAGACCGAAACGATAGCAAAGAACTCATAGCGTGAACCAAGCGCCCAAGCGGCGACTGCTGCGGTTCCAAAGCTTGCCAATAATTTTGTTGCTAGCATGGAAGACAACGGTGGTAGCAGTTGGCTAATCATCGCGGGGCCCATAATGTTACCGATAGATGCAACACTTTTGGCTACGTTAAGATCTTGCCATTGTGTCGTTGCCCAGTGATTCTTTTTCACGCGAGGAGCGACGACTAAAATACCAAACCCAAAAGCGACGATGGTTGCTATTGCCGCTCCGTTAATACCCAAGTCAAACGTGAAAATAAATAGCGGATCGAGTACAAGGTTCACGCCGCTGGTTATCATCATCATTGTGCCAGGTAACATTGTATTGCCATTAGCTCGGCAGATACTGTAATAAAAATACAAAACCGCACCAGTCCATGAGCTTAATAACCACCAAGGCCAGTAACTGTCGATTATCGGCATAACAGATTCTGGAGCGCTTAATAGAGCTAAAATGGGGTAGCGCAAAAGCCAAATTAGCCCGCCAAAAATAGCGACACCAATTGAGCCGATCATCAATACTAATCCGCCAAGTTGTTTGGCATACCGACTTTCATTCGCTCCAAGAGCTTTAGAAATGACCGCTGTCGTTGCGATTCCTAGACCGACTTGAATGCCGATAATGACCATTTGCAAAGGCAGAGTGAAACCTTGAGCGGCTAACGGTAAAACGCCGAGCTGACCGATAAACGCGCTATCCACAAGCTGAAAGCTCATTAAAGACAGAACGCCAAAAAGCATTGGCCAGGTCATCGTAAATAATTGTTTTGCAAGCGTTGGTTGTGTACTTGTCGTAGTTGAAGACATAGAAAGCTGAATGCGTTAGAAATAAGAGTTAGATTGATTGTACACGGCGGTTAGTTTAGAGACAAAAATAAACCCCGAGGAAGATATTCTTGCTCGGGGTTCGAAAATCTAGCTTACGCGTTTATTTTTTGCCGCTAGTTTGCTTGTCTTCTTCAGTCAGCTCACGAATGCGACGGCTGATGTCACGACGTGCTTTAGAGATCTCAGCGCTTTTAATGATGTGGTCATCAACACGATCTTCATAGTCTGCTTTCATATTTTTGATGATTGCGACGATTTCATCGTGAGTCATTTCTGGTTTGATGTAGTCTAGAAGGTTTTCTAGAAGATCAACACGTTTACGGTTATCACGAACTTTCTTCTCGTTATCAAGAAGCTCACGTTTTAGTTTGTTTTTACGACGAGCTTGGTTAACGATTTCAAATACGCTACTCATAGTTCTCTTTCCTAATTTTATGAATATCTTCCTCGATTAAAGCACAACATCCAGTGGCATAACAGTCTTTAGATCAATAGCAATGCAGAGTTGAACATTTCTCAACCAATTGCGCTGTGTCCATATAATCGTGCTGCTTTCTTCGAGTTTTGGCCAACATCGTAGAATCCATCGATTCATTGTCATAACGTGGCCTTCACTATATTATCAACACCATTGAATGCAAAATGATGAACTTGATATGGACTCTGGTAACACTGCGGAGCAAGTAAATAGTCAAGATAATGAGCAAGTCACTCGCTCTGTGGCTGAAAAGTTAAAAACGGCGTATATCAACGCTCGCGAGCAACTCGAAATCATCGAAGTTGAGCTTAATCGTTCAAAAATAATGATGGTCGACCAAGATGGCAATTTGACGAGAGTGCCGATTCTCTCGGAGCATTGATACCTGACCCTATTCGTAAGGGGTGTCAGGTCTTACGCTATGCTTTAGCCTGACACCAACACCTGAACCGCTAACGCTTCTTGCACTGCTGTGTGAATTTATGGCGTATGATTTCGAAGCGATTTAGGTACAAAGTCAAATGCAAAAATAATAAGGAAATGCATTATGAAAGTTGAGCTAACGGCAATTGAAGCACGAGTTATTGGTTGCTTGATCGAAAAAGAAGTCACTACCCCAGATCTTTACCCCCTCAGCCTGAACGCATTAACCAACGCGTGTAATCAAAAAAGCAACCGTGATCCCGTGATGTCACTCTCAGAGTCAGACGTACTCGATGCCGTTGATGCTCTTATTGAGCGCAGGCTCGTCAGTGACGAAAGTGCGTTCAACAGCCGCGTCAGCAAGTATCAACACCGTTTCTGTAATACGGAATTTGGTGATTTAAAGCTGACAGAGCAGGAGAAGGGCATTGTATGCTGTATGCTTTTGCGCGGTGCTCAAACGCCTGGGGAAATTCGTACTCGTACTAATCGTCTCGCGACATTTCATGATGTAAAAGAAGTGGAAACGGTTCTTGAGCATTTAGCAAGTGAAGAGAAAGGACCATTAGTGGTCAAATTACCACGTGAGGCTGGTAAGCGGGAGTCGCGTTATATGCATTTGTTCTGTGGTGATGTTGATGCGTCCGAACTTGCAGCGCCTGTGTCTGCTGCAAGCTCGAGCTCCGATCGAGTAAGTCAGCTAGAGCTCGAAGTCGCTCAGCTTAAAGAAGAGCTGGATGAATTAAAAGCTAAGGTTGAGTTACTGCTTTCATGATGGAAAATACAACGCAGCGTTGGAGTGTCTACCTGATACGAAATAACCGCAACGCGTTGTATTGTGGTGTTACCAATGATGTTGAACGAAGATTCAATCAGCACCAAACCGGAAAAGGAGCGAAAGCTTTGAAGGGAAAAGGCCCTTTGATATTGGAATGGTCATCGGATTTTGAGTCAAAGACGCTTGCCATGCGAGCAGAGTACTATATTAAGCAACTAACTAAAGCGAAAAAAGAGCTGCTCGTTATGTCAAAAGCAAATATTGTCGTCGACGAACATCAACAAATGATGTTAGAGATAGTGGCACTCTGATAAGCCCTTGCTACGCAAAGATACACGGAAACCGCCTATGTCACATTGGCGGTTTCTTTTTGTTTTTGGAGTACCATGTAGGAATAAACTGACGCATAATGGGCTGGTGTTCTGTTTAAAGGGCCTGAATATGAAAAGCGCGAAATGTCTCTACGTTATCGAGACAAAGGAAGCGACTCAATGTACTTTCATTTGCATCCACTCAGACCAAGAACTAATTTACTATTGAAACAGGCACTAAGAGGAAGGTAGATTACAAGAGTATAGGATGACTCGGCTAGGTAATGAATAGAGCTGAATTAGGCTCATAAAAAAGCTAAAAGAGCAGTAGATGAAAAAAGCGTTAGTATTCTCCCTGATTTCAATGGCCGCTTTTGCGCCGAATGTGCAGGCCACCCAAGTTCTTAATGGGTATTGGGCATATCAAGAGTTTTTAGACCAGTTTCCACAACAGAAGCAGTTAACTAGTGCGTTGGCTGAAGTGGTAAGAGAAACCCCTGTACCCGTAGCAAAAGACAAAAAGCGTCCACTGAAAATTTCTGTTGTTTATCCAGGGCAGCAGATCTCTGATTATTGGATTCGAAACATCGATGCGTTTGAAAAACGCCTAGATAAGCTTGATATCGACTATCAACTAAATCAAGTGTTTACTCGTCCTAATGCAGATATAAAGCAGCAAAGTTTGTCTTTAATGGAGGCGCTGAAAAGCAACTCCGATTACTTGATCTTTACTCTAGATACCACAAGACATCGTAAGTTTGTTGAGCATGTCTTAGATTCAAAGAAAACCAAGTTAATTTTACAAAATATCACCACACCTGTTAGGGATTGGGAACATCATCAGCCGTTTCTTTATGTTGGTTTCGACCACGCAGAAGGAAGTCGTGAATTGGCCGTTGAGTTTGGCAAGCGTTTCCCTAAACATAGCCACTATAGTGTTCTCTACTTCTCAGAGGGCTACATTAGTGACATCAGAGGCAACACTTTTATCAACCAAGTGAACCGCGATAATCAATTTGAACTACAATCTGCTTACTACACCAAAGCAACAAAGCAATCTGGGTATGAAGCTGCAAAAGCCAGTTTGGAGAAGTATCCGGACGTTGACTTCATTTACGCGTGTTCTACCGATGTAGCATTAGGTGCTGTTGACGCTCTTAAAGAGTTAGGTCGTGATGATGTCATGATCAATGGTTGGGGCGGCGGTTCAGCAGAGTTAGAGGCGCTTTCTAAAGGGGAGTTAGACGTTACCGTTATGCGTATGAACGATGATACAGGTATTGCAATGGCTGAGGCCATTAAGTGGGATTTAGAAGGAAAGCCAGTTCCCACCGTTTACTCTGGTGATTTTGAAGTCGTTACCAAATCGGACTCTCCAGAAAGAATTGAAGCATTAAGAAAACGTGCATTTAGATACTCAGATAATTGATGACAACTACATCAAAAACAAGAAAGCGTCGCTCACTGTCGACGCTTATTACCAAAATAATTATTCTCGTACTTGCTCCGATCATTCTAGGCATCTTTGTTCAGAGTTATTACTTCTCGAAGCAGATTATTTGGCAGGAAGTCGACCGAACCAAGCAGCAGACCTCTGCCCTGATCCTGAACATTTTTGATAGCCATTTTGCAGCGATTCAGATTCATCACAACAGCAATTCGAAAAGTGATGTTGTATTGGATTTTTATACAGAACGTGATGAAGAGGCACTCAATTACTTTTTCATGAGTATTGACCAGAGTGATCCTTCCCATACACCAGAGTTTCGTTTCCTAACCGATCATCAAGGTATTATTTGGGACGATGGTAACGCGCATTTCTATGGCATCAACAATCTGATACTTAGCCGACTTGCCAGTCAGGTGACCTTTAGCAACAACTGGTATTATCTACCCTCACAGACCCCGATGGGAACTCGCCATCTGTTACTTCGTCGCGTACCCGTTTTACAACCTAAAACCGGTGAAGTGATGGGGTACTCTTACAATGTTGTTGTTTTAGATAATAACTTTGGGTTGATGGAAAGGTTAAAAAATGAAGGCAACGTCGACAATGTTGTGTTGGTCGCTAACAACACACCATTGGCAAGCTCATTAGTAGGAGATGAGGCTTATCAAATATTTGACGTACTCAAACGACGAGAGTCCCAGCACAAGCTTGACCAATTATTGATCATCAAAACCCCTATTGAGGTAAATGCCGCCGAGACTGACTTGTGCTTGCTTACTGTGCAAGACAATCAGAGCGTGGTGACATTGCAAATCCAACACCTGCTAGCAATGCTAGCCTCAGTTATCGGTATGGTCATGATTGCGCTGATGACTAAAGAATGGATCGAGAATCGAGTAGTTGAAGAGTTAGGATCCCTGATGGCATATACCCGCTCGGCTCGTGAAGAAAAAGGATTTGAGCGTTTTGAGGGGTCAGATATTGAGGAATTCGATCATATTGGTTCGACACTAGAAAACACTTTTGAAGAGCTTGAAGCACAAAAGCGGTCTTTCCGAGACCTGTTTAACTTTGCGTTATCACCTATTATGGTGTGGTCTGAATCGGGTGTACTTATCCAAATCAATCCGGCAGCACGCAAAGAGTTAGTCATGGAAAACGATATTGAAACCATGCACCCAGTGTTCAAAGGTTTCAAAGAAAAGTTGATGCCACACCTTCGCATGGCGGCTCAGGGAGCTACGTTGACAGGCGTTAATGTGCCAATTGGAGACAAAGTATATCGCTGGAACTTATCGCCGATTCGAGTTGATGGAGATATTAGCGGTATTATTGTTCAAGGTCAGGATATAACCACGCTAATTGAGGCGGAAAAACAGAGTAACTTGGCGCGCAAAGAAGCAGAGAAATCTGCTCAAGCCCGTGCCGACTTTCTGGCTAAAATGAGCCATGAGATCCGAACGCCAATCAATGGAATTTTAGGGGTTGCTCAATTGCTAAAAGACTCTGTGGAAACAGAAGAGCAGAATAACCAAATTGACGTACTTCGACATAGTGGTGAGCACTTACTTGCTGTTTTGAATGATATTTTGGACTTTTCGAAGATTGAGCAGGGTAAGTTTAATATCCAAAAGCACCCGTTTTCTTTCACTGATACAATTCGAACGTTAGAAAACATTTATCGTCCTATTTGTGAAAGTAAAGGCGTCAACCTTGTCATTGAAAACAAAATAGATCCCAATGTTGAAATCTTTACTGACCAAGTTCGTCTGAACCAAATTTTATTCAACCTAGTCAGTAACTCAGTAAAGTTTACGCCCTCGGGTAGCGTGCGCTTGCATGCTGAACTGGAGCAGTTCTATGGTGCTGACAATAGCGTGCTGGTCGTGGAAATTACGGATACAGGTATCGGCATTGAGTCTGACAAACTCGACCAAATGTTCGAACCTTTTGTTCAAGAAGAAGCAACAACGACTCGAGAATACGGTGGCAGTGGCTTAGGGCTGACCATTGTGAAGAGCCTTGTCGACATGCTGGAAGGTGATGTTCAAGTCCGCAGTCAGAAAGGTTTAGGAACGACTTTTGTCATTACAATGCCAGTGAAAGATCGTGAGCGAGTACTCACCCCTCTTGATTCGAGTTTGCGTGTTAAGCCAGGTGAACTATTTGCAGAGAGTCTCAAAGTGTTGTTGGTAGAGGATAACCATACTAACGCATTCATTCTAAAAGCGTTTTGTAACAAGTACAAAATGCAGGTTGATTGGGCGAAAGATGGGTTAGAAGCAATGGAATTCTTAAAAGATCATACTTACGATTTGATACTGATGGACAACCAACTTCCGCATCTTGGTGGAATTGAAACGACCAAAGAGATCCGACAAAAGCTGAAACTAGGCACGCCAATTTATGCGTGTACTGCTGACACCGCGAAAGAAACCAGTGACGCCTTTATGGAATCGGGTGCGAATTACGTGCTTCTCAAGCCGATTAAAGAAAATGCGCTCCATGAAGCATTTGTGGATTTTAAACAGCGGTTCTTAGTTGAGCGAACATGAATAATTGGCTCACTACGGGATAACCCAATTATTCATTATCTGAAAAGCACAACATCATGACTGTGGGTTGTGCTTTTTTGTATCTGACCCTTTTACTCTTATACAAATCAGACTTTTCAGACTTTATTGGTCTCGACGTTTGTTGTGTACATCGCTGCATTTCAAATTCAAACATCGTGTTGTGTTACTTAGATTTATCCCCCTTCACTGACACACCTAATGTGATTTCAATCACAAAAAGATATTTACTTAGCGTGCTAACTATTTTATATTGCTTAGCACGCTAAGTAATTGAGTAGATCTTATGATTCAAGACATCAACAGTTTGCGAGACCTTTCTCTGGCTGAAAAATTATCTCGTGTTGCTCGTTTGTGGAAAATGGTTGCAGATCGCGAGTTAGAGCCTTTAAACCTGACGTATCCGCGTTGGACTGCGTTATGGAAGCTTTATCGAATGGGTGACAACATCAGTCAGAAGCATTTGGCTGAAGCGCTTGAGATCGAGTTAGCGTCGTTGATGCGAACATTAAAATTATTAGAAGAGCAATCTCTGATCACTCGCCATTGCTGTGAACACGATAAGCGAGCACGTATTGTTAGCCTCACAGAAGAGGGGAAAACCCTACTAAAGCAAATGGAGGCTCGGATTCTTCAAGTTCGAAGCAAGCTCCTAACGGACATCAACGACCAGGAACTTCAGCAGCTTTCATTGATTCTTGATCAGATTGCTCACAATGCGCTTGATTCACTTAGCGAATAAGTCAGAAAACCGAATAAAAAGAGAAGTAAACGCCTATGACTCCAGATCAAAAATTCGCACGTTGGATCAAATATTCTTGCGTCGCGTTTGTCCTTGTCTTTGCCTATTTTCTAGTTGCAGATCTCGCCATGCCGTTGACGCCTCAGGCAATGGCAACGCGTGTGGTAACTAAAGTGGCCCCCCGTGTGAGTGGGCAGATTACACATCTTTATGTTGCCAACAACCAAGAAATAAGCCAAGGCGATCTACTATTTCAGATTGATCCCCAGCCTTATCAGCTCGCCGTAGAAAAGGCTCAACTTAACCTTGAGCGTGTGATTCAAAACAACGAACAACTTGATGCTTCTATTGCGGCGGCAAAAGCAGACGTTGAAGCGAGCAAAATCGTGGCGGAACAAAAAGTTCGCGAAGCGAAACGTCTTAATACCCTGTTTCACCGTAATGGTACTTCGCAACAACAGCGCGATGACGCACAGAGCAGCGCAACGGCAGCTAAAGCGAACTTACTGGCCGCACGTGCTCGTTTAAAAGAGTTGGAAGTAAACCGCGGTGATTTAGGCGCGACGAATGTGAATATCCGCGTGGCGCAAAACCAGCTAAAACAAGCGGAACTTAATCTGTCTTACACTCAAGTCTCGGCGGAACATGATGGCGTTGTCGCTAACTTGCAGCTGGAGACGGGGGCCTATGCGGCAGCTGGTACACCTCTTGTCGCTTTAGTCTCCGATGACGTGGATATCATTGCCGACTTTCGTGAAAAGAGTTTACGACACTTTAATCAGAACAGCCGTGCGTTAGTGGCTTTTGATAGCTTGCCTGGTGATGTATTTGAAGCTCGTATTACGAGTGTGGATGCCGGGGTCAGCTCGGGTCAATTCGATGCGGATGGTCGCTTAGCAACACCAACTGACTCAAACCGTTGGGTGAGAGACGCGCAGCGCTTACGTTTACATTTAGCTATCGATGAACCTCAGCAGCGCGCATTTCCAGCAGGGGCACGAGCAACCGTGCAGTTGTTGCCAGAAAACGCATTATCTGGCTGGTTAGCGAGGTGCCAGATCCAATTCTTGAGTCTTCTTCATTATATTTATTAACGAGGAGGCGATATGAAGTTATGGGACCACCCCATGTCGGAAAACGACTTCCGTCAGTGTTTGCGCATTGCAACTGGTGCGACCATTGGTTTCACTTTATGTAAAGTATTTGGTTGGAACTATGGCGTATTCTTTACTGTAACCCCGATGCTGTTACTTGGAATGGTGCCAGTCATGAGTCTACATGCCGCACGACAACTGATTTTTTCAGCGGTTGTGTGTGGATTAGAAGTTGGTGTTCTTGGTGGGTTATTTGGTGGGCACCCTGGCATGATGACAATCATTGCATTCGGGTTGTTTCTGTATAAATTCGCCTGTATGTCAAAAGGGAGCTTATTCTTATTTGGAGCGAACAGCGTACTGAGCTTAAGCATCATGCTGCATTTTGCGAGTTATCCAACCACTGACTTAAATGACCTAATATTTAGCAATCTGCAAGCGAATGTTATTTCAGTGATCGTTGCTTATGTGGTGACATTTTTGATTCCCGATGCGGAACCTCGTCAGCCACCAGCGAAACCGACGCAGCCTAAACAGAGTCATCGCATGCGTCATGAAGCCCTTATGGGGGCGAGTATCGCTACAATGTCTTTCCTTGTATTCCAGCTATTTGACCTCAGTGACTCTATGTCTGCTCAGGCGACAACCTTGCTTTTATTGTTTCCTATGCATTGGAACGGTGCTTTAGGGTATGCGCGAAAAAGAGCAATGGGGACCTTGATGGGGGTGACCTTTGGTATCGTCGGACAACTTGTATTATACGATTGGTCGGATACCTTATTGTTTATCGTCCCATTGCTTTGGATTGGGGCTATGATGTTCAGCTATATGCACGTGAAAGAGTCTAGCGGTTCGGGAGCCGGATTTGGCGGCTTAACCACATTAGGCATTTTGTTCGGCCAATATCTTACTCCGGATGGTGACTTAATGTTCAGTGCGCTGTATCGCGTGAGCAGTATTTTGTTTGCTATTGTTGCGACGCTGCTTGTGACCTATACGGTTCACAGAATACTCAACAGCTTTGAGGCGACGCGCTTTAGCGAGCAGTAAGTTCAGACGTTACTGGTTAGAAAGGATTGCTCCAGTAACTCTGTTTTTAGTTCGTGAGTCATCGCAATGGGACTGGCAAACTTAATTCCAACTACCCATCCCTTCACCAATTTCTTAATGTTGGCAATGACACATCGATTTTCTTCTCCGATATAGTGGCTTAACGGGCATTCGATGGTAACACTCTCACCCACGTTGAATTCGGGCTCAATCAAGGTTGATATACCAACACCTGCTAGAGAAAAATCGATAAGGCTACCGTCGTAGACATTCCCTGCATGAATAACGTTACAGTCCATTTGCAACTTGTAACGCTCATGTTCCCGAACTGGTTTGGTTGCAAATGTTCCTGGAATGCGGATAAACAAAAGGGGGGATGGTCGAACGGTCGTCGTCAGCACGCTGGACTTAAACGCAATGACATGGCCTAACTCCGTATCTGATACTCCACGCACGATGATATCGGCGTTGGGGAGTTTTCTCATCACTTGCTCTTCAAGCAAACGCATTGGTATATCAAGAATCAAATAAGCATTTTCTTTCATCCCAAGATAAGTGGTGGAATACGTATATTGATCCTTAGGCCCAAATTCGAAATTAGTAGAAAGTTTCATTCCCGGTTTGAGAAACCTATGCAGTTCATCTTTAGTATGAGTGGCTGGCATCACATTGGCGTTTTAATTTTTAGTTAAGCTGAGGCTATCAAAACGCCATTTTGTTATTCAAGATAGTAAGGCATAAGTTTTTGTAAAATCATCGCTATCTGTGAAGTGGTGGGCGATAAGTTTGGCTCATTCCACCTTTCATAAAGATTTGGCTTGCCACAATACTGCCGCATGTGACCAACATCAGCGCTAACCAAGTGAGAGAATCTGGTTGTTCACCAAAAATTGGAACGGCAAGAAGTGTCGCGACGACTGGAGTTAATGAACCAAAAGCAGCGCTGGCTTCGGCACCGATGATCCTAATTGCATAAATGAAAGTGAAAGAAGCGATTAAACCTGCGCCAACACCTTGTAGCATCGCGTGGCCAAATAACTCCTCCCATGGCCACTGGCTGAACGGTGTTACCACCAAATAACTGTCTACCCACCCGAAACCAACGGCGATGATGAGTAGAGCCAAAGACGCGATTGCAACGAATCCTGCACAGACGTGTGCATTAAGATTAGCGACACGAGCGCTGATGGTGAAAGCAGCCCACATGATGCTGCCAGTTAGAAACAGGATATGCCCTTGCAACTGAGACCAGTTGTACTCTGCGCCGCTATTAGAAAGAAGGAATACGAAAATCCCTAACAACACCGTAGAAAGCCCGATTAAGCGGTGAGCACTCAGCGACTGTTGATAACAAAGTACCGCGATAGCAGAAACAAACAATGGCAAAGTGCCAGGTACTAATGCACTGCCGTGCGCCACGGGAGCGAAATGCATAGCCGTTCCGACGACCAGAAGATAGGGAAGGCCGCTTCCAACCACAACACCAACCAGGTAGCGTTTAGGCACCACGCGCAGCGACTGTTTATGCTTAATCACAAATGGTAATAAAATTATACTTGGGATTAGAAAGCGAACTAACGCGATATCGGCTGGCTGCAAGGCAGAAATTGCGCCCCCTTTTAAAGAAATAAAGAAACCAGACCAAAGCAGTAAGGTCGTTAATATAGCTGCGTATCCCAAGATCATTATCGACATGTCCATTTGTAAATGATGTGTTAATTGTTGAATAAAACTCTTGCCAAAGGGAGGCAAAGTTTGACGTAATTAGGCTTGATGTTGGTGATAAATTGCGTATAAGTGTTAATTGTTGGTGATTAAAGGCACGGAAGAATAAATGGATAAAATTGACAGGCAACTTATCAACCTAATGCAGAAGGATGCCACTCTGACAACGGCAGAACTTGCTGACCAAGTAGGGCTATCGGCATCACCTTGTGCAAGACGCATTAAGCGTTTGGAGCAGGAAGGTGTAATAAGTGGTTATCGAGCTATTGTGTCCAGAGACACTGTAGGCATCGCGATGACTGTATTTGTTGAAGTGAGTTTAAATAACCACCAAGCTTCTTCGATTGATGAGTTTGAACATGCCGTTGTTGAGATGGATGAAGTGATCTCATGCCATGTCGTATCAGGGGCCTATGATTACCTGTTAGAGGTGGTCAGTAAAGATCTCGCTGGTTATGAAACATTTACTAGAAAGTTACAGCGATTAGAAAATGTGAAAGATATTCATACCCACCTGGCGATTAGACAAGTGAAAGGAAATGGCAGTTTGCCGATTTATGCATAAGAAAGATGAAATTTTTCGATAGACTTAAGATTGCCCACTATCATCGAAAGCGATATAGACAGTTTGGTAAAGACAGAGCCCGAACTCTGGGATGGGCAGATAAGTATAGTCAGATCAGCCGTTTTGAGGCGTTGTGCCGAGGGTTAACGTTAGACGGTTCAAGTATTTTAGATATTGGGTGCGGCTACGGAGACTTGTTAGCGTTTATCGAACTTACGGGGGGGCTTCCTCAAAGCTATATTGGCATTGATCAGCAAAAACAGTTTATCTCTGAAGCCAGAAAACGAGATTTTCGTACGCAAAGTAAGTTTATATGTGGCGACTTTTCAACGTTGGTATTGCCTCGTTGCGACTTTGTTTTTGCTTCCGGATCATTGAACTATCAATCCACCAACCCAAATCATACCATTGAAATGATTGATAAAATGTACCGAGCGACAGAGAAAGGTTGTGTGTTTAACTTGTTGGATGAATCCAAACTACCCAGCATGAAAATGTTAGCGTCGCACAATAAAGAAGGTGTCTTTCGCTATTGTCGGTTGCTGTGTCCGAATACACGATTGATTGAGGGGTACTCCGAGCACGACTTTACGATTGCCATGATCAAAAAAGCGGAGTCCGTTTCCTGACTCCGCTTAATAAATTCTTAAGCCTTATTGGTTTTTGTATTGTGAGATTTCACAGTTACCTGTGTATCTATCAACCTTGAATGAGAACGCGGCTGAATGGTATTCCCTCCCATCACTCCATATTGTTTCTCCGAAGATTTTACACAGATCCAAATCACTGATTGAACCGAACTCTTTTACGTGCCTAACTACTGACAAAAACTTGGCTTTGGTAGCATTAGGACATTCCCTGTTACTTAATCGATTGATAACCATGTTTGTAGCATCATCTCCAGCCAAATGTGACTTTTTATTAAATTTTATTAATGGCTAAACTAACCAAAAAATGTCCATAAGTAAAGCATTAATGTGACGCATGTCTCTATAAATTGATTGTCTTGGTCATGGTTTAGTCAAGTTTGTCAAAGGGAACAATCCCATTATTTACATTTGATATCATTCACGACTAAGGAAAGATAAAAAGCACGAATAACGTCCAATATTGGAGTGAAAAACCAACATCGTCTATTCAAAACTGGCTCTGTTTTTACTTCGAAACATCTTGAGCGTATTGAAGCGCTCGGGCTTCTTTATCATAGACTTGTGACAGAGTTTGATATTGTGAAGAGAGGCGCTTGTAATCTTCAGCAAGTTCCAAAGCGTTGGTGTTATACCATTCCGCAGTTATTTGATTGGCTGTTTTGTTTGACTCGCGGCACTTTTGGGCCAGGATCTCCCACCCATTAGCTGACCATTGGGATTGTGTGCTCAATTTAAGCAGTTGATTCGCTTTAGTTGTGAGCTCTTCTTTGTATTGAATCGATGCTTTTAATTGCGCTTTGAACACATTTTGGTTCGACTTGGCACGCCAAAGTAGCACGAGCTCATGCAGTGAAAAGGTTTCGGACAATAACTGACGCTGTTTATGTTCGGTTAAAAGTGTATTGAATACCTCAACATGCTGATTGTAATTGGACTCTAAACGATTGAATTGGGTAAGATTGTCATTCCACGACGATGGGTTACATTGAATATTGGCGTGCCCCGTTATCGGGAACAGAAGAAATAGTAGTATCCAATTGAGTCTGTTGATCATTATTGCTCGCGTTAGTTGACCTGCTCTTTTGAGTATATACCCAAATTTCTACGACATGCGTGCTGCTGGTGGGATAAGAATAAAGAATGAAAAGGAAAAGGGCATGAAGAAAATTCTCGTCGCATTGATTGTCATGCTGTTGCTCGGCGGAGCGGGGGCTGGATACTATTTCTTCTTTATGCAGAAAGATGAACCTGAAGCACCAAAGGCTACACAAGTCGAGCAATCGTCACTGCAAAAAGAAACATCCAAACCGATTCTGGATTTAGAAGCCGCTCCCCCGGAAGTTACCGAGTACTACGTTATTGAGCGTCGTGTCAATGTTTACAACAAGCCTAACCTTAATGCTTTAGTTGTCGATACGCTCTATAAGGGAGAAAAAGTATCGGTGTTAGAAAAAGTAGATGGGTGGTACCGAATCTCCGGCTATCTTGTCTATGAAGAGGGTGGAGAAGAAAAAGCCGAATGGTTGAATGCTGAAGGGTTATCGGATGCAGAGCCAGTTATTAAAGAGCAAGAGCGCTTAGAGATATTGGATGAATACCTACAGAAGTCGGATGATTTAAAAGTTCACTTGGATATTTTCCGTAAGAAAACACAGCAATTGTTAGACGATGAAACCTGTGATCCGAGTGATTTTGAGGAGCTCGGAGGCTGGGTTCGTTCTGTGACGTTCAAAAAGCGCAACGTTTACTTCATCTATTGTGGCGGTTTGGAGCAAGAGAACAAGATCTACTTAGATGTTGATAAGGGCGATATTTTTTATCGATAACTCACCACCAATTACACTAGTTCTCTAAAGACGTTTTGATAAATGCAATAACGATGCAAACCTGAAATCAGAGATTTATAACTTTTTAGTTGTTAACCATAATCAATAGGAATACTATCAACGAGTCAAGTGACCTAACTTGGCTCTTTGTGTTTTTAGTGAGTTCCTATGTCTTGGATTTACCTTAGAAAGTTGATTTTGCTGCTATTTGCAATGGTATTGCTACCAGTGCATGTATCTGCTGCGCAAATCGATCACAAGGCTCACGTACCGCACTTTTCTAAGCTACAACCTTTTGTAGCCGTAAGTGTATCGCCAAACTCTTCCGTCGATTTTTCTGAAGTTTCAGAAGAAAGCTCTCAATCTCCAGTATCTGAAGGCCATGCAAGTCTCGATTCCGTTGCTTTGTTTAACTCTCAGCGCTGGACGTCTTACTTACGGGAAGGGCTTGATGACGAGCACGTAGATTTTGTCGGCGATCTCACTACTCCGTTTTACGCTGATGCGGGTTACGCATACAGCTTGATGGACATTAACTGGCGTCACAACCAGTCCACATTTTATCATTTCACAAGCGATCATCGCATTTCTGGTTGGAAAGAGACCAATGCCATGTACGTCGCACTCAATAGTCAGTTTTCTGCCTAAACACCATCTATTTGCACCATTGTGCACTCTTAACACGACGATTGTATTCGACAGGACGTGAGCGTTCTGAGCATTTCATACCCTGAATTTATTCTGGGAGCATCTGTCGTGTGTTAAGCCTTGTTATTAAAAGCTTCACTTCATCGTGAAGGGATGATGTTTACATGAAAAAAACACCAAAGCAGCAAAAGAACAGAAAGCTGATGAATCACTACTCAGCTTGGAAATATGTCGTATTAATTACGACAGTCATTATTTTAACCCTAAGTGCTATACCAACTTGGTTTGGCGAACAGCCTTCTATCCAGTTGACGTTTGCGGATCAAAACAACAGTGAAATGTCGGTTGTTCATCTGAATCAACTGCTAAAAACCAACCATATTTCAGCAGACAAAATCATCGAAAAAGACGGCAAAACAACCATTGTATTCGATGGTGAAGATGCGCAAAGTAAAGCTCGTGCGTTGTTAAACAAAGAGCTAAATAAAGACGACAGCATCACTTTCTCATACGTATCGGTTGCGCCAGAATGGTTGAATGAGATGGGCTTTAGCCCAATTAAGCTCGGTCTTGACCTTCGTGGTGGCGTTCAGTTCTTGTTGAATGTTGATGTGAATAAAGCGTTTGAAGAACAACGTGATGCATTGATTGATGAAATCAAAGCGAACCTACGTGATCAACGTGTTCGTGGTGTGCAAGTTCGAGCAGAAAGCGGCAACCGAATTACGGTAAACAGTGACAGCGAGCAAGCATTGTCGGAAGTGAACAAGTTTTTGCGTCAAAATTACCCGGGCTGGATTTCAAAAAGTTCATCTCGTGGCTTTGTGCTTGAACCGAGTGAACAAAATATCCAAGAATTTCAATCGTCGACTCTTCAACAAAACCTGAAGATCATGCGTGGTCGTATTGAAGAACTTGGTATCACAGAAGCGCTAGTGCAACGCCAAGGTAAAGAGAGCATTCGAATTGAACTCCCTGGTGTACAAGATCCTGCTCAAGCGAAAAACGTTATTGGTGCAACAGCAAGCTTGGCGTTTTATGAAGTGAAAGATGCGAGCCAAGCACACAGCAGCCAAGATCTTGTTCTTCAAGATAATGATGGTCGTACTGTGATTTTGTCAAAACGACCAGTTCTAACGGGCGAGCACATCGTGAACGCTCGTGCTGGTGTCGACAAAATGGGCATGTCAGAAGTCAATATTTCTCTTGATCACGCTGGTGGTAAGAAAATGAGTGACTTCTCAGCAACTCACATCGGCAAGCCAATGGCGACCGTTTACCGTGAATACAAAACAAACGATCGCGGTGTAACTGAGCGTAGTGAGCGCGTTATCAGCGTCGCGACTATTCAATCTCAGCTTGGTAGCCAGTTCCGTATTACTGGGGCAGGTAGCATGGACGATGCGCAGCAGTTGGCGCTATTGCTTCGCGCGGGGTCACTGACCGCGCCGGTTACTATTGTGGAAGAGCGAACAATCGGTGCTTCTCTGGGGGCAGAAAACATTGAAAACGGTTTTGCAGCACTGGCTTTAGGTATGGGACTAACACTGACCTTTATGGCACTTTGGTACCGCCGCTTAGGTTGGGTAGCAAACGTGGCGCTTTGTGCCAACATGCTTTGTTTGCTTGGCTTAATCGCCTTGTTACCAGGAGCGGTTCTAACGCTTCCGGGTATTGCCGGTTTAGTGTTAACCGTCGGTATGGCAGTAGACACCAACGTTATTATCTTTGAACGTATTAAGGACAAAATGCGTGAAGGCCGCAGCTTCGCTCAAGCGATTGATCTTGGCTTTGACAGCGCATTCTCGACCATCCTTGATGCCAACATTACTACCATGATCACCGCCGTGATTTTGTACGCCATCGGTAATGGCCCAATCCAAGGCTTTGCCTTAACACTCGGATTAGGTTTGTTAACCAGTATGTTTACAGGCGTATTTGCCTCTAGAGCAATGATCAATTTAATTTGGGGCCGCGATGCCCGTCGTGATGTGAGGGTTTAATCATGGTCGAAATGCTAAAACAAAATATTCGTAAAATTCGCTACTTTACTACGCTAGTTTCCATCATTTTAACGGTGATCGCGATCGTCGCTCTAGGCTTTAAAGGGTTGAACCTAGGTTTGGACTTCACTGGCGGTATGGTGACAGAAGTAAAGGTAGATAAGCAGCTAACTAACCATGATCTGCTTGACGTTCTGCAACCAAAGCTTGGTGAATCTGCGTCAGTGACACGCTCTGGTGAAGATGGCCGTTGGGTGATTCGTTACTCTGCGCCGGAAGATGGACAAACGTTGCCAAGTGTAGAAGAGGTGTTGAAGCCAATCTCTCACCAAGTTGATGTTGTCAGCAACAGTATAGTTGGCGCTCAAGTTGGCCAAGACTTGTTTGAACAAGGTGGCTTAGCATTGTTGATTTGTGTGTTGAGTATTCTCGGTTACTTGTGTTTCCGTTTTGAGTGGCGTTTGGCCAGTGGTTCACTGTTTGCTTTGGCCCATGATGTGATCTTAGTGCTTGGTTTTTTTGCAGTTACTCAAATGGAGTTCAACTTAACCGTTTTTGCAGCGGTGTTAGCAATTTTAGGTTACTCATTGAATGACTCTATCATCATTGCAGACCGAATCCGTGAGCTGTTGATTGCGAAACAGAGTTGGAAAACAGAAGACATCAATGATCAAGCTGTTATCGCGACGTTTTCACGCACCATGGTGACATCTGGTACGACATTGATCACTGTTGGTGCATTATGGATTATGGGAGGAGCGCCTTTGGCTGGTTTCTCAACCGCGATGTTTATTGGTGTTCTGTCTGGTACATGGTCATCGATTTCGATTGGTACCGTGCTGCCTGAGTGGTTGAAACTGGAGCCGAAACATTATCTGCCTGTTGAGATCGACGCTGCGCCATAGCATCGTTCTTTTAAGGTAAAAGTGCTTGCGCCACTCATTTTGAGTGGCGCTTTTTTTGTGCTTATTTCACGCGCATCAGACGATGTTTTACTCGTCCCAAATCGAACTCTAAGATCTGTGAGCGCTTCATTGCTTCGACTTTATTCAACATTGGCTCTTGGTAGCCTTTCTTCTTCATCCACTGAAGAGGTACAGAGAAAGTATCTTCATTAACGACATAAGACTCGCCTTTATGCTCACCGCTATAGACGTTCACAACCCAAACTCGGGCTTGAAAGTCCAATACTTCACCCATGACTTTAGCGATTTTATTCAGAATATTTTTCATTGTTTCCAGTTTGCCTTAACTTAGTAGCAACCAGACACCAACTCCCATCATTAAAGTGCCTGCGATACGGTTCATTAGACGTACATTCTTAGACTGACCTAATACGTGTTTCAACCCTTTACCACCAGTAGCGTACAGAGACATGCAAATGAACTCAAACAGTAAAATAATGGAGACAAGTATGATCAGTTGCGGTGCAAGCGCTGCGTTTTGGTCTATAAAAGGCGGTAAAAGAGAAATCATAAATGCCCAGCCTTTTGGGTTTGCGATTGCGGTAACGAAGCCTTGCATGATAAGTGCGATATTGTCACTCTTTGGTGTTTCTAAGTTGTCGACATTAATCGCAAGTTTCCCTCGCGATCGCCACATTTCAACACCAAGATAGAGTAAATAACCGCCACCAATGAACTTTAACGCGATAAACATCCAAGGATAATTGAGCATAATCGCAGCGATACCTAACACCGCAGAGACTGACACCAGCGCAACACCGAGAAGCTCTCCTATCATCATCCATAACGTGCGACGATAACCGATACTCATACCTAACGTTAGGGCGAGAGTCATGCACATACCAGGCGTGATTGAGACAAAAAAGAAAGTAGGGATGAACATACTGAGCAATGCAAGATTCATATCTGTTGATGATTTAGTGATTAAAGAGAAGCCACAAAGATAGTGCAAAGTGGAAAAGGATGCTACTACAAAGCGAATGATTACTTTCACTAGTAGCTAGTTGATGTTCTTCAAATATATAAATTTAAAATGAAATTATATTTTAATCTATGCGTCATAATAGTGCGTATTGCACCAATATGAGACAAGCTCTTATATCATTTTTAGATTAAATATATTTAATTTATTATATTTTATCGGTATTAATTATCACTGTATTAAAATAATCGAATTGATAACTAAGTTATCATTAAATGCAGTAATTAAATGATATGTTTGATAATTATTTTTACTGATAATTGAATTATTATTCTAATCTCAAGTTTGTTGTAATCATATAGGCTTAAAATTCAGATCTTAAATCATGACATAATGTAACGTCTACCATTCTGTATGTAAGTGCATGATATTTAATAATTATGTTTCTATTTCTGTTGGTGTGGCTTTTGTGGAAGTGTGATTTAAAACAATGACTTATGTAAAATTAACCATTTTATAACATTTCACGGGTAATGAGATCTAAATCAATCTTATGCAATTGGGTGAGTTTTTTATTTGAAATGTAATATTTCTAGGTTAACTTAAAATAAAGGCAGCACGGGATTGGTTGTCAAAAGAATAAATAAACACGTCAGTTGGTGAACTATTTCATCAGTGTATTAAGTTTGCTTTTTAAATGCCGTTAAGAATGGAGTCTTCAATGAAGAAAGTCGCTTTGATCACTGGATCAAAAGGCGGAATTGGTTCTGCTATTTCCTCTCAATTAGTCAATGACGGTTACCGTGTAATCGCTACTTATTTCACAGGTAACTACGAATGTGCGCTGGAGTGGTTCAACAGCAAAGGGTTTACCAAAGATCAGGTTCGCCTTTTTGAGTTGGATGTAACAAACACGACAGAGTGTGCAGAGAAATTGGCGCAATTGCTTGGGGAGGAAGGAACCATTGATGTTGTTGTCAACAACGCAGGAATCACACGTGATGGCGTGTTTAAAAAGATGACTGCGCAAGCTTGGAATGATGTCATCAATACCAACCTCAATAGTTTATTCAACGTTACGCAACCCCTCTTTGCTGCAATGTGCGAAAAAGGCGGTGGTCGTGTCATCAATATCTCTTCAGTCAATGGTCTTAAAGGACAGTTTGGTCAAGCAAACTACTCGGCGGCGAAAGCTGGGATGATCGGTTTCTCTAAAGCCTTAGCATACGAAGGTGCTCGCTCGGGTGTGACAGTTAATGTTATCGCTCCGGGTTACACGGGTACGCCAATGGTTGAGCAAATGAAGCCAGAAGTGCTGGAATCCATCACGAACCAAATTCCAATGAAACGTCTTGCGACACCAGAAGAAATTGCAGCATCAGTGAGCTTCTTGGTCAGCGATGCGGGCGCCTACATCACCGGAGAGACTTTGTCGGTGAACGGCGGCCTATACATGCACTAAGGAGAGAAGATGATGGAAAAAGTATTTATCGTAGCGGCGAAGCGTACTCCAATTGGTGCTTTTGGTGGCAGCCTGAAAAATACTTCTGCTGGCGATCTGGCAGCAGTAGCGATTAAAGGCGCGTTGGAAGCGGCAAAGTTGCCTGGCGACAAGGTTGACGAAGTGATTGTTGGCAACGTTGTTGGTGCAGGTCAAGGAATGGGTGTTGGCCGCCAAGCGGCACTGTTTGCGGGGATTCCTGAATCTGTTCCTGCATATGGCGTAAACATGGTTTGCGGTAGTGGCATGAAAACGGTCATGGATGCCGTGTCCCATATCCGTAGTGGCGATGCTGAGATCGTTGTTGCAGCGGGTGTTGAAGTCATGTCTCAGATTCCATTTGCTGCACCAAGCAGCATTCGTGATGGCAACAAAATGGGCAATCTGGAACTGAAAGATCTGCTCGTAGCGGACGGTTTAACCGATGTTTACAACCAATATCACATGGGTGTGACGGCAGAAAACGTAGCAAAACAAATCGGCTTAACTCGCCAGCAGCAAGACGAATACGCGCTGTCTAGCCAACAGAAAGCGGTAGCCGCTATCGAAGCTGGCAAATTTCAAGACGAAATTGTGCCAGTGGAAGTAAAGCAACGCCGTGAAACCGTGATGTTTGATACGGATGAATACCCAAAAGCGAACGCGACAATGGAAGCCTTAAGCAAGCTACGTCCTGCTTTTGACCGCGAAGGCACTGTGACTGCGGGTAATGCATCAGGCATTAACGATGGCGCGAGTGCGATTATCGTGGCGTCTGAAAGCGCAGTTAAAGCGCATGGATTAACGCCGCTTGCTGAGATCGTAAGCTATGCGCAATCGGGTCTTGATCCGAAGATCATGGGCCTAGGTCCTGTTGAGTCGGTCAATAAAGCACTCGAAAAAGCAGAACTCAGTGTACACGACATCGACGTTTACGAGTTAAACGAAGCATTTGCAGCGCAAGCACTTGGCGTGATTCATCAGTTGGCGGAAACAAACCAAGTTCCAGTTAACGCGATTCAAGATAAAGCGAACTTTAACGGTGGTGCTATCGCGCTAGGACACCCGCTTGGTGCATCTGGAAACCGAATCTTAGTCACGCTGGTTCACGAGCTTCATAAACAAAATGGTCAATATGGCGTTGCTTCACTTTGTGTGGGCGGCGGCATGGGCACGGCTGTGGTTGTAAAGACAGTTAAGTAATTATTTAAACGGACATTTTTAATTCTTTCTCTAGGAGACAAACCATGTACACAGATTTCTTCAAAACATTTAGCGATCAAACTGAAAAAAATCTAGAACCTTACTTGAAGTTCAACAAGCTAGTGACAAAAAACGTAGAAGTGTTGACCGAGCTTCAATTGAACGCCATTCGCACATACAGTGAAGTGGGTCTAAACCAGATGAAAGCAGCGACAGAAATCAAAGACGTAACGTCATTGACTGCTTTCAACAGTCAGCAACTAAGCGTACTTACTAAACTTTCTCAACAAATGATGGATGACAGCAACAAGCTTCAAGCGATTGCAAAAGAGTTCAAAGAAGACGTTGAGAAAATGACTTCGGAAAATCTAAAGACTGTTACTCCAGCGTAATTTGTCCGATTCTCGCCGCCCCTAGATTTGGGCGGCGTTGTTTTTTCCGAATATAGGAGTAAGACTATGTTTCAACACTTCTTTTCGGACTATCTTGTGAAGCTTCAGGAAACCAATCATCAGTGGTGGCATGATTTCGAAGTGAACAAGGCAGTCGTGAACTCTCCTTTAAACAAGGCCATGCAAGAAGTGAACTTTGAGGATACTGCCAAACTGTTCGAACAAGCTGCGAATCAGCCTGCTGCGATTTTAAAGCTGCAAGCACAGTGGTGGGAACAGCAGCTGCAAATTTGGCAGAATGTTGCATTGGCAGGGAACCAAGCACAAATCGTCGAAGCTGAAAAAGGGGATAAGCGTTTCTCAAACGAAGCGTGGCAAAATGAAGCCATGTATAGCTTCATCAAACAATCCTACCTTTTATTTAGTAAGACCTATCTGGACACCATCGAGTCTTTGGAAGGCTTAGATGAAAAGACGAAAGAACGTATTATTTTTTTCTCTCGCCAAGCCATTAACGCCCTTTCTCCTTCCAACTTCATCGCCACTAACCCAGAGCTTTTGAAGCTGACACTTGAGCAAAACGGTCAAAACTTACTGGCAGGCTTAGAGCAGTTGAAAGAAGACGTTGAGTCGAGCGCAGACATTTTAAAAATTCGTATGACGAATAACAATGCATTCCGCGTGGGCGATGACGTTGCGACGACACAGGGCAATGTGGTTTTTCAAAACGAATTGTTTGAGTTGATTCAATATCGACCTCTAACAGAGAAAGTGAATGCGACGCCGCTGCTCATCGTCCCACCTTTCATCAATAAATACTACATCCTTGATTTAACAGCAAAGAACTCAATGGTTCGATGGTTGTTAGAGCAGGGGCATAGTGTATTTATGATGTCTTGGCGCAATCCAGGCAAGGCACAAGCGCACATAGAGTTTGGTGACTACGTGACAGAAGGCGTAGTGAAAGCCGTCGCTGCAATTGAAGATATAACAGGACAAGAGCAAATCAATGCTGCTGGTTATTGTATCGGTGGTACTGTTTTAGCAAGCACGGTTGCCTACTACGCTGCAAAACGTATGAAGAAGCGCATCAAGTCTGCCACTTTCTTCACCACGTTGCTCGACTTCTCTCAACCAGGTGAAGTCGGCGCGTATATCAATGACACCATTGTTAGTGCAATTGAAGCGCAAAATAACGCAAAAGGGTATATGGACGGCCGTTCCTTAAGCGTGACGTTTAGTTTACTGCGTGAAAACAGCTTGTACTGGAACTACTACGTCGACAATTACTTGAAGGGTAACAGTCCGGTTGATTTCGACTTGTTGTACTGGAATAGCGATAGCACCAACGTCAGCGCTGCATCTCACAATTTCTTGCTTCGCGAGCTCTATTTAGAGAACAAGCTGGTGCAAGATAAAGGCGTCAAAATTGGTGGAGTATGGATTGATCTAAATAAGATCAAAATTCCTAGCTATTTTGTGTCAACGAAAGAAGACCACATTGCGTTATGGCAGGGAACTTACCGTGGTGCGCTGAACACGGGTGGTAACAAAACGTTTGTCCTCGGTGAGTCTGGTCATATTGCGGGCATCGTGAACCCTCCAGCTAAAAATAAGTATGGTTATTGGTTGAACGATAATTTGGATGACTCTGCTGATGAGTGGTTGAATAACGCGGAACACAAAGAGGGATCGTGGTGGACACACTGGAACGAGTGGTTACTCCAATTCAACCCTAAAGAGCAAGTTGAGCCTTTCCCTATTGGCTCAGAAAACCATCCGGTTATTGATGAGGCGCCAGGACAATACGTCAAACAGGTTCTGCCAGTAAAAGAATCTTAAACAACTCCCTATAGCAGTAAATCTTAGCGGCCTTTATGGTCGCTTTTTTATGTATGATTGCTTGTTTATTGTTGGCAAGTACCATTGAGTAATAAATAAAAAGCGCCGAGCATTTGCTCGGCGCTCAGTGTCAACAAATAGGCTAGTTGACGAGTAGAGATGCGTTACGTTACACCTCTTTATCCTTACCAAATGACAGCAGCCAGAGAGAGATTGCTGCTACCGCCACAAAGCCGGAAAGAATAATCACTGGCATAGCACTGTAGCCAAGGATATGCCAAATTACAGATTCTAATGTACTCATGGTAAGTCTCCTTAGTGCCAGCCTTCAACGCCGCTCATGTCTGGTAGTTTGTGCGCAATACCTTTGTGACAGTCTACACATGTTTTCTCGCCTGAAGCGAGAGCGGTGGAGTGTTGTTCTGCCGCACGTGATCCTTGCTGAGAGTAATCCATGAAATCAAACTCATGACAGTTACGACATTCAAGAGAGTCATTCTTCTTCATACGTGCCCACTCTCGCTCTGCGAGGTGTCCACGACGCTCTTGGAACTTCTCTGGCGTATCGATCGTCTTCGTTACGAAGTGTGCAAATAGCTCTTTAGATGCCTGTACTTTACGAACGATCTTATCCGTCCATTCATGAGGAACGTGACAGTCTGAACAAATCGCACGAACACCAGATCGGTTGGAGTAGTGAATTGTTTCTTGAATTTCAGCAACGATCGGCGCGTGACAGCCAGAACAGAATTCTTCTGTGTTGGTTGCTTCCATACCTGTGTTGAATGCGCCCCAAAATAGAAGGCCACCAGCGAAGCCTAGAAATAAAACCACACCAGCGGCAGCTTTACTCGGGCTCGACAGTCTCTTCCAAAACGCTTTAAGTATTTTCATAAGTAACCTCTTAGTACTCGCGTTTCAATTACTGAAGCGAATCGACTGCCTTAAACTCGTTTTCCACTAGTGGTTTTGCATCCGTTTGTGGAACGTGACATTGCAAACAGAAGTAACGACGAGGAGACATATCTGCCAGTACCGCATCTTCTCTGTTTACATAGTGCGTTACGCTAATTTTAGTCGCACCTGACTCTTTTGCATTTTTCCAGCTATGGCATGCAAGACACTTGTTAGCATTTAACGAAATTTCGTAGTGACGAATGCTGTGTGGGATCAACGGTGGTTGATAAACATAGCTGTCTTCAACAATTTGATCTTTAGGGAAGTCTTTGAACTCGTCTGCTGGACGCGTATCTTCCAATTGAGACATTCCACGTAAAGATTCTAGACCTCCAATACCACCTGGATTATCCAACTCAGCTTGCGCAATGCCTGTCACTAACGCACCTACAGATAAAACTGCGACAAGTAATTTTTTCATCATTTCATCTCCGCCTTTATGGCTTAAATTCTTTATTAGGCCGCCATAATGACGGCCGTAGCATTCAGTATCTGAAGGTTAAGCAATCTTAGTGATTTTGACTGGGCACTTCTTAAAGTCTGTCTGTTTAGACAGTGGATCAGTCGCATCTAGGATAAGCTTGTTAATCAAAATACGTGCATCAAAGAACGGTACGAATACCAAACCTTTTGGCGGACGGTTACGACCGCGAGTTTCAACACGAACGCGTACTTCACCGCGTTTGTTTGCCATGAGTACTTCTTCACCACGACGAACATTGCGTGCTTTTGCGTCTTCTGGGTGCATGTAACACACTGCGTCTGGTACTGCTTTGTATAATTCAGGTACACGACGAGTCATGGTGCCTGTGTGCCAATGTTCAAGAACACGACCAGTACATAACCACATATCAAATTCATCGTTCGGTACTTCTGGTGGCGCTTCGTATGGCGCGGAAATGATTTTCGCTTTGCCGTCAGCATTGCCGTAGAAGTCCCAACCAGAGCCTTCTTTCGCGTATGGGTCTGAACCTTCTTTAAAGCGCCACTGTGTTTCCTTACCATCAACAACAGGCCAACGTAGACCACGTACTTGGTGGTAGCGGTCGTATGGAGCCAAATCATGCCCGTGACCACGGCCAAATGTTGCGTATTCCTCAAACAGACCTTTTTGAACATAGAAACCGAAGTGGTGAGCATCGTCATTCAGTTCACGAGCTTCTTCGATAGGGAATTTGTCGACGTTACCATTGCGGTAAAGTACGTCGTACATTGTTTTACCACGGTATTGAGGCGCTTTCGCTAGAAGCTCTTCAGGCCATACTTCTTCCATTTTGAAGCGTTTCGAGAACTCCATTAGTTGCCAAAGGTCCGATTTTGCTTGACCGACTGTGCCCACTTGTTGGTACCAAGCTTGGGTACGACGCTCTGCGTTACCGTAAGCACCTTCTTTTTCAATCCACATTGCGGTAGGAAGAATAAGGTCTGCTGCTTGTGCTGTTGCTGTCGGGTATGGGTCAGACACAACGATGAAGTTTTCTGGGTTGCGGTAACCTGGAAGACGTTCTGTGTTGATGTTTGGACCGGCTTGCATGTTGTTGTTACATTGAACCCAGTAACAGTTCAGAACGCCGTCATTCAGCATACGGTCTTGCAATACGGCGTGGAAGCCAGGTTTTGGTGGAATCGTACCTTCTGGCAGTTTCCAGATGTCTTCTGCAATCTTACGGTGTTTAGGGTTAGCAACCACCATGTCCGCTGGTAGGCGGTGAGCAAACGTACCAACCTCACGAGCGGTACCACATGCTGATGGTTGGCCCGTTAGTGAGAATGGGCTGTTCCCCGGAGTCGAGATCTTACCGGTTAGTAGGTGGATGTTGTAAACCAAGTTATTCATCCATACACCACGAGTATGCTGGTTCATACCCATCGTCCATAGAGACATTACTTTCGTGTTTGGATCAGCGTATTGCTTCGCAAGCTCGATAAGCTTCTCTTTCTCAACACCAGAGATTTCAGATGCTTTCTCTACCGTGTATGGCGCTACTGATTTCTTGTACTCTTCGAATGAGATAGAAGTGAGTTTGCCAGAGTTCGGGTTCTTCGCTGCTTTTTGTAGCGGATCATCGTCACGTAGACCGTAGCCGATGTCAGTGTCTGCTTGAGTGAAGTTCGTGTGTTTGTTCACGAAGTCCCAGTTTACTGCATCGTTTTCGATGATGTAGTTTGCGATGAAGTTAGCAATTGCAAGGTCAGACTGAGGATTGAAAATGTAGCCGTGGTCTGCCAACTCAAATGAACGATGGTAGTAAGTAGAAAGCACGTTCACTTTAACGTGAGGGTGGCTTAGGCGGCGGTCAGTAATGCGAGTCCATAGAACCGGGTGCATCTCTGCCATGTTTGAGCCCCAAAGAACGAAAGCGTCTGCGTTCTCAAAGTCATCGTAACAACCCATTGGCTCATCGATACCGAATGCGCGCATGAAACCTACAACGGCAGAAGCCATACAGTGACGAGCGTTTGGATCAATGTTGTTTGATCGGAAGCCTGCTTTCATTAACTTTGATGCAGCGTAGCCTTCCATTACTGTCCATTGGCCTGAGCCAAACATACCTACGCTTGTTGGGCCTTTTTTCTCGAGGGAAGCTTTCCATTTCTCAGCCATGATGTCGAAAGCGTCATCCCAAGAGATAGGTGTAAATTCACCATCTTTGTGGAATTTGCCATCTTTCATTCGTAGCATCGGTTGAGTTAGACGGTCTTGACCGTACATGATCTTAGAAAGGAAGTAACCTTTGATGCAGTTCAGACCTTTGTTTACTGGTGCTTCTGGGTCACCCTGTGTTGCTACCACTTTGCCGTTTTGAGTGCCAACAAGAACAGAACAGCCTGTACCACAGAAACGACAAGGTGCTTTGTCCCATGTGATTTTGGTTTGATCAGAGCTTGCAATCAGGTTGGCTGCAGATGCTGGTAGTGTCACACCTGCGACAGCAGCAGCTGATGCAGCCGCGTTTGCTTTCACAAACGCACGTCTTGTCATTTTCATACTTCACCCTCGATTTGGGAATGTTGTGTTCCAGTGTCTTCTTCATCCGTTTCTTCAAGCCCAGTTTCGATTTGGTGATAAACCAATACCGTGCTTAAGACGTTCGGTAAATTGTTAATGGCATCGATAGTGTCTGTGATGAAACCTTGGTTCTCAGTTTCAAGTACGACGATAATCTTGCCTTCAGGACTGTCACCATAGATTTCCGCATTTTCGTGTGCTTCTATCTTTTGTTTGATTTCGTCCAAATGTTCCGGCAGCACATGTACTACCAAACTTGAAATATGCACTTCATTTAGTGACATATAGCTCTCTCATTTATTTTTATTGCCTTTGGCCGACGACATTCGGCTTAGGCTGTTGTATTGCTCACATTGATGGATGAAGTCGGGCACACTGAAACACAGGCGCCGCAGCCGTTACACTCATCAAGGTCTAAATTGGGTTGTGCTACTTTCCCCAGTTCTAATTTGAACTGAATTGCCATCGGGTCGCACATATCCCCACAGCTTCGGCATTCGACATTTTGTTTTACTAAGCAGTTATCGTTGATACTTGCTTTTGCTTGCCAAGGTTGTTCTGTTTCTGGCAAGAAAAGGGGCTCAGGACAGGCGTTTGCACATTGATAGCAAAATGTGCATTCATCGATGGAAAAATCGACCGAGGGGAATCCGCCATCACTTTTGGTTATAATCTTTGTTTCACAGGCCTCAATGCATTTACCGCAGCGAGTGCAATCGTCCGTAAACTGTTGCGGTTTAGTTAACCAAGGCAAACGTACGGCGTTGTCGGGGTGCGCTTTTCTTGCAAAGAGTCTTCTTCTGGAAAGGTCTACCACTTAGTCACCTCGAAACTTGGAACCCAAACTAAGCATAGTCCACAATTTTCATTAATAAACTGTCATTTAAACTAACGAAATTGTAGTTTTTGACATATTTGTATAAATACCTCTTAGGGGGTAAATGGTATGCAATATTGTTTTGGATCAATAAATTCCGTCGCAGGTGATCACATATTGATAAAGTTGAAAGGTAATGGGTTCATTGCACGTACAAATAGGATTGTTAATGGGCGAGGAACTCAGATTGTTTAAAAATGTGAAAAAGTCAGTGACGCGCACGATTGCGTCCGCGATGCTTCTTATTTTGCTGCTCTCAGTCGCTACGACTGGTTTTGCTATTTTTACGTTAGCGTCCAGTTTGAACGATGCTGAAGCCGTCAATGTTGCTGGCTCGATGCGAATGCAAAGCTACCGTCTGGCGAATGATATTCAGGTTAAATCTGTTGACTATTCTTCACATATTGACGCATTTGAACATTCGATATATTCACCTTCAATGAAAGCGCTTCAGCATTGGTCTGTGCCAGAAGACATCACTCACGATTACTACCGTCTTATTATCAGATGGCATGAACTCAAGGCGGTGCTGAGAGGAGACAACCCGGCAGAATATCAACTCCTAGTGGCCGGTTTTGTTGAACAAATCGATGAGTTTGTATTTAAGCTGCAGAGCTTTTCGGAGCAAAAACTGATTAACTTAGCCTGGATTGGTGGGTTAGGGTTGGGTGGCATTCTTTGTGTCAGTATGTTTGTCGTTCATTTTGTGCGCCTCGAAGTTGTTCGGCCTCTGCGTGCTTTAGTTTTTGCTAGCGAGCAAATTAAAAATCGCTCATTTAATATATCGCTCAATGTATCCAGCGATAATGAAATGGGAATACTGACTCGAACCTTTAATCGGATGGCGACAGACCTTGGTAAGTTGTACCGAGGATTAGAACAAGCGGTTGATGAGAAAACACGTAAATTGCAGCATGCCAACCAGTCTTTAGAGGTGCTGTATGACTCGTCAAAAGAACTCACGGCGTCGCGTATTAATCAAGACAATTTCCAGGCGATTTTGCAGCATATCGTCAGTCTTGAGGGCATTAAAGCGGTCAAACTTGAAATCGAGCAGCTGGGAGAACCGAGCTGGATATTGATGGAAGGAGAAGAATGCTGCCAAGATTGTGATGAAGATTGCCACGGTAAAGCCCTGATGCTAGATGGTGAGCACTTGGGCTATTTATATTGGAAAGCAGGGTTACCTTGTCCGAACGAGGCTCTTATTGACAACTTCGTGCAGATTTTATCACGCGCTGTGTATTACAATCGGGCGCAGCGCCAAGCAGAACAAATTCTGCTGATGGAAGAGCGAGCCACTATTGCTCGGGAGTTGCATGATTCATTGGCTCAAGCACTCTCTTACTTAAAAATTCAGGTCGCTTTGTTGAAGAGAAGCGTAAAGAACTTGCCTGACGAAAAGGCGATCGCGCAGGCTAATCAAGTTATTGCTGAGCTAGATACGGGCTTATCTGCCGCGTATACGCAGTTACGCGAGTTACTGACGACGTTTCGTCTTACGATTAAAGAGGGCAGTTTTGGCCAAGCATTGCAAGACATGGTTGAAACGCTCAGTGAACAAACTGCTGCGGACATTACGCTAAAAAATAGACTTTCATCAACTGAACTGGATGCACATCAGCAGGTTCATTTACTACAGTTGATAAGAGAAGCGGCAATTAATGCTATCAAACATGCGCAAGCAGATAATATTCACATTCAATGTCTCGATAATGATGGAAAAGTCACAGTAACCGTTAGCGACGATGGAATAGGCTTTGAACATCAAGACGAAAAATTAAATCATTACGGTATGAGTATCATGCAAGAGCGGGCCACTAGACTGCATGCCGATCTGCACATCGAAGCATCGATAAACAAAGGTTGTACCGTAAAATTAGAATTCCAACATAGTAAGGAAGTAAACAGTGACAGTGTGTAAAGTAATGCTGGTGGATGATCATCCACTCATGCGAAGAGGTATCCACCAGCTTTTAAGCTTTGAGCCAGAGTTTGAGGTCACTGCAGAAGCAAGTAATGGCGCGGATGCAGTAGCGAAAGCGCATGAGCTGGAACTGGATCTTGTACTTCTTGATCTTAATATGAAAGGCATGTCTGGCCTTGATACTTTGCAAGCACTGCGTGCAGATGGCTGTGAAGCCAGAATTGTCATTCTAACCGTTTCGGATAGCCCAGCAGATATAGAAGCAATAGTTCGAAGTGGTGCCGATGGCTATTTATTGAAAGACACTGAGCCTGATGAGTTGGTTGAGTTGCTAAAACAAGCGCATCAAGGGGACAAGGCATACAGCCAAGAAGTTTCTAAGTATTTGAGTGAACGTTCAGAGCAAGAGGACGTGTTTGATACACTGACCGATCGTGAATCGCAGATCTTAAGAGAGGTGGCAAGAGGTTTCCGCAACAAGCAAATTGCCGATCGTCTTTTTATCTCTGAGTCTACGGTTAAAGTACATATGAAGAGTTTACTTAAAAAGCTTCAAGTTCCTTCTCGTACTGCAGCAACCGTCCTTTATCTTGAGCGCTTTGGCGACATCAAATAACATTGTTGGATTTGAATCTGTAATAATAAATAAAATCAAACAGTTATATTTATTCTGACAAATAAAAAAACCGCCTGTTAGGCGGTTTTTTTTACTTGTCTGGGCGAATAGAGTACAAGTCACTGTTGTGCTTACCACACTCCAAATAGTACTGATAAGCCACTTTTTTGCTTTCAGCAATGACTCTCATGCAGTGCATTTTCCCCTGTTCAAAATATCGAATCTCATATTCTACACTGGTATCAAGTTGCTCAGCGGCTGCCATACTTCGCCTCCATAAACCATCCAAAAAACATCCATGCAAATTATATGCCGTTATAGGGAGCGTCGTTCGGTACGTTTTTTAGCCGATAATTGCGCTCTAACTCACTTTTTTGCGGATAGCTGTGATCAAAAAGTTAATTTCAAACTCTATATATTATTAAGGTGGCAATCAATATTTGTCACACTGGTGTAAGTTTGCCGCAATACTAAGTGATACAGGTTGAGTATAGAACTTAATCAACAGAAAAGGGAATACGAATAAGTGACTAAATTAAAGGATGTATCTAATAAGGCGCTTCGTTATGGCCTTCTATTTTGTTTCGTATTTCTGCTTGCCGGTTGTGCGAAAAAGTTTTTATACAGCAATATCGATTGGTTCGTGCTCGATTACTTAGAGGACTATGTCTCGTTGCAAGGGGAACAAGAAGTCCTGGTGGAAGAGCGCTTATTATTGTTGGCAGACTGGCACAAGAAAGAGGAGTTACCAATATATATCGAACATTTAAAAGACCTTGAGAGATTAAAAGCGAGCGATATCACCTTAAATTACTTGCAACAAAATCGAGATAGAATGCGAGCGCATTACGATAGAGTGGTCAGCAAAGCAGCACCAGATCTTTTTGCGTTAAGTTTGCAATTAACGAAAGATCAAGAACGCGAGTTTTTGAGTAATGTACAAGAACATTATCAAGAGCGAAACGCAAAATATGCCGATAAGACAGAAGACGAAGTGCGTGAAATTATTCTGGATAACACTGAAGAGTGGATGGAAGAATGGCTAGGGAATCTATCAGGAAATCAGCGTCAATTAGCTCAAACATTTTCTCAGCAAGTTATTTTAAACAGCCCTTTATGGAGAGATTATCGAGCCACGGTATATCAAGAGCTCGAATACTTGTTCGACAACAAATCTAATGTTGTGACTTATCAAGATATATTTATGCGACTCTTGTTCGAACCAGAGAGTTATTATAGTGAGCAGCTTTCTCTGAATATTGACTCTAACTTTGCATTGGTTGATCAACTGACATTAGATGTTTCTCGTTCGATGACCGATAAGCAATGGCGTCATTTTCGTGAAAAGGTTAAAGAGTGGCGAGTACTGGCTGAGGAACTTTTAGATTAAATTCATGCTTCAATGAGCGAAAGCAAAGCGCAAAAGCCTTTCTTATCAAAAAATGATTCAAAGCAAATTCTTATTGAGCTATGAGCGTAACATAGCGTGAGGTTTGATGAGGCAACGTCAGATTATCAATGCGTGATAAGGCCTCATCGTACAAAACAATGAGAATAAATATGAAACATTTAGTTGAAAGATTTCTTCGATACGTCACGTTTGATACCCAATCCAATCCACATGTGACGCTTTGCCCAAGTTCACCTGGCCAGCTTGTGTTTGCTGAGTTACTTAAAAAAGAGATGCTCGAACTTGGCTTAAGTGACGTGACTTTGGATAAAAATGGCTACTTGATGGCTAAACTGCCAGCCAATGTTGATTATGCGGTTCCTCCTATCGGCTTCATTGCCCATATGGATACCGCGCCGGATGCATCTGGCAAAAACGTAAAGCCGCAATTCATCGAAGATTACCAGGGTGGCGATATTGCATTAGGGTTGGGGGATGAAGTGTTATCTCCCGTGCAATACCCAGATTTACATCACCTACATGGCCACAATCTTATTACTACCGATGGCACTACATTACTTGGCGCGGATAACAAAGCCGGTATCGCAGAGATTCTTTCCGCGGTAGCTCTGCTACTGGAAAACCCAGACATTCCACACGGCGACATTTGTATCGGCTTTACTCCGGATGAAGAAATCGGTCGTGGTGCAGATTTGTTTGATGTTAAAAAATTTGGCGCGAAATGGGCATACACTATAGATGGTGGCCCGCAAGGTGAATTGGAATACGAAAACTTTAATGCAGCAAACGCTGATGTAATTTTTCATGGTGTTAGCGTTCATCCAGGTACTGCAAAAGGCAAAATGGTCAATGCGATGAACTTGGCTGCGAAATTTCAAGTTCAAATGCCCCAAGATCAAACTCCGGAAACAACCGAAGGTTACGAAGGGTTCTTCCATCTAAAATCGGCAGAAATGGGCGTTGCACGAAGCGAGCTAGGTTACATTATTAGAGACTTTGACCGTCAAAGACTTGAGGATCGAAAAGCCTTTATGCAGAAACTCGTCGATGAAATGAACACGGGTTTACGCCATGGTTCTGTAGAGCTAAAAATAAAAGACAGCTATTACAATATGAGAGAAATGGTTGAGCCTTACCCTCATATCATTGAGCTGGCAAAGCAAGCGATGGAAGCGTGTGATGTGGAACCGATTATAAAACCTATTCGTGGTGGTACAGATGGTGCTCGTTTATCTTTTATGGGTTTGCCGTGCCCGAATATCTTCACCGGTGGTTTTAACTTCCACGGAATTCATGAGTTTATTTCTGTTGAAATGATGGAAAAATCAGTACTCGTTATTGTCAAAATTGCTGAGCTCACAGCGAAAAAACACAGTTAAAAGACTACGTCGAGACCTCTTGCAGATTTAATAACAAAATAGCCCAGATCTTCCTGGGCTATTTAAATATTAAGATGGAATACTAGCGCACGTCTTTGTCTTCAATTTCAATGTCTTCTAGTGGTAACCAGTCGACTTTCACACCCGCTTGATCGAACATATCTTGACTGACTTGGATTTTATCTCCCCAGCGAGATAAAAAGTCTTCAGACTGCTCAGGGCAGTGTACGTGTGAGATCCCTGTTTGAATGATCTTTGCCGCGCAGTTAGGGCAAGGAAAATGCGTTACCCAAATATCACATCCGTCTAAGTCACGTTTTGAGAACAAAATAGCGTTCTCTTCCGCGTGCAGTGTTTTAAGGTATTTCAACTCGCGCTCATCGGTGTCGACACTGTCAGAAACACCATGCGGATAGCCATTAAATCCAACAGATACAATGCGATTCTGTTTAGTAATAACGGCACCGACTTGTGTTGATGGGTCCTTACTCCAAGACGCCACTAGTTCTGCCATCTGGTAAAAGCGTTTCGCCCATTTAGAAATCATAGTCATCCTCTCTGTCGAAGGCGTTGAATTAATTGAATGATAACCCATTTATATTAAAAAAATAGTCAAAATCGGGGTCTTGAGTATGAAGGCGTCACTTTTTACCTTTTTAGCCACAAAACGTTCTTATCTTGAGCACTGAATCTCACTTTACGCCCGAATACAATACTCCCGTTAGTGTTTCCAAGCACACGCTAAAATTCGCGATCTCCTAAGGCGTATATTAAATAGTTATGATTGAGTTGTATGTATATTGCTCATTGAATACCACTGTTAACTAAATTACTTTATTTTCCTTTTGTTTCTCATGTTTACATTTAGAAACACCTTGGGCGCTTTTCAGTGAAGTTTTCAGTGGCAGCAAGGAGTAAGGTTGATAGGAATTCAACAATATCCTGTTCTATAAAGACGGTAAATACATGCAAAAGAAACCACTTGTCGCACTAATGGCGGCTACAGCAATCCTCGCTGGGTGCGGGGAAGCTAATAATGCCCAAACGAAAGGTCAAGCGCCTCTCGTAGTGACTCAGGATGTCACGGTTATCGACTACCAACCGAGCAAGTCTTATATCGGTCGCATTGAAGCAATAGAAGATACCAATATTACCGCGCAGATTTCTGGCTACTTAAAAGCTCGTCACTTTGAAGAGGGGCAAATGGTAGAAAAAGGGCAGCTCCTTTACTCTATCGAGCCATCTTCTTTTGAAGCCCAAGTCGCGAGTGCTAAAGCCGCACTTGCACAAGCTAAAGCGGCGCTAAAAAAAGCCGAATTAGATCATACTCGAGGTAAAAACTTGTTGCCTCGCGGTAGTATCTCTCAATCTGAGTTTGATGCTTTAACTGCGGCACTTCTTGGTGCGAGAGCAGAGCTAGAAGCGGCAAATGCTCAACTTAAACTTGCTGAAGTTAACCTTTCCTATACTCAAATCCGAGCACCTTTTAGCGGACGTATTAGTGATACCAAAGTGAGTACGGGTGATCTGGTTTCTCCATCATCTGGCGTGCTGACAACTCTGGTGAGTTTAGATCCAGTTCATACCTCATTTAGTGTGAGTGAGCGTGAGCGTTTAGCTATGGGTATGGATCAAGTAAAAGGTGATGGCTCGGCTGAATCAAACCGCGTTGAAGTTCAGCTTGAACTGGAAAATGGACAGTTTTTTGAGCATCTTGGTAAGCTTGATTTCTTAGGTAATCGTATTGACACCAAAACGGGTACGATTGCTATGCGCGCGCTAGTGCCAAACCCAGAGCAGAAGTTACTTCCGGGTCAACACATCAAAGTGAACTTGAGAGATAAGAACACGAAAGACGTTATTGTTATCCCACGACGTGCCGTACAGACTGACTTAGAAGGTGACTTTGTGATGGTGATGGCTGAGGGAAGTGTGGCAGTGCGTCGTAACGTCGAGCTTGGCCCTCAGGTTGAACAAGGCATTATCATTCGAGAAGGGCTCGATCAGGAAGATACGGTTATTACACAAGGCCTACAACGTGTGCGTAATGGTGTAGAAGTGCGCCTTCAAGCACCTGCTGAAGATAAGCAGTAGGGGGGCACTATGTTAAGTCGTTTCTTTATTCAGAGACCTAAATTCGCGCTGGTTATTTCGATCATATTAACGCTAGCCGGCGCGATCTCACTGGCGATTTTGCCAGTGGCTGAGTACCCACAGATAAGCCCGCCATCAGTAAGCGTTTCGGCTTACTACACTGGCGCGAGTGCGGAAGTTGTCGAGCAGGCCATTGCGGACCCCATAGAGACCTCAGTCAACGGCGTTGAGGATATGATATACATGTCTTCAAAGAGCGCGAACGATGGCTCTTACAGCCTAAACGTCACGTTCGATGTTGGCACCGATCCAGATATGGCGCAAGTTAACGTGCAAAACCGCGTGTCACAGATTGAGTCAAAACTGCCTCAAGAAGTTCGCATGGTTGGTGTGACGGTGAAAAAGCGTTCACCTGACTTGCTGATGGTACTTAACTTCTATTCACCTGATGGCAAATACGATGATCAGTTCTTGATTAACTACATTAACTTGAATGTAAAAGATCAGTTGGCTCGTGCGAAAGGTATCAGTGAAGTTAACGTGATTGGTGGTGGCGAATACGCAATGCGTGTTTGGTTAGATCCTGAAAAAATGGCCAACCTTAAGCTAACCACGTCAGACGTATACGCCGCTTTGGCTGAACAGAACGTTCAAGTTGCGGCAGGGCGTGTAGGTGCAGCACCATACAACAATCCGCAAGAAGTTCAGTTTAACCTTGTGACCAAAGGTCGCTTGGAAAGCGTGAGTGAGTTTGAGAACGTAGTCCTTCGAGCTAATCCCAATGGCTCTACGGTTTATCTGAAAGATGTTGCTCGCGTTGAACTAGGCAAAAAGTTCTACGATGGTAACGGTAAGTTCCGTGGCCAGGACGCGTCAATCGTTGCGTTGTCTCTTCAATCGGATGCGAATGCGTTAGAAAGTGGTCAGGCCGTCATGGAGCTCCTTGAAGGCTTGAGCAAAAACTTCCCAGAGGGAATGGAATACGAGACCAGCTACGATACAACCGTGTTCGTATCTGAATCGATCAAAGGGGTAGTAAAAACACTGATTGAAGCGATTCTATTGGTGATTGCTGTAACTTACTTGTTCTTGGGTAGTGCGCGTGCAACGTTGATTCCTGTTGTCGCGATCCCCGTTTCTCTGATTGGTACGTTTGCCATCATGCAGGCAACGGGCTTCACCATTAATACGGTTACTTTGTTTGGCTTGATCCTTGCGATTGGTATCGTGGTGGACGATGCGATTCTGGTTATCGAAAACGTCGATACTACCATGGCGAAAGACCCAAGCATTTCACCGCGTAAAGCGACGTTGCTAGCGATGAAAGAAGTAACGGGACCAATCATCACGTCGACCTTGGTTCTACTTGCGGTATTCATACCCGTCGCCATGCTGCCAGGTATCACCGGTATCATGTATCGCCAGTTCGCTTTGACCATCTGTATTTCGGTTGTGATTTCATCCATCAATGCATTGACGCTGTCTCCAGCACTTTGTTCTCTGGTATTGAAGCAGGGTGGGGGCAATACCGCTAACTGGTTCCAGGCTTTCAACCGAGGCTTAGAGCGCATCACTACGCGTTATGGCCAGATCGCTGGTTTCTTGGTGAAGAAGTCTTTACTGCTCGTGACGTTCTTTATAGTTGCTATCGCAGCGGTCACTTTCTTTGCGAAAACCACCTCTACAGCGTTTGTTCCTCAAGAAGATAAAGGCATTTTGCTGGTTAACGTACAGCTACCAGATTCAGCCTCTTTATCACGCACTGAAGAAGTCACCAATGATTTAATGAAGATGATCGGTGAAGAACCTGGTGTGGATGGTGTGACGGTTGCGAACGGTTACTCGTTTATGACAGGCGCAGCAGCATCAAACGGTGCTTCTGTATTTATCAAATTGCATGATTGGGATACTCGTAACTCGCTGCAAGGAGAGCACTCTGCTAATGCTATCGCGGCACGTATTAACGGTCGAGCGGCGACAGAGTTACCTCAAGCGGTTGTTTTTGCGATGGGACCACCAGCGGTTCCTGGTATGGGCGCTGCGTCTGGTTTTGAGTTTGTGCTTGAAGACACGCTAGGGCGAAGTCGTACCGATTTGTCGATGGTCATGGGAGAAATGATCCAAGCGGCCAACCAAGCGCCTGAAATTGCCTACACGTTTAGCACGTTCCGCGCGAATGTTCCGCACTACTACGTTGATATCGATCGTGAGAAAGCGCAGCAATTAGGTATTTCGCTGTCGTCTATTTTTCAAACCTTGCAAGGCAACTTAGGTTCGCTTTATGTGAATGACTTCACCATGTTTGGTAAGAACTTCCGCGTAACCATGCAAGCTGATAGCCAGCACCGTAGCAGCATGGAAGATCTAGAGCGTTTCCATGTTCGTTCTTCGAACGGTGATATGGTCCCGTTAAGTACGCTAGTGAGCTACGAGCAAGTGTTTGAGCCTGATGTGGCATGGCGTTACAACATGTACCGCAGTGCTATCATTCAAGGCCAACCAGCTCCGGGTTACTCTAGTGGTGATGCGATTGCCGCAATGGAACGCGTTGCTGCTGAAGTTCTTCCACAAGGATACACGTATGAATGGACAGGTATGGCTTATCAGGAAGTGCTTGCGGGCAACCAAGCCATTTATGCGTTTGCGCTGGCTTTGATCTTCATTTACTTGTTTATGGTGGCTCAGTATGAAAGTTGGAGTATTCCACTGGCTATTATTTTGGTGGTCCCAGTAGCCACGTTAGGTTCCTTCCTTGCGTTAAATCTAACTGGCACGCCGCTTAACTTGTATGCCCAAATTGGTCTTGTCTTGCTCATAGCCTTGGCGGCGAAAAACGCAATTTTGATTGTGGAGTTCGCCAAGCAAGAGCGTGAAGAAAAAGATGCTGATATCGATAGTGCAGCGGTTAAAGGAGGCACGTTACGTTTCCGCGCTGTGAATATGACATCTTGGTCATTTATCCTAGGTATCTTCCCGCTTATCTTTGCCGCTGGCGCGGGGCACGTGAGTCAAAACTCACTCGGCGTGTCGCTGATTGGTGGTCTATTGTGTGTGCTTCTAGCAGGTACATTCTTGATCCCAGGCTTCTACGCTCTGGTGCAAAGACAGCGTGAGAAAGTTCATGGCGGCAACACCAAGCTGGTTCCTCTTGATGATGAGTAATCACATCCGAAGTGCGCGGTAAGCACGAAGTGACAATTGAAAAAAGCCCGAAGCAATGATTGCCTCGGGCTTTCTATTTTGAAAAGGGTTATTTTAGCGCAGTTTTGAATTGTGCAACGGCTTCATCCATATCATGAGCTTGAGCAGAGACAGAGTTCACTTCATGCAAGCATTCCTGAGCGGATTGCATGTTATTCTCAGATATTGCGTTTAGCTCGGTGATTGAACCGCTAACTTGGTTCATAACGATACCTTGTTCTTCAATTGCTGAAGCTATGCGCTCCGAATTACCTTGAATTGAATGCATGTCAGTGATGATCTGCTGTAGGCTAGAATCCAGTTTTTCAGAAGCATTAAGTGTTTGTTGCCCTTGATCGTTACATTGATCAATATCAGCAACAACTGTAGACATTTGAGTTTGAATATCTGCAACTACCCGCGTGATTTCCTCTGTGGATTGATGAGTTCGGCTAGCTAGGGCGCGTACTTCATCGGCAACAACTGCAAACCCGCGGCCTTGTTCGCCTGCTCGCGCGGCTTCAATTGCTGCGTTGAGAGCTAGTAGGTTGGTTTGCTCTGCAATCTCTTGGATGATGTTCACGGCACCACCAATTTTATCTACATGCTGATTCAGCGAGCCAATCGGCTGCTGGCTGTTTGATAAAATCGTGGTTAGTTGACCGATGTTGGTTACCGTCGCCTCAACAACTCCTCGACCTTGTTCGGCATTATTCGCTGCCTGATGAACGCCTTCTACCGCAACTGATGTGCTTTCAGAGATTTCACCTATTGTGGCAACCATTTGCTGAACTGCCGTCGCCATTGATGCAGTGTGGTCAGTTTGAGTGTGGAATTGCTCCATAACGCCTTCTAACTCACGATGCATATTATCGGTACTTGCAGTGAGTTGCGCCGATTTTTCTTGGGTACTACTAATTAGATGCTCAAGCTTATCCAATAGGTCATTGAGGTGATGACTGATATCAAATAGCTCGTCTTGACCTTTCAAATCAGATCGAAGTCCCATGTTGTTCGTTTCGCTGATACTTCGAATGGTGCCAAGTAAGCTATTCACTCGCGTATTGATTGAACGTGAAATTTGCCAAATCAATGCGAAAATAACGACTAAGATCAGAGCTGTAATGACCTGCTTGATGGTCGACATTTGTTCATCACGTTGTGCGGCAGCAGAGCTAAGGGCTGTGGAAAAGGTTTCAAATTGCTCTTCTACGGCATGAGATAATGCGCGAGTTTCACCGAGTAGGCCTTTGTCATAAGCAACCCCAACAACTTGCTTTTGGGCCGCCAATTGCTTACCTGTTTTGATAAGCTCAGGAGCATATTGCCCCTCAAGCAAGTCACTATTGAATAGTCCTGCTTTTACCGCAGAGTCAAAACGGACTAATGCCAATAACTGCTGGTGGTCTGAACGTTGTTTTGCTTCTAATAGTGCTTGTTCGTAACCAGCGAGAAGCCCACTCTTTGAATCAAGCCCGTATCGTTGGTAAGCGCTGACCAGATTCTGAAAGCCCCTTTGGTATGCGAGCAAGTCTTGCTTAAATTGTTGACTGGAAGGTAATTCATTACTCTTGAGTATATTCGCAAGCTCTTTTTCTGTGTCTATAAACTTGTCAACATTGGCGTCAAACTTATTTAGATATTTGTCATTACTACGTAGTAGGAAATCTTTTTCATTTCTGCGTAAGTTGAGTAAGCGTATTTCTAGATCACCAACGAGTTTGATGGCGTGATTAAGGTCATTGCTCTTATTTTCAAAATGGGATGACGTACCCAAAAGGGCCACGATGCCTAAAATGGCGATAACTCCGAGGAAGTAGAGTTTTTGCCTAATAGTCATATTGTTGTTTCCTGAATAAGTAACTAAAAAGAGAAATCCAATGAGATTTCCAAGGGCTAGCAAACGTTGTTCAACTAACATGTCGAGAAAACGACATGCACTAATACAGCACTTTTTTACGTTGCTGTTTTTTCGCTCCGTGCTTGTTTTTTGTATCAAGTCGTCGGCGTTGAGAAGCGCGGGTTGGTTTCGTTTTCATACGCTTCTTCTCCTGTAAAGCGGCAGCTTTTATCAATGCTTGAAGCCGATTTAGGGCGTCTTCCTTATTTTGTTCTTGTGTCCGAAATTGTTGCGCTTTGATGATGATCACGCCATCTTTACTTATACGACTATCAGAAAGTGCAAGTAATCGCTCTTTGTAAAAGTCAGGTAAGCTTGAATGCCGGATATCAAAGCGCAGGTGTATAGCGGACGCTACCTTGTTAACGTTCTGGCCACCATTTCCTTGAGCTCTAATTGGGGATAATTGAATTTCCCACTCTTGAATTGTGACGGAGTTCGAAATTTTGAGCATGATAAGTAAATGCCGGTAAGGACGATTGAAAGAGCTGATAAATTAACATTACAGATGCACAAATAGAAGAAAAGACATGAGCACGATTGATTTTAGACCCTATGAGGGATTCATATTTGATATGGATGGTACTCTAATCGATACCATGCCAGCCCACTTGGCAGCTTGGCAAGCAACTGCTGAGCGTTTTGATTTTCCGTTTTGCCAGGAATGGTTTCACAGTTTGGGAGGGATGCCGAGCTTTAAAATTGTTGAGGAACTAAATCGTGTGCATGAGCTTTCGTTAGATCCTAAAACTGTCGCGACATTTAAAATGGAAACATTCGCTGCTATGGAGCTTCATGGTGACGTTATTCCTTGCACGAACATCGTGTTAGAGGAATATTTAGGCCATAAGAAAATTGCAGTCGGGACTGGCAGCCAACGAGAAAGTGCCATGCGCTTATTAAGTCATGCAGGTTTATTAGACAAGTTGGATGTTGTAGTAACCGCGAGTGATGTAGAGAACCATAAACCCTTTCCAGATACCTTTTTGGTGGCCGCGGAACAACTCGACTTGGAGGCGTCACAGTGTCTTGTGTTCGAGGATACTGAGCTGGGGAAGCGAGCGGCGCATGCAGCTGGTATGGATTGCGTTATGGTGCAAGATAATGAGTTGATCTTTTTCCCAAAACCATAGTGGCAATATCCCTTAATATGAGATCAAAACGGGGTGCAAATGCACCCCATTAATTTTTACCACATCATCGATCATGAATCATAGATGCTTATTCAGGCTGAACTAGCTCTTGGTATTCAAATGAAGGTACCACAACTTCTACGCGACGGTTTTTCTCACGACCTTCGCGAGTGCTGTTGTCAGCAACTGGGTTTTCTTCACCCATACCTTTAACTGTCAAACGATCTGAACCAATGCCAGCTGCGGTTAGGTAATCAGCAACAGATTGAGCACGACGCTCAGACAGTTTTTGGTTGTATGCCGCAGGGCCTGAGCTATCCGTGTAACCAGTAATCTCTACTTGAGCTTGAGGATATTCGTTCAAGAATGAAACAAAGTTGTCCAGACGTTCAGAAACGGAATCTGTTAACTTAGCACTATCGAATTCAAACGTACCTGTACCGTACTCTTCTTTGTGCACCTTGCTCATCATCACTGGTTCTGGATCTGGCTCGATCACTTCTTCCGTTACAACTGCTGCAACAACTGGAGCTGCTGCGAATTTGTAGTTAACACCGATACCAAAGAAGTTAGCATCCATGTCGTCCCACACGTCGTCAGACATGTCTTGGTAGCGTTGGTATTCAGCGCGAACACTCCAGTTTCTATCGATCGAGTATTCAGCCCCCAAAGAACCTGTTGGGACAAAGTCTGTTTCGTCATCAGACATCATGTAAGCACCACCGATCTTAGCAAACAGATTCCAAGAGTCGTTTAAGTGCCAGTTGAATTTAGGTGCAAGTGTTAAAGCCGTTAGATTGCCGTCAATCGTATTAACCGTGTTAGCCCCTGACATCGAGTTAGCTTTGTAGTCGCCTAAGAAGTCTACGCCGTACTCTAGCCCAATGATATCGGTAAAGTCATAACCGATATGTAGTCCTGCACCGAACGCTTCATCATCACAAGGGCTATTTAGATAGCAAGCGTCGTCAAGTGTAGTCATGCCCACTTTGCCCCCGATGTACATTTCAGCTTGAGCAGAGTTTAAAAGCGCGCTACTACCAGCTACCACTGCTGCTACTGCAATTGCTACTTTGTTCATAATGTTTCCTTGTATTGATTGCATATTAACTTCTACTTCGTTTTATCAAAAAATTAGAAAAAACCAGCGTTTATAAGAAATTAGTTTAATATTCTAATCATTTCATATCAAGCAACAATATATTTGAACTTGATCAACATTTACTACCCAAAAATACCTCACAAACTTCTGATATTTCTTACATTGTAGTAAAGATTTTTTGGTGCATAAGAAAATTGATGATTATTTTGAACTTTTTTTCGTAAACTTTACTTTACATTGTGCGCGGTGGTTAACAGGTGGTTTTTATTTGCATTTATTTGCAAAAACTGATTGCAAGTCTACGCCTAAGCCGATAAGTTACTTAAACGCTAGACAGAAAATGACCACAGCCCTTGATGCTGCTCGCTTTGTGAACAATGTTGCAATGAGTTCAGTTGGTAAAAATGAGGTCGGAAATAAAACCAGGAAGTAGAAGTAATGTTTCAAACTGATGATGTAAGAATAAATAGAGTAAAAGAGTTATTGCCACCTGTTGCAGTATTAGAGAAGTTCCCAGCGACTGAAACCGCTTCTTCGACCACTTTTGATTGCCGTAACGCCATTCACAATATTCTTGAAGGAAAAGACGATCGATTACTCGTGATCGTTGGCCCGTGTTCTATTCACGATCCGGCTGCCGCGGTTGAGTACGGTAAAAAGCTAAAAGTATTACGTGATGAACTGGGCGAGCAGCTTGAGGTTGTTATGCGAGTTTATTTTGAAAAGCCGCGTACGACCGTTGGTTGGAAAGGCCTTATCAATGACCCTTACTTAAATGACACCTATAAGCTAAATGATGGTCTACGTATCGGACGTAAACTTCTTCTTGATCTAACCGATATGGGCTTGCCAACGGCAAGTGAATTCTTAGATATGATCACACCTCAGTACGTGGCGGATTTGATCAGTTGGGGCGCTATCGGTGCTCGTACGACAGAATCTCAGGTTCACCGCGAGCTAGCTTCTGGTCTTTCTTGTCCTGTAGGTTTCAAAAACGGTACAGACGGGAATATTAAAATAGCGAGCGACGCGATTCGTTCTGCAAGCGCTTCCCATCACTTCCTTTCAGTAACAAAATACGGTCATTCCGCGATCGTAGAAACCGCTGGTAATCCAGACTGCCATATTATTCTACGTGGCGGTAAAGAACCAAACTACAGTGCAGCACATGTAGCTCAAATTAAAGATGAGCTGGACACCGCAGGTCTGCCGAAAAAAGTGATGATTGATTTTAGCCATGCTAACAGCTCGAAGCAGTTCAAGCGTCAAATGCTGGTGTCTGATGATGTATCCGAACAAATCTCTGCTGGCGAAGAAGCCATTTTTGGTGTGATGATCGAGTCTCATTTAGTTGAAGGTCGCCAAGACTTAGTGGATGGCAAAGCAGCCACTTATGGTCAGTCGATTACTGATGCATGTATTGGTTGGGAAGATACGGAAACGGTACTTCGTCAGCTTTCTGATGCAGTAAAAGCGCGCCGCAACAAGTAAGCTCAACAGAAAAACTTTTTAAAAGCGAAAAGTGAATAGTGAAGAGCCAGAGGTACTATGCCTCTGGCTCTTTTTGTTGAGAATTACTCTCATATCTTTCTATTGTTTCTGCTTTCCTATATGTTATCTGTATACGTTGTAACCAAAAGGAATTTGGAATTGAATCGTAATGTATGGCTTCTATCCCTCTGCCAAGCCTTATTAATGACAGGGAATATTTTACTCATATCTGTTATTGCCCTTATTGGCAAAACACTTGCGCCGTCATCAAGTTTTATCACATTACCAGTTGCACTGCAGTTTTTGGGACTGATGGCCGCGACAATTCCCGCGTCGCTAATTATGGGCAAGTTAGGGCGTCGCCTTGGTTTTAGCCTTGGTAATGTCATTGGCATTTTGGGTGCTAGTCTAGCGACGTATGCATTAAGTCAACAAAACTTCTATCTGTTCTGCATGTCTACGTTTTTGCTTGGTGTTGGTATAGGTTTCGGTACTCTATACAGGTTTGCTGCCATTGAAGTGTGTGAAGAGTCGGCAAGGCATAGGGCGATTTCGATATCTATGGCGGGTGGGGTGTTAGCGGCGATCCTTGGACCTAATTTGGCGGTGTACTCACAGCAGTGGTCAGGTGATGGCTTATACATTAGTGCATTTGCTGTGCTTGTCGTGCTTTATATAACCGCGTTGGTTGTGCTACAAACCATTCGTTTTCCACCTGCACACACGCAGGCGCTACACGCTAAGGCGGATAAGCTGAGACTGATTATTCGTCGACCTAATTTCATGCTGGCCGTTATCGCGGCAATGGTTGCGTACGCGGTGATGAACATTTTAATGACAGCAACTCCTTTAGCGATGATTGGTTGTGGCTTTGATTTTGATAAAGCGGCGGGAGTGATCGAATGGCACGTGTTGGGTATGTTTGCACCTGCGTTTGTCACGGGCCGTCTGATAGAGCGGTTTGGCGCTAAGAATATGATTTTGGCGGGTGGATTGCTATTTGTTGCTTGTATTGGAATTAATATACATGGAGTGTCTATCTGGCATTTTAGTCTTGCTTTAATCCTGTTAGGAATAGGGTGGAACTTTATGTTTATCGCAGCAACCGGGCTGTTTAGTCAAAGCTATGAAGCGAAAAACAGAAGCAAGGCTCAAGCGTTTAATGAATTCTTCGTGTTCAGTTGTGTCACCATCACCGCATTACTATCTGGTTGGCTTGAGTCTACCGTAGGTTGGCAGAATCTTAATTTGTATGTTCTTCCATTTGTGTTACTCGTTATCGCGATGTTTGCGTTAAAAACGAATAAAAAGCCAGAATCACAAACCGCTTAATTAAGGCTTAATATATAACCCGGCCGATCGTGTCGGGTTTGTTTATTAGCTCAAATCAACAATCTCTTCTTTATGTTTTTATCGATAATGTGAATTCCCACAATAAAAATGTCGATTTGATAAGACTTTTTATCTAACTTTTTGTAATAAAAATAAAAATCCTGTATATATCTTGCCGAAAATCAATAAAAACTAAAGAAGTTTCGTCTATGTCAGCCAATATTTCTCATAAAGCTCAAGAAACTCTCGTGAGGGAGTCTGAGGAACTCGTCTCAACAACGAACTTACAAGGTGTTATTACATATTGTAATGAAGCCTTTTGCCGCGTTGCTGAATACACTCACGAAGAACTTGTCGGTCAGAACCACAATATAGTTCGTCATAATGATATGCCTAAAGCCGCTTTCGGTGACATGTGGGCACGCCTTAAACAAGGTAAAGCCTGGCGTGGAATGGTTAAGAATGCCACTAAGTCTGGCGGTTACTATTGGGTTGATGCTTATGTCACCCCTATCTACGAAGACAACCATGTTGTTGGGTATCAATCAGTGCGCGTGAAACCAAAGCGAGAGTGGGTTGATATTGCGACAAAAGCCTACAAAAGCATGCGTGCTGCAGAGAAGTCTGGCCGAACTTGGTCGTTGAAAATCAATGAAACCATTCGCTATGCGATTCTACTTGGTGCACTAACCGCACCTGCAACCGCATATGCGTTGTCTGTTGAAGGGCCGTTGGCTTGGCTTGCAAGTGCGTTACCTGCAAGTGTTCTGGCTCTGTTATTCCGCCAAGAGTTAATTGATACACCTCAGCAACTTAAAAAGTTACAAAAGCAATATGACAGCGTAAGTCGCTTGATCTATTCCGGTAACACGGCATTTTCGATTGCTGATTTCCATATCAAAATGCTATCCGCAAGAATTCGAACCGTGTTAGGAAGAATGACTGACTCTGCATTGCCTTTGCAGCATTGCGCCGAAGAGCTCAGTCAAACAACGGCAGAAGTCTCGGCTGCATTAAATCAGCAAAATACCGATATTCATCGTGTGCGAGATGCTACCCAAGAGGTGGAGTTGTCGGCAAATTCGGTTTCTTCGAGTACCAATGATGCCCATATGTTGATTGATGATACATTGAAGTCATGCTTGATGGCGAAGGAGACCATTGATCAAACGCACACCAATCTAGCGCAATTAAGCCTTCAAGCTGAAAAAGCGACGGAAACGACGTATCAACTGAGTGATCAGGCGCAGAAGGTGAACCATTTGATGGAAGAGATTGGTGGGATCGCAGAGCAAACCAATTTACTGGCACTTAACGCGGCGATTGAAGCAGCAAGGGCAGGGGAGCAAGGTCGTGGTTTTGCTGTTGTAGCTGATGAGGTCCGCGCGCTTTCTGGGCGTACATCCAATGCAACTGAACAAATCCAAGCTTCTATCTCCACTATGTTGGCAACGATTCAAAGTTGGCAGAAAGATATTCTGGCAAACAAAGAGCAAACCGATGCCTGTTCTCAAGTAGCAGAACAAAGCGCGTTGCGTTTGTCTGAAGTTGAACAGATGATGCAAACCATGAGTGGGCTGATGGTTGATGTAGCAGAAGCGGCGAATAACCAGTTAAAGCTATCTAGTGATGTAAACCAGCACATTCATTCTATCGCTTCGACCGCAGAACAAAACTTGGCAGCAACACATTCAGTGGAACAAAACAGCCGGCAGTTAAAAGACCAAGTACAAGATTTCTATCAGCTCGCACTTCGATTTGAAGACAAATAGTCGTAACGAAAGTTGTAATGTTTATGTCCTGGCTGCGTTTACACGAATAGGAGCCAGATAAAAGAAAGCCCCGCCATTGCTGGTGGGGCTTTTCAGTTTTCACATTCGCAATAGAGAAAACTGACTATCTTTTTACTGCAATTACGCGAGTAGCTCTTTTGCTGTGTTCACTACGTTTTCAGTCGTGAAACCAAACATTTTGAATAGTTCGCCAGCTGGTGCAGATTCACCGAATGAAGTCATACCAATGATGCGACCGTCAAAGCCTACGTACTTGTACCAGAAGTCAGCAATACCTGCTTCAATTGCGATACGTGCTGTTACGTCTGATGGCAGTACAGCTTCACGGTAAGCGGCGTCTTGTTTGTCAAATGCATCTGTTGATGGCATTGAAACAACGCGTACTTTCTTACCTTCAGCAGTTAGCTGTGCTGCTGCTTCTACTGCTAGTTCAACTTCAGAACCTGTTGCGATAAGGATTAGCTCTGGCTTGCCTTCGCAATCTTTCAGAATGTAAGCACCTTTCGCGATGTCTGCTACTTGTTCTGCTGTGCGCTCTTGTTGCGCAAGGTTTTGACGAGAGAAGATAAGTGCTGTCGGTGCATCCTTACGTTCAATCGCCAACTTCCAAGCTACAGCGGACTCAACTTGGTCACATGGACGCCATGTGCTCATGTTTGGTGTTAGGCGTAGCGATGCCATTTGCTCAACTGGTTGGTGAGTTGGACCATCTTCGCCAAGACCGATAGAGTCATGCGTGTACACTTGGATGTTCTGAATTTTCATCAGCGCAGCCATACGCATTGCGTTACGTGCGTACTCCATGAACATTAGGAATGTTGCGCCGTAAGGAACGAAACCACCGTGTAGCGCGATACCGTTCATGATCGCTGTCATACCGAATTCACGTACGCCGTAGTGGATGTAGTTACCAGAGAAGTCGCTTGCTTCTAGAGACTTAGAACCAGACCACATGGTTAGGTTAGAAGGTGCTAGGTCAGCAGAGCCACCCATGAACTCTGGTAGTAGAGCACCAAATGCTTCTAGAGCATTTTGAGACGCTTTACGTGATGCAATGTTTGCTGGGTTAGCTTGAAGATCAGCAATGATTTGGCTTGCTTTCTCTTCCCACTGTGCAGGAAGCTCACCGTTTACGCGGCGTTTAAATTCAGCTGCCAGCTCAGGGTACGCTGCTTCATAAGCTGCAAATTTCTCGTTCCACGCTGCTTCCTTAGCTGCGCCTGTTTCTTTCGCTGACCATTCTGCGTAGACTTCTTGCGGAATTTCAAAAGGACCGTGCTCCCAACCTAGTTCTTTGCGTGTTGCTGCGATTTCTTCTGCACCTAGTGGCGCACCGTGACAATCGTGTGAACCAGATTTGTTTGGTGAACCAAAACCGATGATAGTCTTAGTACAGATAAGTGTAGGACGTGGATCCGCTTTCGCTGCTTCAATTGCTGCGTTGATTGCGTCAGCATCGTGACCATCGACTGCAGGGATTACGTGCCAACCGTAAGCTTCGAAACGCTTAGGTGTGTCGTCAGAGAACCAACCTTCAACGTGACCGTCGATAGAGATGCCGTTGTCATCCCAGAATGCGATCAGCTTGCCTAGACCAAGAGTACCTGCAAGAGAACATGCCTCGTGCGAAATACCTTCCATCAGACAGCCGTCGCCCATGAACACGTAAGTGAAGTGGTCAACGATGTCGTGGCCTTCTTTGTTGAATTGCGCTGCTAGCGCTTTTTCAGCTAGAGCCATACCAACCGCGTTAGTGATGCCTTGACCTAGCGGACCCGTTGTGGTCTCGATACCTGGCGCGTAACCATACTCTGGGTGACCAGGAGTTTTAGAGTGAAGCTGACGGAAGTTTTTCAGATCGTCGATAGACAACTCGTAACCTGCAAGGTGCAGTAGAGAGTAAATCAGCATTGAGCCGTGGCCGTTAGACAGTACGAAACGGTCGCGGTCTGCCCACTCAGGGTTTGATGGGTTGTGGTTTAGATGAGAGCGCCAAAGAACTTCAGCGATGTCAGCCATACCCATAGGTGCACCTGGGTGACCAGAGTTAGCTTGTTGAACACCATCCATGCTTAGCGCACGGATTGCATTTGCTAGATGTTTACGATCCATAGTGATTACTTCTCGATATTTGATTTAAATAGAGGGAACTCGCCGAAACAAGTTCAAATAGAATTTTTTGAAAATAGTGCTGATGGTAAAAGCGAGTAGACGGGCTACTCGCTTTTGGTAAGCAATTAAAGCTTAGCTTCGATCATCGCTTCTAGTTTGCCTTGGTCAACGGCGAAGTTGCGGATACCTTCAGCCAGCTTCTCAACAGCCATTGGGTCTTGGTTATGTTCCCATAGGAACTCTGCGTGAGTCATTGGTGCTGGACGCTCAGCTGCGCCTTTAGAATCAACTAGTTTCTCAACTACTTCACCTTCAGCTGCTTCTAGTTCTGCAAGTAGAGCAGGAGCGATAGTTAGACGGTCACAACCAGCTAGCTCTAAGATCTCACCGATATTACGGAAGCTTGCGCCCATAACTACAGTTTTGTAGCCGTATTCTTTGTAGTAGTTGTAGATCTTAGTTACAGATAGTACGCCTGGATCTTCTTGAGCTTCGAAGTCACGGCCTTCTTTCGCTTTGTACCAGTCCATGATACGACCAACGAATGGCGAGATTAGGAATACACCCGCTTCTGCACAAGCACGTGCTTGTGCGAACGAGAATAGAAGCGTTAGGTTACAGTTGATGCCTTCTTTTTCTAGGATCTCAGCTGCGCGAATGCCTTCCCAAGTTGAAGCCAGTTTGATAAGGATACGGTCGTTAGTGATGCCAGCATCGTTGTACATTTTCACTAGTTGACGAGCTTTCGCTACGCTGCCTTCCATATCGTAAGATAGACGAGCGTCTACTTCTGTAGAGATACGACCTGGGATAGTTTTTAGGATTTCTTTACCGATGTTTACTGCAAGCATGTCACAAGTATCTTGAACTTGTTGAGCTTTGTCGTTGCTCTGTGCTTTAGCGTATTCGATTGAAGCATCGATTAGAGGTGCGTACTCTGCGATTTGAGCGGCTTTAAGGATAAGAGAAGGGTTAGTTGTTGCGTCTTCTGGCTGATACTTTTTAATTGCATCAATCTCGCCAGTGTCTGCTACTACAGTCGTTAGTTTACGAAGTTGCTCTAACTTGTTGCTCATAATCGATCATCCTATTTAAATGGGCTTAAGCGTGATTTTTGTTATCACAGCTTGTGCATTTGCAAGCGAGTTAGCTAACCGTCTCATCGCATTTAATGAGACATCTGCTCAGCCAACTACGGAAAATTTCGTTACCGAACAAATGCTATGAACATTTGATCGATAGCTGAGTAAATGATGTGTCCATATTTATCCTATCTATGCTGAAAGTCAATCGCTGAAATGGACTTATAGTGAACTTCATCAACGTTTTTTTACTGTGTGTTTAGTGGTTAACCCAAATAAACGTTTGCCCTTATTGTTCAAAGCTTGAGCGTTATCCAAGAGGGTAAAAAATTGTAGTGAGAAAATGTTATTGCGATGAGCAAATGTAGCGTTTAAATTGATAAAGAACATATGCTAAGTCAATGAGCATATGTTCACTTATTGCATACAATATCGATCCTCTTAAAGGGCGAGAGAAACCATGAGCAGTTCTAATCAAGATATTTCCATTGAAAACACGGATTTGTTGACAGAGATTTCCGTCGCGTATTATCAAGACGGTGCGACTCAGGAAGAGATATCGAGAAAATTTGCCATATCACGCGCAAAGGTCGGGCGAATGCTAAAGCAGGCGCGTGATGAAGGCATTGTTGAAATTACCGTTAAATACCATCCGGTGTTTAGCGCCAAGATTGAACAACGTTTGATCGAGCGATTCGGCGTTAAGCGCGCGCTTGTTGCTCTTGATCAACCGAATGAAGAAGCGCAACGACTACAGGTATCGGGATTGGTGTCCAATTATCTCACTAGCACGCTCAAAAACGGCATGGTGGTGACGGTCGGACAAGGGCGCAACGTGTCGTCTGTCGCTCACCATATTGGTGTTATTACGCCGCGTGACTGTAAATTTGTGTGTGGCATTGGTGGTATTCACCCGCGTGGCGGTATGTATAACGCCGACCATATTTGTCGTCAGTTGGCGAAGAAATATGGGGGGACCTCTGAAACACTTTATGCGCCGGCTTACGCAGAAAACAGAGAACAGAAGTTGGCCTTTATGCAAAATGCAACCGTGAAACAAACGCTCGACCTAGCACGTAAAGCCGATGTCGCTTTGGTTGGTATTGGTGACATGAGCGAAAACAGTTACATGGTCGACTTAGGTTGGTTTACGCCTGATGAAGTGGTTCAGTCGAGACTTCAACAAGGTGTGGTAGGGGATTTTGCAGGTTATGACTTCTTTGATATTCACGGTAATGTAGCGAACACGGTAATGAGTGACCGAGTAATTGGACTTGGTATTGAAGAGTTTCGGTCGATCTCGGAAGTCATTGCGATCGCAGCAGAGAACAGCAAGCCGCTCGCTCTACTCGGAGCATTAAGAACTGGAGCGATAGACGTGATCGCCACGAGCGTTAGCAACGCATTAACCGTGCTCAACTTAGATGAGCAAATGCACGGCAACGCGACATCTGAACGCTAACGGAAATAGTCGGCTTTTGATGTAGTCAGGCTATGAGGGGTGACAAATCACTCATAGCCAGTTTCTATTTCGAAATGACAAGTTTGGTTTAGAAGCTGCGTTTAGTTTATTGGAACACATCATCTTTAGATAAACGTAAGATACTTTGTTAAACAGACACTTGTCTTAACGCTCGATAGGTAGAGAGTGGTCAGCACCCCATTCGGTCCAAGAACCGTCGTACACCGACAGATTGTCCAGACCAATTTGATACGCCGCGAGTAACAAAATGCATGCGGTTACACCGGAACCGCAACTAAAAATAATCGAATTGTCACTATCTATCGTTAGTGCGCTAAATATCTGTTGCAACTCTGAATTTGGTTTAATGTGACCGTTGGTCAAGAGTTCTTGAAACGGTAAGCAAACCGAATTTGGAATGTGACCACTACGTAGACCTTCTCGTGGCTCAGGCACTTCACCAAGGAATCGTGCTTTGGCTCTGGCATCGATGATGTTGGCACTTTTATTGGTTGAATGAGCAAGAACATCTTGTGCACTCAAAAAGGCATTTTGGTTGAGCTTACCCGCAAAGTTACCTCTTTCGCTTGGTTGCGATAGGGTACTTTCAACAGGGAATCCGGCTTCAATCCAAGCTGGAAGACCGCCATTTAAGACTCGAACATTATCATGTCCCATAGCTTTGAACATCCACCAAGCTCTTGGCGCGGCTAAAGTGCCAGAGTTGTCGTAAACCACAATCAAATCTTCGTTGTTCAAACCGAGTTCTTGCGCACTTTGGTTGAAGCCTTCTTCTGTTGGCATCATATGCGGCAGGGAAGAACCGGGTAAGCAAAAGTCATTGTCGTAATCAAAGCGTAAAGTATTTGGAATCCACTTATCTTGAATCTTTTTACCTTCAGAAGGGATTTGAAACGCAATACTAGCGTCGAGGAGCTTGACGTTAGGTTGGCCGAGAAGGCTATTGAGTTCATCAGTACTAATCAGTGCTTGCATTGTCTTTAGTTTGCTAGGTGGATAATCTTACTGTTTTACAACAAAAAAATCGCATGTTCAAAAGAACGATGCGATTTTTAAGTTAAAGATTGAAGATTTGTTCTGAAAGACAGCTTTCGATTTACCCAGTTACATGGTCCAAGTGTTGTCTCCAGAAGTAATCACTTTCTGTATTGGGTCACTACCGTCATAGAACCAAATTTCAACAAGTAGGCTACCTTGGCTATCAGAAACATTAAAGTCGACATTTGCTGTACCATTGTTGAGTGGAACCGATGCGACTTTGCTTGGGTATTTTGCATCGTAGTTACCTGAACTGTTCTCGACAAACTCTTTGTACACGCTTAGGTGTGCTCGTTGTGAAGAGAAACCACTGATGTCTACATTGAGCGTACCTTCCGTCACTGGGTTGTAGCTAAAGCCATCTGGTACTACTAGATCCTGCATGGTTGCATCTTCTACAGTTACGGTAGTCTCTTCTACGGTTGTTTCTTCCTGTTGGGTTGTGTCTTCCTCTGCAACGGTGGTTTGGGTTGGTGGAGGTGGTGTACTGTTACCACCTCCGCCGCCACCGCCGCCGCCACAAGCCGTTAGTGCTAATCCCATGATGATTGTGATAAGTGCTTTCATAATGTTATCTCCCTATGGAATGTAGCATTTGTTAGGTGTTGGAGCGGTGTGCCAATCTGTGCTTAGTTCGCCACCAGACTCAGCCCAAGTTTGGAAGTGAGGGTATGCATCGACCATGTCTACACGCTCTAGCGGCCAATCCCAATCTTCTACTATTAACAGTGCCCAAGGTAAGTTGTTTGCTGTTTTGAAGTACACACCTTGTGCAGGGTCACTTGCATCGACGCCGACACCGAAGAGGTTTTGGTCATCAAACTGTTCTGTTGGTGCTTGGTCTGCTAAGTGAACTTCCCATTTACGACCTGGTTGGAAGGTAATCCCGTCGCCATGGTAAGTCCCCGGCGTTGCGAAGATGAACGGGTCGTATGGCATGGCTTGAATGGCTGAACGGTCAGAGCCTTCGGTGAAGTACACATTCAAGGTAAAGGTGAGTGAAACGTTATCATCACAGCCAGACTCGGTACGGAAGTAGCTACAGCTGCTAGCCGCGTGTGTGCTTAAGTCTTCACTGATGATGAAAATTGCTTCATCAGAAATACTTTCCAAACCATTAGATGCTTGTTCTACACCATTGAAGGATAGCGTTGTTAATCCGTTTTCAATCGAGCTTCTCAATACACCCGGTAGTCGGATTGCGAAGCCATTTTTGTAACTTGCGCCGTAGGCCGCTAGGTCACCTGTAATCTGGATATTCTCAACATGACCAGCAAGACTGGTTTCAGTGATGCGGAATTTCACGACCACATCGTTCATGTCGTAGTCTGCGGTGTATGGCCAGTTATCTTCGTAAGCCACGGTGGCGTAATCTTCTGCACTCGGGAAATACTCCACTGAGTAACCATTACCAGTGATGGTAATTGGGTAATCTTCCACCTCACCAGACGTCGAACCACCATCGTAGTTTAATCCGGTTTGTTGGCTAAAGCGGAATCGGCTCCAGCTAGACCCTTCCGTTGCAGCGGTTGAAACTACAAACGGTAGGGGATTATTACCCGCAGACAGTAATTGGTCAGTAAAGACCTGTTCGCCTTCATCATCAAAGTCACCATCGCGGTTCCAGTCAAACCATGCTGATAGGTAGCCAGAAGTAGAAGCTGTCACATTCACAATTGAGCTTAAGCCTGGATCAAGTGCGGATACAAAACCAACACCATCTTCATCGGCTGTGCCCACAGAGTTGTCGTTTGCTTGACCGTCGGCATCACCATCTGGAGCGACGGAACCAAGCCAAGTTACACCGTCCACTTCGTGACGAGGACCGTTTGACGCAAGTGTTGTGTGGTAGCTGTCTGGAGCATCACCGAAATCAATTGGCTCGTCTTCGTTAATCACCGGAGCATTTGCACAACGTGCACCGTCATTTTGGCTTGAGCTTGGACCGTTGGATACAAACTCAACCGCAGGAACGATACCTGCTGCGATATTGGCTGCGTTACCTTCCGAAAGGTCAACGCGATAGATTTTGCCATCTTGGTTACGTGACATGTAGTAGTTGCCGTTTACATCGAAGTAGCCAGCACCAAATGTGCCTTTCTCACCTGTGTCACCTATCGCAGTTGCGCTACCGTTTGATGGGTTGAACTGATATAGCACACCAGAGTTGTTGTCGATGCCGTAAAGGGAGCCATCACCTGGATGGAATGCAAAGTCGGTTAGGTTCACTGTCGCTGTTGAGCTAATTTTCACGATGCTCAATGTCGCATTTGGATCAGAATCGAGCGGAGAAAGGTCAATGGAGAAAAGTCCTTTGCCTTTGCGGTACAAGTAGTAGACGTGGTTGTAAACGTCACCTACGTAAAACGTGTGGTCGGTAGGAAGGCCCGAAACATCAAGCGTCTCTGCTTGGAAGTCTTGACCAAGACGAACAATCTTTTTGTTTGTGGTGTCGTAGCCGTAGATATAACGGTCAGTGAAGTTAAAGCCTACACCGTTGATGCCCGAAGCCAAACCTGTGTCGTCCTCTAAAAGAGTCGTAGAGCCTGTAACCAAATTGACGCCATAGATTTGAACCGGGGTTGATTGGAATAGGTATGCTTGGCTTGGGCACGTATCAAATGGCGCCGCTTGTGCATAAGCGCTCACTATTAGAGACCCAAGTAGTAGTGATGTCCTTTTCATAATTCGCCCTCTCATTGGTTCGTGATATATGCAATGAAAGGAATGTGCCAACTTTTAAATTGTTGAATTTTATGAAGTTAAAATTTGTAAGAAGAAGGGTTTTAAATCTGATTGTCAAAATGAGAAAAAAGCCCAACATCGAGTTGGGCTTTTTGGGAATGATTAGAGGTTTAGAACTAACTACAAACCGGACAGGTTGGCATTTTCATCAGATTCATTTCTCGCCAAGACATGCTGAGCGCGTCCAAAATCAGAATTTTGCCTTTCTTTGGTTGGCCGTAATCAGCAATCACTTTGATCGTCTCCATCGCTTGTACTGCGCCAACAATACCCACAACAGGAGCCATGACTCCGGCTTCGACACAACTTAACGCACCGCTGCCGAAGAGGGCACTTAAGCACTGGTAACATGGTTGAGTTGGGTCGTCGTAAGTAAACACACTCACTTGGCCTTCCATACGAATAGCCGCGCCTGAAATTAGCGGTGTTTTAGTCGCAAAACATAGGCGGTTAAGTTGATTGCGCGTATCGACGTTATCTGATGCATCGACAACAATAGTGTGTTGCTTAATCAGGCTCTCTAACGCGGTATCATCAAGACGTTTTGCGATGGTATCTACGACAATGTGCGGATTAAGTTCACGTAGTGCATTGGCCGCCGAGTCTACCTTCTTACGACCAATATCCGCATCGTGGTGCAGCACTTGGCGCTGAAGGTTAGACAACTCGACGATATCATCATCAATCAGCGTGATTTTACCGACACCAGCAGTCGCCAAATATTGGCTTGATGCGCAGCCTAAACCGCCAGCACCAAGCATCAATACCGATGCTTGTTTGAGTGCTTCTTGTCCTTCAAAGTCAAACTGACGAAGAATGATTTGGCGGTTGTAACGCAACATTTCCTGATCGGAAAGAATATCCACAACGTCTTCCTAGTAAAGGGTTGAGTTGAATAGTTGAATCTGAACCGTTTCGCCCACTTCAACTCGGCCGCGTTCACGTTCCAATACAACAAAACAGTTCGCTAGGCTCATTGAGCGGAATGCACCAGAGCTTTGGTTACCGGTTGTTTCAACGACAAACTTGCCATCTTCCAATGTATAGATACCACGTTGGTAATCGGTACGACCTGGCGCTTTCTTAAAGGCGGTTTTGGTTGTTGCTGGAATAGATTCGGGTGCTTTCCATTCTGTATGGCCTGCAAGTTTTGCCAGCATTGGTTGAACAAGCACGTACATAGTAAGAACTGCAGAAACAGGGTTACCCGGCAGCCCACAGAACCAAGCTGTACTTAGCTTACCAAATGCGAAAGGTTTACCCGGCTTGATTGCTAACTTCCAGAAACCGATTTCACCAAGCTCTTCAAGAATGTCTTTGGTGTAATCCGCTTCGCCCACACTAACACCGCCTGAGGTTACAACCACATCTGCCAATGTTTGCGCTTGTTCAAAGGTTGCTTTCAGAGTCTCTGGGCAATCTGGAATGATACCAAGATCAACGGCTTCACAACCGAAGTTCTCGATAAGTGGTTTAATACCGTAACGGTTGCTGTCGTAGATCTGACCTTCGTCTAGCGGTTCGCCCAGTGGTTTAAGTTCATCACCAGTAGAGAAGAAAGCAACTTTTGGCTTACGTACTACTGTCACATGGCTAACACCAAGCGACGCAATCATCGGAATATCGCGAGGTGTCAAACGTGCACCTTTTGCCAGTACGATGTCGCCTTGTTTGATGTCGTCACCTGTTGGGCGGATGTTGTTTTGTGGCTTCACGTCGGTTTGGTTGAACTGAATGCCAGCATCTGTTACTTCAGTGTTTTCTTGCATGATAACGGCATCACAACCCTGTGGGATTTTTGCGCCAGTCATGATGCGAACACAGGTACCTTGAGGCCATTCACCTTCAAAAGGTTGTCCTGCAAATGATTTACCTGCCAGAGGCAATACAGAAGATGACTCAAGATCTTGAATGCGAATAGCGTAGCCATCCATTGCTGAGTTATCGAATGGCGGTACGTGGATAGGAGACAAGATATCTTCTGCCAGTACAAAACCGAGTGCTTCAGCAAGTGGAAGAGAAAGCGTTGTTTGGATAGGTTTGATTCGCGATAACATTTTGTCCATCGCTTCTTCAATTGGCATCAAGCCAGGTGCGTCGCAGCAGCCCATTGAGAAAATCCTGTGTTCTTTTGTTTTGTGGCAACTTTACCATAAAAGGGGACTGAGTAAGAATGTCCACCTATAAAATATGGGTGTAATTATTCAAAAATCCGAGTATCCTTGTCAGCCATCCAAAAGGGGTAAAAAACCTGCGGAGCTCAAGAAAATCAGCTCAGTACCTTCATCTGATGTGACTTGGTGTAAAGACACGAACTGAGCAACTCAAAGCGAAAAGTATGAATGCAATTTTGATTGGGTTTGTACGAAGGCTGAAGTAAAACAAAAGAGGAAGTGGAATGTCAGGTCTTAGCGAGTCAGCGAAGTTAGTAAAAGAAGCGCTAGAGCAACGCGGTTTGGAAACGCCAATGCGTCCAAACAACGTAAGTCGTGAAGAGAAGAAAGAGAAGATCGAACACCACATGCGTGAGATCTTAGGTCTACTTCAACTTGACCTCACTGACGATAGCCTAGAAGAAACCCCTCACCGCATTGCTAAGATGTACGTTGACGAAATCTTCTCTGGTCTGGATTACTCCAACTTTCCTAAAATCACGGTGATTGAGAACAAGATGAACGTGAGCGAGATGGTTCGCGTGAAGGACATCACGGTGACCAGCACTTGTGAACACCACCTTGTGACCATTGATGGCAAGGCTGCAGTGGCTTACATTCCACGTGGCAAGATCATTGGCCTATCAAAGATCAACCGTATCGTTCGCTTCTTTGCCCAGCGTCCACAAGTTCAAGAGCGTATGACTCAGCAAATTCTTGTTGCACTTCAAACGTTGCTTGAGTCCGATGATGTGGCAGTGACGATTGACGCAACACACTACTGCGTGAAATCTCGCGGTGTGATGGATGCAACCAGCGAAACCACGACAACAGCATTGGGCGGTATCTTCAAAAGCAACCCAGCAACGCGTGCCGAGTTTCTGCACGGTTTACGTTAGGTAACCAAGCACTATTCTAAGAGGATGGCAAACGCCATCCTTTTTTATGCTTGTTTAGAAAATGACTTCATGATTTCTGGCCAATACATTTTGACGTAACCTGCCGATACCCAAACAACCAATACAGTCGCGATACTGAGCTCTAGAAAACCAAAGTCGTGTAGCCAGTGCCAGTGAGGGTGCGATTCGGCAAAAAAAGAGGTTAAGCGATGCATTGCGATGGCGCTGATCACGGAAGGAAAGGTTACTGCCGCGATAGAAGGTTGAAACTTCAAGCGAAGTAAGCGGAAGTAACATAAGTAGATCAATAACGTCATAGTGATGGCGATCCCGGCCAATGCGCCTGTCAGTATCGGATCTGGTAAGGGAAAGTTCACCAAGTATGCTGCTAATGACAAGTTTACCGGCGCGGCCATAATCGCGAGGGTCGGTCTTGCTCGCCTTGGTAGAGAGCCGAAAAACACTAAACGATACAACACGAGTGGCAGCATGAAGAAATAAATGCCGATGCACATCATCGCTAACGTTTCGGAGAATAAGTTGTGACCTAGTTGAGAACCGGCTAGTGAACTACTGATCAGCCCCACCGGATAAAGAAACCAACTCGGTACGATATTGGACATTTTAAAGTTCATTAGCTGAAAGCTAAAAAACAGCACCATCATAGTAAAATGCAGCAAAAGCGCCATAAACCAAAGTGGATAAGCGATGATAGGCGCTACAGCGGCAAGATAATCTGCAAGGATCAGTAACGCCATACTCATTGGTGCCATTAAACTACCACTCAGCGGGTGACGAATGTCGACCATGAATAATCGTGGATTAGCGGCATATTTTATGAGTACAGGGGCGAGTAAAAGTGCGCCGAGTGACGCCAAAAATGGGCGTATCGGTTCACCAATCTCAGGAACATAGAGTGCCCAAGCTTGCCCTAAACCTATCATACCTAGTGCCAACGCGGCTTGAGACGGCGGGACACTATAAAACTGCACAAGTCTTCTCCAGTTCAAATCTACTCCATTTGATTTTTGCCTGAATGAAACGAAACATGACGATTTGGATGAAATGCTCTATTTAAGTAGCGAATACTAACAAGTATGGAGAGGGGTTTCTCATGAAAGGTGGTGAGCAAATATCAGAGAATGATAATTTTGTGAGTTTGGTATCGAATATTTGGGAAAAGATGTAAAAATGCAGAGTTTATCGCTCCAAACCCTTCGATAGTCTGGAGCGAAGTGATAACAAAGAGAATGTTATGTTGATTGATTCTCCGGTAGATCCTGTTGGCGTAACTTTTCGTTTTTGATTGTGCGATGCAGCAGCTGGCTGTAAATAGGTTGTCCACCCAACAATTGAGCAATAATCACAGCGCCCAAACAAGTAATGATCAATGGCAGGATTAAGTAGTAGTTATTCGTCATTTCAATCACTAACAGAATACCTGTAATCGGTGCACGTACCGTTGCTGCAAACAGGGCACCCATGCCCGCAATCGCAAATACACCAGGCTCGATATCAAGCGCAGGGAGTAAGACATCAGCACTTGCTCCGAACGCATAGCCAAATAAGGTTCCCAGAGCAAGCATAGGTGCAAAGATGCCTCCCGGCGCACCAGAACCAAAACAGAGCAGGGTTGTAATTACACGACCAAAGAAAAGCAAAACTAAAATGGATACCGAGTAGTTACCGTTAGTAATGTCAGGAATAAGGCCGATACCACCACCAGTTAGTTGGGGTACGTACAAAAGAAGCAAGCCAAACACGCCTCCCAGTAACGAACCTACAATCAAGTAGCGCTTACGATCGTTTTTGTGAATTGCGACAAAACTGTCTTGTGCCACGGTAATCAGTTTATTGAAGATCACGCCAAACACGCCAAACAATGCGCCAAGCAATAAAAACAGCCATAGGGTTTGAAGCTCTGGCGACTGGTATTGCGGCATAGTGATAACGGCGTCTTGCCCGTTGATGGCGCGAAACACTATGTTCGCCATAATGGCAGAAATGATCACTGCGCGAATTGAGATCAAAGAGTAGCGAAACTGAGGTCGCATTTCCTCCACAACGAACATAATGCCTGCGAGTGGGGCATTAAAAGCCGCAGCCAAACCGCCAGCAGCACCAGAAGCGAGCAGGGAGTGGCGGGTATCGTCATCCTTTACCCGGAATATATCGGTCACCATTCGACCTACAGCACCACCCATTTGAACGGTTGGGCCTTCACGACCCAGCACCATACCTGAGCCAAGTGCGCCCATGCCGCCGAAGAATTTTACTGGTAGAACTCGCCACCAGCGCACTGGACGAATATTATCCATTGCCCCTTCGATTTCAGGAATACCAGAACCTGCCGCTTCTGGCGCAAAGCGGTGCACAAGAAAATAGCCAATAAAAGCTAAAAGTGCGCTAATGAGAACCGCTGCCAGCCACAACGGTAGAACATTACCAATTTCGCTTCTTAACCATTCTGTTCGTGTTTCAGAAACGAAATGAACGGCAAGCTCGAAATACGTACCGACAAAACCAGCCAACGTACCCACAATGGCGGCCATAATGAGAACAGAAAATGGTGTTGACCCTCGAGAGACAAACTGGTTAATCGCATCTTTCGGTACGTGCGCCAACACAGATTTCACAATTCTCTCGCGTTTGGTCATTAACAAGCTCTCCTGTTGCTGGGGGAAGGGACGAAAGAAAGTATACGCTTCGCAGAGTCTAGACCTAATCAATAAAGATGCAATTTAGCTTTTCACTATTGAGTGTTCGAAGTGTCGCGATATTATTCATTCACTCAGATTGTGCTATTGCTCTCATAATTTAGGATAAAAAACTTGTTTTTTGAGAAAAATGAACCATGCTTTAATTGTAAAGCAACATGACTGCTTCAGAAGGAGGGATGTGAGGTTTTACACACAATTTGGATGGATTCAAACCCTACGGTAAGTCCTCGTTTTATGTTCGGGATGCATCAATAGACATCGCCGATTCGCACACTCACGATTGAGTAACGAGGTAGAGGCGCACGAACATGTGCGCCTTCTTAATTTCTGCGTTATAACTTTCATCACCATAACTTTCATCGCCACCTGCCACTATTTTTCTCTTGAACATTTTCTTGCAGTTAGTAATGTCTTGGTTCGATGTCAACCAACTAGAGCAGTGCATGCGCTTTTATCTTCGACTCTTACTTTCTTTATGTTGTTGTTCGGTAACGTTTCCGGCACTTTCAACGCCGAGCTGGTGGCAAGACACGTTGTCAGCAATGCCATATTCCAATTTAAAAGAACGTATAGAAAAAAGTGGAAGCTGGTATGGTTGCGAAGTGCAGTTGCGAGACAACTCAACGTTTATCAACGCATTTTGTTTGGATGATTTTTCGTACTACCAGCAGCACTTGTATGGTGAAGTGATTTTGAGAAGAGAAAGTGCTCAGTTCTCGTTTCTTACTGAATACGAGTGGCAGCGTCTGAATGACTTACTTCTCAACTTAAGAAAGGATGGGTTAGTTTTACGCAGAGTCACTATCGGAAAAGAGCAATATGATGTCGTTGAAGCTCTGGAAAAGAAATCTTCCGAGCTTGTCGATAAAGAAGTTATTTTGTTGATGAACCGCTATCCACAAGAAACGATTCGAAGTTTGCTTTGGGTAAAACCGGACGAGTTTCTGACGCCATCACCGTCCTTAAATGTGCACTTGCGCAGTGATGGCGAAATTATCGAGGTCAAAGTGACTCGTTTTTAGATTCTTTATGGAGAGATAGGAAGGTCGCCATTGCTGATTCATCCAAAAAACCATCCGATTTTTTGTGAGCGCGCAGGTATTGATATCCTGCAATTAGCTTGCGGTGTAGCTCTTCTGCATCGTCTGACAACGGCTGATTCATAACGTGTTGAAAGGCAAGTTTGTACGCATCCATATCCACGACTTCAGCACGGCGATATAAATAACCGCATCCCGTTGCTAACCATTCGAGAGAGCAATTGGCGCGCATTGCAATTTGATTTGCTTTAGTTAGGCTAGGTTCACTGCCTTTAAGGTATTTGCGTATTAAAGCTTCAGACACATCGACGCGTCGAGCGAACCCGCTGATGCTTTCTTCTCCGATCAGGGTGGCTAGGCGTTGGGCAAAAGACATATTTCGTACTCCAGTTCGAATTGCGAAAGTTTACCCGTTGAGCCGGTACGAAAACAAGACTACGATGAATGCAGATCAATTGAAGGAGAAAACCCATGGTTGCAAAAGTAGTAACTGCACCAAAAGGCCCAGAGTTCTCAGAGCTGGTTCAAGGATATTGGCGTGCAGTTGAGTGGGGAATGACGGCTCAAGAGCGTTTGTCATTCCTCAAGCAACACATTGAGTTAGGCATTACGACAGTCGATCACGCCGACATCTACGGTAATTACGAGTGTGAGGCGTTGTTTGGTGAAGCGCTAGCTTTAGACAAGAGTGTTCGTGAACAAATTCAGATCGTGACGAAATGCGACATCAATTTGTGTGGCGATAAAACGCCAGAGCGTAAGATCAATCACTACGACACGAGCTCAGCACATATCTACCAATCGGTGAATAGCTCGCTAGAACGTTTGAATGTGGATGAAATCGACGTACTTTTAATTCATCGTCCTGACGTGTTAATGGATGCAGACGAGGTTGCAGAAGCATTTTCTGAGCTTCACAAAGTCGGCAAAGTGAAGCACTTTGGTGTGTCTAACTTCACTCCACGCCAGTTTGAACTGCTGCAATCTCGCTTAGGTAAGCCGTTGGTTACTAACCAAGTGGAAATCAACCCACTTAACTTTGAGGTTGCTCACGATGGAACGCTTGATCAAATGCAAATGTTGCGCACGCGACCAATGGCTTGGTCTTGCCTCGGTGGTGGTTCAATTTTTAGCGGTGAAACTGAGCAAGCTGTTCGTGTCCGTAACGAATTAGAAGCAATTCGTGAAGAAGTGGGCGCAGCGAGTATTGACCAAGTAATTTATGCCTGGGTACGTCGTTTGCCATCTAACCCTGTTCCAATCATTGGTTCTGGTAAAATCGAGCGTGTGCAAACTGCAGTTAATGCATTGAACATCGAACTTACTCGAGAGCAATGGTATCGCGTATGGGTGGCTTCTAAAGGCCATGGTGTGCCATAGAATTGATATCTTATCGATGAAATTATTATTAAAGGCATCCTCTAGCAGGGTGCCTTTTTAGTTTTAGCGCGTTACTGTTTACCCATTATGGAAATGGAAAGAATGAAATTCGAGCAAAAATGGGCTTTGGATGTTAGCTGCAACTTTTTGCTTACTTTGGGTGGAGGAGTTTTACCCATGTTTGTTTTATGTCACTAAACAGCGAATGTGATGCTTGCTTTTTAGTCATTTTGTTCACTCATTCATTCATATTGCGTATGCTTATTGAATAATAAAGAAATAAAAAACTCGTCAGTTTTCTCGTATTACATGCTGTAACAATCTGTTAGACTCCGGCGCAGATTGTGGAATATAAAAAGGTGATTGAATGTCTTTTCCCGTACTCATCTGTGATGATTCAGCGTTAGCACGCAAACAGATGGCGAGATCACTACCAGCCACATTGAATGCCGATATTACGTTTGCTATCCACGGAAAAAACGCGCTAGAAGAACTCGAAAAAAACGAGTTTAAATTGATGTTTCTTGATTTGACCATGCCAGAAATGGATGGCTTTGAAACACTAGAGCACATGCAACGGTTGGGGGATAAAACTCCGGTGGTTGTTGTGTCGGGGGATATCCAACCTAAAGCGAAAGAGCGCGTGTTCGCACTGGGTGCAAAAGCGTTTATTCAAAAACCGATCGCCAAAGATGAACTCAAGAAGGCGCTTAAAGAGTTGGTCGAGCCAGAACCTCGTCCTCAAATTATCACGCCTGTCTCTATTGAGTTACCGATTTTACGTCGTCGCGATATTTACATGGAAGTGGCTAACGTTTCAATTGGTCGAGCAGCCGATGCATTGGCGCGTCACTTTGATGTGTTTGTGCAACTACCTCTGCCGAACGTCAATATCTTTGAAGTGAGCGAACTTCACATGGCCCTACGCGACTTGGCGTCGCATGACAACGTATCGGGTGTTTGTCAGGGATTTTGTGGCGAAGGTATTGCTGGCGAAGCGCTAGTGATTTTGAGTGATTCAAGCGTATCTGATCTCAAAAAGTTGATGAAAGTACCAGCAGACAGCGAAGAGCTAGAAGAGCTTGAGCTGCTAATGGATATTTCTAATATTTTGGTGGGGTCGTTCTTAAATGGTTTAGGCGAGCAGTCTGAAGTCCGATTCTTCCAAAGTCCACCGGTACTCCTTGGTCAGCACATCTCAATTGACTCGATCATTGAATCTACAACTGGAGCATTCAGCCGCACGATGACATTCGAAGTGAGCTACAACATTGAAGGAACGTCGATTCGTTGTGACTTGTTGTTTATGTTTGTGGACGAATCCTTGCCGCTGCTTGATAACAAACTGTCTTATCTAATGGAGGAGTTCTAATGTTGAATATGCCAGCAGAGTTTGAACAATTCCATTGGATGGTGGATATGGTACAAAACGTTGACATGGGCTTAGTGGTCATTGATCGAGATTACAATGTACAGGTCTGGAATGGGTTTATGACTCATCACAGTGGTTTGCAGTCTCATGATGCGATAGGTCGTTCTATATTTGATATCTTCCCTGAAATCCCACAGGAGTGGTTTAAATTAAAAACAAAACCAGTGTATGACCTAGGCTGTCGCAGCTTCATCACATGGCGACAACGACCTTACTTATTCTGCTGTCGCAATGTTCGACCAGTTACGCAGCAAGCGGAGTTTATGTACCAGAATGTTACGTTGAACCCAATGCGCACACCGACTGGAAAAATCAACTCGTTGTTTTTGTCTATACAAGATGCGACTGCTGAAGCTCTGATGTCTCAGAATCAATAGCGATAAAAAACTTTCTCAAAAGCCAAGGTCCGCCTTGGCTTTTTTGTATACTTATAATTGTGTTTCCCAATGCGTAGAACGTGAACATGGACTTTAATCTCGCCCTAAAACTCTACACCGCAGAGCAAGTAAAAAACGGTGAAACGCTGGCTGCGCAAATGGCTGGTGTTTCTATGTATAGCTTAATGCAACGCGCTGGTATGGCCGTGTATGAGCGCTTTTTACATCTGTATCCTAAATCAAAAAATATCTTAGTGATTTGCGGTAAAGGGAATAACGGTGGCGATGGTTACGTATTTGCATCTCTTGCGAAACAAGCTCAACTCAATGTACATGTTTTCCAAATTGGTGATGTATCTGCGCTAAAAGGTGATGCTTTGCGCGCATACCAAGATTGGCAGTCAATCGACGGTGTTAACAATGATTGGGATGAATGGAATACCGCATTGTTAGAGGCAGATGTGATCATTGATGCCATGTTAGGTACTGGTTTAAGCGGTGAGGTTCGTTCGGAGTATCGTCGCTATATTGACCAAATTAATCAAATTCATACCCCTGTGATTGCAGTCGACGTTCCTTCTGGTCTGTGTGCTAATACAGGTGCAGTTTTAGGTGATGCTATTCGTGCCGAGCATACAGTAACCTTCATTGGGGTTAAGCAAGGCTTATGCACTGGACAAGCGAGAGATCGCGTTGGCGAGCTCTACTTTTGTGGTTTAGGCGTCAATACTAAGTTTGATACTATCGAAGTAGAAAGTGCATTAGGTATTGATCATCAGGTTGTTTCAAGATTAATGCCCAAGCCAAATCCAACGGTCCATAAAGGTGACAACGGGAAGTTGCTTTGTGTTGGTGGCAACCAAGGGATGTCTGGGGCGATTCGTTTATGTTCCTCCGCAGCGATTAGAACCGGAGCGGGTTTAACTGCCGCAATTACTCACACGAGTAGCCTTATTCCACTGCAGGTTGGTTGCCCAGAAGTAATGAGCCAGAGCATCACCACTGACTTGCTCAGGGATACTGAGAACGACTTAACTAAACGCATACGCTGGGCTGACGTATTAGTGTTTGGTCCTGGCTTTGGAGATGATGAGTGGGCTTATCAAGCCTATCAATATCTGGCTCAAGAGCAGAAACCTAAAGTTGTTGATGCTGATGGCCTCAATATTCTAGCGATGCTGAGCCAGCGATGCGATGGCACTCTAGTGTGCGACAACCATCGAGTGATCACGCCGCATCCTGGAGAGGCAGCTCGACTACTAAATGTAACCATTCAACAAATAGAAAGTGACCGATACTCTGCTGCAAGACAACTGCAAGAGCGTTATGGCGGTGTAGTGGTTTTAAAAGGCGCGGGGACGCTTATTTACGATGGAACGAGAATGTACGTCTGTCTAGCGGGTAACGCCGGAATGGCGACGGGGGGAATGGGAGATGTGTTATCTGGAGTCATTGGTGCATTACTAGCCAAAGGTTTACCAATTTCTGTTGCCGCACGTTTAGGTGTGGTACTTCACAGTCATGCTGCTGATATAAACGTGAGTCAGAATGGTCAAATTGGTCTTTTGGCAAGTGATGTCGTTAGCACTCTTCGTACCGCTATCACCCAAGAGCTCTATCGAGTTTAATTAGATTTCATGCATTGCTGAGAAAATTCGTCGATTTTTTTGAGTACTTTTTTCGAATTAGCAGGGCATCTTAGTATTAGGTGATTGAGTTTTAGGCAGATTTGAGAGGTGATGCGTTTTGATTTTTAAGATATAACGCAAAGGTTTAACTTAAGTGCTTTCTCAAGTTGTTGATAGATATAAATAATAAGAGGTTTTGATGACTTGGGGAGCGTTTTTGATATGCGATTATCAAGATGGTATCACAAAAAAAATTCAAATATCAGACTTGTAGGAAATAAATCACAGCCTATAATGCTGAAAACCGGAGCGTCTGCCAACGCTCCGGTTTTTTTGTGTCCGAAGAACAGTGAACTCGTCTGCCAACGAAATCACTACGCACTCTGAAATGACACATATACATATGAATCAAGGAATTACACAATGCGTATCGAACAAGAACTTAAGTTAGGTTTTAAAGATGTACTGTTTCGCCCGAAACGTTCTACCCTTAAGAGCCGTTCTCAAGTAAATTTAACCCGCGATTTTACATTCAAGCATAGTGGTCGTCAATGGTCTGGTGTGCCAGTAATCGCAGCAAACATGGATTCGGTTGGTAGCTTTGCAATGGCTAAAGCGCTGGCTGAGCATGGTGTAATGACCGCTGTTCACAAACATTACACGGTAGAAGATTGGGCTGAGTTTGCTAAATCAGCAGATAAAGTAACCATGAATAACGTTATGGTGTCTACGGGAACATCTGACGCAGACTTCCAAAAAACCAAAGACATCATGGCACTTTCAGATGAATTTATTTTCATTTGTATCGACATTGCAAATGGTTACTCAGAGCATTTGGTCGAGTATGTTGAACGCGTGCGAGCAGAGTTCCCAGACAAGGTCATTTCTGCAGGCAACGTGGTTACTGGTGATATGTGTGAAGAGCTAATCCTAGCTGGTGCAGACATCGTTAAAGTGGGTATCGGCCCAGGCTCAGTTTGTACAACTCGTGTAAAAACGGGTGTTGGTTACCCGCAGCTTTCTGCAATCATCGAGTGTGGCGATGCAGCGCACGGCCTTGGTGGCATGATCGTCGGTGACGGTGGCTGTTCTTGTGCGGGTGACGTAGCGAAAGCATTCGGTGGTGGCGCGGATTTCGTAATGCTAGGCGGGATGCTAGCGGGTCACGAAGAGTCAGGCGGCGAAGTGATCGAGAAAGACGGCGAGAAGTTCATGAAATTCTATGGCATGTCGTCGAAGAGCGCGATGGATAAGCACTCAGGTGGTGTCGCTGGCTACCGTGCGGCCGAAGGTAAAACCGTATTATTGCCATACCGTGGTAGCGTTCACGGTACTATTCAAGACATCCTTGGAGGCGTTCGCTCAACTTGTACATACGTAGGTGCAGCAAAGCTTAAAGAGCTAACCAAGCGTACTACATTCATCCGCGTTCAAGAACAAGAGAACAACGTGTTCGGTAAAGAGTAAATCGACTGAATGTAACAAGTGTAAAAGCAACCATATATTGATATTTGGTGCAACCATAATTTGATATTGCCTCTTCATAAGTCTATTGCTTTTTAAGTTTATGACATTTTTGAAGGGGCTATTTTATATCTGCTTTAGGATGAAATACCTAGCTAAGTGAGTTTGCTTAACACTTCTATCATGGCGTAGGTTTTTCCAACTTGAGCATTGTAATTTCTCAAACTTAACTAAGCGGCAATGAAAATACATGCTTAACCATAGGAGCCATCGTAATCGCTAAGTCATTAAATAGGCGAGGTCTTCCAGGTTGGTTCCCTTGCTTGATTTGCTTCCATAGCTGAACAGTCTCTTAATTAAAAATGTCTGTTAACAGCGGGTGATTAAAGCTTGGTTGTTGTGTTTCCAATTGGTTGTTCTGTAGCGAGGCTGGCTGTTAGCCTAAGTATATGAGTGAACTTAGCTGCTCAGCTCATGGGTTGAAGATTTAGTTGCCTGATTTAGGAAACAAAGCTAGTACCCGGCACTAATTTGAATTTTAAGGTAATAAATCACGAATTTAACAGTAGAAGTGAAAGACATGCGCTTAATCTGATTAAGCGCATTTTCTGTGTTTTAAGTTTAGTATTTCACTTCGTAGTTCAAGTGGAAGCGACGACCCGGTGCGTTGTAGTAACGTGAGTTGTTACGCTCTGATTGCGCGTACGCCGTCATGTAGTCTTCGTTGAATAGGTTTTCTACAGCGAAGCTTAACGTACCGAATGGAAGATCGTAGTCCACACCTGCGTTTGCAACGAAGTAGCTGTCTACTGCGTATTTCGCGCCAGAAGTGATTTCATCTTCTTTATCACGGTTGCCTGAGTAAACCAGCGTCATGTTGTAGCGACCGAATTCGTAAGTGTCGTAGCTGATAACAGACGTTACTTTCAGTGGTGCGATACGTGTACCGTCTAGTGGTTCCCAGCCGCTGTCTTCGTTAAGCTTACGCTCACCTTCTTGCCAAGAGATGGTGCTGTCTGTACGAAGGTTAGCAAGAATGCTGTAACCAAGCGTTGCTTCCGCGCCCCAAACTTTCTCTGGTGCACGAGTACTTTCTAGCGCATCGCCTGCTTCGTTTACGTTCAGTGTCGAACCTAGGTCAGATTCGCTGTAGAACGCAGCAAGAGAGTAGTCTGCTTCACCAAGGAAACCGCGCACACCCACTTCGTAGTTGTCTGTAGTGATTGGCTTGATAGCACCTTCAACGGTCGAGCTGTTACCAGAACGAATGTCACGTAGTGCTTCGTTCGTTGACATACCTTGCGCGAAAGACGCAAACAGCTGGTGGTTGTCGGTCAGATCGTGTGTCACACCAATGTTGAATAGGAACTCGTCAAAGTACGGATCACCGCCTTGAACTTGGTCACCTGCGTTGTTGTGCGTGTTACCTACAGTGAAATCATCCACGCTTAGACGTACGTACTCGTAACGGATACCGTAAGAAAGAACGGTGTTGTCGCTTACATCAGTGATGAACTGAGCGAATGGTGCGATAGCAAATTGCTCTACATCCGGTGTGTTGTTGTAGAAACCGACGCTGTTTGGCTGTTTGAACGACTGTTGTTCAACGTCCATACCCCAAGTAACGAATGCCCAATCAATTTGGCTAGAGATGTTAGCTTTCACGCCGAAACGATCAAAATCTGTCTCGTTGTGGCCGTATAGTGTTTGACCAAAGGTTGGAGAATTTGGGTTCTTGTCTTTCATCGCAAGCGTGAATGTCTCAGTGTCTTGAGTCATCCAGTAACCTGTTACATCTAGCATACCTAGGCTAAAGCCCAGATCTTGGTAACGTGCTTGGTAGTTAGCGAACGTGCGTGTTGCATCGTTTGGTTTCGCGCCATCTTTACCTGCAACGCCGTTGTTGTAACCTGAACCACAGTGAACCGCTTCTGCAGGTTTGCCGTTAGCTGCGTCACCATTCGCTGCACACCAGCCGTCGTTATCAGTAATGTTACGAACGCCGAAAGTGAAAGTAAGCGAACGATCTTCGTCGATGTTATGGTTCCAAACGCCGTTTACGTTTAGGTTGTCCATGTCATCTTCGTTGTTTACCGAAGGTAGGCGGTCATCGTTAGCATCGTAGCTGCCACCACGTTGCTCGTAACCCAGACCCAGACGCCATTGGTCTTTCTCATCACCGCCTGTCGCTTCTTGGTACACGTTCCAAGTGAACGCATCGCTACCAAACTCTTGGAAGCTTGTGCCAACTTTAGTGCGGTATTCTACTGCGCCTTCTTTTGGCATTTTTGTGATCACGTTGATGATACCGCCCTGCGCACCAAGGCCGTAAACCGCAGAACCACCACGGATAACTTCGATACGTTCAACATTTTGTGGATCTATCGCCGACAACTCTTGGCCAAAATCTAGGAAGCTGTTGTTTTGTGCAACACCGTCAATCAATAGCAAAACGCGACGACCACGGATTTGGTTTTGACCTTTGCTGCTCAGGTTACCGTGAACAGAAGTCCCCATACCTGGAACCAAGGTTGAAAGCACATCGTTGATGCTGCGGCTTTGGTTCAATTGAGATTGAAGTTGTGCTTGGTCGATAACGGTCACAGAGCGAGGAACGTCGTTAAGCAGCTGTTGAGAACGGCTTGCGGTAACAACCATTGTTTCCATTGCTTGGACTTGGTCGTTACTTTCCGCTGAAACGCCGAAAGGTGAAAGAGTAATTGCACTTACCACTGCAATATTTAGCTTAGATAGTTTGAGTTTCATAACTTCCTGCAACTAAAAGTTGTCTTTTGTAAACTTGTTAATAAATTGATTTAGCTAGCGATTATTGAGCACTTTGTAATTACGTGGTAGTCTAGCACGCAAAGAAGTAATGTAAATATCAATAATTATCATTTGTAATTTAATGGGCAATTTTACAGCAGTCGTTATCATTTCAATAATTAGCCAAATGCTGTCTATTCAGCTTTCTTATGCAAGTGGCTTGAACGCATCGGTCGTCGATGATCTAGACCATACAATTTCAACATCAAATGTGACTCATTTCCCGCGTGTTGCAAGCGTATCTACCTTTGGCGCGGAGCTAGTATTAGCAATGGGTGAGACGCCTGTTGGCGTGTCTGATTACCCTGGTGGATTTCCTCCTTATCTTTCCGCTTTAAATGACGTGCCAAGTCTTGGTAATCGCTCAAGAACCAGCTTTGAAGCTTTGTACGATGTGAAGCCCGATTTGGTCGTTGGATTGGGGCGAATGTTAGAGCCTTATTATCAGCGTTTCGTCGAAATTGCACCGCCTCTAGGCTTTGATTTGATTACGTTAGAAGACAGTTTTTCTGCGGTAGAGCGTGCAAGCATGGCAATAGGGCGAGAAGGGCAGGGCAATGCACTAAATATGTGTTTTCAGGGTTTTCTTAATGAGATGCAATCAAAGCTTGGTAAAAGACAGCTTTCTGGCCTATTTCTGACAAGCGCAGGCGTCACTCCGCGAGCATACTACTCACACTTTATGTCCGTGGCTCTTATGGAAAAATTGAATATCCGAAGTGCGAATGGTGACTCGCCGTACGCGACGAAAACGCCGTTTTCTGGGCAAGTGGGTCTTGAGTGGTTGGTGAAACTCGATCCAGATGTGATTTTCATGTACCAGAACGCCGAGCCACAATTTACCGAATCGAAAATTTGGCAGAGCTTAAAAGCGGTGAAGAACAATCGAGTTTACTTGGTTGATATGACATGGCGAGAGCCAGAAGGGCCACTTTCACGAATTTGGGTCGCGATGGATATCGCCCACAAAGTGTATCCCGATCTTTTCCCAGCGCCTTCTGTTGAACGAGTTTATGAGGTGATCAATGGCTCATGCTCTTAGGGTAACCAAACCAAGTGCGGTGATGGTTCGCAGCTTGACGACGGTTTTGCTGCTAGCAGTGGTTTATGCGTCTTTGTCGAGTGGGATTTACCGTTTTGATGCGCTGCAAATCATGGCGTTTTTGATTTCTGATTCAAGCAGCCAAGCATCTTTAGTGTTTTGGGAATTGCGTTTACCTCGTACCTTAATCGCACTCTTTGGTGGGGCGGCGTTGGCGGTATCAGGCTCGCTCATGCAAGACATCGTTCGCAACCCGTTAGCGTCTCCAAACCTGACTGGTGTTATGTCTGGCGCAGCGCTTAGCGTGTTGACGGCGACCATGTTCTTGCTGCCATTGCCAACTTTGTTTTGGGGGATTGTGGGGGGATTGCTTGGCGGTGCCATTACCTTATCCATCAGTTGGAAACAGGGCGTCACACCAGCGCGGTTGGCGTTAGCTGGCATTTCTGTGAGTGCATTTTGCCAAGCTGCGGTGACCTACATTCTGCTGTCGGATCGTGTAGACAGTGAGTCACTGTTTTTCTGGTTAACGGGCAGTAACGCGGGCGCGAATTGGTCGGTGTTTACGCCGCTTATCTACACCGTCATTCCGGCGTTTATCTTGCTTGCGGTTACACATCGACAGCGTGGTTACTTACTGCTGGATGACACGGTTGCTCGTGGTCTAGGTATCGCAATTAACCGTTATAGATTGGCGTTTGGTTTTGTTTCTGTTGTGCTTACTGCGGTTGCGGTTGGTGCATTTGGTCCTGTTGGTTTTGTTGGCCTTGTTGCCCCTCATCTCGCACGCATGATGGGATTGGGGCTTGGCGGCGCAGCTGTTATTGGTGCGGCACTCGTCACCGCAGCGGATCTCCTTTCTCGAACCCTGCTTATGCCGCTGGAAATTCCTATTGGCGTCATTACCGCGACATTAGGTGCGCCTTGGTTTCTTATGTTGATTGTCCGTAAGCTGAGAGGGAATTAATGAAAACACGTTTCTTATTCCCTTGCTTGGCTTTGCTGGTGTTCGCTCCTGCGCTGTTTATCGCCTCTAACTCAGAGCTTAGACAAGTAGGCGAGCTGTTTATTACTCATGGTACTTATCACCCATTTTGGTCGCTAACCTTATCAAGATTTTTGCTGGCGATAATGGCGGGTATGATGCTGGCAGTTTCAGGCTTATTGCTGCAAACCACCCTTAAAAACCCGTTGGCAGACAGCGGTATTTTAGGTGTGAACGCTGGTGCTTCTCTTGGTGCCGTTTGTGCGATTTTGTTGCCCGCTTGGTTTAATTGGAATATCACCACAGAAAGCGCATTGCTGCTGTTTTCAATGGCGGGTGGTTTGCTCAGTGCGATTCCTGTTTTGATCGTGAGCCGAATCGGAAATACCAGTCTAACTCTACTCACAGGTGTGGCGATCACGGCGATTCTTGGCGCATTGAGTTCGGCGCTGATCTTCACTATTGGTCAGGGTAAAACCGACATCGCATTGCAATGGATGGCAGGTGGCATGTATGGCCGAGGTTGGGAGCAAGTGAGTTATCTTTTGCCTTGGTTCTTGGCCTGTTTAGCGTTCATCGCTTTGGTGTATTTGCCATTGAAATGGGTACGCTACGATGACGCGATTTTGCGTGGTATTGGTATCAATGGTGATCTGCTGCGTTTGGGGATTTTGTTAGGTACGGTATTTATTACTGCGCCCGCCGTTTCAGCTGTTGGGCCAACTGGTTTTGTGGGATTGGTGATTCCGCACATTGCACGTTTGCTCAGTGCGAATGATCCTTTGCGAACCATGTTTACGACTTTGATTTTCGGCGCTGGCTTCCTCGCTCTTTCGGATGTTTTAGCCAAACACTTACTGTTCCCAACCGAAATTCCAGCGGGCGTGATTACCGCACTGCTTGGTGTGCCATTTTTCCTCTTCTTGTTAAGGAAACATTCATAATGACCCTATCTTCAAAAGGGCTTGAAGGGCAATCGCTCACCTCAGGCTACAACGATACGATGATCTTGAACGATGTGAACATCCGTCTTCAAGAAGGTAAGGTAACGGCGTTCATTGGTCCAAATGGGTGCGGTAAAAGTACGCTGATGAAGACCTTAACCGGTGCGATCAAAGCGAAAAAAGGCGACGTGACTTTTAAAGGCAAAGCGCTTAACCAATGGAAGCTTAAAGATCTCGCTAAACACATTGCGATTCTGCCTCAACATCCTACGGCACCAGAGGGCGTATTGGTCGAGCAACTTGTTGCGCTTGGTCGTGTTGCTCATCGCAAGTGGTATCAGGGCAACAGCGAGCGTGACCAAGAAGTGATTACTGAATCACTTGCTTCTGTCGGGTTGGCTGGCTACGAAAAGCGTGTGGTTAGCACGTTGTCGGGTGGTGAGCGTCAGCGCGTTTGGCTGGCGATGTGTTTGGCGCAAGAAGCACAGTGGTTATTGCTAGATGAACCAACCAGTTATCTCGATTTAGGTCACCAACTCGAGTTACTCGAAGTACTCGATAAGTTGAACAAGGAACGCAACTTAACCATCGTTTATGTTCTGCATGAACTGAGCCAAGCTGCGCAGTTCTGCGATGAACTGGTACTAATGAAAAAAGGTCAGATCTTAAAACAGGGAGCGCCTTTGGATGTGCTCACTGAATCGACCCTTGAATCGGTGTTTAAAGTGGAAGGAAAAATGGAAGTCATTGATGGCTACGTTTACTGTTTACCAAAAGCTTATGTTCGTGAGGAAGTGCGTTAATGGAAAACCTGTTTAATCAGTTTCGTACTTTAGTGGCTTTGCCTGAGAATGTTAAAACGCTGACTATCGCAGAGCAGCAAGCCCTATTGAATCGACATGAACCTTTCTTCCGCTTGCGCTTTGTTGAACAGCCGAAAGGCATCAAAGCCAGTGAATGGTTTGAGCGTGAGTTTCCTGCTGTTGTGCAAGATTACGCAAACTCTATTGAGGCAAAGCTGCCATTTGCCGTACCGATCTGGCAGAAAGTGTTTAACGCGATTTTGCTGACGTCGCTGGTCGGTCATCGGGTAGTATTTGATCGTGTGCTGCAATTAACACTCGATGACCTGTATCTGACCATTGGTGAAGACCATCGTGTCGCAAGCATTGAAGTGTCGAGTGCAACACTTTTCTTTTCTCTTGAAAGTGACAACGAAGCGATGCAAGTGGAATCGGAACTGGCGTTAGATGAGAAACTCGCGCAAGTCATTAAGACGCTCTCAGAACCATTGGTGCCGTTGTACAAAAAGCAGAAAGTCAGCCCGAAAGTGTTTTGGGGGAATGCCTTGTACGCGTGTGATTTAGCATTTTCTAAACTTGCGCATCAACCATTGGCCAATGACACGTTAGATCTAGATGTGCAAGCGGCATCAAAGTGGCAGCAAAACCTATTTAACGCGGTTACACCAAAAGGCGGTGAATTAAACGCAGTGAAAAAGGTGATCTTTAATGGCTTTCAAAAGCTCTACGTGAGAAGAGAAACGTGCTGTCTGAAATACAAAATTGAAGGCAAAGAGAAGTGCTCAACCTGTAACTTGCACGATTCAGAAATCCAAGAAAACATCATGCGTATGAACATGCTTGGGTTATTTCAGTAAAATCGATAAATTATCATTTTTTATTGACCACATGTAATTTCAGTAAAAGTCGCTTATTTGAAAAGGTTTTATGTGATTTAGAGCAAAGTTATGGTCTACTGTAGTTGCGGATAAATGGCAGTAGGAAGAATACACGAATCGAAGTGACTGTTGTTACCTATTTGACTGCTCATACCGTTGCCATTCCGCTGTTAACTCTGCTTTTTCTTTTCTCGCTGCAATCAGCATTTCTATATTTACGTCAGCGTTTGGGTGCCTTTGAATGTATCGCTCGTAATCAATTGGAATACCATTGATGTGCAGTTCAAGGTGTAAATGCGGCCCTGTTGTTCTTCCTGTGTTACCCGTTTTCCCTATCACTTGTCCTCGGCTGATCTTCTCACCAACATGGACGTTGCGCTGAGATAAGTGTAGGTAGCGTGATACAGAGCCATTTGTGTGGCGGATATTAATGTAGTTGCCGGCAAAACGGTTGTAGCGGGACTTTAAAACGATGCCATCAGCAATACTACGAATCGGTGTACCTACAGGTGTGGCATAATCAGTGCCTAAGTGCGGAGTCGTTATATTGGTCACTGGATGTGTTCGCTTTAAGTCATAGTCAGAGCTCACTCTGTAGTTTTTATCAAAGGGTGAAGAAAACATGAACTGATTATTTATCGACACACCATGCTCATCAAATACGTTACCGTGACCATCATTGATAATAAATAAATCAGTTTTACTGCCTAAATAGTAAAAAGAACTAATGTAAGTTTCGTTTTTACTATTTAATTTAGTTCTTAAGATAAAGTTATCACCTCTTTTAATAGAGTCAATAATATTAAACTTGCTTTTGATATGTGCTAATAGCAAGTTGATCTCTTTTTGACTCACTCCTGATTTTAATAATGAAGCGACAAAAGAGTATTCAACAACACCGATAGTGATTTTTTGCCTACGAGTATTCTTATTAATTGGTGGCTGCACATTCTCACTTTCGAATTCTAAAGGCTTGATGGTAGGTAGCCTATCCACAGGAGTGAGGAAGTAGTGAGAAAGCGATACGCTAATCAATATGATTAACGCAGTAGTGATAAGGGCTACGGTAGGAGCTTGCACACTCCTTTTTATTATTAAAATAGTCATTAGTTTTGTTGGTTTATCAATACTGACAGTTGTGCGTAGAGTATAATATTTTAAATAAAAACTAGCATTAAAGCATGAGTAATTCCTCTGTTTTCACTAAGTTAATAATTATAGGATGTAAAAATAATTTTAATAATTCAGTCAAAGTGACGGTTGGCTTGGTGTTTATGCCTATTTTGTTGGTGTTAATGTCACGTTGAGAAAATATTTTTCAATAATATAATCTTGGGAAAATATATTTTGCCAAATTACTATGTTCGCTAAAAATACGCTGAAATTAACATTAGGTCTTACGCTTACATCTCTTTTATTGAGTGCATGTGGTGGTGGTGATGGAGGAGACAACACACCTCCAGCTAGAAGCAAAGGAAGCATTTCCGGTATGGTGTTTGACGCCCCAGTCAATGGCGCCAAGATTGAGGTTTTCGAGTTCAAAAATGGAAACTTAGGTCGGAAGTTGGCTAACACGACGTCTGATGCCTTCGGAAACTATCTGCTAGAGTTTGAATCTTCGTCAATGCCTCTTTTTGTTGTTGCAAAAGAGGGGAGTTATACCGATCCGTTTACAAATGAAACGGTATCTGTGAGTAATGCGAAGACACTTAAATTTGAAGGTGTTGTGAACTTTAAAGAGGGGAGTGAGCAAAAGTTAATGCTTACTCCGCTGTCGAACTTGGCAGCAGGCTTGGCAAAGTACAAAATTTCTCAGGGGGCCACAGATGAAAGTGCCTTTTCAACCGCTTTGGATAGTATCAATAGCATGTATGGTTTTGACGTAAATGAGACCAAACCTATTGATATTACCAAAGGTGGGCAAAGCAGTTTTGCTAGTGCTGGGCATCAATACGGTGCTTTATTAACAGCATACTCGTCTTACTCTTACGATCTTATAAAAAAATACGGCAACAGCGATAACGTCTACACTTCGATGCACTTCGCTGACATCCAATATCGGGATGTTATTGCAGATGGTGTTCTTGATGGTCTTGAAGTGAGCAAGACTTCAGGAGCAGTGACTCCCCTCAGCTTTGGACAGAAAAAGATAAACAGCGACGTTTACACACGTGACTTATCTCAGCACGTTTTGATCGTGGTAAACGACCCAAGTATCAATATTTCTGGTACTGATGCTGCCGACTATGTCGACTTTAGTAAGAAGCTTAATGACTTAGGTACATATGGCAGTACAGATGGCATCATTCCACCGCGAGATGGGACGGAGATTGATACCACAGCGCCTATCGTGACACGCATTGACCGTGATGTACTTGCAGGCACCGATAAAGTTGACCTAAAAATTGTTGATGATATCGGTGTAGAAGACGTATCCGCCTTTATTCAGTATCAGATTAATGGCTCTTGGTCTGGTGAATTTCAATGTAACGACATACAAGATTTTGGAAGCACATTCTGTTCGGTTGAATTTGATGATTTTGAAGTTGGCCTTCGAGAGACCAACGTTAAAGTTAACATTAATACTAAAGAGATCGATAGTGTAGATATGAACCCTGCCACAGGGCTCTCAAACGTAACAGCAGCACGGTTAGTCTTATATACAGCGGATGTACTGGGTAATGAGTTAATTCCAGGCAGCCATTCGGGTCTTCATATCAACTTTGAATGGGATAACGATGCGCCTGTTATCGATATTACATCGGCGAGTGCAATTAATAACCAACTTAAAGAATACGTTCTGAAAGGGGTTGTAAAAGAAAGCTCGCAAGAGATTAGTTCTGTCAGTATTTCATTTAAAGATGGCTTACATGAGGGCGTCACATGTTCTCCTGTCACTGTAGAGTCTGGAAATGCTTGTGAGTTTAGTAAGGCTTACCCAACTGATGAATTCCTATCTACGACGGTCTTTGAGGTTCGAGCGAAGGATAGCAAAGGCAATACGGGCTCTGCGCAGCATGCAGTAAGTCGTGACGATCAAGCGCCAGCACAGACGATAACCTATCCTGAAGGTACGTCAATGACGTACGTAAATGTGGGTTTAGATGGTGAACGAACCACTTACGATGGTATCTACTCTCAAGATACGTACACCCCAGACAATGTTCAAGCAAGCCGCGATTTCCTGAAGATTGACTATGCGTACGCAAGTTTAGGGATTCAGAGCTCATTAAAAGGGATAGATTTTAGTAACTTCAACGCTAATTTATTGAAAGAGAATAAAATCCCTTATGTTCGTGTGAAAGTATCAGACGTAAACACCGATACGGTTTTAGGCTCCAACGCTAATAAGCTTAAGCTCGTCGTCAAGTACTACGTAAGCCAAAACAACGATAACAACTACTCACTTCAGCAAGTTATTGACACAACCGCATCCGATGACGATTACATCGCAAAAATTCCGCACGAAACGCTGTTAGATAGCAATGGGCGAGTAGAGGATGTCATCTATTACATTCCTTTTGTAAGAGATATTTTGGGTGACAGCTTTAAATCGGTATCAGAAAACAGTAGTCAAAAGTTAGTCATTCAAACCGTCGATGAGTCTGATAACGAAAGCACTCCAAGAGAAGTATATTTTAGAAGTAGCTTTGACCTACCAACCATAAAAGTGGTGACACCATTTATTGGTGCGCGAGCTCAACTTGAAGGGTTGAGCCCAAGTGGTGAATTCACTTCACTTGCAAGTTGTACCACTATCCAGCAACTGGAAAGTGACCAGTCTATGGCTCTTGACGTAGCGAGCTGTGAAACCACAACTGACGTAGTGAATTATGATTTCATGCGTGTTCGTTTAATTGGTATCGAAGGCAGTGAGCCATACTATTACCAATGGAAAAGAGATCCAGGGACCAAGAAAGTAACGGTTGACTTAAACAAGGCCAATATTGGTGTGTATTTTAAGCTCAAAGGTTCTCAAACTTACTATATTACTGAACTATCGACATATCAGACTGGTTTGTTTGATTTCCAGTGGGATCAAGTGACAGCGGGAGAGAAAACTTCAGAACGTGCGATTCAAATTCTTGATGAGGTGCGCTACGCGTTATCAGGTACGAATAACAACTCATTCTTTGGGTTTGACCCAACGGTTGTGTCTTATGCAACCAATGAAATGCTTACAACTAAAGCGATTCCAGACAAGCCATCAAATGACTATCTACACCGATTCCTTGTTGAAGCAATTGATAGTATTGCCGAGAGAATGCCAAGAAATAACTCATTAGATTTTGCATCTGCTATTTACGATGATTTTAGCTACGATGGAAAAGCAAATGGTATAGGGGCAGGAGGAAGTCAAGTTACGCTCGATTCTTACACGTTTGGCGCTGAAACTTACCGAAAAGACCTGGCGCAATCGTATTATGAAATCATGGCGAGCAAATACGGTATTGAGACCAATATCGCGCAGCTCTATGCTGATGATATTTCGATGGCTAATCCTGACTTAAATGGTAAGAACATTTTTGATACAGAGGGTAGCAGTATCGATACCTTGCCTCCGCAGCCAAAATTAACCATTGAAAGCGGTAGAGAGACGATGGTTGGTAATAGGCTTTATATCGCTGGCGAGGTTGTTTCTAAAATTGTCCTAGACGATCCTTCTGGTATTGTAGGAACCGACGCTTACGGCCCGAAGTTTAGCACGATGTGGTATCAAGCTAATGAGCCAAATATTGAAATACCACTGGACATCAACATCGTAGAAAACTCAGGCAGCAGCAATGCTTATCGAAAAGAGTACTTCTTCACCCTCAACTCCCAGTCTAGTGAACTAAAAGACATTATAGAGTTTGCCGTGGAGACCAGTGCTATGGACCCACATGGCAATGCGTATGGTTACAATGGTAAATCTCCGTTTATAGAATCGGTGTTTATTGATAACGACTTCCCTAAGGCCAGTTACCTTCCACCGAATGATGTCGATGGTAAACCTGTAGAAAACGGTATTTATTTAAATGCGAACAATACTCATGAATTAACCTTCAAGGTTGAGGATATTGTTGGTGATAAGCTTGCCTCGAGGGGCCTTGTTTTCTACCAGCAAACCGGTGAAAAAGTAACATATACACCAGAAAACTTTGCAAGTAACTCGAAAGACGCGTTTAAAGTCAAACTATGTACGGGCGAGATTTGTTCAAATCAAGGCTCTACGATTTATCCTGGTGATGGAGATTGGTTAGTTGTTGCAGCAGCAGAGGACAACTTAGGTAACTCCGTTTCAGAGTTAACTAGCACCGCTCCGAGATTCAATATTCGTATCGACTCTGAAGCCCCTATTGTAAAAAGTGAGCAGGTTCAAAGCCGTTTAGGTGGTAATAACCAATGGACACCTGTCATTGATTGGGGGACGTTAAGCTCTGGCAATAACGTAAAAATAGATTTGCGCCGCGGATCTGGTCAGGCTCTGACATTAGAAAGCTGTGACCCTCTAACAGAGGCGTGTGACGTACCATACCTAGTTGGTGAACAGCCTGACGTCAAAGTCCAACTGGTTTCAAAAGCATTTGATTACGATGAATGGAATGAATTTTACGTCACTGCGACGGACAACGCTTACCCTGCCAATGTTAGTACAACAGGGAAATTTACCTTCCAAGTCGATAACAAAGGCCCTGAAATCATCCTAAATACGCCTTGGGTTGAAGACACATTGTCCAAAGAGAACTATGTTATAGGGCGTGAGTTCAACGTGCGATTTAAATCCGTAATAGACGATTCAGACCTTGAGCAAGTCTCGCTGTATCAAAGTGGTAAAGATTCGCCAATTAAGACAATTGTGCCAACGGATTCATCTAAAGAGTTTGTCATGTCTCTTATCAAGAGTGACACAGATAAAATAGACATTTCTGAAGATGAAAAAACAACGTCATTGTATGTAAAAGCAACCGATATTTATGGTTTTGAGTCTAGTTCTAACGCGCACAAGGTTATTCTTGATCGTGATGGACCAACATTAGGATTAAGTGGTTTCAATGCGAATGACTACTACTTAGGTAACTATGTCTTTGACCTAACGGCGCTAGACCTAAATGCAAACGGTGATGTTTCAATTAATGGCGTAAATAGAGAAAGCCTAGAGTATTGGACGTTTAGCGATCTGGAACCATTACCTGGCTCTCCTGGTACAAAAATCAATGAGGATCTCAAAGTGAGTCTTGGTGATTTAGGTTCGGGTACACACAAGATTCGTTTAAAAGGGTCTGATGTTCGTGGCAACACAACCTTAACCAGTGATGAGCAAGATTTTACCGTCAAAGTGTACAACTCAATCCCGCAGGTGACGCTGGCGATGAGTTACACGGATGGAACGCCAATTACAAATAACACCATCTATCAAGATGGGAATATCGTACTTACGCTTGATATTGTTGATGATAGTGGCGTTGATCGAATTGACTCAACTTATAGATTCTCTGGAGAGCAAAACGGGACTAACTTTACGTTCTCAGAAACCGCAGATGGCACTTGGACTGCAACGTTGCTTTCTACACAAATTGCCAAAGATGGTAATTATGAACTTGATATCAAAGTTTATAACAAAGTTCGTTACCTTGATGAAAAAGACCGAAAGGTTGGAAAAGTAAACCAAACCTTTAGCGTACAGCGTGAAGGCGTGGTTCTAACAGTTGAAAGCCCGCTGGACTTCCAAAATTACTTATCTGATGGTGTTCTTGATGTCACCTTTACTACATTGAGTGCGGTCAAAGCCAAAACGTTAGAGTGTTGGGTTCGTGAAGAATACAACTCTCTAGATGCGCCACCAACTAATGAGCAACCAACTTCTGGTGTTATCAACGTATCGCAAGAACCTTACAGTTGTAGTGTCAATGTTGGGCAAAACATGACCAAAGCACCTGTTACTTTGATCACTAAAACCTTGGCTACAAATGGACGTGAAACGATCAACAAGTTCAATTTCTCGATGGTGGATATTGATGCACCGACAGTCGTAGATGGTAACTCATACAGTTTTAAAGGAAGTGATGTTTGGTTTGATGAAGCTTTGAAGAAGAAGATGCTCACATTTGAGCTCTCTTTCAATGATGCTTTATCAGGCGTGAATACCGAAAGTTCAGATGAATATCCAAAGTTGGTTCGTAATCTTGGCAACAAAGCTTATACACCAACGACTTGTGCCAAAGGTGTTGGAAATATCAAGTGTACGTATTCTGAATCCTATGCCGATATTATTGATGGCCTGAGTACAACTCAAGAATACAAAATCAAGAACTTATCTGATTTAGCAGGAAACTTGACGCCAGAGCACGATCTACTGCTTGAATTACCTAAAGGTTCGGTAGTCGTTGAAATTACTGATCCGGTCGGAAACACAACCATTAATGGTCAGCAGCTTGTCGCCAAATTCAGAATTAAGCTGTATGAAAACTCTAGACTAGACAATGTGATGGCCAGGTTTGGAACGGAATCCTACAACTATAAAGATAATCCGGAGAAGTTTGCACAATTAGAGGTGTGTGCAGATGATCCAACCTACAAGTGTTCAACATTTACAAGTGAACTTCCTAGCGATGCGGATGGAAAAACGATCAGGACAACGATTACCGCAACGGATGTGTGGTCGAGAGTCGGTGAAGCGACCGTTGATATTAAAGTTGACAACACACCTCCAAGTGTTGGCGATGAGATTATCGTAACCGAATCGCCAACAAATCCTGATAATGTTCGTTTTCGTTTTGACATAACGGACACTGGTAGCAGCCTGGCAACAGTAAACTACTCGGTTTTAAACCCGAGTTATCAAGAAGAAAGAGTAGAGGATGGGAATGGTTCATCTACGTACTTTGAACTACCGAAATCTCAGTTAGAGGGGCGTGGTTCAATCACAGTAGACATCAAAGCGACAGATAGCGTCGGACTGTATTCTGATATCAGAAAAGTCATTGATATTAGTGTTCCTAAAGTCACAGTTGATTTCGATGGAATTACGAGTTTGCAGGGTGGGAAACTGTTTTTAACCAAGGCAAGCCAGCCGTTTACGGTATCTACGGTGGAAGGAGAAAGAGTGAAAGCTTCACAATATTCTGTGGAGCTTATTCCAAGCCTCGGTGATTCCTTGCGTTACTCAGGTGATGTTATCTCATCTAGTGGTAATGGAATGATGAACTTTGCCGTCGATAACCAAGGGTCATATACCCTTAAGGTGACGGTGACGGACTCAGTTGGAAGAGAGAATACAAGCTTTGAATTACTAGGCAAAAGTTATGATGGAAAGGTTATCGAATCTATTGTTGATTATGACGCTCCAAGTATTTCGGGCTTAAGTGCTAATCAAACCTCTAAGGTGCCGACAAACGATAAGTATCAGCTAGAAATTAGCGCATACATTACAGATAAAAATTTAAACCTCGTCACGTCAAAAGCGGTGAGTGGTGGCAGCACTGTGGCTCCTCAAGCGATTACTGAGCCGACAACTGAAGCGGGGCCTTATGTTATAAGCTATTTGTTACCGAAAGGCGATCATACGATCACGGTGGCAGCAACAGACAAAGTGGATAATAAGAACGAGAGTTCTATTGACGCACATGTGGAAGCTGCAACCGTTCCCGGGCTAAGTATATCTGCTGCTTCAAGCGCCCCTCTTTTTGGAGGCGAAGAGATTACGCTCGCGTTTAACTTTACAGAAGAAGTTACGAACTTTGATATCTCAGATGTCCATCTTGTCGCTAGTGATAACGGCGCAACAGGAACGTTAAAGCAAGATACGTGGTCCACTTCAGACAACGTTACGTGGACGGTTAATTACATCAGTCCAGAAAAGCAAGATAAAAACATAACAATACAGGTAGAGGATGATAGCTATCAAAGTACCAACACAATTCCTGGAAAAGGAAGCAGCTTAAGTATCGCGGTTGAAGGAACCTTACCAAAACTAACCAATGTGACATTTAACCCCGAGCATCAGAGCGTGGGGCAAAGCGTGAGTGTCTCGCTTGAGTTTGACAAAGAGCTCCAAGAGGCGACCGCTACGCTTGGCGGAAATCGCATTAGTTCTCTGTCAGCAACGGCAGATAAAAAGGTCTGGGTTGGTGATGTACAAGTTCCGAGCACCGCGCTGTTAAGTGTCGACTTGGTTGTTAGTCAATTTAAAGATTTGACTGGCAACATAGGTGAGGATAACACCGCTCACGAATTACCGATCACGCCGACCTTAGCCATTACGCCAGTGGGCAATGTGGATGAAACGCATGCCGCCACGCTACAATTCGAAGGCACGTCGACACGTTTTGACGGTCAGTCGCTGCGTCTTGAAGTGAAAGCCCAAGGCAGCGCGACGGTACTAAAAAGCGGCAGCGCAACGGTACAAGCCGGTGGCATTTGGATCAGTGACGCGATTGATATGAGTCACCAAACCAACGGCACTTATACCGTGATGGTGACGGGGACGAACTCAGCGGGCATTGAAGTAAGTGAAAGCCAGAGTTTTACATTGGCGCAGTCTTTGCCAACGCTGACTAACGTGACGTTTACGCCTGAGCACCAAGCCATCGGCCAAAGCGTGACGGTGACGCTGGAATTCGATAAAGATCTGCAATCCGCCGCAGCAGAGTTAGGTGGTACGACGATCACTTCATTAGTGGCAACCGCGGACCCAAGTGTTTGGACTGGTGATGTGGTGGTACCAAGCACGTCAGAGCTCAATGTGGCGTTGCTTGTTCGTGACTACCAAGACTTATCAGGGAATACCGGTAGTCAGAGCACGGCTTACTCCATGCCGATCACGCCGACCTTAGCCATCACGCCAGTGGGTAGTGTGGATGAAACGCATGCCGCCACGCTACAATTCGAAGGCACGTCGACACGTTTTGACGGCCAGTCCCTGCGTCTTGAAGTGAAAGCCCAAGGCAGCGCGACGGTATTGAAAAGCAGCAGCGCGACAGTACAAGCCGGTGGCACTTGGACCAGTGACGCGATTGATATGAGTCATCAAACCAATGGCACTTACATCGTGATGGTGACGGGGACGAACTCAGCGGGCATTGAAGTGAGTGAAAGTCAGAGCTTTACACTGGCGCAGTCTTTGCCAACGCTGACTAACGTGACGTTTACGCCTGAGCACCAAGCCATCGGCCAAAGCGTGACGGTGACGCTGGAATTCGATAAAGATCTGCAATCCGCCGCAGCAGAGTTAGGTGGTACGACGATCACTTCATTAGTGGCAACCGCGGACCCAAGTGTTTGGACTGGTGATGTGGTGGTACCAAGCACGTCAGAGCTGAATGTGGCGTTGCTTGTTCGTGACTACCAAGACTTATCAGGGAATACCGGTAGCCAGAACACGGCTTACTCCATGCCGATCACGCCGACCTTAGCTATTACGCCAGTGGGCAATGTGGATGAAACGCATGCCGCCACACTACAATTCGAAGGCACGTCGACACGTTTTGACGGTCAGTCCCTGCGTCTTGAAGTGAAAGCCCAAGGCAGCGCGACGGTACTAAAAAGCGGCAGTGCAACGGTACAAGCCGGTGGCACTTGGACCAGTGACGCGATTGATATGAGTCACCAAACCAATGGCACTTACATCGTGATGGTGACGGGGGCGAACTCTGCGGGCATTGAAGTGAGTGAAAGCCAGAGCTTTACACTGGCGCAGTCTCTGCCAACGCTGACTAACGCGACGTTTACGCCTGAGCACCAAGCCATCGGCCAAAGCGTGACGGTGACGCTGGAATTCGATAAAGATCTGCAATCCGCCGCAGCAGAGTTAGGTGGTACGACGATCACTTCATTAGTGGCAACCGCGGACCCAAGTGTTTGGACTGGTGATGTGGTGGTACCAAGCACGTCAGAGCTGAATGTGGCGTTGCTTGTTCGTGACTACCAAGACTTATCAGGGAATACCGGTAGCCAGAACACGGCTTACTCCATGCCGATCACGCCGACCTTAGCTATTACGCCAGTGGGCAATGTGGATGAAACGCATGCCGCCACGCTACAATTCGAAGGCACGTCGACACGCTTTGACGGTCAGTCCCTGCGTCTTGAAGTGAAAGCACAAGGCAGCGTGACGGTACTAAAAAGCGGCAGTGCAACAGTACAAGCCGGTGGCACTTGGACCAGTGACGCGATTGATATGAGTCATCAAACCAATGGCACTTACATCGTGATGGTGACGGGGACGAACTCAGCGGGCATTGAAGTGAGTGAAAGCCAGAGCTTTACACTCGCGCAGTCTCTGCCAACGCTGACTAACGTGACGTTTACGCCTGAGCACCAAGCCATCGGCCAAAGCGTGACGGTAACGCTGGAATTCGATAAAGATCTGCAATCCGCCGCAGCGGAGTTAGGTGGCACGACGATCACTTCATTAGTGGCAACCGCGGACCCAAGTGTTTGGACTGGTGATGTGGTGGTACCAAGCACGTCAGAGCTCAATGTGGCGTTGCTTGTTCGTGACTACCAAGACTTATCAGGAAATACCGGTGGCCAGAGCACGGCTTACTCCATGCCGATCACGCCAACCTTAGCTATTGTGCCAGTGGGCAGTGTGGATGAAACGCATGCCGCCACGCTACAATTCGAAGGTACGTCAACACGTTTTGATGGTCAGTCCTTGCGTGTTGACGTGAAAGCCCAAGGCAGCGCGACGGTATTGAAAAGCAGCAGTGCAACGGTACAAGCCGGTGGCACTTGGACCAGTGACGCGATTGATATGAGTCACCAAACCAATGGCACTTATACTGTGATGGTGAAGGGGACGAACTCAGCGGGCATTGAAGTGAGTGAAAGCCAGAGCTTTACACTCGCGCAGTCTCTGCCAACGTTGACTAACGTGACGTTTACGCCTGAGCACCAAGCCATCGGCCAAAGCGTGACGGTAACGCTGGAATTCGATAAAGATCTGCAATCCGCCGCAGCGGAGTTAGGTGGCACGACGATCACTTCATTAGTGGCAACCGCGGACCCAAGTGTTTGGACTGGTGATGTGGTGGTACCAAGCACGTCAGAGCTCAATGTGGCGTTGCTTGTTCGTGACTACCAAGACTTATCAGGAAATACCGGTGGCCAGAACACGGCTTACTCCATGCCAATTACACCGACAATACACCTAGACGTTATCAACGATGTTACTGGAGTGGAAAGCGTGACAGTAAGTGGTAGCAGTGAACGGTTTGAAGATGGTGAGTTCATAGATATTAAAGCAGTCGACGCTGATGGTACAGAAGCCACAGGCATGGCTACCGTGCTTTCAGACTCATGGACAACTGATTTAGATCTTTCAGGACTGAAGGAGGGGGTAGTGACGATTTATGTAAATGGTACCAATAAGCTTTCCGCCTCTGCCGAAGAGGCTCAAGCAACATTTAACTATGATCGTTTCGCAAGTACAGCCTCCTTAGGTGCTGTTTACAACCGATATTTTAGTGAGAACAAAACTTTAAAAAATGCGGCATAAATAAAGCGAGCGTTTAGCTCGCTTTATTTCTTTGGGATTTTTTGTGATATTTATCAAAATAATTGCCTTTATTGATAAGTTACTCGAATTAATGAATCGTCTTAATACAAGGCTGAATAACTATAATAACTAGGCCAATGTTGCTTTTAGGTGTGTATGAAGTGATTGTGATGGTCGCTCGGCAGGTGCTGTGGTGAATGTGTCGCGTTGAAAATCTTTTTAAATATTATATATTTACGCTCGTTTCTATACTCTGAGTATAGTGTTCTGCATGAGGTCGATGGGTAATACCTCGCCTCTTTAACTCGCGATGAAGCAAATTTAATCCTAGCAAGCTTCAGAGCAGTTACTTTTGTGAGTGCGTAATGCGCTCACCTTTTTATTTAAACTTCCTCAGTAACAGTCAATTTGTTGTTTGTTGCTGAGGAGGGCACCTCATAAACTTCTGAATTTCCTCGTGCTTACCTGAAGCGCACGTGACTACAATTTTTGTTAACTTCAGTCCATAAATTAAATTTTTTTAGATAGTAAGATTTTACCATTTTGACAGAGTGGGTGATGTTACTGGCTTTTATTGTGGTTAAATCGCATGTTTTAATAGTAAAAGTCGCCATTTTTTTGGTGTTTTTGATTTCGGGCGATTTTTCTATCTCGTTGAAAATAAATGGCTAAGTAAGTAGGATACGCAGACCAAATCGTACTTGTAAGCCTTATCAGCTTAATTGTCACCGCAGCCATATTTACGATGTTGGTTGTGGAGAATTCAAATGCATTTAGTTTGCAAATTTATACCTAGCTCGAAGCTATCCTCCAACGAGCTATCTTATGTTCTTACACCGGACGAGTGTATAGGACAGCTTTCGCGTTTGCGAAATTCAGATGACATCCTTAGAAACCTCCCTAAAGAATTGGCGCAAAAGATTTCCATCTCTGCCAAAAACACGACCAGCGCATTGCTAGCTGCGATAAGAATCGAATTGGGGAAAGGCAATTGGGTGTCATTATCTACCGTTGCTCGTCGTTCGCCATTGACGGACTCTCAGCTGCAAAGCTTCCCTAGACTTAAATCACTCGTTGACTCTGTATCTGCTTCGAATGAAAGCAAAGCTTTTAAAGCAGGATACAAGCAGGTTACCGACGATGTTGCTTTAGTTCGTAGTTACACGCATGTCCCCTCTGAGCCAAGCCCAGATCAAAAAATCGTTGTCGAGTTTGCAGGGCAGTGGTCTAGCAACGCGGCATGTTTGATGTTGGGAAAAACCGAAGCTCAAAAAGAAAAAGTGACTGTAGGCAAGGCTGATACAGAAAACAAACACCGCAGCCTCGCGATATTTAAAGATCTCGAAGCTGAGGGCAAAACGCTCTATATCAAAATCCCTTGCACTGACCAGCCTCAGCCAATTTTGCTTAAACTCGCCGAAGACCTGCAACCCGTTGATAAAGAAACTCAAATGGATGAGTGGGATAACGTGTTGGTGCCTGTGGTTCCAGTTCATAAGAGTGATTCAGGGTATGTATCTATCGATCGCGGTTATATTTATGTCGTTTGGCAATCAGAAGTTTGGCGAGAAATCCAAGTTCAAAACGACGGACGCTTTTCTGATGTCGATCTATCACTCTACCAAAGCACTAAGTCCTCGCCTCAAAGATCAGTCGATATTAGCTTATATGACGAAGACTCCGAAGCATTTCTGTCCGGGGAAGCGTTTCAGTTGTACCAAGACGGTAAAAAAGTCTTTGAGGGTGTGTTGGACGAATATGCTTGCGCCCGTGTTTTTGGTCTTACTGCAGAAGAAGTTGAGGTAGTGGTTGCGAGTTGGCCCAACGAAGGCGAAACATACACAGAATTACTTCAAACCGAATTGAGTCCATTTAAGGCTGGAAGTAAAACAAAGAGAGAGCATCTTGGTGTTCCTTTGCCTCATATTTGGCTTCCATACAAAATAAACGGTAGCGTACAAAGTGATGTTGCTCTCTTCTATTCTCGGACTCAACTCAATACTCAGCAACTCAATGAATTAAAGAGTGGAAATAATGAAAAAGCGGTTAAAGTTAACCTCAGTGATTATTCTTCCGCTCACAACTTTGATGCGAGCTCTGAACCTGTGATTTCGCTGCCGAATCTAGATACTCAAGCGCCAAGCAAATCAGATTACAATATCATCAGCCAAAACGAGCAAGGTGTTGCTGCCGCTGTTGTTAACTCACCAAGTGAAGGCATTGTAATCACATATAAAAGTAACCCTCAGTGCGATCAACCGGATGATTTTTTCCAACTGGCGTGTGTTGATGAAACATGGAGCCAAAAGATTTTTTTGCGCGAGGCTGAGTTTGTGGATGAGTATTGTAAAGAAGTCGTGTTTAGCGGTTGGTTACCAGAAGTTAAAAGGGTCAATCTCACTCGTCATTGCCGATCTCATAACTCAGATAAAACGGTCTTAATATCAGTTATTTATCAAGACATTGAACTCACGGAACTATTATAAAATGAAACGAACAACGTTAAGTATCACGCTTCTTTCGACAGTTATGTTATTAAATGGCTGTGGTGAAGAAAGTAATCAAACTTCGAATACGGTAACAACACAATCCGTAGAAAAAGAACCTACTCAGAAGGCTTGTTACGATGTCGGTGAAACAACGTCACTCGATCGCATAGATGTAACCGGACCACGCTGCCAATGGCAAAGTGAGCACAACTTTATTGTTTACTCTGAAGATCTGTCCAAGCCTGAATACCCAGGTACACTTCCCGTAAAACCAGGCTATGCTGTTCGCAGAGCAAAAGAGTGGCCTCGTGAAGACTTGTCTGATGCGAGCTCTTATGACAAACCTCGAATTCAGTTTTGGTGGAATAATGTCAGCTCACGAGACCCTCTCGTAAACGATTACGAAAATGGCTACAAAATTTGGAGCGTGAAAATTGATGGGACAGATTTACGTTTAGTTACGGATGATATGCCAAGTATGGCGTCACCTCAGACCTTTGTGACGAGCCGTTCCCCTAATAATCGTTATGTGGCATACGCATACAGTTATGGCGAGCCTCTGATAAAAGCGATCTTTGACTTAAAAACGCAACAGACCATTCAGTTGGGCAGTGCGCGCACCAAGCCATATTTAGTCTGGGCGGACGACTCTAGTTACATCTATTTCTCAGATGGTTTTAAGCGTTTTAAATACACACTAGCTACGGGAACCAAAGAAGAGGTAGATGTACCGTTGTCTGAAGATACGGTCATTGTAGATGGCAAGTTAATCAATGCCGCGGGCTTGGGGGTGGGAGTTTATGACGCCAAGACACTCAAACGCTTATACACGATTTTACCTGAAAAAGAGTTTGAAGACTCCGTCGATATTGAAAAGCGTATCTACCGCCAAATTGCCATCAGCCCTAATGGAAAATACGTGTGGGCAGTAAACTCGTACCGTAAAGTGTTGATCAACGTTGAAGAAAAAACGTGGCTTGCGTTTTCTAAGGAAGGCGATGAAAAGAACGTTTATGCTAAAGTGGGCAATATCAGTAACAACGGTAATGAAACACAAAGAGGAGCAGCAATAATAACCATAAGACGTTATGGGCCAGATCTCCGTTATGAAATGAATGGAAATGGTGCTCAGTCATGGAAGGTGATTCAATCTGGTCAAAACACGATAACACCAGTGTTATATAATGCCGATGCTAATTATGGACGCTTTCTGGAGGTAGATAACGATGAGTAATAACTTTAAGTATTTACCAACAGATGTCTATTTGTTCGGTGTCGATTTTCCTAATATTGGGGATGCACAGAACCCTCAATATAGAGCGATTAATATCGAAAAAGATCTGACCTCATTAGAAGAGTTGAAAAATATCCGCCCTATGTCACGTCTTCCTATTGCCATAAATTTAGGTGAGGAAAGCGCTGCTCTTTGGGCGACAGACGATTTAGGCCGTTTACATGTACTCGGTGATTCAACGCAGAAAAACCCAAAAACCAACGTCAATCAGGTTTTGGCACTGCGTTCGCCCGTACATGAACTAACACAGAAGACGTATAAGCTGTCTTTTCCTGAATGGTCAATGCTTACAGAGTTGGCGATTGGTGCGCAGAGTAAGGCTCGCCCAATCAAAAAGGCGTGCGCAGACCTCGCTTCTATCTTAGAAAAGCTAAAGGGGTATGGCGGTGATCAAACGCTTAACTCGCTAGAAAAAAAAGTGGAATATGCTGTTACAGAAGTAAAGCGTTCACAGCTCGCACCAAAATATGAAGTAGGTACTCAAGCGCTAACTGATGAGCAAGTTACATATAACAAATGGTATGACTCTGTACCTGAAGATAAGCCCATTCGTGGTTTTATCGTGCCAACTTTTTCATTTCTCGCTGTAGCGTTTTCAACCGATGATTATGACCTCGCTATTGTTGATGTAAAGCGTTTCGACGAGACAACGAGTACACATAAAAGCTTACAAGAAGAGGACACTGTAACGCAGGCTAAACTTGATAAAATCAGCGGTTCGCATCGTCCAATCGCGTTGTTTCCGTTGGCGTCAGAGGATTTTACTGATGGCATGTACACCATTGAAGTGGTTTTCGACCGAGAGTTAGCAGGTAAAATTCCCGAATTTGCCCAGACTGCCACTAATGTAACCAAAGAGTATGATGAGTTTGGACTTATCTCCAGAGTCACCTACGAGCTACGAGAGTACATCACGCTTAGCCAAACGACACCGTTTGGTAAGATCGCGGTTGTTGCGGGCGACATGATCTCACTTGAAGAGTCTTTGATATACCAATTTCCTACGCAGTTTAAAGCTCTACAAGCCTTCCGAATGGGAGAGCTTGAAAAACTAGAGAATAGCGGAACGACTGCCAGTATGAGTGCTGCGCTGTGGGAGATTGGTACAAAAGTTACGCCAAGTTTGGTTAATGCTGGCATTAATATTCATCAAAATCCCTCCAGTAAACACGACGTGGTTGGAAGTTTAGCAAACACGTTTTGGGGGCAAGTAGATAAGGGCGCATTACCTCCAGCCATGATTTCGGCATTGGAGTTTTCATTTGGGGTATCGGCTACCGCAGCAGCTTACCAAACTCTTCAAGATTTACGCCAAGCGGCATCGGAATCCGAGCGTGCAGCACAAGTGGGCTTAAAAGTGCTCCTCAAAGAGAAGGGGTTTGACAAAAGTAAGTTCTTTACCAAGGTTATTGAACCTGCGAGAAATGGTAATGCCCACGTTGTGGCGGGGAGTGCTGCAAGAACGTGGTTGACAGGTAACGGCAGTATCAAAAGCTTTTTGTCGCCCTTTGCTGGTGCAGGGCTCAATGCAATCAACACCTTCTATGAGATAAAAGAGATCACTGACAAAAGCGAGCAATTACGCTTAGCAGAAGAGAAAGCTAAACTCAGGAAAAGTTATTTTGAGCAGGTATCACGCGATTATCTGAACTGGGTACCAGTCTGGAAAGAAAGTCTGAAGAGCGGGGAATTACTACTTAAGCAAATCATAGATAAGTTAGGCGACAATGTAACGTTTACTGACAGCATTCCGAATGACGTTGCTGAAGACAGTGCAATGTTTGTTAAAGACCATAAAGGTGCCGGTTTACGCTTGGTTTTTCCTTTTGATAACAATCAGGTTCAAGCCCCTCACTTGTCATATTTGGCTGCTGTCGATAAAGAATTATCTAAGATTCCAAATGCCGTTGTTGAAATCGAAGGGCATGCCTGTCAAAACGGTGATTCAGAATATAACCAAAACCTTTCGCAACAGCGAGCGCAGCATGTTGCTGAGTTCTTTTCTTCAGTTAGTGACATTCGATTTTTTGGCGAACGTCGACCGATAGTCGAGGTACCAAACAACGAAATCAAACGCGAAAACGCGCAACTTAATATTAACCGACGTGTTGAGGTTCGAATCTACCTACAAGAGTTTGCGGCGAGAATTCCACCGAGTCGACTCGGCTTTAAGGCTATGGAGCAAGCGCGTTTAGCTCAGTTAAATGCGAACTTGGGAGAAGAAGCAATTGCAAAAGAGCTCAAGCTAGCTATCTTCGAGATGATCGTTGGTATGGCTTGCTATGTTCCGATAATAGGGCAGGCAGCAAGAGGCTTTTTCGTTGTCAAAGAAGGCGGAAAAATGCTGATGAGTGGTGCCCAGTTGCTTGACTCTGCACTCTTTGATTATTACTTGTCTTCTTACAACGAGGTTAGAAAAAGCGTATCTGCAATTGAACAACTTAGCCATGAAACCACAGAGATTATTGATTCATTGGCTGAGATTAATACGCAATTGACTGAGGTGTATTTTACGTCATCAGATGCGTTAGTTGAGCACTTAGGAAAAGCTACGGGTGCAAAGGAGCTGATTAAGCGCTATCAACGCCGTGCACTTGCTATTAATGGTTTGGTGCTTTTGATTCAAAGAGCTTGTGCTGAGGGCGAACAAGAGTTCACAGAACAGTGGCGAATATTAGCTATCGATGAATACATTCAGCGATATATTGAAACCGATGGTTGGATATTAAACACAGAGTTAAAAGAAAACTTGTGCAACTTGTGGATCCAAGAACTCATGCGTCGTGAGGGACGCAAGCAATTAGTTGAAAGTTACGGTGAAGAAATAGCTGAACAAATCATTACTCGTAACAAAGCCAACTATATTGCTCCAAAAAGGAAAGACGTTTCTGGGGCGTTTAATGTCGCGTTTCCAGTGCAAGACAAGCTCTATAATCGCGATCAACAACGAGGCTTAGTGGAGTTTGCGACACAGTTTAATGTTGAGTCTAAAAAATTATCAGAAGAGGACCTAGGGTTCGTTAGGTTATTAGTCTCTGAGCCTCATGACAACTCTAAATGGGTCACCTTTGATGAGTGGGAGAAGGTACGATTAAAAGCAAATAAAAAGGTGCGATTATCGCCTTTCCACCGTTTGAAGTGGCAAATGGTGTTAGGCAAACAAAGTCTGAAACAGATGACGTCAAATGTGTTTCAGTGTGAGATGTCTTATCAGCGCACTGACGGTTTACTTAATACCAGTGGACCTAAGTTTAATTTGATGTTCAAGCCGATGAAACACGAGGAATTTAGTGTAGATCCCAAAGGTGAGTTGGCCGAATTTTTTGAGGCGGAAAAAGCAGACGGCAAAGTCCTTATTGGTTGTGAGTTTGAACCGTATTTTTACTTTGGCGATGATGTCTTCTCTGGAGTGAAGCCTTTGATCGCTAAGCACGATTTAGTCGATTATAGCGGATACTTATCTCAAGTTGCTCTCGGTCCGATTTTTGGGCAGGTGATAAAAATTGACTCCCAACAAGATGTACTCAAAGAATATGTAAACAGCGGTGGCTTCAAAAATATGACCTATGAGTTCACTCTATCTGGAAGCAACTATAAGCTACCAGTACGAGTGGACAAGACAGTCGGACGATTTATTACGTCACCTAGACAGATTCCTGTAGGAGTCGATACAAACCATAACTATACACTCTCTGCTAAATCGGGCTTTATTGCGAACGGAAATAGTGTGTCAGAGAAAGATTTGTTAACGCTAGATTTTGTCTTACATAGTAAAGTTCATAAAGGCCCGACAAAGCCTGTTATCGATGACATTAAGCACAGTGCGATTGCGGTCAACTACGGAAATAAACGACAGTTTATGAACGAAGACAGTATGTTCACTACTGCTGATGAGCTCAAAGGTTTTGATTGGACTTCGAATAAGTCATTCGCTATGGAAGTTATGCTTATTGGTGGCAAGCACAGAAAAGAGTCGTATGAGGGACAAAACCTCGAATGGCAAAGTGTTCCAGTTTCACTAAAGCTATCTACTACTTTTGATAATGAAGCCGTATTCGGATCTGAAACTACCGCTGGTCCTGAGTATCTAAGTAACCTTACTTATATTGGGATACTAAAGAAAGACGGTTCTAAATGGACGCTAGATGACAGCGATGTGATTAACAAAAATATAGACGCAGATTTTGTCTCTGAGGCTCTATCCAACATAGACATGGATGAAGATTTCGATGGTAAGGTGGTCTACGCGTCTCGTTTCGAGTTCGCATTTAAAGCGCTGAACGGGCAAGAAATCAAGGGGCTTCGACCATTTGGACCCGTTGTCTCGACATCTGGTCGATTCCAAGAAGCAGTTCTAAAGGTGTCCTCTCTAGTACAACGTAATACAGCGGAAAAAACGCCGTTTAAACTTGAAAGCTTTGAGATGTCGTTGGGCAGGCAGTACAAAAATGTAGATGAGTTATCTTATTTTTCTGATTGTGAAGACCCAAGCTATAAAGTTGATAAAGATATGTACATCAACTGGGCAAAACTGAAACCTGAAGAGCGTACAGAACGTTTGGTAACTTGGATTAGAGACCCATACTTAGCAACTATCATTGAAGCGTCGATTCTCAATAAATAAAAAAACCGCCTTCGGGCGGTTTTTCTTTTCTTATCAATGGAAACTGAAGTAAGATTTCTCGCTTCTCGCTTCTCGCTTCTCGCTTCTCGCTTCTCGCTTCTCGCTTAACCCGCTGCAGAAATATCGTATTTCTTCATCTTATGGTTGAGAGTGCTCATTGGAAGCGCCAATTGCTCAGCGGCCTTCTTGGTGTGCCAATTGCAAGCATTTAAGCAATCGATGATTACTGTACGCTCGTATTGGCTGACAACGTCCTTAAGGCTCTTTGAAACGTCTTCTAAATCCGCTTGTGCTTGCTGCTCGTAAGTAGGTTGCTCTGGGGTAGATGAAGCTGCTTTCATGTCGATACTTGGCACACTTTCTGGGATTTGTTCGCCAAACTCGATGTGAGTAATAGTTTCAAAATCGGACAGTAGCACCGAGCGCTCAATGATGTTCTTAAGCTCACGCACGTTCCCTGGGTATTGGTAGGCAAGGAGCTGTTTACGTACGTTGGCACTTAACCCTGGTGCTTGCGGCAAACCTAGCGTGTTGGTGGTGTGTTGCACGAAATGTTCGGCAAGGGGAATAATGTCTGACTTGCGAGCTCTCAATGGTGGTAATGTAATAGGGAACACATTCAAACGATAGAACAAATCGGCACGGAATCCGCCATCTTTGATTTGCTGCATAAGATTACAGTGGGTTGCGGCGATAACGCGAACGTCCACTTCAATCTCTTTGCTAGTGCCGATTGGGCGAACTTTACGTTCCTGTAGCACACGCAGCAATTTTGCTTGCAGTAGCATTGGCATATCGCCAATTTCATCTAGGAAAAGCGTGCCGCCGTTGGCTGCTTCAAACAAACCGACTTTGTCTTTGTCCGCGCCCGTGAATGAACCTTTCTTATGCCCAAACAGTTCAGACTCTAACAACTGTTCGGGAATTGCCGCACAGTTTTGTACGATCAAAGGCTGTTCTGAACGGTTAGAGTTTTCGTGAATGTATTTCGCGATCACCTCTTTACCTGCGCCCGTTTCACCACGCAACAGAACGTCGACAGGAAGAGATAGCACCTTATCAAGACGATTCAAGACATTGAGCATTTCTTCGCTCTCTGCAATAGGACCTTGATAGGCTTTCTGAGTACGTTTTTTGAGCTGAGTGTTCTCGCGCACTAGGGCTTGATTGTCGGCATTGAGATTTTTAATCACTTGCCCATATTGCTCTAACCAAACGGCTTGGCGAATATTACTCGCTGCCATTCGACAAAACTCCGTCAAGGCTGCCTCGTTGTCGATGACGTTCAAATCGAGTAAGACTAACAGCCCAATGGTTTTGCTTTCGCTATCAATCAAAGGCCAAGCCAGTAAGTTCTCGCTTTTTAATCCCAGTGTCTGTTCTGTTTGATAGATGCTTTCGCAGTCATAGCCGTTGTACTTATACAACTCGTTAATCAACACCACTTCACCATTACGAATGGCAAAGTTGAATGGATCGTTCTCACTGGCTGAGTCTAACTGTAATGCTTCCCAAGGGTGGGAAACGATAGTTTTATCGTTATGGTGAGCGGTACTTGGAATCAACGCCTGCCCAGTCTGGTCCAAAACGTAAATGATGCCGTGCTTTGCGAGGGTCATTTGTCTCGCAGCGGTCAACACGGCATCCAAGGTTTGGGTAAGCTGGCTGCGATCAGCCAAAGACTGACTGATCGCAAGTAGGGCGTTACTAAGTTCGCTATGGTTAGCTGAACGCATAGGTTAGTGTTCCTTGCTCATCGACAGACACTTCGATTTGCGTATGTGAATCATCCTTGTCATGCACTAATAGCTGAGTCGATAGTTGCGGCAGCAACTGACGGTTGATGACCGCGTCGATGTTACGCGCGCCCGTTTCAGCAAGGCGACAGTTACCTAGTACGAACTCAACCAAGCTTTCTTCGTAGCTCAGAGACAACTTGTGATGGCTCTGTAGACGCTGAGAAACTTTGTTCAGCTTGTGGTGAATAATTTCTGTCATTGCTTCATCAGACAGCGGAACAAATGGTAGTACTGACATACGTGCCAACAGCGCCGGCTTGAAGTGTTGGTTCAAAGTAGGGCGAATAGCTTCTGCGATGATGTTTGCATCGATGTCTTTGGATTGATGAACCAAAGATTCAATCTCGTGCGTCGCAAGGTTACTGGTCATGATGATCAGCGTGTTCTTGAAGTCGATTGTGCGGCCTTCGCCGTCGTTCAGCGTGCCTTTGTCGAACACTTGGTAGAACAGGTTCAACACTTCAGGGTCGGCTTTTTCCACTTCATCAAGAAGAACAACAGAATATGGACGTTGACGAACCGCTTCTGTCAGCATGCCGCCTTCACCGTAACCTACGTAACCCGGAGGAGAACCGATTAGGCGAGATACCGTGTGCTTCTCTTGGAACTCAGACATGTTAATGGTCGTCATAAAGCGCTCACCACCAAACATTTGATCAGCAATCGCACGAGCCGTTTCGGTTTTACCCACACCACTTGGGCCAACGAGCAGGAATACGCCTGTCGGTGCGTCTGGGTTACCTAGACCAGCTTTCGCAGTTTGAATGCCTTCAGACAGTGCATCGATAGCGTATTCTTGGCCTTTGATGCTTTGTGTTAGGCTTTCTTTCAGTTTTAGCGTGGTTTCTGCTTCGTCTTGAAGCATCTTACCCATAGGAATACCAGTCCAGTCCGAGATGACGTGGCTAACTTCATCTGGACCCACTTCAAAGTGAACCAGTGGGTTGCCATTGCGGATTGCATCTAGCTGTTCTTGGCAGGCCGAAATTGCAATGCGAACGGCTTCTTCATCCATTTCTGCATATGGAGAAACGTTTTGCTCTTGTTCTGAATCTTCTTCTGCAACAAGCTCCTCTTCATTTGTTTCGCCAAAGACCAGTTCATGCAAACGAGAGCGTAGAGCAATCATCTCTTGGATCTGCTCTTTTTCTTTGTGCCATTGCGCTTCTTGTTCTGCTAGCGCTTCTTTCGTTGTTTCCATTGCCAGTTTTAGGTCTGGAATGTTAGCAAGGCTGTGCTTGTCGCCAGTTTGCTGCAGAGCATCACGCTCAAGTGCTTCAAGCTCGCGCTGTTGAGCTGCAAGTTCTTGTTGCAGTGTCTCTACAGAAGCAGGAATGGCATTAAGGCTGATGTTCACTCGTGCACACGCCGTATCTAGTACATCGATCGCTTTGTCTGGCAGTTGACGACCAGAGATGTAACGAGCAGAAAGTGCTGCCGCAGCAGTGATAGCATCGTCACGCACGTAAACGTTGTGTGACTTCTCGTATGTTGGGCGCAGACCACGAATGATTAATGCTGCTTGCTCAGGAGACGGTTCGTCGAGTTTCACCAATTGGAAACGACGCGCAAGAGCAGGATCTTTCTCGAAGTACTTCTTGTATTCCGACCATGTTGTCGCAGCGATGGTTTTCACTTCACCACGCGCTAGGGCTGGTTTTAGCAAGTTTGCCGCGTCGCTGCCGCCTGCTTGGTTACCACCGCCAACAAGGGTGTGTGCTTCATCGATGAATAGAATGATTGGAGTTGGTGAGTTTTTCACTTCATCCAATACTGCGTTTAGGCGTTTTTCGAATTCGCCTTTTACGCTTGCACCAGCTTGCAGAAGACCCATGTCCAGGCCGTAAAGCTCAACACCTTTGAGGTTGTCTGGTACGTCACCTTGTACAATCTTAAGTGCCAAACCTTCTACTACTGCGGTTTTACCAACGCCCGGTTCACCAACAGCAATAGGGTTGTTTTTACGGCGACGAGCAAGAATGTCCACGATTTGGCGGATTTCTTGGTCGCGGCAGAAAACAGGGTCGATTTCGCCTTTGCGTGCTTTACCAGTGAAGTCGGTTGTGAACTTGCTCAGTGCTGAGCCATCCTCACGAGCTTGTGTTTTCTCTGAAGTAGCAACTTGCGCCTCAATAGAGTGGCTTGTTAGCTCTGCAAAGTTACGCTTAAGGCTGTCAGGGTTTACCGCTTCAAGGATAGAGGCGTAACCATGTTGGCCGTAACGGAGAGGGTTGCTAACAAGAGTAAGGAGTAAGGCACCAGAGCGGATTTGTGTTTCGGATAGATCTAAAGAAGAAACCAGCCAACTTTCTTGCAACCATTCGATTAATAAAGCAGAAAAAACAGGTTTGCTGCCATTTCCTTTGGCGTTGGTGTCGAGTGTGGATCGAACCGATTGTCTTAATAAGTTCTCAGAACAATCAAAATGACTTAATAAGACGTCAAAATCACTATTTGGCCTTTCTAATAGACTCAGTAAATAATGCTCAATTTGAACTTCGTTTGCTTTTTCAGAGACTGCAAGTGCAGCGGCGTCTTCTAATGCTACTTTTGCAATCGGGTGTAGACGCTGAATTAATGAAGAAAGGTTTATATTTATCATAGCCATTTTATTCTTTAGAGGAAAAGAGGTAGCAGCTATTATACTAAAAGTGATTGCGTTCTTTTTTTATCAAGATATTTTGACTATCGTTTGTTGGTTATTTTTAATGATTATTGTGACATTAATGTTTGTGGTTATTTTAATGGCGTTGTTATTCTAAATTAATTGATAGTAAAAGTGTCGGATTTATTAGTTTTAATGACTTTATTTACACGGTTTTATATGGTTATTTTCACTTTTTAAAGTTATAACAATTTATTATTATCTTAATCCAACTTTTTGGTTTTTTATCCAATAAATTGTACTCAAGATATTGGTGAATAATGTCTTAATTTATTTAAATTGTTGTTTTTATTGCATTTTTAAAGTTGGCACGGACTTTGATTATACCAAGTAGTCGCGGTGATAAGCGATTTGGTGATTTAAACAAAACAGATTTTAGAAAAGGAAATAGCGATGCCAACTCCAGCATATATGTCTATCCAAGGTGAGACTCAAGGCCATATTACTAAAGATACTTACTCTGCAGATTCAGTAGGTAACACATGGCAAGAAGCTCATGTTGATGAGTTCCTAGTACAAGAACTTGATCACGTGCTAACAGTTCCACGTGATCCACAAAGTGGTCAGCCAACTGGTCAACGTGTACACCGTCCACTTGTTGTAACTAAAGTTCAAGATCGCTCATCTCCACTACTATTCAACGCACTAGTATCTGGCGAAAAACTTCCTGAGTGTGTGATCCGCTTCTACCGTACTTCAGTTCAAGGTAAACAAGAGCACTACTACTCAATCAAATTGATTGATGCGCTACTTGTCGATATCCAAACTCGTATGAACCACTGTCAAGACGCAGCAACAGCTGACCGCGTGACAGAAGAAGTGCTTAAGTTCACTTACCGTGCGATCGAAGTAACTCACGAAAACTGTGGTACTGCGGGTAACGACGACTGGCGTGCTCCACGCGAAGCTTAATTGCTCGTCGCGTAAAGATTCAGGGCCAACGATTGTTGGCCCTAATTCGATTATTTGTATCAGGTAAAAGATATGGTGAATGACGTAGAATTTAAATTTGAAGTGCCTGGATGTGGGCATGAATTTCGGGTTGAGAGCTTTCATGTTCATGAAGAGTTATCTAAGCCTTTCCACATCAATCTCTCATTACTTTCACTTGATCCAGATATCTCGTTCGATGAGTTAATACGTAAAGCAGGAACGTTGACACTTTACGGACAAGGTGTTGGGGCTGCGCGCGTGTTCAACGGCGTGGTGAATGAAGTTCGTTACTTAGGGACTGGACGTCGTTTTTCTCGTTATCAATTAGTCTTGGTTCCTCAAGCTTGGTTCTTATCTCAGCGCCAAGATTGTCGTATTTTCCAGCAAAAGTCAGCGCAAGACATCATCACAGAAGTACTCGATGATGGGGCAGTCACCGATTACCGATTTGAAGTGTCGGGTACTTATCCTCCAAAAGAATACGTTCTGCAATACCGTGAGTCTGACTTGCACTTCGTGCAGCGTATGATGGCTGAACACGGTATGTGGTATTACTTTGACCATAGCGATTCAAATCATACGATGGTCATTGTCGACAGTAATGACGCGATTGCACCTTTGATAAGCTCGCCACTAAATGCTTCATACATTGGGCCGATTGTTTATCATGCCGATGGTGGCGGTGTTGCCGATCGCGAGCATATCTCTGATCTCGAGTTAGTTAACCGCGTTAGAACGGGACAGGTTACGTACACAGATTACAACTACGAACACCCTAAAATTCCACAAGAGATGACACAGGCTGGCGAGCTAGACCAAGATCTCAAGCAGTTTGATTATCCTGGACGATACGTCGACCCGCTGATGGGTCAGGTGAGAACCACGGAGTGGATGTCGGAACACATAGTCGATAATCAACAAGTGGAAGCAACGAGTGACGTAATGCGCTTAGCATCTGGTTACAGCTTTAACGTCAGTGACCACCCGCGTTCTGAGATTAACCGCGATTACCTCATGTTGTCTGTAATGCACACAGGTCAAGATCCGCAAGTGCATGAAGATGAAGCGAGTGGTATGCCAACCACTTACTACAACCAGTTCTCATGTGTTCCACGTGATGTGGTTTTTAAAGCGCCTAAACTAGCAGCACCAGTAGTGGATGGCCCTCAAACGGCGGTCGTTGTAGGACCAGAAGGTGAAGAGATTTACACCGACAAGCTTGGTCGAGTGAAAGTACAGTTCCATTGGGATCGCTACGGTGATAACAACGAACATTCAAGCTGTTGGATTCGTGTAAGCCAATCCATGGCGGCGCCAACATGGGGCGCAGTTTATTTGCCGCGTATTGGCCATGAAGTCGTAGTGACTTTCCTTGAGGGCGATCCAGATCGTCCGTTAGTTACGGGCGCAGTTTACAACGGTTTGCATTTCCCACCGTACTCTTTGCCAGAAAACAAAACTCGTACCACGTTCCGCACGCAAACGCACAAAGGAACAGGTTACAACGAGTTGAGTTTTGAAGACGAAGCGAACCAAGAAGAAGTCTATATTCACGCTCAAAAAGACATGTCGACCAAGGTGCTCAACAACCGTTACCGTGATATCGGTCAAGATGAATTCTTGAAGGTTGCACGTCACCAAACGAATGAAGTTCATGGTGACCATAAAGAAACCATTCATGGACATAAAACGACACAAGTAAACAGTACGTTTACCGAGACAGTCGAGCAAGACGTTACCGTCACATACAACGCGAACGAAGCCCAGTATGTGAAAAACAATTCTGACTTAGAAATTGGTGATAACCGTACGACTAAGATCGGTAAAAATGATGACTTAGATATTGGCGAAAACAGTAACCTTACTATCGGTGCGTCTAAGAGTTCAGATATTGGTGCGGATGATAACCAGACGGTTGGTGGCAACTTAACGGTATCAGTGAAAGGGAACACCGCTTATAAAGCTGATGGTGCAACGCAAATTATCAGTGGCGACAAGATTGTATTGAAAACGGGTGGTTCCTCTTTAGTGATGAACAGTGATGGTTCAATAAAGTTATCAGGCTCGGCTATTACGATCGAAGGCAGTGACAAAGTCGTCGTGAAAGGTGGCAACGTAGTGGTTAACTAACAATGGAAAAACAACCTCTTACAACAGAAGTAATATCAGAGCAGCAAGCCGAATCAACGGCTTGCTTTTCGCGTTTTGGAAGAATAGTGGCTATCAATGAGTCTACGGGCAGTGTGCGAGTTGATTTTGATGGTAACCCATTTAAGCAGCCACTCACTGCGAGACTAGGACGTGGCTTTCGTCGTTCTGAGCTGCAAATGGCTATCGATAATCGATTAAGTTGTCGAGTTGAATTTTTGAACGACGACTTAAGCTTGCCTCTTGTGACGGACATTTTCTTCTCCATTCTGGATGACTCTGACGAGTTTGTATTGCGAGCGAAGAAGATGGTTATCGAGACAGAACAAGAGTTGGTAGTCAAAAGTGGTGAGACAGAAACTCGCTATAGCGGGCGCGATGGACGAATTACCACTAAAGCGAAGTACGTCACTTCTCAAGCAGAAAAAGCACAAAAAATTCAAGGCGGAACGATCGCAATTAACTAATTACCTAGCATTAGCTAATTTACGTCGAGTTAGCTAATTACTTTGTATTAACTAATTGCAATCGCGTTATGGCACGCTAATAACGGATAACTAGATGCGACAAAGAATCGGTGTCGAGCACCTAAAGGCACCCATAACCAATCAAGAAGTCGAAGGCGCGTTAGCAAAAGCTGATCGCGCTGTGAATGACCTTTCCCAGTTGCCAGTAACATGGCTGGATTTCTGTAATGAAAAGCTGTCCATTGCTTCTGAAAGTATCGGGTTTTTAATCAGGCAGCGAGTTCAAATTCACAAAAGGGGTTATCCAAGTCGTGAGTTGGCGTATCTCAAGCTGATCGAACGCCAAATTGAAGAACTGAAGCAGGTGTACTTGTCGTTTTATCGGCTAGCACCGGGGTTGATTCATCAGTTAAGAGGCCAGGAGCCAGAAATCTACAGCTGGCTGATGCTACAGGGCGAGTTGGGCTCAGAGTTGGATAACCTTTTGTGCGGATTGAGTTTACTCGAAGATATTGACGCTAAAACCGCAATGGTCATTGCCGTACAATCTCCGGTTGAATCTATGGATAGCACGCTTTCGGAGCTTATTGAGGGTAATGCGACATCCAGTGCGTTTTACTTTGAATGCTTACGTGTACGTCAAACATTAAGTGTTTCTCTCATCAAGCGCTGGCACAAAGCCAGCATCATTAGCTCTCATGTTGCTTTGCCACTGCTCGCTTTACAAGACGTGAAAGAGGGGATTGATTGGCTCAATGACAATGCAGGCAGCGAACAATATCTATTTGAACGTTTGATTACCAAACGTGACAGAGGCACTTGGTTCCGTCAGTGCTTTGGCATCGAACCAAATAGATTACCATCAGCGCAAGTGCTCACTTACGCCAAGTTGCTTGAGTTAAAAGAGTTTGAGGCGTTTGATATCTCTTCTTCATTAGCACCTGTTGATTTTGCGCTGAGTGGTGATTGGAAACTGGTGCCCCAAATCATCGAGCACTTGGAAAGTCTGGAGGAAGCTGAGGGTGAAATTTGGCTTCAAGCTTTGTATGTCGTCTACGGAAAGCTTCTTCCTCTGACTCCGCAAGATGTTGGTGTCGAGTATGAATGGGAAGAGATCGTCGATCTGCTCAATGAGTGGGTGGAAGACGAAAAATATATCCAAAATCTACCAAGCCGCTTGGGTTACGCATTGAGCTTCGAGTCTACGTTAGCTGCGATGCAAGATTCTAACGTTGATGTGCTGTTCCGCGATTGGCTATGGCGTCAACTCTGTATTCAATCCAGAGCCTACGTGCCTTGGGATATGGCAATGCCGATTCATCAACAAGACTGGAACTTTAACAATTTAAAGGCCGCACCTTCTGCGAGCGAACGATTCAACTTAAGGAATAGCAATGCAGTTATGGGATATTGAGGCGCACCCTGAGCTATCACTTAAAGGTCGTTTTCAACGTGACGAAAACGGCGATGAAGTGTGGGTTGTGGTCGCCAAACGCACATGGCAATTCGATGGTGTGGTTTGGCACGAATTAGGTGAAAGTGAAATCTTCGATGATCCCCGATACTTGGGCGAAGAAGGCTTCTCTGCGATGAAAGTTGACCACGAGTTCGCGTATACCAAAGACAACACAGATGTACTTGTTTACGGCAAAGCGCGCAGCTACGCGAAAAAGCCAGTGACATACCAAGAGTGTCGTGTGCTGATTGATGGTCATATCGATAAGACTCTCGCTATTCACGGGGAACGCGTATGGGTTGAGCATGCTGGCAGTATCACGCTGAGCAATCCAGTTCCATTTATTGAAAAAGACATTGATTACACTTGCGCGGTAGGCGGTGATTTACGTAACCGAATAGGCGGTGGTGTTGCCGATTCCAACAAAGAATTGCTTGAACAGAAAGCACCTTCGGTTTTTTATCCTCGTGAAGACTGGAGTGCCGCCGCGAAAAAACTACGCGTTGCGGGGTTCGGGCCAGTCCCTCCGTTCTTTGAGTCGCGCCAGAAGCTGGCCGGCACGTTCGATGACGATTGGATTGAGAATCGCAAGCCAATGTTGCCACTCGATTTTGATAAGCGGTTCTTCCAAAGCGCGCCTATTGATCAACAGTGCAAAGGCTTTCTTCGTGGGGGGGAGCGTTTGATGATGAGTGGCTTTTGTCATGATGACACGCTTTCATTTCGAATTCCTAAAGAAAAATACCGTGCGATCGCGACGTTCAAAGATCAAAGTTATCAAGCTGATATGGCGATGTACACCTTATTCGTTGATGCGGAAAAGAAAACTATATCAATCAGTTACACCGCTGCGTTTCCTTGTCAGGGCAAGGAGCATTTGTTGGTGTCGACATCCATCACTAAGTTGGAAGAGGTAAGCGAGCATGCATAATTCAACAGGCCGTTACGTGCTAGGGATGGAAGTGATGACGCCAACCGGTATGAATTTAGATATTGCTAGTGCAGTTTCGTATGCTGATTTAGGAAGATTCGACCAATGTGTAGGGGATGATGGTATCGAGCGTTTTACTTACGCCAAAATCGAATACACCAAAGAAAGTGAGCAGTTTGAAAAAACGTGTGAGTTAATCACCCACTTGCTTGATTCATTATTAGCACAGTTACCACGTTCATTGAGACCAATACCTTTGCTTATAGCGGTGCCTGCGTCTGTTTCACTAGTAAAGGTGCAAGAATGGCTTGGTGAAAGTAACTATGCTGAATTTCTCTCTGTGGTGAATGCTGTTCATGCCAGTGGGCCCAGTTTCGTTCTCCAGGCCATGAAATCATTGGATAAATATGATGCTATGATGTGTATCAGTGTCGATTCCTTGGTGAGTTCGATGCAAACACTCATCGACGATGCGATGGTAATGAGTACCAATAATCCATGGGGCGTTATTCCGAGCGAGGGTGGGGCGGGTTTAATTCTTTGTCGAAAAAACACCGTAGAAACATTGAAACTTAAGCCTCAAGCGCAGCTTGGCTACATTGATACGGAATTAAACACTTCAGACCGAAGAGGCATGTTTCGACTTGTTCAACGTGCGAGTAAAAAGCTTGATTCATTTGGTGAAGTGTATTCCGATATGACGAACCTGCGCATGCATTCGGAAGATTACGGTTTTGCTCTGGGGGCGAAAGCAGAACGATTCACGAACCCAGAACAACCGCAGCTTATCAATGAGTTGTGGGGCACGATGGGCAGTTGTTCTTCTCTCGCTTTAATTGCCTTTGCGGTCAGAGAGCACCACTTTAAGCAACCAACTACGTTGTTAATGTTCGACTTTCATGGTGACAAAGGAGTTCTCCAATTACTGCAATGTTAGTGGGCACTCATCGATCAAATAGCAATGAAAATATACTCATATTATTAGGTTGAAGTTTGTAACACGAAAAAGCGTATAACTCATGCAGTGAAAGCGTAAGTAAAAAGGTCTAATAAGTTAGTAATAATAACTAAAATAATAGGCTTACTGTTTGTTTTAAATACCAACCTTGATACAAGTACGTTCAAGAAAATATTATTCAACTCTAATAATATTTATTCTATGAAAGAGTACTAAGTGTCTAATAATCAGAGTACAGCCAAAGGATATATCGATCAGTTGGTTGTTAAAGCTATTGAGAAAAAGAAACTGAATGAGCAAAGGCTAGCAGAAAAAAATAAGCCGAAGCTTGAGTACGTGCTTTTTTCACAGTTTGATGTATTAGACAAGCTTCCTTCTAGAAATGGTAAGACAACGGTTTACCATCTTGCAAAAAAAGGGCAGCCAGAGAAGCAAATCTGTTGCAAAGTTATCAATGATGACTCGCCAGAATTTGCGAGCAAAATGTTGATTAACGAAGCGAGCAGGCTGGAGCTTTCTCAACACCCTAGCGTGGCTAACTTTGTAAAAATCGGCAACGAATTCGAACGCCCATATTTGATGTACGAGTGGATCCAAGGTGAATCACTGGCAGAAAAAATGGAGCGTCATTCTTCTAAAGGCTTCCGCCACGACCACATCGCTTGGTTGGTGTATCAACTCGCTGGCGCTCTAGAGTTTATGCATACAAGAGGTATCTGCCATCTTGATATTAAACCATCTAACGTATTAGTGAGTGAAGGCGATTACGTTAAGCTCATTGATTTCGGCGCTGCTCGTTACATTGGAGAGACAGAACCTTACGCAGAAGCAAGCTTGAGCTACGCTTCCCCTCTTTATATAGAAACTGGCATCGCGGAACCGCAAGATGATGTTTACTCTCTCGCTTTGCTCGCTGGACACCTATTTTTAGGATCAATATTTGGTGATGCTTGGAATAAGCAGTTAAAAGATCGAAAGCGTCCGGCTTTGATCCCGGCTCATATTTGGAAATTGCTGAAAGAAGTCATCAACAAACCAAGAGGGCATGGCTATACCGCTATTTCTTTTGCTCAACAGTTAGCGCGAATCGATACGCAATCAATTAGCTCAAATTCTAACGCACCAATTTTCAGTAGCTTGCGTAACGCGGACTTGCTGCTTACACACTGTAAGCCAAATGATAAAACGGCGTATGGTCGCTTTAAAATATTAGAGGCGAGCTTAGTGTTGAGTGTGCTGGCAACAGCAGGAAGTTATTTGTATCAACAGAATAAAGATCAATTGGATGCCATTTTTTCCCGAGGTGTCACTACTGTAACTCACGTTATTACGCCCTCTGAAACGGCTTCTTTTTTGGCTCAGCCTCCATGGAAAATCAAAGAAGAATTGTCTCAAGCTACTCAGAGTATTGATATGACAGAAGCTTATCGAACAGCATATCAAGCTCAGCAGTTAAGCCTCTCGAATTTATATGAAGAAAAACAGGCTCAGTTAACGTCGTATCAATCGTTAGCGGATGGCTTACCAATGGCATTAGTCGAATTACGTAAGGAGCTTGTCACCTTGCGAGAAACCCTTGTTCGTGACGGTGCTCTGTTTCCATATGCGGATGAGGCGTTGACTAAAGTGATGTCTGGGTTAAATGTCGCGTCTATCGATTCCATGAAAGTATCTGCCATAGCTGGCAGTCGAGATAAGCAGATTGCTCGCTTAATTTTAGATGGTGAAGCTAAGCTCGCAGAAAATGAAATGAAAGAGGCATGGTTGTTAAACCAGTCACAAGCCTATTTCTACAACCAAATCTTACCAAAGGCTGTGATGGAAAATATTAATGACTCCATCGATAAACATGCAGAGGCGCACTTTTACACCAAAGCAATTGAAGAAGCTGAATTAGCCAAAGCCTACTTCGGTAATACGCCAGAACTAGACAAAAAAATAAAGGATTTAATCGTCGCAAGAAGCGAATTTATTTTGTTTAGCACCGTGATGGAGCAATCCGTTTACGACAAACAAAAGCTACATGAATCCCTTGCCGATTTAGAACGGAATGCACCAAGTAAATTTACGGAAATCACGAAAATTCTAGATAGCATGGCGTCGGATGCGATAGAGCAGAGCCATCGATTATCTAAGCCAGCAAATGGCGCAATTGCGGTAGCGCGTGCGTTGAGAGATTACTTGACTGAAGGAGACGTGAATTTTGTCCAACATTGATATCGACCGTCTGCTTAATCCTATTTCTGATGAATCTCCAGTGGGAAACGATGCCCGTTACGAGTTTTGCTATGAAATGATGGAGTCCGAAGTGAAGAAATTCGGTTCCTTGTTTGGCGAAACAGTAGATTGGAGCGTGGTAAAAACGCACGCGACCGAAGTTCTAGAGCACCACAGCAAAGACTTAAAAGCCATTTGTTACCTCGTTCGCGCGCTAACAGAAGAGTTTGGTCTGCAAGGCTTTGAGCAAGGTCTAAAGCTGCTTAGTGAGGCGTTAAGTCGCTTTGGCGTTGAATTGTATCCTTCCCGAAAGCGGGGTCGAGATGGCGCGGTCGAATGGTTGAACCATCAGTTTAAACTGGTCAGCAGCAAGTTAGCGGAAAGCGCTCAGTCATGGGATTTGGTATCAAACTGCATTTCGACTATTGAAGAAGTGCAGCGTCAATACGACGAGGTTTATCAAGACTCAGAAGCGGATTTCTTTGAGATTCGCACTCAACTCAATGTTTTATCTCAACAAGCGGCGGCTGATGAGCAGAGCGATGATGCAGTCGTTAACGTCGAACAAGCGGCGCCTGCACCAGCTACGCAGCCTGCTGCCGCAGAAACGCCAGCGCAGAGTGAAGTGCAAACCGCACCGGTGAAGGCGGTTCCGCCGGCCCCTAAACCTGCGCCAGTTAAGAAAGCGGTAGCAAAAGAAGTCGATGTCGATACGGACTTCTCTTCGCCGACGGCTTCTAAGCGCACCTTGAAGAAGGTTGCGGAAGTCATGCTTCATGCGAACCCAAGTGATCCGCTGGCTTACCGGATTTATCGTCATCTGACTTGGGATGACATTGATGGTCTACCCGACCACCAAAATAATCAAACGCCTTTGAGCTTGGCAGTGTCGTCCGATCAACAAGCAGAATACCGAGATAAAGCTGACCAAGAAAGCGACATCGACACCATTAAGCGTTTGGAGCGCACATTAACGGATGCGCCATTTTGGCTGACGGGCCATTACTTCGTGTATTCGATGCTTAATAACTTGGGCTTTGATGATGCAGCACTTGCTGTGAAACAAGAAGTGACGCGTTTTGTTGAATCGCTAGAGGGCATCGAGCACCTCTCATTTAAGAATTCTATACCATTTGCAGATGAAGCGACCTTGAGCTGGTTATCGACTCAAGATACTACTTCTTCGACTTCTCAACCCGTTGTTCAAACGGTTGTGATTTCGCAGGAAGACTCGCTGCCAATGGAGGATATCACTCTAGAAAATCTAGGGGAATGTGCCGCAGAGCTTGCCCGCAAACTTGAGCTGGATAGCTCGGGACGTGGGCAGTTCATGCTGTATTTACAATTGATAGCAGCTTACCAGTCTGTTGGATTATACCCGTTGTGTTTGCCGTATCTTGAGAAGGGGTGGGAAGTACAAAAAGCGTTTAATCTCGCGAGCTGGGAACCCCACTTATCGTCACAGTTAGAAGACCTAATTCGAAAAACACTCCATCGGTTATTTGGAAGCAAGGATCTTCTACCTGAGAAGTATGAAGAGTGGAAAGCAATTTACGACTAATTAAAGAGTTAGATAAGGAACGAATTATGTCACGTGACGGCTCGGTGGCTCCTAAAGAGCGAATTAATATCCGTTATGTTCCAGCAACTGGCGATACGCAAGAAGACGTAGAGCTGCCGCTAAGCATGATGGTAGTTGGCGACTTTACTGCGCGTGCAGATGAGACACCAATTGAAGAACGTACTCCAATTAACATCGACAAAGACAACTTTAACGAAGTGCTAGAGGGCATGTCTCCAAACGTTAAAGTCAACGTTGAAAACCGTCTTTCTGATGAAGAAGGCGGCCAGATTGGTGTTGATCTGACCTTCCAAAACATGAAGGACTTCTCTCCTGAAGCGATCGCGAAAAGTGTACCTGAACTAAACAGCCTACTTGAGCTTCGCGAAGCCTTGGTTGCACTTAAAGGTCCTCTAGGAAACGTGCCTGCGTTCCGTAAGAAGATCGCATCGGTTCTTCAAGATGAAGAAGCGAGAAAGAAACTGTTGGATGAACTAAGCATTGGCAACGACCAAGACGCGAAAGAAGAGTAAGGGATATCATGTCTGCAGAAGCACAAGCGCCAGAACAAGAAGCAGCCTTAGTTGAATCAGGCTCACTTCTGGATAGCATTCTTAACGAAACACGTTTAAAGCCAAGTGATGAAGGTTTTGACGTTGCAAAACGCGGCGTAGAAGCATTCATCAGTGAGCTACTAAGCAGTTCGAACACAGAGAAAGTCGACCAATCTCTGGTTGATCTGATGATCTCTGAAATCGACCAAAAATTGTCTAAGCAAGTTGATGCAATTCTTCACAACGAAGAAGTTCAAGCGATTGAATCAACGTGGCGTGGCCTTAAGTACCTGGTTGATCACACTGACTTCCGCGAGAACATTCAAATCGAACTGATCTCTGCGAAGAAAGACGAAGTTCTTGATGACTTCGAAGACGCTCCAGAGGTGGTGAAGTCTGGCCTGTACAAGCAGATCTACACACGTGAATACGGCCAGTTCGGTGGTAAACCTGTTGGCGCCGTCATTTGTGATTACGCTATGTCAGCTTCGTCGCCTGACATCAAATTGATGGAATACATGGCTAACGTAGGTGCAATGTCTCACGCACCATTCATCACGTCGGCATCGGCTAAATTCTTTGGTCTAGACAGCTACGAAGAGCTGCCAAACCTAAAAGATCTGAAGTCTGTATTCGAAGGTCCACAGTACGCGAAATGGCGTGGTCTGCGTGAGCACGAAGATGCACGTTACCTAGGTCTATGTACGTCTCGCTTTATGTTACGTACGCCTTACTCTGTAGAAGATAACCCAATTAAGGCGTTTGACTACGATGAGCAAGTGACAGACAGCCATGATAACTACCTATGGGGCAACTCAGCGTACGCGATGGCGTCTAAGATCAGTGAATCATTTGCTAAGTACCGTTGGTGTCCGAACATTATTGGTCCTCAAAGCGGTGGTACTGTACAAGATCTACCGGTTTACAACTTTGAAGCTATGGGTCAAATCGAGACTAAGATCCCAACCGAGATCCTGGTTTCTGACCGTCGTGAGTACGAGCTAGCGGAAGAAGGCTTCATTGCGCTAACCATGCGTAAAGGTTCTGACAATGCGGCGTTCTTCTCTGCAAACTCTGTTCAAAAACCAAAAGTGTTTGCGAACACGCCTGAAGGCAAACAAGCCGAGATGAACTACAAGCTAGGTACGCAGCTTCCTTACATGTTCATTATCAACCGTTTAGCGCACTACATAAAAGTTCTACAGCGTGAGCAAATTGGTTCTTGGAAAGAGCGTTCTGACCTAGAAATCGAATTGAACAAGTGGATCCGTCAATACGTTTCTGACCAGGAGAACCCGCCAGCGGAAGTCCGTGGTCGTCGTCCACTTCGCGCTGCGAAGGTAGAGGTATCAGACGTAGAAGGCGATCCAGGTTGGTACAAAGTATCGATGTCTGTACGTCCTCACTTCAAGTACATGGGCGCAAGCTTCGACTTGTCTCTAGTTGGTAAGCTAGACCAATAACCCATTACTGAAACCATCAAGCAGCCAGTGAAGACTGGCTGCTTTTTTCGTAGGACCGCATATGGAAAAAGGTTACCGTCTTTTAGAGCGGATCGAGCTAGGAGAACCAAAAAACTGCTACGAGAAAGTGGTGTCTCATAAGCATTTGATTGAATCCATTCACTCGCATCTCGCTGACTTGTTGAATACGCATTCCGGCAACGCAATGATCGACAATGAGTATGGTCTGCCAGATTTTAACGACGTACTTTCTAACAACACAAACCTCGTTCGCCATATTCAAAAAAACATTACGTCAACCATAGAACGCTTTGAGCCCCGATTGCTTAATGTCGAGGTTCATTACCGTGAAGACCACCATAATCCATTACAACTCGGCTTTGGTATTCGCGGCGAAGTTTCCCATAACGGCGGTAAAGTCCCAATGTCGATCGATGTCTACATGGGAACCGACGGCCAATTTAACGTTTAGTAGGTGCCACTTGAGTAACAGTAAATACTTTCAAGATGAACTCACGTATTTACGCGAGTCGGGTAGTGAGTTTGCCAAATATCATCCGAAGTTAACTCACTTTCTCTCTGAAGGAACTTTTGATCCAGATGTCGAACGACTGCTGGAGGGTTTTGCTTTTTTGACCGGACGCATCCGCGAAAAGATTGACGATGAACTGCCTGAGCTTACGCAATCTCTGATGACTTTGCTGTGGCCACATTACATGCGTTCGATTCCGTCTTTGTGTATTAGCGAACTAAAACCGCATACCGGAAGTGTTACTGAGAAAACCGTGGTGAAACGTGGTGCGGAAATGGCCAGCGAACAGGTAGAGGGCACGCAGTGTTTGTTCCGTACTTGTTATGACGTCAATCTATACCCAATTACGATTACTAACATCGAACAAACTAACAGCCGCACCAGCTCGATGATTGATGTGACGTTATCGACGGAGCATGGCCTTGAGCTGTCTCGGATAGGTTTAGACACGCTGCGATTGCACCTGCATGGTGAGATTCATATTACTCGCACTGTCTTCTTATGGCTGTTCCGTTATCTAGATTACGTCGAGTTGGATGTTGGTGGCGGCTACAAACATCGTTTAGGGCCAGAATACGTTAAGCCAGTCGGGCATGAAGAGGACGAGGCGCTGTTGCCTTACAGCAAAAACTCCTTTGCAGGCTACCGTTTGCTGCAAGAATTCTTCTCTTTGCCAGATAAGTTCATGTTCTTCGACATTAAAGGCTTAGAGTGGCTAAAAGGCATTCCACAGCGCAGCACGGTCAAAATCAAATTCCACTTTAAGCGTGCTTTGCCTTCAGAAGTGGTACTTAAAGATAAACACTTAAGGTTGCACTGCACACCTGCCGTTAACTTGTTTGAAAAAGACGGCGATCCAATCCGTTTAGAGCATCGACGAAACGAGTACAAGGTGCGTCCACAAAGTAACACTCAGGAGCATTACGAGGTTTATTCCATTGAGCAAGTGGAGAGCTGGAGTAAAGACGAGCGTCGCCGAAAACCACTGATTGAATTTGAATCGTTTGAGCACCAAATCAACCAGCGTGATAAGCGAGAGTTCTACAAATCCAAAGTGGGCGAGCGAGTAAGCGGAAGAGGGTTAGAGCGCTATATCTCATTCCATACTCACAATGGCGACATCGCGGATTTAGGGACTGAAACCGTATTGATGAAACTGCAATGCAGTAACGCAGACTTAGCGGAGCGCCTGTCAGTAGGAGATATCACGTACGCGACGCACAAATCGCCAACGTATGCGACGTTTAAAAACATTACTAAGCCAACACAGTCAGTAAGTCCTCAGGTTAATGGTGAACTTCAATGGCAGTTGATTGCCAACATGTCGCTTAACTACTTGTCTTTAGCGAATATCGATGTGTTGAAAGTGTTGCTCTCGACTTACGACTTCCATTCTCGTGTTGATAGACAAGCCCACCGCGCGTCGATTCATCGACTTGATGGCATTATTTCTTCAGAGATGAAACCAATCGATCGCGTATTTCGTGGTGTATCTGTGCGTGGTAACCAATTCAAGCTCGTGACGGACTCTAAGTTCTTCGTAAATGAAGGCGATATGTTCCTTATGGCCACGGTATTGAATGAATTTATCCGTTTGTATTCGAGTGTGAACTCCTTTACCGAACTAGAGGTGTTCGATGAAGCGACGGGCGAGGTTTACAACTGGGCAAGCCTAATCGGGCAGCAGACGATACTATGATTAACACACTTTCTGATAAGTCGAATGAGTTTAGTTTCTACCAAGCGGTGTTGCTGTTAGAGAAACACTACCAGCTGGAGCCAAACTCAAATTTTGTTGCCGTGGGCGAGAACAAATACTTTCACCAAGAGCGAATTGAGTTCAGCGTGTCGCCAAACCTGTGCTTTCCAAAGAGTGATATGGACTTTATTACTCATATGGAAAGAAACGGACAGCAATATTCACGTATTGAGACGAACTTTCTTGGCTTGCATGGTTCAAGCTCGCCCCTACCTGCGTCTTACACTGAGAAACTCGTCGGTCGTGATCCCGATGATAACCCAGTGAAGGATTTCTTCGACTTTTTCCACAACCGCTATACAAGCTTACTGTATCGTGTTTGGAAGAAATACCGATATCACGTGCAGTACAAAAGCGGGGCGAGCGATGCGTTTTCTGGGCGCATACTGCATTTGGCTGGTCTCTCTAGCGTTATGCAAGATTGTGAAGTCGCGGAGTTAGATCGAGCGAAAGTTCTGTCTTACGTGAACCAGTTATCTACGCGTACACGTTCACCTAAGCTTATTTCCGGTATTGTTTCGCACTACTTTTCACTGCCGAATGTGCGAATCGAAGAATGGGTTTATAGACGCGTAGAAATCGCTGAAAGCCAGCGTAACAAACTCAATCGTTCCAATTGTATATTGGGGCAAAGCTTACACTTGGGACAAAGCATTGCGGATTTGAACGGCAAGTTTAACTTGTGTATCGACAACATTGATTTTGAAACGTTTAAGCAGTTTTCCTACGATGGTGAGTTACATAAGACGCTGGTGGGCTTGATGCGCTTTATTCTGCGTGACCCAATGTCGTGGGACCTAAAGTTGACAGTTAACCTAGACAGTATTCCAGAAAACAAACTGGGTAATGGAGAAGGGAACCAACTAGGTCAAACGTTCTGGCTAGGAAACCCAGGTGATAAAGACGCCAAAATTCGACTTATCGGAAGCATATAAGAAAGCCGCTCAACGAGCGGCCCTTTATGTTTTCCTCAAAGAGGTCAGAAAAGCTTAACGACTGATCGGCTGATGCAGTACAACGGTAGTATCAAGCCTTTGAATGCCGTTAAATGATTCAATTTCATTACAAAGATGATGAATAGACTGCAGGTCGGGCGCTTCAATTAGGGCAATAATATCAAAGTTGCCACCAACAACGCTCGTTAAGCGAACCTCAGGGATTTCTTTAAGTGCATTCGTTACATCATTCTTCTTACCCTTTTCACAAGAGATCAGTAGATAACTAGCGGCTTTTCGCCCTTCATTTTCTACGCGAATCTGTGCGGTATAGCCTTTGATAATACCGGTCTTTTCTAAACGATTAATTCTTTCTGCTACTGCTGTTCGAGACAAACCAATGTTTCGGGATAGATTCGCAATCGACTCTCGCCCATTCGACAATAGACTTGAAAGTATTTTTCGATCTAATTTATCTAAACCTTGTAAAGTCATGTTTGAAATCATGTGTTCTGCCTATTTTGTTTTTATATTGTTATTAAATCGACTCTGGGAGTGTAAAGTTATACAGCTCAGCAAGAGTGAATGGGTTTTTCTGTGTCAACGGAGTGATGCGTAAGCTCAAGTCCCTCCCTGACACTTTTATGTCACTGACAAAGCTGCCGTTATGAGTGTTTGTCAAGGTCGAGTCACCTAGCAATCTGTATATCGCCCATTGACCACTCTTATTTAAAACGTGCTGTCTGCCTTCATCGGTTACATCCTGGAGTGTGATACTAATATTGAAGTCACCATTTTGCGGTGGCCATGCCATTTCACGAATGCGGCTTGGACCGTGGTAGTAACTTATATTGGTATCTGCAATTTTTAAGCTCGCTCTAATCGCACTAGAATCAAGATCGAGTACTCTTGCACTAAACGGAATATGAACGCGGTTAGTGCTTTTATTAATTAATGTGTCTCGAATAACGTTATAGTTACGCAGTTGCACTAACAGAGCCGGAGAGATTGGCATCGTCTCGCCATCCACCTGTTTTGGCGTCCACAAATTGGTATCGTAGAACGGTGCAAAATTTTTCTGAATAAATGTGTCTAACAAGCCACCTGAAGCAAACAGTAATTCAAAATCTTCAATTGAGATTTCCTCGGTCGCTGTTAGATCAAATGGGTATCGTCCTAGCCCTATCTCTTTAAACTTGGTGTAAATCTCGCTGTACCATTGGGTTTGAATGCCTTTAGCGGACTCTTTAATCATGACTGACCAGCTTTGTTGAACCACATCTAACAACCAGCTACGAACGGGTTCCGGTGATTTTTGGGCAATCTGTTTAAGTTTTATTAATGGGTCAGCTTCACTGCTGTTCATTCGATGCTGAGCTGCCGCTAGCGCCGCCATTTGCGGGTCAGGTGCATCAGCTATGTCTTTCATATATGTGCGAACACGGCTTAACGCAGCTACGGTCTCATCCCAAGGAGTAGGGGAGTTTGGTGTTTCACTGACCTGAAGTTGGTTTAATAAGTGAAAAGCTTGTTCAACACGTTTCATCAACAAGTAATCAGGCTTAACTACTTCCTCTACTGCGTCTGATGCGGAGTCTGCCGCTGCCACGAGTTTCGGATCTAGCTTTGAAATCAGAGCATTTTTTTCACCAACGGGTGAAAATTGTGTGTTGGCATAGACCTGTTTCAGTACGGTTGTCATTGGTGAAGAAGGGCCCGAGATTAAGTCTATCGCGTTCGTTAGATCGCCGACATTGTCATAGTTCTGGACTTTTAGTTCACTCAGCGCATTGCGCCAATTACTGATGTAGTCGTCAGTATATTTTTTACGTACTTCCTCTTTGAAGGCTTCTTGTTCTTCACTAGTAGGAATAACGTGTTGTGACAGACCTAAAACCCAGTTGTCACTGATGACTTGTTGTGACATTAGGTCCACGCGTGGTCGATAAAAAGTGCTAAAGCCAGTGGAGGTATAGATCTTATCTACGATCAAGCGTTCACTATCGATTGGTGTGTTGAATACATTGCTAAACTCAAAACCCACAGCTCGTTGCAGATCTAGGGTTCCTAAATCAATCGAATTTGCTTCGTTTAAAATGCCTGCATAAACGAGATCAACATTCGAATTTGCTAGCAATGAGCGACGTGTTGCGCGAACAAGATCCATATTGATATCAATTGGATCAAACTGCGTGCGAAAGTAAGCGTCCAAATAGCGCATCGCCTGATTGACGACGTCACTTTGGTTGCTTAAATCGTTCATCATTTGGAGAGTTTGATGACGCAAAAAACGGATATCACGCTTTGTTGGATCGTTTAGCATTAGATACCCCTTCAATAGAGGTAAAGCGCGTGTAAAAGTGTTTTGATTCTGTGTCAGTTGTAGACGGTAACCTTTCTCAATGAGAGGTATCAACTGTTGAGCAACGTCCTTAAGTAATGCTTCGTATGCGATGCGAGTGCTTTGATCCAAACGGCTAATGTTGAGTGGTAATATCTCTTCATCCAAAGCCTTAGAACCTTTAAGCCACGCCCCATAAGAAGGCTCTATTGCTTTCGTCGCCTTCGCTAAAAGCTCATTGAATCTTGCATCTTGCTCCACTTGTGATTTGTCATCGATACTCAAGAGTTGATTCATCACATGTAAGTTACTGTCTAATGTCGTGAAAAAGAAGTAACTGCCCCCAGTAAGCAGGATAATAGAGCCGAGTATTGCCAAACGGCTTTGTCTCTGAATTAGACGAAGATACGTCTTGTTTTCGCCCGCAAAGTCGCTTTCCGGCAATATTTGTGAATCAATCAGAAAGCGAGAGAAATAAGGCGTTTCTGTTAACTGTGTATGCTCTGACGCGATAATAGGTAAGTTGAAGTAATTACTACAACTTTTTGCAAGTAAATTGTACTTGCGACCGCCTTGCAGACTCGAACTAAAGAAAATCTCACGGATGTCTAGTGAATAGACACCGTTGTTAACATCACATAGACGCTCAAGCACATAGCTGACTTCAGACTGACATAGCTCAAACTGCTTAGGGAAAGCGAGTATTGCTTGTTTCTCATCAATGTCCGTTGAATTAGCGGATGCATCTAGCGCATTACTTTCAAGCACTCTCACTAGATTTCGATAGCTATCGCGGTAGTACTCTGCAAATACACCTTTGGCTTCTTTTAGTGGGATAGAGAGGAACTCAACACGTGTCTTGAGAGAGCTAAAGTGCATGTATTCTTTAAAGCCATCTAACTTGTCTAGCTTTGACATAATCAAATAGATTGGCAATGCTGAAGACGTTTTAGAGTTGATGGTACTCAAGCGCGCCAATAACGACGAAATGGTGTACTCTTTTTGCTCTGGCTCAGAGACGATCATGAACTCGAAATCGGTGAAGAATAGACAGCCTGAAAATGGCTTTCGAGGTCGATGATGAATAACTTCTTCAATGAACGTATTCCATAAAGAAGCATCACTGCTTGATACTTCCTGGAACACTAAGCGTTGGTCTGGTTTGATGTATACAGCGCTGTCAGATTCGTACCATTCAAAAAAGTCATTCTTAGCGGTTCTAGTGCGATCCATCGGTTTGATTGCACTAGAATTAAATAAAAATTGACGTCGCCCTGACCCTTTATTACCAAGCATCAGGTAAATTGGTTTCTTGCCTGAGTTAGCAAGAAGAGGCTGGATAACCATAGAAAGTGCTTCTTCCTCGGTTTCCAAATGTTGAGCTTTAGCGTTGTTCTTTTTCTTCAACCATAATGTGAATTGAAAAGTGACGTAAACAATGGCGATAGCACCAAGGGTCAGCCAAAGATAAAGTTGATCGATTTCGTCAAGAAAAAGCAGATAAATAGTGGTGATAATTGCAGCCACTAAAAACATCAATATAGTAGAAATCACCACTGGATTTCTAAACAGTTTTTGTTTGAACATAAGCCTAAAACTTCTTTAATTGTATTGTTATTTATTGTCAGTTTTTTCAGCTTGTAGCTGACTCAATTTATATAGGTAGATGTTCAGTAAAAGGGTTGCGCGGTCAATTTCCTTTTGCTGTGAATACTTTTCAGCGTATTCAATACGACCTAAAAGCGGGAATAACGAGTTACTGTATTCGTACGCCTTTTCAGAGTTCTTATCTACATTCTGTCTAGCTACGTTGGCAAACACCGTTCTTGCGTCTGAGAATCGCTTATAAACATCCATAAACTGGTCTTCTAAATGGGCGCTCTGTGTCAAAAAGTTTTGACGTAGTTGCTGTGCAGAAGACGAATCCGGATAGATTGCGATTAATTCATTGGTCAAGCTATCGAGCTCGCTGACGTTACTTACTTTTGCCGAGTCTAAAAACCAGTTATTCATCATAATATCGACACGATTAATGGCCTGCGTTTTCAATGACTGAGCATATTTTTTATTTTCGTAATCTAACGAGGCGACCAAATTTACAAGTTCATTAAGTGAAGCTTGATTAATTTTTTGTTCCAATGTTCGATAACGTTGTTGCTCGTACATGAAATGTGAACATATCGCAGTAACAATCAAACCAATAACGAAGTAGATCATAAATCGACCAGACTTTGCCGGTGATGCTTTCTCTTGGCTATTTAGGTTGGGTGATGACACCGGTGCCGGAGAGGGAGACACATTCACTTTAATTTCAGGTGCCTTCTGCGTTGCTGCAGGAGCGCTAGTGTTGGCTTGTTTTTTCTCGCGTAACTCAGCCGCAATTTGTTGTTCTTTTATCTGCTCAATCCATTGATTCAAAATACGGCGAATGCGACCTAATGACGGCGCTTCAATACCGTAATGAAGACGAAGCTCTTCCTCAATCCTCAAGCATAATTGATGTGCTGCCTCTATCAATGGAAGCTCTTCTGGTAACGCTCGATGCTTATTAATTCGTTTTTCAGTATGCTCTACCATCCATTCAATAGCGCTCATTCGTGCCTTTGACTTTGAATGCTCTGGATACGCGTTGAACCAATATACGACACACACATCAAGTATTGAGTTTAACCCTTCAACAAGGCCTCTTAAGCCGTCGTTATAGGTTGACGCAACGGTAAAGTAACAGCAACAACGTAGGTCTTTCGCTTGGGTACTCAAGATCTTTTTTGAGAGTGTTTGAACCGTTTTCCACGAGACTCTCCCTGTGACTTTATTCAGGTTGTTTATTTGACGTTTAATTTCGTCAAAATCCTCAGAACCATTAGGATTAGAGCCGCTTGGGTTATTTTCATCGATTGGTCTTCGAGCGAAGTCGGTAAAAAACATAAGGAAAGTTCCAACTGATCATATAGAAGTATTAAGTTATATAGGATTTCACTACTGTTATATTAAATTATAAGCAGTGCACATCTGTCGCAATTCTATAGACAAAATAAGCGGATTAGATAATAAAAATTCATTAAAAGAAATTAAATTACTTTTAGTGTGATCTTTGTTCATAATATTAATATCAATAGTTAAGTCTATTTATAAGAAGAAACTTATATATGAAGATGAGAACGTTGATTAAAAAGTAACTAAATTGTTATCGGAGATTACGTTTTGTCCAATTAGCAATCAAATTCTGTTACTTCTATTTAAATAGAAAGATTTACTGTCTCGTCACTTAATCTGTAGTCGGTTCTTTAGTTTTTGTTTGTAGGTAAAACAACCAACCTGATAGTTGAAATGTATTAAATTATAGGTGTTTTTTTAGGCTTATTGAAAAAGAGAATATAATTGATATCTTTCGCCTCTAAGTAGAATATCGGTTTTCCTAGAGGGACGAAATGCTAAAACCAAGTCAAATTGGGCTGATTTCAGCCATGTGTCTATTTTCTTCTGTTGTAATGGCAAAAGGGGAGCGATATGGACTCTCTACCAGTATGTTGACTATCGATAGCATTAAATACGATGAAGGTAAAAGTGGTGAGCAGGATACGCTTAGGTTCGGCTTGGTTCATACTCGTCCTATTGATGAAAACAATAACCGTTGGCGTTGGTGGTTAGGGCTAAACTATCTAGCAGAAGATATTGAAGCGCCAGCAAACGGCTTATATCAAGAAGCGACGAACTATGAACTTCGTGTTGTTCCTCAATATGCGTTGACTTCTTGGAGTGTTTTCACGCCATACGTTGGTGCGGGCTTGTCTGTCGGTTACTCGCAATATTCTAATCGCTGGCAAGTAGACCAAGAGGGCTATCGTTATGAGAGTGTTGAAGACATCGACCAGTTTGAGTTAGGTGCGGTTGTGACCCTTGGTACTGCTATAAAGTTAGGCAGTAATCCTGACGCCCATATACAAATTATCCCGCAGGCCTCTTATATCCTTCCGGTTGTAAATGATGGAATTGGTGGGCTTGAACTATCAGTTTCTTTGCTCTTTTGAGGTTCGTAAATGTACTCAAATCAGCTAGTTTTATTTATCTCAAAGTGTCCAGAGGAATACACCGGTGCAAAGCATATTGAAATGCCTGAAAGTGGTGGTTCGATAGGTCGTTCCCCAAGCTGTAGCGTGTCTTTAGCCGATCACAACCGCTTTATATCGAGCACTCATTGTTTGCTCAGCGTGTATGGAGATACCTACTATATAAGTGACGTATCAACTAACGGCACAATGGTAAATGGGAATAAAATACTAAAAAATCAACCCGTTGCGATAGTTGATGGCGACATCATTTCTTTAGGGCAATATGAGATTGGTGTTTCTCTTGAGCACGTTACCTCAACACTAGACATCGCCGCTGATATTGCTCCTGAGCGAGTATCTAGCGATCCTCTGGTTAGTCTAGGAGATGCGGTTGTCGAAGAGGAAGAAAAAGTCGGTGCCTTAGAAGATTTATTTATGGAGACTAAACAGGATGACATTGATTGTCATGATCCTGTTGCTCACCTTAACTTTTCGATGCAGCGAGATGACGATTACTTAATTCGTGATAATGAGCGTACAGAATCTGAACAATCTAGAACCGTGGAAAGCACACGGCAGGTGGTCGATGACAGTTTCAGCATATATTCCGAATTCGATCAGCCAAGCCTCATCCCTGAAGACTGGATGGCTGCGGAAACCAAGAGTAACGCATCAGTCAATGATGCATTAGCGCCAGAAAGCGGTAAGGCACATAGAGCCGATATTGCCTCAGCTGAGGTGATGCAACCTGGCACGGTAGCCCCAGATAGCACGATTCAAAGACAACATCGTACGCCTAATGTTACTGAGATGGTCGTAGAGCAGGCTAACACAGGGTCAAAATGGGAAGAGATGACCCAATCTTTTACGCCTTCTCCTAACACTAATCATCAACTTCAAATACCTACGGCAGAGCACGCGATAAACAGTACGACGAAAGCACAAGTCGATACTGATGCGGCCGTTTGCTCTCAAGATATAGCGCAAGCGTTTTTTGATGGTTTGGGTATTCGAAATCCAGAGTTGATGACAAACGAGGCGCAGTTATTCAAGCAAATGGGCACTTGCTTGCGTTTATGTATTGATAACCTACAGAAAGAGTTGCACGAAGTGGAATCGTTAAAAGATGAGCAGAGTGCGAGTGAGGCTAACTCGAACATCGCAGAGCTAATGCTCACTTTGAATAGTCAGCAATTACTGGCTCCAAATGAACTGGTTGAACAAATGCTCGATGAGTTGAACGACCACCAAGTTATGTTTAACAAAGCACTGAATGAGCTCATTTTAGAACAGTCAGAAACGAACGATCCCGTAGCATTTGCTAACAGGGTCGCTAGCCAGTCTTTGTTCTCAACTAAGTCAAAACTGTGGGCCGAATACCTAGATTTCTACACTAATAATCGTCGCCTGCTTAATGAAACATCTTTAAAAGGGCTGATTAAGAAAAACTATAACAAAGTGATTAAGGGAAACTATGCGTAGTATCGCCGTATTACTCGGATTTGCCATGTTGTCCGGTTGTTCCATGTGGGATCAATTTAAAGAGTCCACGGGTATCACACCAGAAACTTCGTCCATTGAATTGGTTATTGAGGCATCACCTGTACTCAATGTGAGAAATGGGGGCCAGTCATCTCCAGTTATTCTCCGTCTTCACGAATTAAATTCGCCAGTTTTATTCCGAAGCTTAGATTTTTTTGCGCTGTTTGAAAACGATAAAGCGTCGTTGGGTGATGAGTACATCAAACGTTACGAATATCAAATACAGCCAGGTGGAAAAGTTCATGAAATGCTAACGCTAGACCCTGACACTCGTGCCGTCGGTTTTTCAGTGGCTTTTCGTGATATTGATGGTTCGTCTTGGCGAAAAGTGGAAGTTATTGAAGAGAAGAGCGAGTACTACATCAAGCTCAAGTTAGAGGGCAGTGAGTTAATTTCTGATAACACTCGCGGCATTGAACAGGTTTACTTTTAAGGGATAGAAACATGTCTTTATACAATCCAGTTGTTTGGCAAGATGGAATGTTCATGAAGCCGCAGCATTTTCAACAACTCGATCGTTCGCAAAGTAAACTATCGAGCCTACTGAGTGCCAATGCATCGCCTTTGCATTGGGGAATTAAACGTTTAGAAATCAACTCTCAGTTACTAGCACTGGGTAAAATCGGTATTACTCGTGCTGAAGGCATTTTACAAGACCGGACACCATTTGAGCTTCCGTTGCTTGCTGAGCTGCCTGAAGTGAAAGATGTAGATCCTTCGATTGCCGATAAAGTCGTTTATTTGTGCTGTCCGTTACCATCGGAACGCTCTGAGTTATTTGGCACCAAAAAAGACGGTGCGCGCTATACGATGGAATCTCAAGAAGCGGTTGACGCTTGTTATGATTCGGAAGACATGGCAAATATCGTCGTCGGTAAGCTTAACTTTTGCTTAATGTACGATCATGAAGATAAGAGTGCTTACACGTCTATTCCGATCTTAAAGATCTCAGAAGTGAAGCCTGATGGCAGCGTGATCTTAGATGATAGTTTCATTCCTACCTGTATCGATATTCATGCGTCGACAGTACTGAGTAAATTTGCGACCGAGTTTGCTTCTATGTTGAAGCATCGCGCGGAATCGATAGTTCAGCGATTAGGGGTGGTGGATCAACAAGGTGTATCATCGGTTTCTGACTTTATGCTATTGCAAGCGCTCAACCGATACGAACCCTTGTTTTGGCATTTCGCCAGCACAGAAGCTGTGCATCCTGAGTCTTTGTATCGAATTCTTCTTCAGGCAGAAGGTGAGCTTTCGACGCTGTGCTCAACGACACGCCGACCTATTGAGTTTACGAAGTACAATCATGGTGATCTTACTAGCTGTCTTTCTCGCGTCCTAGACAGTGCAAAAATGACATTGAGCGTGATGTCTGAGCAAAGAGCAATTCCACTGACCTTAAAAGATCAGAACTATGGCATCAGAACGGCAGCAATCCCTGACAATAAGATCATTGATACGACAACCTTTATCCTCGCAGTTAAAGCCGACGTGACCTTGGATGTCCTGCATACCCAGTTTGTCAGCCAAACGAAGATCGGTTCTATCGATAACATACGTGACTTGATTAACCTTCAACTGCCTGGGATTGAGATCAAACCAATGCCAGTAGTGCCACGTGCGCTGCCGTATCACGCTGGCTACACCTATTTCGAGCTCGATAAAACGGGCGAAGAGTGGATGGCATTGAAGAACACTGCTGCGATTGCGATTCACGTTGCGGGCGATTTCGCTAACTTATCATTGCAACTTTGGGCCGTTCGTCTATGAGTTACGCAGAAACCGACGTCACCGTAGTCTTATTCCAACCAGAGCCTGGCAAACCAATGGAGGTAATGCCAGCGCCTGACTTGTCGAGAAACATAGCAGTACAAGATCTATCTATCGATAACATGGGTATTAACCCGCTAGTGGACCAGTTCTCATGGTTGATCGCCAGTCTGTCTTGTATGTCTTCGATCCCTTGGCTTGATGACCCGATGCCATTTCGTGAACAAGTGGCACGTGAGATTCGAAAAGGTGAACGAAAACTTAATGAAATGGAGCTCGATCGTGCTTCGGTTCTTGTTATTCGTTACTGCTTGTGTGCGGCGATTGATGAATCTGTTTGTCGGCAAGAATGGGGAGCAAATAGTCACTGGAGCCAGAACAGCTTACTGTCCGAATTCCATAACGAAACATCTGGTGGTGACAAGTTTTTCGTTATTCTCGACCGCTTAAAAGCCGACCCTCGCAAATACCGTCACGTTATAGAGTTTCTCTATTTATTGCTTCAACTTGGTTTCCAAGGCAAGTACGGCCGTGAAGAGCGTGGTAACGAAAAGTTAGCGGAAATTGGCAGCACCATTTATCGATTAGTGCGAGATGACCGCCTAGCAGAACAAGAAAAAGTTTCTTTAATCAACCTTAAAGCTAAATATCTAAAGAAGCCGTTAAAAAGGGTAATTTCACCCAAGCTGATCTTAAGTCTTAGTGCGATGACGTTTGCGCTTATGTATGCGGCAACCTACATCGTCATAGACTTAAAATTTCAGCAACTGCTTGAAATGTATAGATAACCAGAGATCTAAAATGAGATCTTCTGCCAGTTTTAGGGCTTATTGTGAATATCACTGGTCTTTTAGTGAAATTCACTAGTTATTTAGAGAGATTGCAGTTTGCGATCTCTTTTATCATTCAATCAATAAAATTCAAATGGATTGGTTATGGGCGTAACAGTTGGTGCGAATGGACTTTCGATAGTTCATAAAGGCTCAGGTGGTGAAGCGAATGCAACGCTCCCAGATGTTTGTTTAACTAAGGTCGGCAAACCAGTCGTCCCTATCCCTTATGGCAACAATGCTAAATCAGCAGACCTTGCTGGTGGGACTACGACAGTCTCTATGGATGGCGGTAACAGTGTCGCTATCAAGGGCAGTACGTTCTCAAAAAGTACCGGCGATGCGGGCGGTGATAGAAAAGGCGTTGCCTCAGGCACGATAGAAGCCGAAGCAAAATTCATTTCAGCCTCACCAACGGTTAAATTTGAAGGTAAGGGCGTATGTCGTCTGTCCGATCAAATGACCATGAACAAAGCCAACACTATGTGTTTGGGTGGCGCACAAAACCCATCGGTTTCTGTGACTGAAGAGCAGGAAGGGACGTATACGCTGGATATAGAATGCAAATATCCAAATGGGCTCCCTTACTCTAATGCACAATTTTCTTTAGTCGAGCCTTCAGGTGCTGTCATTGGGAGTGGAGTGCTGGATTCTAGCGGAAAAGCATCTGTTAATGGTCTCGCTCTAAAAGAATGCAAGTTAGTGCTCAGCGAAACTCAAGACTCTTATACGCCGAACCAATCTTTAGCTGAAAATATTGTGACGGAAACTTACCCTGATCCGAATGATTTTTGTACGTTTGTCGCAGGTCGCCGCTCGCCATTTTGGGAGGATCGTGTTGGGGTTGCTAATGACTGGGGGATATTGATGTCCCCATCCTTCAGTGATGATGACTTTAAAGATATTGTGTTAGAGCAAAGCCGTATATCGTCTCCTTATGCGATTAGTCAAAATCACTCTAAAGATTTTTCTGATGCTTATGTTTCGGCACTTTATCACATCCAAACTGATACTACTGCGCTAGAGAAATATGAACCTTTAGTTGAACTGCTCTTGGAGCAAGTGCACGAAAATGGCGATATATTGAGAGTCTTATATCAAGCTGATGTGTTTGAGCCTCCCTATGAATTATTAGCGAAGCTTCGCTTTTTAGGGACTGGGAATACTGTGAAGTATTTGCAGTTTGTTTTATGGATGTTGATAAACAATCAAATCTGTTCATACATCGATGAGCTAAACAGTGAAATCATCGGTCGTTTAGATTTCATACAAAGCCAAGCTTCTGCAAGGTCGTTGAGTTCTGTTGAAGAGGGTATAAACGGTTATAAAAAAGCACTTAACCACTTCAAACAAGCACTTCCTGACGTCATTAGCCAAATTTTCGAAACCAAAAATGACACCCTAATTTCTATATCGGCAATGGCCCTTGGGAGTACCGTTAACATAGCGAGCCAATCTAGCTTTGCTACTAATTTAGGTAGGGTTAATGCGGTGGTGTACACGAAGTCAAACAACTTGAACCGCCCATCATTTGTCACTTTTGACGATAACTTTTCTGACTAGGACATTTAAATCATGGATGCAGTTTTTCCGATAGCGCAACGAGAAGGTGACGCTTACTACACGCTCAGTGATTTTACGAAATTGTTTGATCAAGCTAAGAGCGGTCGTTATTTAATAGGACAAGGGTACGGTTGGCATAGTGGCATTCACTTAACATCAAAAATGTTACCGTGGGGGAAAGGGCTCAGACCTATTCAAGCGATGCTTGATGGAAAAATAGTGGCATTTCGCATAAATCCTGATTACCTAACATCAACGTACCAAGAGCAAGAGTTTAAGTATAGTAATAACTTTGTGCTTATCGAGCATGAGGCTGTAAACCCCGAAGATAATGAAGATGTATTTAAGTTCTATACACTTTATATGCACCTTGCGCCACCTTCAGATATTGGCGCCAATTCATCTATAACCACGCGTTACCGTTTACAAGAAGCGAGAAATGTACGCACTTTCAAACATAGTGATGTGCCTACTAATTCTGGTGAAAAAAAACAGTCGATGTCTAAAGGAACATTACTTGAATACCTGTATGCAGAAGAGAAGGAGACCCATCCATACCAGATCGACAAAAATACCTACAAAATGATAAAGTGCCGTGTGGTAGAGAATGGTAAATCGGCAAGTGGTAGCGAAAAAGCACTGTTAAACAAGATTGTTTGGTTTGCTTCGGGTCTCAATAGTGACTTTGACATTTTAGAAGATTCCTCTGCTGTCCTATCAGAACCAGTTTCAGAACCTAAATGGATGTCGGACAAGGCGGCAATGATTAGGGACGGTAGTGTGGTTTCTTTACTCCCACTCCTATTTAGAGAGGGGATAAAGGTTTCAGCTGGGGAAGATATCGGTTACATGGGACTGCATGAGTACAGTAACGATGCAATTGGAACTAAGAAAGAAGATAATCGTGTGCATATCGAGATGTTCTCTTTTGAGGAGCCGCCCGAATTTTTCAAAAAACAGATTTCTCCCAAAAATGCGGAAGAAAATCCACTTGTTGTTCTCGATGGGGCCGATAGTAGCGGTGCCGTTGATATGAGTAATTCGTTTATTCAGCAATTACTTGAATCTGTGACAGAAGATCAAGTAACGGACTTCTCCTCGTTCACTGCTCGCGATGCCAAAGTATACTTAGACGGTAAGCGTAAACACTTTGAGCGATTTATTGTGAAACATCCTACAGATTGGCATACAGAGTCGTCACAAAGTCTTTATGAATCAATCCATCAGACCGCAAAGGAAGCTCTAGATATTAAGTGCTCCGCTGGTTTTGTGACTATAGAGGACTACCGTAACTCCCCATGGCGCGATCAAGTGATGGATAGCTTTGATCTTTTCTCGCAATTCGAACTGGAAAGAGCAGATAAGTTCTCATGGATGCAAGATTTACAAGGTGATTTGCAACTAAGCGATGATAAGAGCCTTTGGCATTATTGGCCTTTTGTTAATTCTTTTGTTTCGGGTTACTACGTGACTCAAAAGCAAATGAACCTGATGTTTCCAGATTCTTCCCTCAGTAAAAGAGAAGAAGTGCGTGACTTATTTAATAAATATGCTAGTAGCTTTGAAATAAATACCAATGAACGAGCAGCACAATTTTTTGCTCAGATAAGAGCTGAAGTTGGTTCGAAACTAGAAGGTAATGAAGAGGACTTATGGTATTCTGTCGATAGGTTAAAAGAAATGTTTAAGCGTTACTTCAATAAATACCCTGAAGAAGCAGTTAGTCTTGGCTATATACGAATTGATGAAAGTGAATACAAAGCACTTTCACAGGCGGATAAGAAAAAGTATGTGAGAAGAAGAAGCTATTATTATAGCCAGCTTCCTCAGGAAGATGAGATAGCGAAACGTGTTTATTCTTGTGACTCACCAGATGGCCATTTTTTACTCGTCAAGGGAGGGGACGTTTCTGGATTGAGGTATAAGGGGAAGGGGTTTATACAGTTAACTTGGAAATATAACTATGACGCTGTTCAAACTAGATTGGAAAATAAAATTCAAGACTTGGGTTTTAATATTTCAGATGACCCTTACTCGGTTTTGAAAACCAAAGAAGGTTTTTTAGCTGCTCTTGGCTTTTGGGATGTTAATAATTTGAATGAGAAAGTGTCCGGAACTATAGCTAGTACAAATAGTATCACTAATGTTGTTAACTCACGCCTTCCACGTTCTGACAAAGAAAAAAGAACAAAGTATTTTTTGGATATATATGAGGTTTTATGTAATGAATAAATTTTTAGTAAGGTTGATCGTATTTATATCCTCAGCTTTATTTAGCTTTAGTTCTTTTTCTCAAGTTGAAGATTTATTTTTAATAGATCTTAAAAATAAAAAAGTTGAAATTGAGGTAAATAAAATTGATGGAGATTATTACTTTTCAAAATCTGAGCAACGTTTTTTAGGTCAAGATATATTGCTTGGTGATAATCAAATATCAACGATTTCAGGCAATGAGAGTAATTATCCTGATATTTTAGAAGATGATATTAATTATAAATTGATTATATCAAATACTCTAGTAAAGAAACTGGGTTATTCAGTCGACCAAAATGTTGGAAACAATATTATATTAACAACAACACAGGAAGATAATTCTAATTATAGTTTTGTTTTGGTTTATTCTTACAAAAATAATAAAATTGTTCTAACCGATGTTTTATATCTCGAAGAGAGTTTTGATAAAAGAGAAGGAAAAAAAACGATATATAAAGTCAATGTGCAATCTCCAGAGAGTATTATTAATTTGGAAAGTTATGATAGAAGAGCACTCTCTGATTTTATAGTTAACAATTTATATAAATCTGTACAAGATATGACGATCGACATTAACTTATGAACAGTATAGAAGACTAGAGTAGTTGTTGATGAATGTTTCATTTTTTGGAATGTCCGATGTATGTTCGCGTTCTCTATTTTGACAAGGCTCAGTATTGTTTTTATTTTTAAATTCAGTCGATAAACTTAAGTTTAATATGGTTTGTAAATTTATTAAGGTAGTGGGGTTTTTATTTATTTTTCCGTTACCATTTTTTGTAAATGCAGACTGCGAACAAGACCCTGTTGTATTTACATGTAATTTGGAAAATAAAGACGGTGGCTTGAAAGCTTGTTTTAATCAAGCCGAGAATTCGATGTACTTCGTTGTTGACGAAAATGGGTTGAAAACAGTTTATGCCCCACGAAAGGGGAAGAGTTTAGATAACTATAAATGGATAGATATTTCTCTTGAAGAACCTGAATTCATTCCTTTGAAATTTGAAGTAAATGAAAACAAGAATGCGTACTTTTCATTGACTAGAGGTGGTGGACGGTTGAGTGTCGTTGCTAGCTTCGTTGACATGATTGAAGATGAAAATGCTGTTGAGTACTACTGTGAATTGGGAACTGAAACAGCTCTGGATCCCAACGTTAGATTAAAAATAAAACACGTAAAGCCTAATGAGTTTGAAGCTTGGGGTTAAATAGCAATAGATTCCGGTGAGAGCCTAAATAAAATTCATTGTAATAAAAAGTTAGCTTTTCTAGAAAATCTACTCGAGACGTTTGGATAAGAAATGTTCAGATAAAAAGCGCCGAAAGGCGCTTTTTATTTTCTTTAAAATAAAGTATGGTCTCCCTCCTTTTAAAATGGTAAGTGTTGAATAATTATACAGTGGTTAGGTAAATGAATAAAATAACTAAACTCGCTTTGGCTTTGTCCGTATTGACATCTGTTGTTGGGTGTCAACTGGTCTCAAATACGCCGATGCAATCGACAGCAACGAAGGAAATAATTGAAAAAGCAAAGGCAGAGTTTGATGGACAACGTTTTTATAAGTTGAATGAATATGATGAAGAAATCAACGTTTCAGATGACGGGGTCATTACCTTCAAGTCTTACTTACCACGCAGCGGCGGTTATGAATGGGTACCAATTGTTATACGCGATACTAGTTTTCGTGTTTCTTGCGATTATTTCAGTGAATATGTTGAAGCTGGAATGGTTGTTCAGGTTCAGTTTGTAGGTAAACGCGGGCGCATTGAAAATTACGACAAGCAACGTTGTGAAGAGTACGGTGAGCCAACATGGCAATAAGAGCTGTAGACAATTAAAGCGCCGAAAGGCGCTTTTTATTTACGTTTTAGTTAACTGTTAGAAAAGATGTAGACCAATCTTCGGAAGATTAGGCAAGCAATGTGTAGTATCTGGTCACAAGTTGGTATGAACTTGCCTTTTAGAAAACGCTAATAAAATCGCTAAACAGCTACATGATAATAGAACGACACCTAAGTTTTGTACTGTTCCAGCCATCGCTAATCCCGTCCCGATCATGATGTAGTACATGAGCCCAAATAAAGCGCCTGCGCTACCTACCTGTTGTTTATAATCAACGAGTGCGTCACTGAGTGTATTGGGTATCGCAATCCCATAAGACATGACGACTAACACCATTGGAGCAACAAACCAGATTGATTGGCTCAGAATCAACACACCGACTGATCCCAAACTAAGCAATACTGCTGAGAGCCAAAGTAGTTGGCTTTTTCGAACATTTTTAGACACTAGGGATTTGTTTAAATAACTCCCAAGCAGAGTGCCTAACCCCAGTACCATGCCACTGTATCCAAATTGTTCGGAGTTATACCCAAGTGCTGAGAAAGTAAATGCGCCAAGCTGGTAATAAGAAAATAGAGCAATGTTATACAAAGCAACCAATAATCCTGAGCGCCAAATTCGCGCGTCTCTTACCATTTTCCAGCTAAGTTGATGCAACCGTACTGGTGTCTGTTCCTTCTGTGTTTCAGGAAGCTTAATAACGTTATAAGCGAGCAATACTAACGCGATTAAAAACAAGGCAAAAAACACATAACGGTATCCACCAAGCGCTGTAAGCTGCCCGCCTAATAGCATGCCAACTACCGGGCTGATTGATATACCCATCCCCATTAAGCTAAAGACTTTACTCAGTTCTTGACCGTCAAACGCGTCACGAAGCATGGTCTGTGTGACAACGGATCCTACCGCGATACCAAATGCGCTTAGGGCTCGCGCGGCCATGACAACAGCAAAGCTTTCGGTTTGAGTTGCGAGTAAAGATGCGCAACCATAGATAAAGAGCCCAATAAGCATGGTGGGCCTTCTTCCCAGTTTATCTGCGAGAACTCCCCAAACTACAACGCCAATGGCAAAAGCTAGGAAGTAGATCGACAATGTTTGGGCTGCTTGTGCGTGGTTTACATCAAATGATAGAGCGATTGAGCTCAACGCTGGGCTATAGATGGTTTCTACAATTTGCGGAAACATCAACATAACCAGCATGAGCCATAAAGAGGGCTTAGTATTCATATTGTTACCCATCGTTAATGAAGTTGGCGGGCAGTATAAATGAGGCTATGATTGATCTAATAACAACATAAAAACCAAATACATCAATATTCGGACAAAATGGCGCTTATTAACGAAAGAACACAATTTGATGCAGACAAGATTACTAATTATGTAGTGGGAATTGCTGCGGATATTGGCAAGCACGACTCAGGTATGCATATGCACAAGAAAGGGCAGTTATTGTACGCACCTCAAGGTTGTATGAGTTTTGCTCTGGAAGACTCGATTTGTATTTTGCCACCGACAAAGGCGGTTTGGATCCCACCTAATACGCCGCATCGCGCACTAATGACGAATGTGGTGGCGTATCGATCTTTGTATTTTGATTGTGAGGAGTTTGCCTGTCCAAGTAAGATCACGATGATAGAAGTGAATAATTTACTCCAAGCTCTTATTGATAAAATGTCATTTTGGGAGTGGGATAAGCCTAGCAGCGAGATGGTAAATACGACGGCGCTTTTTTGGGAGGAGTTTTATGCTGCGAAACGTTATTCGTTTCAGTTGCCTTTGCCATCGCATCGGCGCTTAACAACGTTTCGTCGAGAGTTGGTTGAACCTTCATTTCTAGCTCCTTCGCTTATTACTCTTGCAAACAAAGTAGGGGCGAGCACCAAGACGGTAACACGATTATTTAAGTCGGAAACGGGCATGAATTATCAAGATTGGCGGCAACAGTGGAGGCTTTTAAAAGCATTTGAATTGTTATCAACGGGCATGCCAGTCAGCGCAGTTGCCGATTGGCTGGAGTTTTCGTCAGACAGTGCTTTTATTGCATTTTTCAAAAAGCAAACTGGACAAACACCTCTGACGTTTATGAAAACCAAGCCTTAAGCGTCAAAATGCTCACACTCTTTCTAGAACAAACCCCAGGTTCACAGGCTCAGCCTATAAAGCATACATAGACAGGTACCAACGTGCAGGTTACTTGTCTTTACTCTGCAGTTTGCGAAAGTATTGCGTAGTAAAATCAACAAAGGCTCGGATGCGTTTTGGTTGATGTCGGTCGTGATGATAAAGGAGTGAAAATTCCACACTCGGAATGCTCCAATTGGTAAACACTTCTTTTAGCTTGCCTGTCTGGAGTTCTTGTTGACAATAAAGTGCTGGCACACGGATGATGCCATTTCCCGCCAAGGCTGCTTTTATCATTACTCTGCCACTCTTACATCGTAACTGTCCACGTATCTGGTGTTCCGTTGACTGCTTTGTATTCGTGTTCTCAAATGCCCACCGTGTCACACTACCTGTCAAACAAACGTGTTTTTCTAAGTCCTTTGGATGAGAAGGATAGCCATATGTTTCTAAATAGTTTGGGCTTGCGTATGTCCCCATTTCCACATCGATCAGTTTGCGAGCGATAAAGTTGGAGTCGTCTAACTTTCCCATTCGAAAAGCGATATCGAATTCATCCGCGATTAAATCGACACGATGGCTACTAAAATCTAAGTTAATGCTCACTTGTGGGTGTTGGATTAGAAATTGAGCAACGATATCTGCGACAACGTCTTCTCCTAAATAGCCCCCCACACAGTTGATACGAATGTCACCTCTTAAGTCTTCTACATCATCAACCACTGCCATAACAGCTTGATCAATATTGTGAAGGGCAGTTTCACACTGTTTATACAGAACCTTGCCTGCTTCGGTGAGGTTCAGTGTTCGAGTGGTCCTTTGTAGCAAAGTGACACCAATCTGTTGCTCCAGATTTGTTATTTGACGTGAAACGTGTGAGCGAGAAACGCCAAGTTGCTCTGCTGCTTTCGTGAAGTTTCCTAGTTGAGCGATTAGGACGAAAGAGCGAATATCCGCAAGGTTGATGTGTGTTTGCATGATGACTTCTTCATAATTCAAAAAAGTATTGTTGCAGTATAACAACAGTGTTTCAACTAGGCCGGTATATATCAACAAACAAAGTTTTCTTAAACTTACCGCCACTGATGTAAACCGTTCGATTAAGGATTCAAAATGAAAAAGTTAATTGTTATTACAGGCGCTAGTTCAGGCATTGGTGAAGCGATTGCACGTCACTTCAGTGAACAGGGCCATGCTCTTCTTTTGTTAGCAAGACGTGTAGAACGTTTGGAAGCATTAAACTTACCAAATACGCTTTGTGAAAAGGTAGATGTGACCGACAAAGCTTCTTTTGAGGCTGCAATTGAGAAAGCTGAAGCGTTGTATGGTCCGGTAGATGCACTTGTAAATAACGCAGGCGTTATGCTTCTCGGTCAGATAGATACTCAGGAAGCATCGGAGTGGAAGCGCATGTTTGATGTGAACGTAATTGGTTTGCTCAATGGCATGCAGTCCGTCCTAGCACCTATGAAAGCACGTAACAGTGGTACGATCATTAACATCAGCTCTATCGCGGGCAAGAAAACATTCCCTGATCATGCTGCTTATTGCGGTACCAAATTTGCGGTTCATGCTATTTCTGAAAACGTACGTGAAGAAGTTGCGTCATCGAATGTTCGCGTTACGACGATTGCACCTGGTGCAGTGGAAACGGAATTACTTTCACATACAACGTCTCAAGATATTAAAGATGGTTATGACGCCTGGAAGGTGGATATGGGCGGTGTGTTGGCCGCAGATGACATCGCACGCGCAGTGCTGTTTGCTTATCAGCAACCGCAAGGTGTATGTGTTCGTGAAATTGCTTTGGCACCGACAAAACAACAACCTTAACATTGAGTTACGGCGATTTTAGGTCACTAAAGCCGTAAAACTTTGCATATCGATTCGTGATTGAGATGGCATCTTTAAACTAAGTTGCGTGAAAATTTAGGTCATCCATTTAAATCCGGACACTAAGTGTGTTATTGCTTATACCCAAGTTACTCAAGGTGAGAAAAAACTTTGAGTAATTTGGGTTTTTATTTGGTCTCAATTTTAGGTAGCGGAATTTATTTAGGTCGAAGGCGATAGTTGTGAAGAAAGGAGAGTGTGACGTAAAACAAAATGAAGCAATATCCGTCTCTTAATGAGAATTGATTTCATCAACGTCACAAGCCGTTACAATTATCCGTTAGGTATTATACTTTGTGGGTGGTTAATATTTAACCAAACAAGGAGGTGTGTATGAAACGATTCGCAAACATACTTTTTGCAACACAAGGATTGCCAGGCCATAGTGACGCCCTCGAACAAGCGATGAGGATTGCATCTAGCAACAAAGTGCCTGTCTCAGGGCTAATAGCGTGTCCTGATTTCCCAACAGACATGATCCAGTATCAGCAAAGTTATGAGCAATCGCTGCAAGACTCCCTCAAACAAAGTATTCACGAATACAGACAGAAGCTGGGACTCTCTGAAGAGGATCTCGCATTTCCTCTTACTGTGAAAAGCAGTGAAAAGCCCGCTGTCTGTATTATTCAAGAAGCATTAGCTGATAACAAAGATCTCATCATCAAAGAAGCTGAACCGCTCGGTGAAGGTGCTGAGGGTTTCAAAGCTATTGATATGACTCTGTTACGAAAATGCCCTTGTCCGCTTTGGTTGCACCGACCAATTGATAAGCCAAGAGATAAGCGCCGTGTTGCTGTGGCTATCGACCCATTAACGGCAAGCGATGAACAGCACTCATTAGCCGTGCGTTTACTCGAATTATCGCGTTCGATAGCCGACACCTGCGATAGTCGTTTACACGTGATTTCTTGCTGGGAGTATTACTTAGAAAACTACCTTAATGGTAACGCTTGGATTCAAGTCGATGATGCTGAGTTGAAACATGAACTCGACAAAGCAAAAGCCGATCATAAACAAGCTCTGCAACAGCTGTTGGAGGAGTCTGGGATTACAGGTGAAATTGTGATTCACCACCTGCATGGAAAACCCGACGAAAAGATTCCAGATTACGTAGAGAGTATTGAGGTAGACGTGCTGGTAATGGGAACCTTAGCGAGAACTGGTATATCTGGCTATGTCATTGGTAATACGGCTGAAAATATTTTGCAATCGATTAACTGTAGTTTGGTCGCTCTTAAGCCCGATGGCTTTGTCTCACCGATTCAGTAATTGGGGTGTAACAAAGTTGGGTTTAAGTGATGTTTTAGGTAAAGGAGGGAGATGGATCTCTAGAACATGGAATTATCAATGTATCAATAAGTTATCAGAGGAGAGTGACATGAAAAACCTATGCCCGAAATGCCACACAGAAATGATAGAACGTTCGAATGTTTATGTTTGTCCGAGAAATGATATCGGTGACTGCACCTACGATGCATTCGAGTTAGCTGATGACGATAATCCATATACATTCAGCCAAGAACACGTAAGTAGTGACCTACGTTCTTATGCCGTAGCAGACAGCAAATAGCGGTTTGTATCGGCGTTCCTCTAAGTAGCACTCAGTGATTACTGTTTGCTACTTTTCCCTTGGTTTCATGATCGTTTTTGAAGCGCTTGGGTTAAAACAATACAGTGGAGTTTGTCATTTGCGCCGAATAGGGCGTACCTTCTTATAATAACGAATGGGCTGCGATGTTGAATAACATAACGGGTAAAGAAAACCTGCCGAAAAACCTAGATAATCAGTTGGTCTTACTGATTTTCCCTGCGCTGCCAGTTTTAATCTTCTCTTTTCTCTTCTATATCTATACTCCTGCAGGCGTGAGCTGGAATGCGGAATGGATACCAAGCCTCGATATCAACCTTAGCTTTAGATTAGATGGTCTTTCATTTCTTTTTGCGGGACTGATCAGTGGGATTGGCGCACTGATTCAAATCTACGCTTTGGCTTATTTACGAGAAAGTGATAGCCGGTTTTCCTTTCATTTGTATCTAACCCTATTCATGCTTGCCATGCTAGGGATTGTGATGAGCGATAACATTCTGTTGTTATTTGTTTTCTGGGAACTCACCACCATCACTTCTTATTTACTGATCGGGTTTAATCACGAAAATAAAACGTCTCGGAAAAACGCCTTGCAGTCGCTGATTGTTACTGGTGCTGGTGGACTAGCGTTGCTAGCTGGTCTTATCTTGCTGGGAGCAATGGCAGGGAGTTATGAGCTAAATACCATTATCGAGCAGGCAGACACTATTGCGCAGCATGAATGGTTTATCCCATCTCTAGTGCTCATACTACTCGGTGCATTTACTAAATCTGCGCAATTCCCGTTTCATTTTTGGCTACCTAACGCGATGGCAGCTCCCACTCCGGTCAGTGCGTATTTACACTCGGCAACAATGGTAAAGGCAGGCATTTACCTATTAGCACGTTTATCGCCAGTTTATGCCCACAGCGAGATCTGGTTTTATGCTTTAGTCATCACTGGGAGTATCACGGCCATTTGGTGCACATTTGTCGCATTAAAACAAACTGACTTGAAGCTGATGCTAGCCTACAGCACGAATGTTGCTTTGGGTAAATTAACATTATTACTAGGTATGGGCACAGATTTGGCTGTTAGTGCAGTATTGATGTTTATTCTCGCTCACTCTTTCTATAAAGCTGCGCTGTTTATGGTGGTGGGTAATATCGACAAAGCGACAGGAACACGAGATATTGATCAATTGTACGGTCTGAAGTCAGTTCTCGTCATCAGCATGGTTGCGGGGAGTTTGGCTGCATTGTCTAAAGCGGGGTTCCCGCCGTTTTTAGGCTTTTTGAGCAAAGAATATATGTACAAGTCCGCAGTAGAGCTCAATAACTGGATCGCCTTTGTACTATTAATCGTGAATATACTGATGGTCGCGCTAACCATTATGCTTATTGCGAGACCATTCTTTGCTCGCCGTGATCTCGCGCCGATTGAAACTAAGCCAGTTGAGACAAAAAAAGCCATGTGGATCTCGCCTTTGCTCTTGGCAGTTGGCAGCCTCCTAGTTCCGTTATTCGGTTTGAATTGGTTAGATCGCAATATTATTTTTCCGGGCTCTGCTGACATTCTGCCCACAGCAACTCTTAAAGAGACATCACTATGGCATGGCGTGAATGTACCGTTAGTGTTAAGCGTTATTACGCTAGCGTTGGGGTATGTGGTGTACCGTGTTTATCCTACTGTGTCTGCATTTTTTCAGCGGCTACATCTATTCGTCCCCAAAGCGGAGAATATTTTTGAACGACTATTAGATGGCATGATGACAGTGGCGAAGTGGCAAACGGCGCGGTTACAGCAAAAGAAATTGAGTCGCTATGTCCTATTATTTTTCACGGTACTTGCCGTTGCGTTACTGAGTCAGGTAGCGCTTATTCCTCTGCCTTTGGTTGGCGAACTTTCAAGTGTCACTTTCTATGAGATTGGTATTGCCTTATTGTTGATTGGTGCTGCGCTCGTATGTACGTTGTCCCACGCAAGACTTCTTGCGATTTCTGCGCTTGGTATGATTGGCTTCATGACCACGCTTGTTTTTATGATTTATAGCGCCCCGGACGTTGCGAAGACTTTACTGTTAGTGGAAACATTAATGGTGGTCTTTCTTGCATTGTTAATGCGTCATATGCCACGTCTAACCACCGTGCCTAAGCATTCAATAAAACGTAAAGTAGCGAATATTTGCATAGCAGGTGTGATAGGTGTTTCGGTTACTTTACTTTTGTTAGGAATCACGTCTCAGCCGATGGACTCTTCGGTGTCAGATTTCTTTGCAGAAAACAGTGTCCCGGGTGGACATGGGCGAAACATTGTTAACGTTATTCTGGTCGACTTTCGCGCATTTGATACATTGGGAGAAGTTGTTGTCGTTGTTATTGCAGGGATTGCTGCAGTGAGTTTGCTTAAGACAAGAGCGAAAAAGCAAAATCGTATCCAATCATTAATTTTTGCAACCACGGCACACATTGTTTCGGCACTCATGCTCGTATTTTCAGTGTATCTGTTGTTACGTGGTCATAACGAACCGGGTGGTGGCTTTATTGGTGCGTTGATTGCCGTTATTGGTTTATCACTTCTCATGTTCGCGGAATCACCGAAATACGTTCGTTCTAGGTTGTATTTCAAACCGTTTCTCATTGCGTTATCTGGCATCGCATTGAGCTTAGTTTCTGGTGCTTTGAGCTTTGCGTTTGATAAACCGTTTTTGACCGGACTGTGGTGGAAAGACGTGATACCACTAGGGACGCCATTGGTTTTTGATGTTGGTGTTTACCTTGCCGTTATAGGTGGCGTGATGGGTATGCTGCTTCGTATTAATGAGGAGCTAGAGTGATGGAAATAGTCTGGAGTGTTGTCGTTGGAGTATTTGTCGCAGCAGGTGTTTATTTAATGCTTGAAAAGCATATCTTGCGCCTTTTGTTCGGCATCATGTTACTCAGTAGTGCGGTTAACCTTGCTATTTTTACCGCTGGAAGGCTGACGCCCGGAGAGCCGCCATTGATTGGCGATAATGCTCTTTTACCACCAGATAGCGCGGCAAATCCTTTACCTCAAGCGCTTATCTTAACTGCGATAGTCATCGGTTTTGGACTACTTATTTTTGCTTTAATGCTGTTCTATCGAGCTTATAAAGACACTGGAACTGCAAACGTCGATGAAATGCAACGTTCTGAGGAGGGTCAATGAGTTCGATTTTGCTTACGTTACCGGTTGTTCTCTCGCTGAGTACGGCGTTGACTATCTTCTTCGTCCGTCGCTCAACAAAAAGTGTTGAGTGGTTGAGCGGTGTAAGTGCGATTTCGAACCTTTTCGTTGCGGGCTTTCTCACAGAAAACATCATAAGTAATGGTATTCAAGCCGTTGCTTTTGGTCAGTGGAGTGCGCCATTTGGTATCGTGTTTGTCGCAGATTACCTCAGCGTTGCTATGGTGATGATAACGGCGGTGATTGGTGCGATATGTGTTTTCTACGCGATGGCGGACCTTCACCGAAAGCCCTCCTATAGCAATTACCATGCGTTAATGCACGTGTTGCTTGCTGGCGTTTATGGTGCTTTCCTGACTGGAGATATTTTTAATCTGTATGTTTGGTTTGAGGTCATGCTCATTTCATCATTTGGTTTAATGGTGTTAGATGCAACGAAAACTCAAGTTGATGGTGCAGTAAAGTACGTGATGTTGAACCTGATTTCGACGCTGGTATTTTTGCTTGCTATCGGTTTATTGTATGGAGCAACGGGCACCTTGAACTTGGCCGATCTCTACACCAAAGTAGGGGAAAATGAATTGAGCATCAACATGATGCTGTCCGCGCTATTTTTGTTTGCCTTTTCTATTAAAGCGGCACTCTTTCCTTTATTTGCTTGGTTGCCAGCTTCTTATCACACGTTACCAAGCGGTGTGGTGGCACTGTTTGCCGCGTTGCTTACTAAAGTCGGTGTATACGCGTTGATAAGAGTCTTTACCTTGGTATTTCCGCTCGCCGAGAGTGGTTGGCAACCGACGTTAATTTGGGTCGCAGGGCTAACCATGTTAACGGGCGTTTTAGGAGCGGCTAGCCAATTCGACATTAAGAAAATTCTTTCTTTTCATATTATTAGCCAAATAGGCTATATGATCATGGGGTTGGCTATTTACACTCCCTTAGCTTTAGCCGGTGCCATTTTCTACATTGTTCATCACATCATTGTAAAAGCGAATTTGTTCTTAATAGGTGGATTCATCGAGCGCAAATATGGCTCTAGTCAACTTGAACATTTGGGTGGGGTATACAAAGCTATGCCTTGGTTAGCGTTCTTGTTTCTTGTCCCTGCGTTTTCTCTGGCCGGTTTCCCACCGCTATCGGGTTTCTGGGGAAAGCTATTGGTCATCAAGTCGAGCATACAGGCTGAGTATTACTGGTTAGCAGGTACCGCGTTATTGGTGGGGTTGCTTACTGTCTACTCGATGACGAAAATTTGGAGTGAGGCATTTTGGAAAAAGCCATTTAGAGAGAAGCCAGAACAGACTCTGCAGGCCAAAGTACATTGGTTGTACTGCGTTCCAATTATTGTATTGACAACGTTGACGCTAATCATTGGCTTAGTGGCGGAGCCTTTTTATCAATTTTCCGTTCAAGCTGCAGAACAACTGTTAAATCCGACTGAATACATCAGAGTGGTGTTAGGAGGAAATGCATGATCTATCTATTCCTCAATTTTTTCTTAGCGTTAGCGTGGATGATGCTTAATGGCAGCTATTCGAGTCTGAATTTTGTTGTCGGATTTACGGTCGGCTTTTTTGCTTTAAGGTTGAGTCAACCATTTGGATTGAAAACGAGCTATTTTCAACGTTTTGCATCTGCATTGAAGTTATTGGTGTACTTCGCTTATGAAATGGTTATATCGGTTGCGAAAGTGGTGTGGGACGTCGTGACACCTACTCATTTGAGTCAGCCTGATATCGTTTATGTCCCTCTGGAGGTCGATTCTGACCTAGAAATCACATTACTGGCGAACATGGTTTCTTTAACACCGGGTACGCTTAGTTTGGATGTTACGGCTGATAAAAAGTATCTTATCGTTCATGCCATGTTTGCACCTGAACATGAAGAGGTTATTCGCGGAATTAAAGATGGGTTAGAGCATCGAATTTTGGAGGTGACGCGTGGATAGTTGGCTGCAAATAACGGTCACTTTTGCCTATTCTGGGCTACTACTCAGCTTTGTTATGGCTTTTGCTCGTTTAATTCTAGGACCAACGCTAGCTGATCGAGTTGTGGCGTTAGATCTGATTTCATTTATCACTATCGGATTTATTACGGTTTACACCTTAGACAGCGGTGAGGACGCTCTGTTAGACATCGCCATTACATTAGGTTTGGTCGCATTTCTCGGCACGATCGCATTTGCACGTTTGATCGTTAAAAGAAAGGAGAAAGAATAATGGACGTGTTGATTGGACTATTTTTATGCTTAGGAACATTGTTGACCTTGGTTGCAAGTCTAGGTGTCCTGAGGCTTCCTGATTTGTATACCCGAATGCATGCAGCGACCAAAGCTGGAACTGTCGGAGTGAGCTGCTTGTTATTAGCGGTCGCTTTCTCACTCCCTGAAGTTACCGTGATCTCTCGGGTTATCGGTACGATGTTGTTTATCGTTCTCACTGCGCCAGTCGCCTCCCACCTGCTCGGCAGAGCAATGCGAGAGGTCGGATATAAGATTTGGCGCAATGATTAACCATTAGCGTCGAATAGTACTACGTCCTAGTTGAAATAAACTCGAAGCTGTATTGATGAAGTCGGAAGTAATTGACGGTATATTCAAATGCACGACCATCTTCTAGGTAACCAGTGGACTCAACTTTTAGAATAGGGGAAGCTTCTGATTCATTCAGGTATGAGGCCGTCTCTGTATCTAACAAATACGGTTTGACAGACTGACTGCTTTTCGCAATTTTCAATCCTTTGCTATTTTCAATGTACTCATATTTAGAACCATTCATTATGGCTATGCTCAAGTCTGGAAATAACATTGCTGGCATATGAGTGACTTCGTAAATTTCAGGCTCATCATTAATACATCTGAGTCTATGTATTTCATATGTATCATCATTGGGCGAGAGATTTAACTGCTTAGCAACCTGCTCATTCGGCTTTTTAAGTTCGAACTTTATGACTTGAGAGCTAGGCGTTTTCCCCTGTTTACTGACTTCCTCGATAAAACCCAGCAAATGTAAGGCATCATGTTGGGCTTTTAGATCGTTTACATAAGTTCCACTACCTCTTGTCCGACTAATTAAATTATTGTCGACCAGAATTTGTAAGCTTTTTCTGATGGTTACGCGGCTTACGGAAAACTCTTCTTGCAAATCACTCTCTTTTGGAAGCATCGATTTAGGTTGTAGTTCCCCATCTTTGATCTTTTTTTCTAATCGTTCCGCAATGTCTATGTATTTGGGTTTCATAATACCTCGCTAAGTCTTGGATCATGATAGCAAGAATGTGATCTGAGATGTAGTTAATACTTTTCCTTAGGATCTTTGTGTGATTTTTATCTCGTATCTTTGTGCTTACACTTTAAATGTATCATAAAAGTATTAATACTTATTTTATACATTTGCAGGGTAAACATTTGAGGTAGCGGAATGAAACGTCAAAAATTAACGATTGTTGGTGCTGGCAGTACATACACACTTGGTATGATGAACAGCCTTATTGCTGAAAAAGATAACTTTCCACTCGCAAAAGTCGTGTTTTACGACATAGATGAGAAACGCCAAGAGTCGAATGCATTAGCTACTGAAATTCTATTGCGAGAACACTATCCAGAAGTTGAAGAGTTTGTTTATACAACGGATAAATCTGTCGCATTCTCAGATTCGGACTTTTTCTTTATACAGATCCGCACTGGTGGGTTGGCCATGCGCGAGCGCGATGAACAGATCCCGCTATCCAACTCTTGTGTTGGGCAAGAGACATGTGGCGCGGGAGGAATGGCATATGGACTTCGCTCTATCGGCGACATGATCCAGCTAGTGAACGAGATCCGACAAACGTGTCCAGATGCGTGGATTCTTAATTACACCAACCCGGCGGCAATTGTCGCTGAAGCTTTAAATCGTGAATTTCCGCATGATAAGCGAATTCTAAATATCTGTGATATGCCAGCAGCGATTATGGTCAGCTATGCGCAATTGTTAGGATGTGAAATTTGGGACTTCGTTCCTGAATATTTTGGGCTTAATCACTATGGCTGGTTTACCAAAATTCGTAACAAACAGGGTGAAGACTTAACGGACAAAATTAAAAATATCATCCTAAAAGAAGGGATCAGTGCGGTTGATGCGGAAATAGCGGATGACCCATCGTGGCAAGCCACATTCAAAAACATGAGAACAATGCTTGTTGATAATCCAGAGTTTTTGCCGAATACGTATCTTCAGTACTATTTGTACCCTGAAAAAATGGTGGCGAAAGAGGATATCAACAATACCCGCGCAAGGCAGGTAATTAACGGCCGTGAGAAACGAGTGTTCGAATTGAACGCAAGAATAATTGAAGCGGGCACCACGAAGCACGAAACACTGCATGCCGATATCCATGGTCGATACATGGTGAGAGTCGCGGCTTCGCTAGCCTACAACTTGAGCGATGTGTATCTCGTCATCGTACCGAATAATGGTGCTATTACAAATTTACAAAATGACGCCATGGTAGAAGTTCCAGCTGCGCTAACTAGTGATGGACCGAAAGCTTTTACTGTAGGAAAAATCCCAACCTTCCAAAAAGCCATGATTGAAAGCCAACTTGGTTACGAGAAATTAGTCGTGGATGCTTGGTACGAAGGAAGTCAGCAAAAGCTGATTAATGCACTCACACTTAACCGTACCGTGGTTAATGTGCCAAAAGCTAAAGAAATAACAAAACAATTACTAGAAGAAAATAAAGCCTACCTTCCTCAATTTTTTCAATAACAACTGGACGTTCGGGGCCTCCTTGTAGGCTCCGTGAATGAAACAAGAGGTTTATATGAAAGACATTATTCAAAGGTTCGGGGCCGCGATGTTTGTACCCGTTCTATTATTTCCAGCAGCGGGCATGTTATTGGGTTTCTCTGTTGTGCTGTTAAATCAAGAAGTGTTTCCTTGGGCACTAGAGGGGAGTGCTTGGGTTAAAGTCTCGACGATCATTTTACAGGCATCTCTCGCTGTATTTAAAAATATGGCACTTATTTTTGCCGTTGGGTTACCTATCGCTTTAGCTAAAAAAGCATCTGGTCGCGCTGTACTTGCAACACTTGTTTCCTACATTACGTATAACTACGTTATTGGTGGAATCCTTCAATTTTGGGGGCCAGAACTGGGCGTTAACTATACGGAAGGTGAGCGAGGTTTGACTGAAGTTGGTGGCATTCTAACGCTTGATACCAACTTGCTAGGTGCGATTTTAATTGCAAGTCTCTCTGTTTGGGTTCACAACCGATTCTTTGATAAAAAGCTACCGGATTGGGCGGCTGTATTTGGCGGAACGCCATTGGTTGTGATCATTAGCTTCCCAATTATGGTCGTGATGGCAATTCTAACTTGTTTGACTTGGCCAAGTATTCAGCATGGTATTAACAATCTGCAATCATTTTTGGTTTCTGCTGGATCGTTAGGGGTATGGCTATTTACGTTTTTAGAGCGAATCATGATACCAACGGGGTTGCATCATTTCGTATATGGTCCCGTTTTTTATGGGCCTGTTGCAGTCGATGGCGGAACGGTTTCCTATTGGATTCAAAATATACAGACATTCGCCCAGAGCTCGGAAAGTTTAACGACACAATTTCCTCAGGGTGGTTTGATGTTGACGGGAATGGGTAAAGTGTTTGGTTGTACGGGTATCGCACTAGCACTCTATTCAGTTGCGAAAAAAGAAAATAAAAAGATGGTGATGGGGTTAGTGCTCGGAGCCGCAATCACAGCAATTCTTACAGGGATCACCGAACCAATAGAGTTTACATTCTTATTTATCGCACCTGCGCTGTTTGCTTTGCATGCGTTGTTATCTGCGACAATGGCAACGATCGCCTTTATGTTTGGTGTTTCCGGTAACTTTCAGACTGGCTTGATAGACTTCATTTTCCAAAACTGGTTGCCTTTGGCTGGTAACCATGCAGGAACATACGTGATTCAGATTATTATTGGTCTCATGTTTACTGGTGTTTACTTTGTTACGTTTCGCGCGCTTATTTTAAAATACAACATACTTACTCCGGGACGTGAAGGTGCAGATAGTAAGTTGTATTCCAAAGCTGACTACAAAGAAGCGAAAGCGGTCCATAACAGTAGCGCAAGTCCGTCACAAGCTAGTGCCTTTATTGAAGGTCTGGGTGGAAAAGAAAACATTGAATTGTTAACTAATTGCGCGACGCGTTTGCGTGTTAAAGTTAAAGATGTCTCTCTTGTAAAGGAGAACGCATTTTTCACACAGCACGGAGCGGTGAATATTGTTAGAAATCAAGAGAGCCTTCAAATCATCGTTGGTTTAACGGTGCCACAAGTTCGCGAAGATATGAGCCAACTGATAAAAGCTTAACCCCCAAACTAATGCTCCAGCTCATATGGCTCAAAGGTGAGATATAATTATCTCACCTTTTTTGTGTACATGAAGCATATTTCGCGCAGTTTCCACGAAAGTGGGGAGGAGTTATCGAGCGAGCTAAAAATACAGTTAGGTTATACCCGTCTGTATTGTTGGAAGACTTGTTGAGTCTCTAATTGACAGTGGCGCCACTTTCTATGTTGAAAAGCGTTTTAATTTCTTCCAGCACTTCTGGGTTAGCAATAGCACCAATGTTTTTTACAGCTTGTCCGTTTACCAATTGTTTCACTGCTAGCTCAACCAATTTGCCTGAGCGCGTTTTAGGAATATCACTGATGGCAAAAATTTGTCGTGGGACATGGCGCGGTGAACATTTTGTTTTCAATGTTTGGCGAATTGAATCGGTGAGTTGTTGGGTTAACTCGACGTTGTGAGCGAGTTTTACTAGTAACCAGATTTCTTCAGACTGCTGGTTTAACTTGCCGACAGCGATGGAGTCTTCAACCTCGGGTAACGTGTTCACTTGCTGATAGATTTCAGCGGTACCGATGCGTACGCCGCCTGGATTTAAGGTTGCGTCACTACGGCCATAAAAAATGAAGCCGCCATGTTCGGTTTGCATCACATCGTCGCCATGGTGCCAGATATCGGTAAACTTGCTCCAATAAGTGTTGTGATAGCGTTCGCCGTTGTCGTGCCAGAAGCCAATAGGGAAGTTAGGTAGTGAGTTATTGCAAGTTAGTTCGCCGCGTTGCTGTGTAATGGTTTTTCCCTCGTCGTCCAAAACACGCACGTCGATTCCCAGCCCTGCGCCTTGGCATTCACCTTTGTAAACTGGTGAGATAGGGTTTCCCAGTACAAAGCATCCGCAAATATCCGTGCCGCCAGCGATAGAAGCGAGATGCAAGTCCTGCTTGATGTGCTGATAGACATAACTAAATTGTTCTGGGTAAAGCACCGAACCAGTTGAGCAAAGAGTTTTGAGTGACTTCAGGTTATGTTCTAGTTTTGGAGAGCAGTTTGCCTGTTCCAGTGCTTCTAAGTATTTCGCTGAAGTACCAAACAGCGACACGCTATGTTCTTCTGCTAATTGCCATAAGATGGAGTGATCAGGGTAAACCGGACTACCGTCGTAAATCACTAAGGCTGCACCACTCGCAAGAGCGGAAACATGCCAGTTCCACATCATCCAACCACATGTTGTGTAGTAGAAAACCTTGTCTTGCGATTTGATGTCGCAATGCAGTTGATGTTCTTTGAGGTGATTGAGCAAGGTACCGCCTGCGGAATGGACAATACATTTAGGTTGACCTGTTGTACCAGAAGAATACAAAATGAATAACGGGTCATTAAACAGCGTTGGTTGATATTGAATTGATTGTGGAGAAAAGTGGTGAGTAATATCGGACCAAGAAACAAACTCAGAAGTGCTAGCACTCTCAGCGTTTTGTAAATATTCGATTTGGCATACGCTAATAGTAGTCTCTTCGGAGGCACTGCTTAACTTACTACTAAGAGTGGTGTTCTTGTTCGTCATATCGAAAGCTTTGCCTCCGAACTGGTAGCCATCACAGCAAAAAAGAACTTTCGGTTTGACCTGACCAAAACGCTCTACGACGCTATCGATACCAAAATCAGGAGAGGTTGAAGTCCAAATGGCACCAAGACTGGTGGTGGCCAGCATGGCAATAACGGTTTCAGGAAGGTAGGGCAAATAACCCGCAACGACATCGCCTTTACCGACACCACAATTGAGTAGCCATTGTTGAATGGCAGAAACTTGTTCAAGCAACTGTTTACCGGTGAGTTGTCGGTGTTCACCGCTTTCATTGCTAAAAACAATAAACTCACGCTCTGGTGATTGTTCAGCCTGAGATAGGAGGTTCTCTGCGTAGTTCAGCGTGGCGTCAGCAAACCATACTGTGTCTCTATTTACATGATGATGATTAGAACCTGTTGGTGTCCATTTGGGACTGCCAAGGCTCTTGACTTGCGAACCCATATCTCCGATTACGTTGCAAAACTGCCAAGTATGTCGCCAAAATTCATCATTGTGCTCAATGGACCACTGGTGTAGAGACGTGTAATTGTTGATTACGGTACCTTCGGCTTTGTCTTTATTAACCTTTTCGATGAACCGTAATAAGTTGCTATTGCTGACGCGCTCAGCAGATGGTGACCAAATAGGTGCAGAATTTGGCATAGGTCCCTCTAATTTCAATTCTTTTGAATATGACCAAAAACAAAATAAAGAGGCGAACATAGCAGTGTTCGCCCCTTATCTGATCGTTTAAAGTTGTTCGGCAAGCTGAGGTAGTACCTCAAATAAATCACCAACCAATCCATAGTCGGCAACTTCAAAGATAGGAGATTCTGGATCTTTGTTGATCGCGACAATCACTTTGGATTCCTTCATTCCTGCAAGATGCTGGATGGCACCGGAAATCCCAACCGCTATATAAAGCTTAGGTGCAACGATTTTACCGGTTTGACCCACTTGTAAGTCGTTGGCAACAAACCCGGCATCAACCGCCGCGCGAGAAGCGCCAATGGCAGCACCTAGTTTATCGGCAACTTGTTCGATCAACGCGAAGTTCTCTTTGCTACCGACCCCGCGTCCACCTGACACAACCACCTCTGCCGCGCTTAATTCAGGACGTTCTGACACGGTTTTATCGACAGAAACTAATTCAACCATTGGAGCTGAGATAGTGACCTGCTGATGCTTAATATCAGCTTGGTTGTGACAAGTAACCGGCTCAAACGCAGACGCGCGCACGGTGATGACGCGAACCTTGTCGCTGGTGGTCACTTTGGCAAATGCGTTTCCTGCGTAAATAGGGCGGATAAAAGTGTTTTCATCGATAACTTGGACAATATCGGAAATTTGCCCAACGCCGAACTTCGCAGCTACTCGAGGTGCAAGGTCTTTCCCTTTTGATGATGAGCTAGCCCAGATTGCGTCAAAACCTTCAGCAATACTCACTACAATAGGTGCGATACTCTCGGCAAATTGATGCTTAAGTTGCTCATCATCGACACAAATTACGTTTGATATACCATCAACGCGACAAGCTTGCTGAGCGACTTCTTCACACTGGTGGCCCACTACGATCAAAACATTGTCTTGGCTGACTTGTTTTGCTGCATTAACCACTTTGAGTGTGTCCGCATGCAATTGGTTATTGTCATGCTCTGCTATGATTAAGTTCTTCATGAAATCACCTTCGCTTCGTTACGCAGCTTATCGAGAAGCTCTGAGACAGATTCAACCTTGATGCCACCTTTTCTTTGCGCTGGCGGTGTGACTTCTTGAATGGTTTGGCTAAATACCACTTCAACACCCAGACTGTCAGGTGTGATGGTATCTAACGGCTTGCGCTTAGCTTTCATGATATTAGGCAAAGAGGCAAAACGCGGTTCATTCAGGCGTAAGTCAGTACTGATCACCGCAGGTAAGTTCATCGCGACTGTCATCAAGCCGCCGTCCACTTCTCTCACGACCTGAACTTTTTGATCTTCAATCTTCACGTCGGAAGCGAAAGTTGCTTGAGGCCAGTCAAGTAGGGCGGCCAGCATCTGAGCCACTTGGTTGTTGTCCGTATCAATGGATTGTTTACCCGTAATCACAAGCTGTGCTTGTTCTTGCTCAACTAGAGCTTTGAGCAGCTTAGCAACAACTAATGGCTCTATTTTGTCTTCAGTATCGACATGAATAGCGCGATCGGCGCCTAATGCAAGCGCGGTACGTAGTTGCTCCTGACACTGGCTACCGCCGGCACTGACAACGATGACTTCATCTGCAATACCTTGCTCCTTTAGTCGTACGGCTTCTTCAACGGCTATTTCGCAAAATGGATTAATCGTCATCTTGACGTTATTGGTTTCAACATCGCTATGGTCCGCTTTCACGCGAACTTTAACGTAGGGATCAATGACCCTTTTGATTGGCACTAGTATTTTCACGTTAGATTCCTTTTACAGTGAAGACTATGTGTTAACAGTGAAGACGATGTGATGACGTCTTTAAAATGATGTTAATTTACCTTTACGTTTGCGTCAACTTTAAATATATTGTTGATTAACAAGTTGGCAACATGCAAAGAAAAAGGAATGCAATCATGGAAAGAGACTGCATGGAATTTGATGTTCTGATTGTAGGCGCAGGTCCCGCAGGCTTGTCTGCGGCATGCCGAATCAAACAATTAGCAGCAGAAAAAAAACAAGAGCTCTCTGTTTGCGTGGTAGAAAAAGGTTCTGAAGTTGGAGCGCATATTTTATCGGGTGCGGTGTTTGAAACGCGGAGTTTGGATGAGCTTTTTCCCGACTGGGAAGAGAAAGGCGCTCCGCTCAATACCAAAGTAAACCAAGATAAAACCTACTATCTAGGCAATGACATCAATGGTCATGAACTGCCTTCTTGGGCGGTGCCTAATACGTTACATAACAAAGGTAATTACATCATAAGTTTGGGCAGTCTATGCCGATGGATGGCGTTGCAGGCTGAGAACTTGGGGGTGGAGGTCTACCCAGGTTTTACCGCCAGTCAAGCGATCATCGATGAAGATAGTCGTGTTTGTGGCGTGATCACGGGCGATATGGGATTAGATAAAAATGGTGAACAAAAAGGAAATTTCGAACCTGGTATTGAACTACGAGCGAAGTTTACTTTATTTGCTGAAGGCGCACGGGGGCATATTGGTAAGCAGTTGATTAACCGATTTAATCTTGCTGAAGAGAAAACGCCTCAACACTACGCTATCGGTTTTAAAGAGCTGTGGGAAATCCCATCAGAGCAGCATCAGCAAGGTTTAGTAGTGCACGGATTAGGTTGGCCGTTATCAAATGAAGCTACAGGTGGCAGTTATCTCTACCATTTAGAGGGAAACCAAGTTGCCGTCGGGTTGATTGTTGACTTGAATTATAAGAATCCGCACTTGAGTCCATTTGATGAGTTTCAACGTTTTAAACACCACCCGTTGATTGAGCAATACCTCAAAAATGGGAAGCGTATTAGCTATGGCGCGAGAGCGATCACCAAGGGCGGCTTTCATTCGCTTCCCACGCAGCAGTTTGCTGGTGGCTTGTTAATTGGCTGTGATGCAGGAACACTTAACGGCGCTAAAATCAAAGGCACACACACCGCAATGAAATCTGGCATGCTTGCCGCTGAAGCAGTATGTGAAGCCCTTGAGAGTCAGTCAGTTACTGCTGATTATCAAAAGCATTTCAAACAGTCTTGGCTGTATGAAGAGCTTTATCAAGCACGTAACTTCTCAAGTGGTATTCACCGCTTTGGATCGTGGCTGGGCGGTGGTTTAGCGCTGCTGGAACATAACGTATTAAAAGGCAAAGCTAAGTGGCATATCCGCTGTGATAAGCCTGATCATCAGTCTCTGTTATTGGCGGAAAACAGCAATGAAATTGTCTATCCGAAGCCTGATGGCGTGTTAAGTTTCGATCGCCTCTCTTCTGTTTATCTATCCAATATCTTCCATGAGGAAGATCAACCATGCCACTTACGACTGGAGAACCAGCGGATTCCTATTGAGCAGAACCTTGAATTATATGCAGAGCCAGCACAGCGCTATTGTCCGGCTGGCGTGTATGAAATCGTACAGGGGGAGCAGCAGCCAGAGCTGCAAATAAATGCGGCCAACTGTATCCACTGTAAGACCTGCGACATCAAAGATCCAAGTCAAAATATTACCTGGACTCCACCAGAAGGTGGTGGTGGTCCGAACTATCCAAATATGTAAGCGTTTGAGAATAATTTTTATTAACAATTTATTTACTTAAAGTTTGCGTTAGTTCAAATCTTTCTCGATGAACTCGATTGCAACTTAATCTTTCAGGCACTATTCTGATTTTAAATTGACGTTTACGTAAACTGAATACAAAGTTGATGCATAGGTGTAAAAGCGGTTACCAGTATCAAAGTTAGGTTTGATCAAAATAGTGCTCAATGGAACGCACTTAAAATAACGAAAGGGAGATCAACTATGGTATCGGAATCGCCTCTGTTGCAGGTAAACGATATTTCATTGGCTTTTGGTGGGGTGAAAGCTTTAACTGACGTGAGCTTCCATGTGAATGAAAAGGAAATTTTTTCAATCATTGGTCCAAACGGTGCAGGTAAAACCTCAATGCTCAATTGCATCTCTGGTCGATACACACCAAACAAAGGCTCTGTAATCTTCGCTGGAGATGACGTAACTAAACGTACACCAAGCCAACGAGCTGAGTTAGGGCTGGGAAGAACCTTCCAAAACTTAGCGCTCTTTTCTCATATGTCGGTACTGGACAACATCATGGTTGGCCGACACCACCTACTGAAAAATAACTTCGTCACGGGGCCACTCTATTGGTTCTCCAATGCGCAGAAAGAAGAGATGGCGCACCGCAAATATGTGGAAGACGTGATCGATTTTCTAGAAATCCAGCACATCCGAAAAGCGACTGCAGGCACCCTATCTTACGGCTTACGTAAGCGTGTAGAGCTTGCTCGTGCCATTGCCTTAAAACCTAAGTTACTGCTGCTTGATGAACCAATGGCAGGTATGAACTTGGAAGAAAAGGAAGACATGGCACGTTACATCATGGATCTGAATGAAGAATTAGATATCACGATCATCATGATTGAGCACGACATGGGCGTGGTCATGGACATCTCTAATCGCGTTTTGGTTTTGGATTTCGGGAAACACATTGCTACGGGTGAGCCTGAAGAAGTGATGGCCAACCCACATGTGAAGCAAGCGTACTTAGGCGAAGAGCTACCGACATTAGAGGAGAGTGCATAATGGCACAGCAACATAATGATTGGGCAGATATAACCCGCTTAGATACCTTTCCAAAAGTGTTGCAACACAATGCCAAGAACTGGCCCGAACAAGTCGCAATGCGTGAAAAGGAGTTTGGTATATGGCGAGAGTTCACTTGGAAGGATTATGAAAACCGCGTCAAGTGGATGGCACTGGCACTACGAGATTTGGGTATTGGTGAGCAAGATGTCGTTGGTTTGCTAGGTGATAACCGCCCTGAATGGGTATGGGGCGAGTTAGCGGCACATGCGATCAAAGGTTTCTCGCTGGGCATCTATCAAGATTCTATGCACGAAGAGGTGGCGTACCTTATCAACTATGCAAAAGCAAAAGTCGTGATTGCCGAAGATGAAGAGCAATGCGACAAGCTGCTTGAGCTTGGTGATGAAATTCCTAGCGTTGAATACATTATTTACTGCGATCCTCGTGGAATGCGTAAATACGATGATCCAAGATTAATTGATGTTGAACAGGTCTACAAAAAAGGTCAGCTGATTGATAAAGCGGACCCAGACAAATATCTCAATATGGTTGTTGAAACCAAAGGCAGCGATCTTTCAATTCTTTGTACTACGTCGGGTACGACTTCTAAACCAAAATTGGCTCAGCTACACAGTGGCACGTTCTTGGATCACTGTGCGGCTTACTTGCGTGCAGACCCTCGTTCCCCAGGCGACAACTACGTTTCTGTTCTGCCTTTGCCTTGGATTATGGAGCAGGTTTACGTGGTTGGTCAGGCGTTGATTTCTCGTCAAATCGTTAACTTTGTGGAAGAACAAGAAACCATGATGTCCGACTTGCGTGAAATCGGTCCAAACTTTGTGCTGTTAGCGCCACGTGTGTGGGAAAACATTGTGGCAGACGTGTCTGCACGAATGATGGATTCGACACCGTTTAAGCAAAAGATGTACAAACTGGGCATGAGCTTAGCCAACAAAGCGCTGGAGCAGGGTAAACGCTCTAAGTTGGCTGAATGGATTCTTCTGCGTGCTCTGCGTGACCGTTTAGGGTTTTCGAACCTGACATCTGCGGCAACCGGCGGTGCGGCGATGGGACCGGATACTTTCCGTTACCTACAAGCTATTGGTGTGCCACTTAAGCAGCTTTATGGTCAGACCGAAATGTGTGGCGCATACACCGTGCACCAAGCGGATGATGTGGATTACGATTCCGTTGGTGTTGCGTTTGATAATGCAGAAGTGAAAGTCATCAACCCGGACAGCAATGGCGTTGGTGAAATCATCGCGAAAAGTACAGGCATGTTTACTGGCTACTTAAACAACCAAGCAGCATATGATGAAGATGTTCAAGATGGTTGGATGCACACAGGCGATGCGGGCTATTTTAAAGATTCCGGTCACTTGGTGGTGATTGATCGTCTGAAAGATATGTCGGAAACCAGCCATGGCGACCGTTATTCGCCACAGTTTATCGAAAACAAACTCAAGTTCTCGCCGTTTATTGCAGAAGCCGTGGTGGTAGGTAAAGGTCGACCTTGGCTGTCTGCCATCATCTGTATTCGCTATGCGATCGTCGCGAAGTGGGCAGAGCAACGCGGCTTGGCATTTACCAACTACACCAACTTATCTGCTCAACCAGAAGTGTACCAAGCGATTCGTGAAGAAGTTCAAAAAGTGAACGAATCCCTACCGGATGCACAGAAGATCAGCAAATTCATTCTACTTTACAAAGAGCTGGATGCCGACGATGGAGAGCTAACTCGCACACGTAAAGTACGCCGTGGTGTGGTTGCAGAGAAATACGGAGACATCATCGAAACCATCTACAGCGACGATCCAAAAGTCGATGTCGATACAGTGATCACTTATCAAGATGGCACCAAAACACGCATTCAAACGTCGCTAGTTATTGAAACGCTTATTGAGCATGAGCCAACACTAGTGGATAGCGAACAACGGAGGATCGCATAGTGAATACGGATTTATTACTGCAACTCGTCATTAATGGCGTGATCGTTGGCATGTTGTATGGCGTTGTCGCCATGTGCTTTGTATTGATTTACAAATCGACCCAGGTGGTCAACTTTGCTCAGGGTGAGTTCCTGTTGATTGGCGCATGGGTATGTTGGGCGGCATTGGTACACCTACAGTTACCGTTTTTTATAGGCTTTTTACTCACGCTCGCGTTCATGATGATTTTTGGTATCGCCGTGCAAACCATTGTGCTCAGACCGTTGATTGGTGAACCGATTATCTCTGTGATCATGGTGACCATTGGTCTATCGATGTTTTTCCAAGCGCTGATGAAGTGGATATTCGGTGTCTCTGCTGTGTCGTACCCGCAAGTGTTCGAAACCAACGTGGTGAATATCGGAGGTTTGAATGTTGAGTTTGCTTACATTCTGAGCTTGATCTTCTCAATGCTCATCATGGGCGCGTTCTACTGGTTCTTCAAATTCAGCAAAATGGGTCTGGCAATGCGCGCAACGGCATTCAACCAGCAAGTAGCCCAGAGTCTTGGCATTTCCATCAAGAAAGTGTTCGCCATCAGTTGGGCCATTTCGGCAATGGTATCTGCAACAGCAGGGATTGTTATCGGTATCGTTAACGGCGTATCTGACGCGCTATCCATTATTGGTATCAAAGTTTTCCCAGCCGTTATTTTAGGTGGCTTAGATTCGGTAGTCGGCGCAATTGTCGGTGGTATCACCATCGGGGTGCTAGAAAACTTGGCTGAGTTTTTTGATAGCCAATACCTGCAAGTGGGTAACTTATACAACATCGCACCATTCTATGTGCTGTTAATCATTCTTGCCTTCAAGCCATATGGCCTGTTTGGTACCAAAGATATTGAGCGTATTTAAGGAGAAATAACATGGCTCAACTTAGCATGCGCCCATGTGGGGATTTTCGAACCACATACAAAAGCGATACGCCAATTTTTGAAACCAAAACCATCAGAAGCCTTGCGATTGCAGGTGTCATCGCCATGCTGGCAGCACCGCTGGTCTTGGATATTTACTTCCTAAACCTGTTTATTCAGATTGCATACCTCGGTATCGCGGCATTGGGCTTAAACATTTTGGTTGGTTTTACCGGACAAATCTCGCTAGGTCACGGTGCGTTCTTTGGCTTTGGCGCCTTTGCATCGGCTTGGTTAAATAACCAGTTTAACATTCCAGTCGTGTTTGCGATTCCGCTCGCGGGTTACTTAACCATGATTGTGGGGATGCTGTTTGGTCTGCCAGCGGCTCGAATTAAAGGTTTATACCTAGCTATCGCAACGTTGGCGGCGCAGTTTATTCTAGAGGACTTCTTTGCTCGCGCAGATTGGTTCAGTGGCGGCTCATACGGTGCTAGCGCGAACCCAATTAATTTGTTTGGCTTTGAGTTTACGACTGACGAAAGCTTTTTCTATATCGCTCTGTTTGCGCTGATCTTCATGTATATGTGGGCATCAAACTTAATCCGTTCTCGTGACGGTCGCGCGTTTGTCTCAGTGCGAGATCACTATCTGTCAGCAGAGATCATGGGCATCAACCTAACTAAGTATCGTCTGCTCTCATTTGGAGTGTGTGCATTCTATGCTGGCATCGGGGGCGCACTCTACGGACATTATCTAGGGTTTGTATCAGCAGAAGGTTTCACCATCATGATGTCTATCCAGTTTTTGGCCATGATCATCATTGGTGGCTTAGGCTCAGTCAAAGGTACGCTGATGGGTACGATATTTATCGTACTTCTGCCTGAAGTTTTAGAGTTTGGCGTAACGGGGCTTTCAGCGTTTGGTGATACCACCGCTTTCACTGATGGTCTGGCTTACTTCAAAGAGATGGCGATTGGTTTAGTCATCATGCTGTTCCTCATTTTCGAACCTCAAGGATTATCGCATCGCTGGCAACAGATTCGAGCATATTGGAAACACTATCCGTTCTCATATTAACGTGGAATTAAGTGGAATATACCTCAATAACAAGGACAACGAGTTATGAACAAAGGACATTTAGCGACAACGTTGGTGCTGTCATCTGCACTGTTTACTACCGCAACTTGGGCAAAAGATTCTGTGTTTGTCGGGCAATTAGTCGACTTTTCTGGACCAACTGCCTATGTGAGCAAGCCTTATGGTTCTGGCGTGCGAGACGCATTGCGTTGGATTAACCAAAACGGTGGCATTAACGGTACCGAGCTCGAATTTGAAACAGTAGACATGGCGTACAAAGTACCAGTGGCGATTTCTAACTATAAACGTTGGGTTGCGCGTAAAGACATGGTTGCGCTGCAAGGTTGGGGTACGGCGGATACCGAAGCGCTTATTTCGTTTGTTACCAAAGACAAAGTGCCGGTGTTCTCTGCTTCTTACTCTGGTCACTTAACTGACCCAACTGGCAAAAACCCAAAAACCGCGAAACCAGCGCCTTATAATTTCTTTTATGGTGCGTCGTACTCAGATGCGTGCCGTGCGCTAGTTAAGTGGGCGAAAGAAGATTGGGAATCTAAGGGCAATCAAGGTGCGCCGAAATTTACGCACATTGGCGATAACCATCCATTCCCGAATGCGCCAAAAGAAGCGTGTGCAGAGTACGCCAAAGAGCTTGGTTTTGATGTGCAAAACCCAGTCGTTGTGTCACTAAAACCAGGGGACTTTAAAGCGCAATGTTTGTCGCTGAAAGAGTCAGGCACCAACTACGGTTACATTGCCAATATCGGTAGCTCGGTTATCTCACTAGTGAAGTCTTGTAACACGGTTGGGACAGAGTTCCAGTACATGGCAAACATTTGGGGCGGCGACAAGCCAGTGCTTGAAGCAGCAGGCGATGGCCTTAAAGATTACGTTTTCCCAGGTATGACGGCGTTTTGGGGAGACGATAACGAAGGCATGAAGCTGGTTCGTGAGATTTCTAAGCAGTCTGAATCAGAGCCGGGCGAATTCAGAACTCACCATTACATTCGCGGTATCTGTTCTGCGTTCTATATGAAAGAAGCGATGGAGTGGGCGAAAGATAATGGTGGCATCACAGGTGAAAACATCAAGAAGGGCATGTATGTCCATGACAACTGGGTACCACAAGGCTTAGAAGGTGTTTGTGTCCCTGCGAACTGGAAACCGGAAGATCACCGAGGCACAACAACCGTGAACGTCTTTATGGGCAACAACGATGGCGGCGCAGTTGATATCAAGAAAGTATCACAGGTGACATTGTCACGTCGTGACGATTGGCTAGGTTACTAATCTACGACTTATTAATAACAAAGCTTACTGAAAATAAGGATGGGTGAGAGAACACTCTCACCCTAGCAAGGAGTAGCTTGATGGCTGAATTAGCAACGAATATCGAACCGGCAGAAATACTGCTTTCAGTGAACAACATTGAAGTCGTCTACGACGAAGTAATACTAGTACTTCGCGGTGTGAGTTTAGAAGTTCCAAAAGGGCAGATTGTGACCTTACTGGGGGCCAACGGTGCGGGTAAATCCACAACGTTGAAAGCCATTTCTGGTTTATTGAAAACCGAAGATGGTGAAGTGACGCGCGGCGAAATCAACTTCATGGGCGAGCGTATAGACAACAAAAGCCCGGAAGAGATCGTCCGTTCGGGCATCTTCCAAGTTATGGAAGGGCGCCGAATTGTTGAAGATATGACGGTAATAGAAAATCTTCGCTTAGGCGCTTATACACGCACTGACAACGAAGTTGAACAAGACATCGAAATGGTGTTTGACTATTTCCCGCGACTCAAAGAGCGCACTGGCCTGGCGGGCTATTTGTCTGGCGGTGAGCAACAAATGTTAGCGATTGGCCGAGCGTTAATGGCTCGACCGAAGATGATTTTGTTGGACGAACCGTCTATGGGGCTTTCTCCACTGCTAGTTAAAGAAGTATTCAGCATTATTAACAAGATCAACAAAGAGCAAGGTATTACCATGCTTTTGGTTGAACAGAATGCCAACTTCGCTCTTCAAGCGGCCGATTACGGTTACATCATGGAATCAGGCAAAATCGTACTAGATGGCAGCAAGCACGAATTGCTAAACAATGAAGACGTAAAAGAATTCTACCTTGGCGGCGGCGATGAAGATCGCAAGAGCTTTAAGAATCTGAAATCTTACAAACGTCGTAAGCGTTGGTTGTAAGGAGCAAGGATGAACGAACTATTTGATGCGAAAGAATCGTTGTCTCTACAGGCGCGAGAAGAGTCGCTGTTTCAACGTTTGCCAGCGCTGATTGAGAATTCGAAAGCCAATAGCGAACATTACGCAGCGCATTTTTCTGAGTTAGATCCTACATTGGCAAACAATCGTGAAGGGCTTGCTCAGTTCCCGATTACACGTAAGTTCAATGTACCTAATCAGCAGCAACTTAAACCGCCGTTTGGTGGCTTAAATAGCGTTGCCATTGGTCAAATGGCGCGTGTTTTTCAGTCTCCTGGGCCTTTATATGAGGCTCAAACGGATGAGGCCGATTTCTGGCGTATGGGGCGCGCGTTTCACGCTGCTGGGTTCTGTGCGGGTGATTTAGTGCATAACACGCTCTCTTACCATTTCTCTCCTGGCGGATTTATTATGGATGGTGGCGCAAGGGCTTGTGGTTGCGCTGTATTTCCGGCTGGAGTAGGCAATACCGAAGCGCAAATAGAGGCAATTAAACAGCTTCAACCTAATGGTTACACTGGTACACCTTCCTATTTGCTGACGTTGCTACAAAAGTACCAAGAGAAATACGATGAGCTGCCTAGCTTTGAGAAAGCTCTGGTCTCTGGTGAAGCGGTTACAGCAGACATGCAACAGATGTTTGAGGAAAAAGGCATTGCAGTCTTTCAAGCCTACGCAAGCGCAGAACTTGGTTTGATTGCTTATCAAGTGTCTGGTGAACAAGGATTAGTGATTGCCGAAGATATTATTGTTGAAATCGTTGATCCTGATGGTGTTCCTGTACAACCGGGAGAAGTCGGTGAAGTCGTTGTAACGTCGCTCGATGAGAAGTTCCCGCTGATTCGCTACGCAACGGGAGATTTATCGGCATATCTAGAGACAAGTTCTGATTCTTCACGCACGAACGCACGAATTAAGGGCTGGATGGGACGAGCAGACTCCGCGGTGAAAGTAAAAGGGCTGTTTGTTTATCCGCATCAGATCCAAGAAGTCTGTCGTCGCCACGATATTAAAGGCTCCTTGAAAATTGAGCGCGATGGCTTCAACGATGCCATTACTTTCTGTTGTCATGATGTGCATGTATCAGCAGAGGACATTCAAGCAACACTCCAGTCTGTCACTAAACTGAAAGGCAATGTCCAGTTTGTACCGAACCAAGCGGAGCAGCCGTTAATCAATGATCTTCGCAGTTAACTCATTGGTGGCATAAGTGCAGTAGAAAGTGGTTGTCATAAAAAACTAACAACGTCAGACAAAAGGCTAGAAAAGGGATACCACATTGCGCTGCGTATCCCTTTATTTTTTACTACCGCAATCAGGGAGCGGGTAAATGAAACAGGCACCAATGATTAACACACAATTCTGGGATGATTTGTTTATCCGAGGCACTATGCCTTGGGATGCCCAATCGACACCTCAAGAACTCAAGGATTATCTCAACAATTCACTTCATGTAGGCCAGTCAGTGTTTATTCCTGGGTGTGGTGCCGCTTATGAACTGAGCACTTTTATTCAATATGGGCATGACGTGATCGCGATGGATTACAGCCAAGAAGCGGTAAAAATGGCGCAATCAACGTTAGGTAACTACAAAGATAAAGTCGTATTGGGTGATGTATTTAATGCCGATTTTTCTCACTCGTTTGATGTCATTTACGAGCGGGCCTTTCTCGCAGCACTACCGAGAGACATGTGGTCAGAATATTTCTCTATGGTGGATAAATTGCTGCCAAGAGACGGTTTGTTAATTGGTTATTTCGTTATAGATGATGATTACCACTCTCGCTTCCCTCCATTTTGTTTGCGAAGTGGGGAGTTGGCAGCTTTTCTAGAGCCCACGTTTGAACTTGTGAAGTCCTCAGTGGTGGCAAACAGTGTTGAGGTTTTTAAAGGCAGAGAGCAATGGATGGTGTGGCAGAAACGTTAGTCGTCACTGAGACTTCTTTAGAAAGTATTCGCGGAAACTGTCTGGTTCTTTGTGAATCGCTGATACATAAGTCTTCACTCTATGCCTGATGGAATGCTCACATAGTTTGTCGGTTTGTGTGAAACATTAATTTCTCGTTGCTGGTTTAAGTTGTTGAGATATCTCTAACAGCGGTCGAGTGGTTGAGTTTATTGCTGGCACGGGTTGTGTGCTCAGAGCGTAAAGCGACAGATCAGCATCGATCCGAAAGGTAGTAGAACGTCTCTCACTGATCTGTCTATTTCATGCTTATACTATTTTAGGTTGACCATCTGATGCGGTGGCACCGCCGTCTACAGGTAGGTTTACGCCATTAATGAAAGATGCGTCATCACTTGCCAAGAAAGTCACGACAGACGCAATTTCTTCAGGTTCGGCTGCTCGGCCAAGCGCAATGCGCTCATTGAATTTATCGCGGATGTCCTGCGGCCAGCCGTTTGTCATGTTGGTTTTTACTAAACTTGGGCATACGGCGTTAATTCTTACCCCATCCGCACCATGGTCCAATGCCATCGCTCGGGTAAGGTTCACCACTGCACCTTTACTCGCGCAATAGAATGCGGCACCCCAGTCACCACCCAAACCGGAAACGGACGCGGTATTTACCATACAACCTTTCGTTTTTAAGAGTTCAGGCAAAGCAAACTTCGCGCAATAAACAACACCATCAATGTTTACACCAGAGATCTTCTTCCAGTCTTTCACACTACCTTCAATCACGGAACCAGGGACATGTACGCCAGCATTGTTTACTAAAATATCCAGTTTACCGAAACGGGTAACAACATCAGAAATCAGTGCTGCGACTTTTTCTGGTTCAGAAACATCAATGGAATGCGCAGACACACGCTGTTTATCAAAGCCCTCAACGGCGTTTGCCAACTGCTCTTCATTCCAATCGGCAAGAGCGACGTTTGCGCCTTCTTCATACAAACGTTTTGCGATGGCCAAACCAATACCATTGGCAGAACCAGTGACGAGTGCGACTTTATTTTTTAATCCTCTCATGCGATTTCTCCTTCGAAACTTACAAAAACGGGATCTTGATTTTTCTCGGTGCGCGGCAACATCAGTTTGTCGTTGTCGCTGTAATCTACTGGGATAGCCACCACTGCTGGTCCTTCAACGTCCATGGCTTTATTCAATGTCGGTAGCAATTCGTGTTGACTAGTCACTGCGAAGCCTTTCGCGCCAAATGATTCGGCGTACGCCTTGAAATCAATTGGTCCAAATTTCACACCAGAGCAGCGCTGATATTTGTTGATCTCTTGCATTTCTACCATGTTGTAGGCGTTATCAACCCACACAATATGGACGATATTGCAGTTCAGTCTAACCGCGGTTTCTAACTCCATGCTCGATTGCATAAAACCGCCGTCTCCTGATATCGATACCACTTTGCTACCAGGTTTTAGTAGGCTGGCACCAATGGCCCATGGCAGTGCAACGCCCATCGTTTGTTGGCCGTTAGACACCAGCATTTGGCGAGCTCGAAAACAGCTTAAGTAACGAGCGATCCAGATGTGGAAGCTCCCCATATCAAGGCATAGCGTGGTATCTGGTGTGATGATAGATTGCATGGCTTTAATTAGCGCCAGTGGATGAAACCCTTGCTTGTGATAGACATTGGGATAGGTCTTGATCACTTGCCGTTGCAGTGCTACCTCTTCCAGTACTGAAAGTGCCGTTGGGGAAAGGCGAGCATATTCAGAGATATAGCTGCCCATCTTGTCTAATGACTGCGCAATGTTTCCGACGATTTCAACACAAGGTTGATAATTAAGTTGGTATTCTGCTGGTTCAATATCGAGGTGAATCACTGGGTTGCGGTGGCTGTTCCAAAGCTCAGGATCATACTCTATTGGGCTAAAGCCGATGGTGAGAATTAAATCGGCGTCCCGCAGTAAAACATCGCCAGGTTGGTTATTAAACAAACCGACACGCCCAGCAAAGTGATGATAGTAATTGATGTCTACCGTGCCGGCGGCCTGGTAAGTGCCGACAACGGGTAGCTGCGTATTTTGAAGAAATCGGGCGATAGCAGCAGCGTTTTGACTGCGGCTCGCGTGAAGGCCAAGTAAAACCACACAGCGCTTTGCTTTACTGATTCGACTGACCGCTTCTTCGATTGCTGCGATGTCTGCGCAACCAGGCTGTGTGTAAGGCGAGGGGACAATAATGTCCGTTTGGGTTTGCTCGGATAAAACATCTTGGGGGAGACTCAAAAAGCAGGCCCCAGGACGACCTGACTCTGCGATACGAAATGCGTTCGCCATGATCTCGCTTGCGGCGTCCACATGCTGCACTTCAGCACTGAACTTAGTTATAGAGCGAAAAATACTGACGGTATCCATGCTCTGGTGTGTTTGTTTTTGCTGGTCAGTTCGTTTCACCGCACCACCGATAGCAATCAGCGGATCGCCTTCGGAGTTTGCTGTTGCCACCCCCGTAACTAGATTTCCACAGCCAGGGCCTGACGTAACCATGGTGACGCCTGCTTTGCCGGTTAGTCTTCCCATAACGCCCGCCATAAATGCGCCGTTAGCTTCGTGGCGTACCGGAATCATTTGGATGTTAGTGTCTTCAATCGCATCGAACAGTCGATCGATTTTTGCACCGGGAATACCGAAAATGTACTTAATGCCGAGAGACTCTAGCTGTTGAGCGATCAACTGAGATCCATTTTTATTTGAAGGTTTGGATTGCATTTGTTGTCCTTATTATTTGCCTGACTTTGTTACTTTTCCGCCTTTTCTATGGCGGTATTTATATCTTCCGGAGCCAAATTGGCGTTGAGGAAGTCTGTCGATACCGGGGTATCAATCACTAGCCGCGAGACTTTGCCAATCTGGAGGAACCCTGACGAAATGCTGTAATCCTGAATATGACCACCTCCTTGGCGGTCATCGGTAATAAAGTGTTCGTGATAGCCGGGCACATTGATGCCAGTCGTATATTTAGGACTGCGAAAGCCGGCGACCACACCTTGCTTATGCGTGAAGCGGAACGTTGGTTGTTCTTTGACCACTTCAAGCATTGGCCGATAAGGGCGTGTTTGTTTAGGTACGGTACGAGTACGAACTGAATCGAAAACGCCATCAATGCGCACTGCGCAAAATAGGTTATCGCTTGGAACCATGTCGTCTATGAGGCTATGGACTTCATGACGTGACATGCGCGATGTTAGTGGCAGCTCGATATCAGGCTTAAAAAAAGTCATGACAGCAAAGGGCGTTTTTTGCGCCAGCTCTGCCGGGTTTGCGGAGCCATCCGACTTGAGTTGAAAAACTTCCTTATCAAAAGCAATCAACTCACCATCCAATTCATTGAACGTACCTAAACCAAAATCCCCATGTTTCAGCAGTTCTTCTATGGTTGTTGAGCCTTCGTAAACACCAGCTATCAAAGCACTCATTAACGAAGTCTGATAAATCTCACCATCTCCGGTAACATGATGGTATTCAGAAAATTCTTTCGCTACTTCAAGCGAACAAGCACATAGAGGGTTATAAAATCCACGCATGAGTAAGACCAGTTATGCAATGAAGAGTATATTTAGATTGACTTCTACACGGTGCTAAATCCAATATAAAAAAGATTTATTTTGATATGGAAAATATATGGAATTTCGCTACCTGAAGTATTTTGTCGCGGTCGCCGAGACTCGTCACTTTACCCGAGCAGCTGAACAGTTAGGGATTGCGCAACCTCCTTTGAGTCAACAAATCAAAAAGCTAGAGCACGAGCTTGGCGTGGACTTATTTAAGCGCTTGTCTAGAGGAGTAGAACTGACCCATGCAGGGCAAGTCTTTTATTTGGATGCGGTAAATATTCTTGCTGATGTGGAACGCGCTAAAGCAAAAGCCCGACAGATTGCCCGTGGTGAAAATACGCAGGTTAAAATTGGGTTCGCGACGTCAACATCAACCTGCATTAAGGTATTGGAGAGGATTGGGCGTATTCAAGAGAATGGGGTTCATTTACAGACGGCGGAACTGTCAATGCCAGAGCTTGCCGCTCAGTTAAAAAGCAAACAACTTGATCTCGCAATCATGCGGCTACCCTGCTACGCCAGTGAGCCTTTTGAACACAAGGTGTTGTTTAACGACCCGTTTGTCGCAGTGATTCCGGCGGGGCACGAACTGGCAAAATATCCCTGTATCCAGATGAAACAGTTGAGAGGCCATAAAATTTTACTGTTTCCACGAGAGACGGGCCCCGCATTGTTTGATGGCATGAGCACACTTTTTGCCGACGCAGGAGTAAGGCTCGAACCACAGTTCGCAGCACCGCAACTTCGTACGACGATTGCCATGGCGCAGGCCGGGTTAGGTATTGCTCTCGTTCCGCGCTCACTGGCTGAACATCTCGATGATTCCGCGACAGTCGCCGAGATTGAGGATATCCCTCTCACTAGTCGTGTTGTTGTTGCTTGGGAGGCATCTAATCTCAATAAACAAGCGCTAAAAGTAGCCATGCACATCGGTCATGTTGAGGCTTAAAGATGAGTCATCGAACTGGCTCTGATAGCCACAGGCAAATGTGATACTCTCACTCGTTATATGCAAAGCTATGCTTTGGTTGAATAGACAAATCTTACTCAACGAATAGAACTTACTGAGGATGTACCAATGATATACGCTGTGGTCTTTGATATGGACGGGTTGCTGATTGATTCAGAACCTTTGTGGAAGGAAGCGGAAAAGCAGGTATTTTCATCAGTTGGTGTCCAAGTGACCGAAGTGCTGTCAAAGCAGACTGCAACTATGACGACAGGTGAAGTAACAAGGTTTTGGTATGAACGTAATCCTTGGCAAGAAAAGAGCCTAGAGGAAGTAGAGAATGCTGTTGTGGATAAAGTGGAGGCATTAATAATTGAAAAAGGATGCGAATTAGAGGGTGTTACAGAAACACTCAAATTGCTTAAGGAAAAAGGGTTTAAGATAGGGTTGTCTACTAATTCACCTTATCAACTCATTCCCATCATTTTGAACAAACTCGGTATTGCCAGTTACTTTGACGCGATATCATCGTCAGACGATGTAGAGCAGGGTAAGCCAGAGCCAGATGTCTACCTTTTAACAATCAATAAACTAGGTGTAGATTCAAGTAACTGTATTGCCTTTGAAGACTCTTATTCGGGTATGCTTGCGGCAACACGAGCAAACATAAAAACAGTCGTGATACCTCAACCTGATAAGTTCTACCAAGAGTTTAATGAAAGCCATTTGGCGAGTTTAATGGACTTGAATTTGAAAGAAACAATTGCACCAACACCGCATGAAAGTTTTTTAGAAGAAGGACTTGATTGTGAATAGTCGGTCGCTGAAAAAATACCTACTGCTAATGTTCTTATTGGTTTTACCTATAGAATCATTCGCAAAAGATACGACTATGTTGGACGAGCTCAATAATCGATTTGTTACATTTGAAAGGCGATTTGATGATTGTATCAACTCTGCTTCTCAAAATGATATGAGTGAAAACATTGTCGGTCAGATTCAAGCGCTTAATATTGATTTTGAAATTTCGGTTGGCTATTTATACAAACAATCACTTTATTTATGCTCTGATGATGAATTCAGTGATTTAGCAAGAATTATCATGATAATTGAAACCTCCGATAATGATGGATTGCAATTATCAAAGGCAAAAGCTAGTCAAATTAGAAAGCTACTTTTTAGCAAAGTGGATTTACGTTTAGAGTCGAAGTTTCAAAGTTTACCGCAAGATAAAAAGGAAGCATTACTGAGCATTGCGAAAAAGCTTGAACCTTTTGATCTCGTAAGCATGCATGAACGACTTCAGGCAATGTAGACTTATGAAAGAATGTTTTGAGTAGATTCTTAACGCTTGGCTTTTTCATTAAGATTGAGTATTAGGTTCAACGCCTCTAGCTCTTACACAAGATCTAGAGGCATCCATTTTTTATTGACTTAAACGTGCCGAGCTAAGATTTTAACCCTGCAGCGGTCATCATGACGCGAAATAACATAGACACTAACCCTAATGCAGCGACGCTAACGACCCATATTCCAACCATCCAAGCCCATTGGCGGCACCAATTTTTGATTTTCATACTCACTCCTTATCAACTCGTTAATGGTACGCTTCGCCTTCTTTTACTTTTCCGGAGAAGACGTAGTAACTCCAAAAGGTGTAAGCCAGAATGATCGGGATGATGATCACTGCTCCAACGAGCATAAAGCGCTGACTGCTTGCAGGAGCCGCTGCTTCCCATATTGATATGCTAGGAGGAATGATATTAGGCCAGATACTGATGCCAAGCCCAGCGAACCCGAGAATCACGATCACCAATGCCATCACGAAAGGGCTGCGCTCTTTACGCTTTTTAACGGAGTCGGCAATCTTCAAACATACCAGCCCAGTAATGACAGGTACGGGCAGTAAGTAGAACAAATTAGGCAGAGAAAACCATCTTTCCGCAATGGCAGGGTAAGCAAGTGGAGTCCAAGCGCTCACAATGACTAATGCGGAGATCATCGCCAGTAGTGTTTTGTTAGTGAAGCGGTACATCGTGTTTTGCAGTTCACCTTCCGTCTTCATGATGAGCCATGTGCTACCAAGCAGCGCGTACGTTGCGACTAAACCCAAACCACAAAAGATGGGAAAAGGGCTGAGCCAGTCGAGTTGACTACCTACGAAGACGCGGTTTTCCACCGCAAAGCCTTGAATTACCGCACCAACAACGATGCCTTGGAAAAACGTGGTTAAAATCGATCCGACCATAAAAGAGCGATCCCAGAACTTTAAGTGGCTTTCCAATGCTTTAAAGCGAAACTCAAACGCGACGCCACGAAAGATCAAAGCAATCAACATCAACGTTAAAGGGATGGTTAGCGCTTCAATAATCACCGCGTAAGCCATCGGAAAAGCGCCAAATAGAGATGCGCCTCCAAGTACAATCCAAGTTTCGTTACCGTCCCAAACAGGTGCGACACTGTTGACCATGACGTCTTTTTGCTTTTCATCCTTGATGAAGGGCATCAGCACTCCAATACCCAAATCGAAGCCGTCCATGATGATGTACATCAAAGTGGCAAAAACGATGATCGCGAACCAAATCACGGATAAATCAAAATGCATATTTTCTACCTTCACTTTGTGACAAATTCTAAATGCGACCTGAAACGGTCGTCATGTCGTGCTCATCGTGTTCGATTGCATCGGGGCCTTTCTTGATTTGGTGGATCATGTAGTAATACCCAAAACCAAACACCAAGCTGTATACAACAAGGAAACACAGCAGGCTGATGCTCATTTGTAGGTCTCCGTGTGCAGAAACCGCATCACGCGTTTTTTGTACGCCATACACGACCCAAGGTTGCCGACCAACCTCTGTCGTAAACCAGCCAGCGAGTATTGCGATAAGACCAGATGGCCCCATAAACAATGAAAACTTGAGGAACCAACGCGAGGTATAAAGCGTGTTCTTTTTTCGTAACCATATGCTGTAGAAGCTCTGAAAAATCATCAGAAGTCCTAGCCCGACCATGATTCGAAATGACCAAAAGACGATAGGTGAGTTCGGTCGTTCCTCTTTCGGGAAGTCTTTCAGCGCCGGGATTGGCTCAGTTAAACTGTGGCGTAGGATCAAACTTCCTAAAACAGGAATTTCTAAGGCATAGTCTGTGCGTTCTTGTTCCATGTTTGGCATGCCGAACAATATCAATGGGGTTGGTTTGCCATCGCTGTTATCCCAATGTCCTTCGATGGCGGCGATTTTGGCGGGCTGGTATTCCAAGGTGTTTAGCCCGTGCACATCGCCAATCACGGCTTGGAGTGGCGCAAGGAACACTAAGATCCCGAGCGACATCGAAAACATGGTTTTTACCGAAGTCGATTGATTGCCTCTCAATAAATGCCAAGCGGCTGACGCGCCTACAAAGAGTGCTGAACTGACGAAAGCCGCGACGCTCATGTGCGCCAAACGATAAGGAAATGAAGGATTGAAAACGATAGCAAACCAGTCGGTTGGCACCACACGTCCGTCGACAATTTCATAGCCTTGTGGCGTTTGCATCCAACTGTTGGAGGCGAGAATCCAGAACGTCGAAATGATCGTTCCTAACGCCACCATCGAGGTTGCAAAAAAGTGCAGCTTTTCGCCGACGCGACGCCACCCAAACAGCATTACGCCAAGAAATCCGGCTTCGAGAAAGAAAGCCGTTAACACTTCATAAGTCAGTAATGGGCCTGTGATAGAACCAGCGAAGTCGGAGAAACCACTCCAGTTGGTGCCGAATTGATAGGCCATGACAAGACCAGATACAACACCCATTCCAAAGTTAACCGCAAAAATTTTCGACCAGAAGTGATAGAGCTTTTGGTAATCGGGATTACGTGTTTTTAGCCATAAGCCTTCCAGCACGGCGAGATAGGTGGCCAAACCTATGGTGATAGCGGGGAAAATAATATGAAAGGATACCGTAAAGGCGAACTGTATCCGTGCAAGCATAAATGCGTCGAGGCCAAACATTAAACTTCCTTTGATCTTTTAAGTTTTATGAGAGAGCTATTTTAAAAGGAGCGGAATGAGGGAAGTAGGTACAGACAGTGACTATAAACCTATAACAGATTAAATATTGAAGTGTTATTATTTTGAATTCGGCTTTATGGAAGGGGATTTGCGTTTGGCGAAGTATCAAGAGTTAGTGGAACAGCTTAAAAGGCAGATAAAATCGGGGATATGGCATCCGGGTGACAAGCTGCCTTCGCTGCGTCGCCAATCTGAACACTCGGGTTTGAGCTTGATGACGGTGTTGCACGCGTATCAAATTCTGGAATCTCAAGGCTGGGTCACGTCACAGCCGCGATCTGGTTATCGAGTCGCGCCCAATATTAAGAGCTCAAATGAACCCCAAGCGCCAGCCGCGGTTTCGTGGACTGAGCAGGTAGACATCAATGAGTTTATCTTTGATGTTCTGCAGGCGAGTAAAAATCCATCCATGATCAATTTTGGCTTTGCCTATCCAGACCCAAGTTTGTACCCACGATATCACGTGAATCGGGCGATGAGCGCAGCCGCTCGCAATATGCCGATTTCCACCACCTTTGATAACTTACCGCCGGGAAACGAGAAATTACGCACCATCATCGCGAAGCGTTATGCTGCGAAAGGCATTGAAATTTCACCCGATGAAATTGTCATTACGGCAGGCGCGCTGGAGGCGTTAACGCTCAGTTTGCAAGCCTGCACAAGACCGGGAGATTGGGTGGTTGTGGAGTCGCCTGCATTTTATGGTGCATTGCAATCCTTAGAGCGGTTAGGTTTGAAAGCGCTCTCAGTAAGAACAGACCCAGTCACGGGCATTGACCTAGACTCATTGGAACGAGCGCTGCAAACACACGATGTGAAAGCATGTTGGCTGATGTCGAACTTCCAAAATCCTCTGGGTTTTACGCTCACCAACGAGAAAAAACAAAAGCTGATTGAGCTGACACAGCGATATAACGTACCAGTGATTGAAGATGATGTGTACAGCGAACTGCATGCCGAGAATGACTCGGTTTACCCACTAAGAATGTTTGATGACACGGGCAATACCATGTTGTGCTCCTCGTTTTCAAAATCGTTAATCGCAGGGCTACGTATTGGTTGGGTTGCGGCGGGAAAGCGGGCGCTAGAGGTACAAAAGTTACAGTTAATGAGTACATTAGCGACGAGTGCACCAGTGCAAATGACATTGGTACACTATTTAACAAGCCGCAATTATGAATCTCATTTGAAGCAGTTACGGAAAAAGCTGTTTGAACGTAAAAGTAAGATGACGGTTCTGCTTAGTGAGCTGTTACCTGAAGCAGTCAAAGTGTTAAGCCAAAGCGGTGGGTACTTTATTTGGTTAGAGCTTCCCAAGCATATTGATGCCTTGCAGATATATCGAGAAGCGCTAAAAGGTAATATCAGCATCGCACCGGGAAAGATGTTCAGCCTGACAGAACAATACGATCACTGTATTCGTCTTAACGCTTCTTTTGAGCTCAATGACAAATATGTTCATGCTCTCAATCTGCTCGCTAATATTATTCGCGAGCATTTGGCGAAATAGCGACTTTCTTCAGTTTTTTGGTTTAATGGAGCGCGCCGGATTTCCAACAACTCGATCGCCCGGCGCAACGTCTTTGGTTACGACAGAGCCAGCGCCGACGACGGCCTCATCGCCAATGGTCACGCCCGGCAGTATGATTGCGCCCCCACCAATCCAAACGTTATTGCCAATTGTTACCGGTTTGGCGATCTCATCTCCGGCTAAGCGTCTTTGTGTATCGAGTGAATGAGCGGCTGTGTAAATTTGCACTCTAGGCCCAATCATGACGTTCGCGCCAACCTCAACCTGCCCATTGTCCAGAATAATGGCATCCCAGTTGATGTAGGTGTTTTCTCCGATGGACAAGTGACAACCGTAGGTAAGTTGTAGCGGTGGCTCTATACAGGCGCTGTTTTCTAATTGGACGCCCATTTCCGCCAATAGTTGTCTACGGATATCTGGGTTTGGCTCGTGGTTAAATTGGAAGACAAGCTGCGCGGTTTTGGCGCGCATGAGCTTTAGTTCTTCATCCAGACAATTATAGGTTTCTCCAGAGCGCATCCGAGTCAGTTCTGACATAACAATCATTCCATCAATATTAATTGCAATAAGGTGCATAATGATAAGTGAAGGAGATTCGAAGTGAAAATTTGATGCTTAAAAATCAGAAAGTTATCACTGATTTGCCTTGCGTATCCAGTTGGTTGATTGGCTCGTTTAGTACACAAAGACGTCCCCCTAAATGGCTTAATCGGTTGAAGCCAAAGTGGGAAACCACTCGAAGCGTTTTACGTAGATTACAATATAGTTAATAAGAAGAACTTAATTGAGCCGCTTGCGCTATCGATTGGGCTAAAAATATAAGACTTATGCGCTCTGGCTTGCTGGCAACGATGAAACAAGAGTGAGCACTTTATGTTCGAACGGGTCATTTCATTTTTAGAAACAACACTATTTACCTTTAACGAACAACCTATCACGTTGTGGGCGATATTGATGGTGCCGACATGGGTGATTGTCGCTTTATGGTTGTCAAAAATTTTAATCAAAACCGTTACGTCAAGAATGTCTTCATCGGGGAAAGATCCAAACGTTATTCATTTGGTTAAACGGATATTATTTGTCATCGCTCTCGCCATTATTTTTATGACCACACTTTCGATGATCAATGTGCCAATTACCGCGTTCGCCTTTCTGTCTGGTGCCATCGCTATCGGTTTCGGTTTTGGTGCACAAAACATCATTAACAACTTCATAAGTGGCTGGATTTTGATTGGTGAAAAGCCAATCCGAATTGGGGACTTTTTAGAGGTCGAGGGCGCCAAAGGCATTGTCGAGCAAATAAATACACGTTCAACGCGAATCAGGCGAACCGATGGCGTTCACATGCTCATTCCCAACAGTCAGTTGATTGAGAACGTGGTGATCAACTGGACGTTATGCGACAGATTAGTTCGTGGCTCGGTCGTCGTCGGCGTCGCGTATGGGAGCGATGTCAAACAGGTTGCTGCCTTAATGGCGGAAGTGACTTCGCAGCAAGCGCAAGTTCTGAGTTCGCCAGCTCCAGATGTGTTTTTTCAAGACTTTGGCGATAATGCTTTGATCTTCGAATCTTATTTTTGGATTAACTCAACGGTTGAAGGCGGGATTCGAACGGTCGCAAGTGCCATACGTTTTGAAATCTATGAAGCTTTCGACAAGCACGGTATTGAAATCGCGTTTCCACAACGAGATGTGCACATTGATGGGGAAATCAAGCTGTCTAGGGAGAGAAACGGATAGGGCGATAAGCGGCGTTGGTGCCCTTATCTTGGCTTCGAGTAACGATAGCGAGGCGGTCACAATATGGATTCACCTCGCTAGAAACCAAAGGCGTTATTGGTTGTCCCACATGACTTCGCATTCTTCTTTGATTGCTGATTTTAGCAACTCAATCAGTGGAAACGCTCTGCGCCCTAAGCTTACCGCTGGCTCTGCTTGTTCTTCCTCTTCGTCTAGATCTACATCAGTAGGGAGGTTTTCCTCAGCCGCATTTTTCGCAGATAGAGCAGAAGTTAACTTTGCTAGCGCATCAGGAACATCTTGAGCGGAAATTGACCCCGGCACTGTGCCGCTGTGACCCATCATTTTGATCATCTCTAATGCAATGTCGCCAAACATTGTGACGTTTGAGTGGCTTCGACAACGAAATGTTATGAGCATTTACCTGATCCTGTTTTATATGTTCGCTTTGAAACTAAATTGTAGCTGAAATCAGACACTAATTAATGTGATGAAGACCGTTGAGCGTTAAGGTTTTTATGAGTAACAATAAAAAACGGGCACGTACGTCTGCATGCCCGTTGAAATACATTACCTGATTGGTTGTTGATGATTTACAAGCTATACGGATCGCCTAGAGCCAATGCGACCCTAGAAGCAGGAGACTTTCCTAACGCACGGCAAATTTGCCAACCCGCTTCATTGATGACGCCAAGGTCAACGCCTGTTTCAATCCCAAGTTGCTCACACAGATAAAGTACATCTTCCGTTGCAACATTGCCACTGGCTCCTTTCGCGTAAGGGCAGCCGCCGAGCCCCGCTACTGCGCTATCAATGGTGTTGATGCCCATTAACAAGGCTTGGTAGATATTGGCTAATGCTTGTCCATAAGTGTCATGAAAATGTACTGCGAGCGCGTCTTTTGGCAGTAGCGTTAACAACGAATCCAGCATGGCGATAACGCGATTAGGCGTTGCTTTACCGACAGTATCACCGAGCGAAATCTCATAACATCCCATATCAAACAACGTATTGGCGACCTTGGTAGTTTGCTCTGGCTTGATTACTCCCTCATATGGACACACCATGGTACAAGACAAGTACCCGCGTACAGGAATGTTGTGCTGGTTCGCCAATTCGATAACGGGTTCAAATCGAGCGAGACTTTCGGTAATGCTGCAGTTGATGTTCTTCTGGCTGAACGTTTCTGAAGCGGAGCCAAACACCGCAATTCGCTTTACACCGCTTTCCAGCGCACGTTCTAACCCTGCGAGATTTGGTGTGAGCGCGCTATAAACCACTTCAGGCTTTTTTGAGATACCAGCAAACACCTGATCGGAATCGGCCATTTGAGGCACCCACCTTGGAGAGACGAAAGATCCCGCCTCAATATGCTTTAAGCCACTGCTGCTTAGTTGGTTAATCAAACGGATTTTATCAACCAGCGTCACTGCCGTTTCATTTTGCAGACCATCACGAGCGCCGACTTCGACGATATTAACCTTCGCTGGTAGCATATTCGCGCTCCTTATCTTCACTGACGTTATCCGATATCAAAGACAAATTCAGCAGTATGGAACCGTGCTGTACTTGGTCCCCGTGCTGATAAAACAATTCGCCGACTGTTGCTGCGACCGGAGCCGTGATGGTGTATTCCATTTTCATTGCTTCGAGTACCAAAAGCGGTTCGCCCGCCGCCACTTCGTCACCTTTAGCCACCATAACTGCTGAAATTATGCCGTTGAGTGGGGCGGTTGGACTTAGTTCATCATCTACATCTTTTGCAGAGCCAAAGTTAGGTTGATGAGCGAACGTGCGCTGCTGACCAAGATAAAATAGTGTTGTTCTTTGTTCATCGCTAAGTGCATTAAAGGTGTAACGCACATTATCAATATCGACGATAAACTGGTTGTCACTTTCAAGCAGGATGACCTGATGCAGCTCCTCACCACATCGGACAGTGAAGTGAGATCCTGTATCTTGCGATGATTGTTGCAAACGTGCCTGATGGTTGGCTTTGGCATCCGTGAAGTTAAATCGGTAAACGTTGTCAACTGACAGTCTAAAACCTCGTTTGGTTGGCGCGGGTAACGTTGAGCTGTCTGATTTTGAAATGAGATCATTCCAACGAGCAACCGCCGCCAATGTAAGCCAGATTGAATCCGACACGTCTTGCTGCTCATTTATGCCTTGTTGATGTGTTACGAGGAAACCTGTATCGAGCTCAATCTCGGCAAAGGTTGGCTGCGAAATAATGCTGTGCAGATAACCAATGTTTGTCGTTACTCCACGTACGTGATATTGAGTTAACGCCTGCTTAAGCTGCTTTAGCGCGATATCACGAGTTTGCCCCCAGACGATCAGTTTGCTGATCATTGGATCGTAATATTCGCTGATGCTATCGCCTTGGGTAACACCGCTATCAACTCGTACGTACGCTAGGCGCACATTACTGTCTGATACGGGTTCTTTTAAGTAGTCAATGCGGCCAGTCGACGGCATAAAGTCATTGTCTGTATCTTCTGCGTAAATTCGCAGCTCAATTGAATGGCCGTTGTGGGTGATTTCAGATTGCGAAATAGGTAAATGCTCGCCAGCTGCAACTTTGAATTGCCACTCCACCAAATCAACGCTGGTGATCAATTCAGTGACAGGGTGTTCAACTTGCAGACGGGTATTCATCTCCATGAAGTAGAATTGACCTCGGCTATCGAGTAAGAACTCCACCGTGCCCGCGCCAACATAGTCGATCGCTTGAGCGGCCTGAACCGCAGCTTCACCCATTTGTTTACGCAGTTCATCACTAAGACCGGGAGCTGGTGCTTCTTCCACAACTTTTTGGTGACGGCGTTGAATGGAGCAATCGCGATCAGAAAGATAGACACAGTTGCCATGTTGGTCAGCAAATACCTGAACTTCAACGTGGCGAGGCTGCAATATGCATTTTTCGATTAGAAGCTGCTTGTCGCCAAAGCTTGAAAGTGCTTCACGCTGCGCACCGTCGATGGCCAGCGGCATTTCGGCTGCGCTATTGACTACTCGCATGCCTTTACCGCCACCCCCTTGGGTTGCTTTAAGCATCACTGGGTAACCGATTTTTTCAGCTTCCGCTAATAAGTGCTCTACGCTGTTGTCTGTGCCGTGATAGCCGGGAACCAAGGGCACGTTCGCCTCAGACATGATGGCTTTGGCTTGCGACTTCGAACCCATTGCTTCAATTGCGCTGGTGGAAGGGCCAATAAAGGCGATGCCACTTTCGCTGCACGCTTTCGCCAGTTTCGGGTTCTCGGAAAGAAAACCATACCCAGGGTGGATAGCATCGGCTTGCCATTTTTTCGCAGCGCCGATAATCGCATCGATATCGAGATACGATTCACTCGCCGGAGCGGGGCCAATGAATTCAGCGAAATCCGCTTGTTTAACATGTAAGCTGCTGCGATCCGCTTCGGAATAGACGGCAACCGTCTCTATAGCCATGCTTTTTGCGGTTTTAATGATTCGGCAGGCAATTTCACCGCGGTTTGCGATCAGTATTCTTTTAAACATGATTCCTCCAATTGGCGGTGCGCTTTTCAAAAAATGCAGCTAGTCCTTCTTGTCCTTCGCTGGACACGCGAGCGGTTGCAATAGCTTGGCTGGTGTATTCAATTAATGAGTGATCGATAGGTTGATTGTCACAACGTAAGCAGAGTGCTTTTGCTGCCTGCGTGGCTTGTGGACTGTTGTTAAGCAGGTGATCAATGGTGCGATTGACGGCTTCACGTGGTTGAGCGTCTATCTGATGAAGAATACTCATCGATAGTGCGGTTTCGGCATCAATCAGTTCCGCGGTTAAAAAGTAGCGTCGGCTCTGTCTTTGTCCAATCGCTCGGATTACGTAAGGTCCGATGGTGGCGGGTAACAAACCGAGCTTCACTTCACTCAAACAGAAGCGGCTTTCAGGTGTACCAATAGCGATATCGCAGCAGCAGATAAGCCCAAGCGCGCCGCCAAATGCAGCGCCGTGCACCATAGCAATGGTTGGTTTGCTAAAGGTATCCAGCGTATGCAAAAGTTTTGCTAGTTGCTGTGCATCTTGCAGGTTTTCACCCTCGGTTTTGGTTGCCATTGACTGCATCCAGCCCAGATCTGCTCCCGCAGAAAAGTGTTTTCCCTGTGCAGTAAACACCAGTGCACGGAGAGAATCGTCCTTTTCGAGCTGTTCTAGTGTCTCAATTAGTGAGGCAATCAATGCGTCATTAAACGCGTTGTGTTTTTCTGGTCGATTGAGGCTCAACCAAGCAACGCCATTGCTGTCTTTTTCAAGCAGTAGTCCGGTCATGTGACTTCCTTTGTCTGACATTTCAGTCTGTATTCCAATGCTCGCTAACCGTTACTTGTATAAACATCGGTGTTTGCGAGGAGTTAAGGTTTGCCTTGCATCCGACTACATACGGAAGATGCCAAATTTGCTGTCTGGTATCGGCGCATTAAGCGCAGCAGACAGAGCAATGCCGACAACATCACGGGTTTTTGCAGGATCAATAATGCCATCGTCCCACAGGCGAGCACTGGCGTAATACGCATGGCTTTGAGTCTGATATTGCTCCGCAATTGGACGTTTGAACGCTTCTTCTTCCTCCGCGCTCCAGCTTTCACCTTTGCGAGTTTTGATATCGCGGGTCACTTGCGCCATCACGCCAGCCGCTTGCTCTCCACCCATGACGGAGATGCGCGCGTTTGGCCACATCCACATCATGGTTGGATCATAAGCGCGGCCACACATGCCGTAGTTTCCTGCGCCATACGATCCACCAATAACCACGGTAAACTTCGGCACGTCTGCACACGCAACAGCAGTTACCATTTTCGCACCATGTTTGGCGATGCCTTCGGCTTCGTACTTCTGACCGACCATAAAGCCCGTGATGTTCTGCAAGAAGAGCAGAGGAATTTTGCGTTGTGCGCACAGCTCAATAAAATGCGCGCCTTTTTGTGCTGATTCCGAAAATAGAATGCCGTTGTTAGCGACAATGCCAATCGGCATACCGTGAATATGGGCAAAGCCACAGACCAAGGTTTCGCCGAACAAGGCTTTAAATTCATCGAACTGGGAATCATCAACAATTCGGGCAATGACCTCTTTAACATCAAACGGCTTTTTAAGATCGGTTCCGACGATGCCGTACAGCTCTTGGGCAGGAAAACGTGGTTCCTGAGGTGCTTTTTGCTTGAGTTGAACGGGTTTCAAGTGGTTGATTTGTGAAACCGCTTGTCTTGCCAACTCTAACGCGTGGTGATCATTTTCTGCGTAATAGTCCGCCACACCAGAGGTGCGACAGTGAACGTCTGCGCCACCAAGATCTTCCGCGCTGACTTCTTCACCTGTCGCTGCTTTTACAAGAGGTGGACCTGCCAAGAAAATCGTACCTTGTTCTTTGACTATGATGGAAACATCACACATCGCAGGAATATAAGCGCCGCCAGCGGTACATAGCCCCATGACCACCGCAATTTGTGGAATGCCTTTGGCCGACATACGGGCTTGGTTGTAGAAAATACGGCCAAAATGGTCTTTATCTGGGAATACCTCATCTTGGCGGGGTAGGTTAGCGCCGCCAGAGTCGACTAAGTAAACACACGGCAGTTGGCATTTTTCTGCAATTTCTTGTGCTCTTAAGTGCTTTTTCACGGTGAGTGGGTAGTAACTGCCGCCTTTTACCGTCACGTCGTTCGCGACGATCATGCACTCATTGCCGTCAATTACACCCACACCGGCAACCACTCCAGCACATGGAACGTAATCTGGATACACATCCCAGCCAGCAAATTGACCAATTTCTAGAAAGGACGAACCAGGGTCGAGTAGGGCAAGAATGCGCTCACGTACCGGAAGTTTGCCTTTCTTCTGCTGATGCTCGCGGGCTTTCTCACCGCCACCATCTTCTATTTGGGCAGTCACGGTATAAAGTTGATCTACAAGTGACGCCATAGAGCGGTAGTTTTCCTGATACTGCTCTGAGTGGGTATTAATATTGGTCGTCAAACAAGCCATAAATAGCCGATCTCCATTCGGTAGACGGGTGACACCACCCGCCTTTATCTATGTTGAATAAGATTTAGGTTGAATAAGGAATTTATTTAGATTCAGAACGCCTAGGTATGTTGATTAGGCGCTTTCGTTAAACAATTCGCGACCAATAAGCATGCGGCGAATTTCTGAAGTGCCCGCACCGATTTCATACAGCTTGGCATCTCGCAACAAACGGCCCGTATCAAACTCGTTGATGTAGCCGTTACCGCCAAGTAGTTGAATCGCATCCAGTGCCATCTTGGTTGCCAGCTCTGCGCTGTAGAGGATCGCGCCAGCAGAATCTTTACGTGTGGTTTCACCACGATCACAAGCGGCAGCGACGGCGTAAACATACGCTTTAGCGGCATTCATTTGTGTGTACATATCCGCGATTTTTGCTTGAACTAGCTGGAATTCACCGATGGATTTACCGAACTGTTTACGGTCGTGAATGTAAGGCACAACGATATCCATACACGCCTGCATGATGCCAAGTGGGCCGCCTGCAAGCACCACACGCTCGTAGTCGAGGCCGCTCATCAATACTTTCACGCCTTGGTTTTCTTCGCCGAGAATATTTTCCGCAGGGACTTCGCAGTTTTGGAAGACCAGCTCACACGTATTCGAGCCGCGCATACCCAACTTGTCGAGTTTTTGTGCTTGAGTAAATCCAGGGAATCCGCGTTCCACAATAAATGCCGTGATGCCTTTGGAGTGCTGGCTTGGGTCGGTTTTTGCGTAGACAACATAGGTGTGTGCATCAGGGCCGTTGGTGATCCACATTTTGTTGCCGTTTAGCAGGAAAATATCGCCTTTACGTTCGGCTTTAAGCTGCATAGAGACCACATCAGAGCCGGCGCCGGGTTCACTCATAGCAAGGGCGCCGATATGTTCACCGGAGATGAGCTTAGGTAGGTATTTCTCTTTTTGCGCTTGTGTGCCGTTACGGTGGATTTGGTTGACGCAAAGGTTGGAGTGAGCGCCGTAACTTAACGCAACCGAAGCGGATGCTCGGCTGATTTCTTCCATAGCGATAACGTGGGCGAGATAGTCCATGCCTGCACCACCAAACTCTTCGCTGGTGGTCACACCTAAAAGACCCATGTCACCTAATTTGGACCAAAGATGGTTTGGAAAGTCGTTAGTTTGGTCGATAGATTGCGCTAGCGGCGCAATTTCTCTTGCAGCAAAACTATTGATTTGCTCGCGAAGCAAATCGGTATTTTCGTCATAAACAAAGTTCAGGGAAGAGTAGGTAGATTTCATTGCGTGTCCTTGCCTTTACGTCACCTACATCCCAGAGTTGAGGTGTTAGGTGACTTTTTCGCCTTTCATGGATCTCAGTGTGTTTTGGCATCGCAACTGCGCAGCATTTAACTCCATCATTACCGCTTGAATGTCGTTTGCTTGCTGTTGCAATGCTGCCTTCTTCTCTTCGATCAACCGAATCATATAGTTCAACTGCTCAGTACTTTGATCGGTATCGTAGAGTTCAAATAACTCTTTGATATCTGCAAGAGAAAAGCCCAATCGCTTACCTCGCAAAATCAGTTTTAGTCGAATTCGATCACGACCATTGTAGATTCGAGTGTTGCCTTTACGTTCTGGAGTTAGGAGACCTAAATCTTCGTAGAAGCGAATGCTTCGAGTAGTAATGTCGAACTCTTTCGCGAGCTCGCTGATCTTAAATGTGTTCATTCCTTAACCTTACGACTTTCGTATAACATTCACATGAATATACAATTCGTTAACGTTAAAGTAAACAAACAACATCCACTCTTGAGCCTTGATATCACTCGCATTTACTCAAAATCAAAGAGTCACTCGAACAAACAATAATCTCAAACTTGACGTTAACGTAAATGTTAGTATAGTTATGACGTAAACGTCAACAAAAGGTTAATGGAATGAAAAATGAAACATGGATTGTTGCCGCTAAGCGAACGCCTATCGGCTCTTTTCAAGGTGCATTAGCTTCAACAGATGTCACGGAACTCGGTGCGAAAGCCATTCAAGGGGCGCTAGCCGAAAGCCAACTCGATGTGCACAAAATAGACGAAGTGTTGATGGGGTGCGTTTTACCCGCCGGTGTGGGGCAAGCGCCTGCAAGACAAGCAAGCCTTAAAGCTGAAATGCCACAATCGATTGGTTGTACGACACTGAACAAAGTTTGTGGATCGGGTATGAAAACCGTGATGCTGGCATATGACCTTATTCAATCTGGTAATGCGCATGCTGTCATCGCTGGTGGCATGGAAAACATGTCGTCTTCTCCTTATCTATTAAAGAAAGCGCGTGATGGTTTCCGTTTAGGTCACGAGCAAGTGCTTGATCACATGTTTTATGACGGTTTGCAGGATGCCTACCAAGGCGAGCTGATGGGTGTCTTTGCAGAACAGACGGCGCAAAAGTATCAGTTCAGCCGTGAAAGTATGGATGCCTGGGCGCAGCAGTCGGTGACTCGTGCGCAGCAAGCAATCGAACAAGGTTTGTTCAAAGAAGAGATCGTGCCCGTTAACGTAAAAAGTCGACGCGGCGAAACCTTGGTTGTAGATGATGAGCAACCGAGCAAACTCGACGTCACTAAAATTCCTACCTTACGCCCTGCGTTTGCCAAAGATGGCGGCGTAACCGCAGCAAACTCTAGTTCCATTTCGGATGGTGCGTCGGCAATGATCTTAGTCGATAGTGAGTTTGGTCGTCAGGAAAACCTTCAGCCTCTAGCCAAAATTGTCGCGTACAGCACGCATGCAAGACAGCCTGATGAGTTCACCATCGCACCAGTCTTCGCGATTGAATCGCTGCTGGAAAAAACGGGCTGGGACAAATCAGACGTGGACCTTTGGGAAATCAATGAAGCTTTTGCTGTCGTGACTCAATACGCGGTGAAAGCTCTCGAACTGAACGAGAGCAAAGTGAACCCTCGCGGAGGGGCTTGTGCGCTGGGGCATCCAATAGGCGCAAGTGGCAATCGAATCCTTGTCACTTTGATTCATGCGCTAAAACAAACTGGTGGTAAGCGTGGCGTTGCATCGCTTTGTATTGGCGGCGGCGAAGCTACCGCTATCGCGATTGAAATCTGCTAAATCACTCTCAACAAAGTTTCACTTACATAACAGTAGTCAGTAACAAGCTGAAAAATACAAGGATGTCATCATGACAGAACAAGTAAAGCAGTATATCGGTGGTGAATTTGCCATCTCCGATTCAAAACAATGGCTAGATGTAACCAACCCGGCAACCAACGAAGTGATTGCACAAGTACCTTGTGCCACGGAATCGGAAATGAATGCGGCGATTGCCAGCGCAACAGAAACGTTCAAACGCTGGAAAGAAGTTGCAGCGCCGGAGCGTGCTAGATTGATGTTGCGCTACCAACATCTGTTAAAAGAGCAACACGATGAGTTGGCGATACTGCTTTCAAGTGAGACAGGCAAAACCCTCGCGGATGCAAAGGGTGACATTTGGCGCGGAATTGAAGTGGTAGAGCAAGCTGCAAACATTTGTAGCTCAATGATGGGCGAAACGGTTGAGAACGTCGCGACCAATATTGATGGTTACTCTTACATTCAACCGCTCGGCGTTTGTGCTGGCATTACACCGTTTAACTTCCCTGCGATGATCCCATTGTGGATGTTCCCGATGGCGATCGCTTGTGGCAACACCTTTGTTTTGAAGCCGTCAGAGCAAGTGCCACTAACGGCAATGAAACTGGCGGAGCTGTTTGAACAAGCTGGCGCACCAAAAGGCGTATTGCAAGTTGTTCACGGGACCAAAGAGCAAGTCGACCGCATTCTGACTGATCCAGTTGTTCGTGCGATCTCTTTTGTTGGCTCTGTGCCCGTTGGTGAGTACATCTACAAAACAGGTACAGACAACCTGAAACGCGTGCAGTCATTTGCAGGTGCTAAGAACCACATGGTCATCATGCCGGATGCAAACAAACAGCAAGTCATCAATAACCTAGTTGGCGCGTCAGTTGGTGCTGCAGGCCAACGCTGTATGGCTATTTCGGTTGCCGTATTTGTCGGCGAAACCAAAGAATGGATTCCAGAGCTTAAAGAGGCGTTAGCTCAGGTTCAGCCTGGCGCGTGGGATGATGAAACCGCTGGTTATGGTCCGCTGATTAGCCCTCAAGCGAAGCAGCGAGTGGTGAATCTGATTAATGAAGGCAAAGCGTCAGGCGCGAATTGTGTTCTGGACGGGACAGACTGCCAAGTGCCTGGCTTTCCGAACGGTAACTGGGTGGGGCCAACACTGTTTACCAACGTGACCACAGACATGTCGATTTATCAGGAAGAAATTTTCGGGCCTGTGCTGTTAACTATGGAAGTGGATGACCTAGATGAAGCGATTGAACTGATCAATGCAAACCGCTTTGGTAATGGTACGTCTATTTTTACGGCGAACGGCGCTGCCGCGAGAAAGTATCAACACAATATCGAAGTAGGTAACGTAGGCATCAACGTGCCGATTCCGGTGCCATTGCCATTTTTCTCATTTACTGGGTGGAAAGGCAGCTTCTACGGCGACCTGCATGCTTACGGTAAACAAGCGGTTCGCTTCTACACCGAGACGAAAACTGTCACCGCGCGTTGGTTTGAAGATGACATTCCAAGCGGTCCAAACATGACTATTCAACTTAGCTAATTACTGGATTAGCGACACCTCTAGCCAAGCCCTTCATCCTTTTAGAGGGCTTGGCTCGGATACAAATGCAACGAATTAGACCTTAGGACTTCAAGATGGATTTTGAATTAAACGAAGATCAACTCGCGTTTGCCGAAGTAGCAAAGCAGTTTGCAGACCAAATGTTAGCGCCGCACGCGGCCGAGTGGGATGAAAACCATCACTTCCCTAAAGATGTACTGCGTCAGGCGGGTGAGCTGGGCTTTTTGAGTATCTACACGCCACCAGAGCACGGTGGCTTGGGGTTATCTCGTTTGGATGCGGCGATCATTTTCGAGCAGTTGGCTATGGGTTGTACCGCGACTACTGCGTTTATGACCATTCACAACATGGCGACGTGGATGATCACCAGCTTTGCCAAAGCCGAAGTGGCGCAGCAATTTAGCGCGGATCTAATTTCGGGTGAAAAGCTCGCTTCCTACTGTTTAACCGAACCTAATGCCGGCTCTGACGCCGCTTCTCTAACGACTAGCGCAGTGCGTGATGGCGATGAGTTTGTTCTCAATGGCGCAAAAGTGTTTATCTCGGGTGCCGGTGATACAGATGTATTAGTCGTGATGGCGCGTTCCTGTGGTGAAGGAGCGAGTGGCGTTTCTGCATTCGTTGTTCCTGCTGATTGCGAAGGCATTAGCTACGGTAAAAAAGAAGCCAAAATGGGTTGGAACTGCCAGCCAACTCGCATGATTACCTTCGAAAATGTCCGCATTCCGGCTGACTATCTGTTGGGTGAAGAGGGAGAAGGCTTTAAGTTCGCCATGCTTGGCCTTGATGGTGGTCGAATCAATATCGCCACGTGTTCCGTCGGTACTGCGCAACAAGCACTGAACGAAGCCAAGCAATACATGAACGAACGCAAACAGTTCGGCCGTTCACTGGCGCAATTTCAAGCGTTGCAGTTCAAGCTTGCTGATATGGCGACTGAGCTGGTCGCTGCGCGTCAAATGGTGCGACTCGCTGCCGCTAAACTCGATGCCCAGCACGCAGAAAAAAGTGCGTACTGTGCCATGGCAAAACGCTTTGCTACTGATGTGGGCTTTAAAGTCTGCGATCAGGCGCTGCAAATTCACGGTGGCTATGGCTACATCAAAGAATATCCAGTCGAGCGCCATTTCCGAGACGTTCGTGTTCACCAAATCCTTGAAGGTACCAACGAAATCATGCGTCTGATCGTCGCAAGACGATTACTAACGGAAGGCGTTGAGCTGCTTTAGTCAGCGAGACACAGCCTTACCTAAAGAAATTAAAAAGGACTGAAAGATTATGACGGCACAAATCAAACTAGAGCGTGAAGCGCACATTGCCAAGCTCACGATTAGTAACCCGCCAGCAAACACCTGGACGCTTGAATCTTTGAATCAGCTAAAAGAGTTGGCGATTGAACTCAGTAATGATCGCTCCATTTATGCGTTGGTATTAACAGGCGAAGGCGAGAAATTCTTCTCTGCTGGAGCAGATCTTAATAACTTTGCATCGGGTGATAAATCACAAGCAGCAGACATGGCGTTCGCATTTGGTGAAGCGTTTGAAGCGCTTTCTGCATTCGATGGGGTTTCTATCGCAGCGATTAATGGCTATGCGATGGGCGGCGGTCTGGAAGTGGCGATGGCGTGTGACATTCGTATCGCAGAAGAACAAGTACAAATGGCACTTCCTGAAGCATCGGTAGGTTTGTTGCCGTGTGCGGGAGGGACGCAAAACCTGACCGCGTTGGTAGGTGAAGGTTGGGCGAAGCGTATGATCCTGTGTGGCGAGCGTGTGACGGCCGAGCGAGCGGAAAAAATTGGTTTAGTCGAAGAGGTGGTGGCGAAAGGTCAAGCACTCGAAGCGGCTATGGAGCTAGCACAGCGTGTTGCGGGCCAATCACCGAAATCCATTTCTGCGTGCAAAACGCTCATTCAAGGTCGACGCAGCCAAACTCACGCAGCTGGATTGGTTTTAGAGCGTGAACTGTTTTTACAGCTGTTCAATACACAAGATCAGACTGAGGGTGTGAATGCGTTTTTGCAAAAGCGCAAGCCACAATGGACAAACAGCTAGCGGAGGCCAAATGACAGGTACAGTAAATGTTTCAAAGCTTACGTGCGCTGATGGCTCTGTTATTGGTGTGCTGGAGCTTGATAATCCAGCTGCTCTCAACGCGTTGAGTTACGTGATGATTGAGAAGTTGTACAAACAGCTTAGTGAATGGCAAACGGACGACAGCGTCGTCGCGGTATTCTTGCATGCTCAAGGTGAAAAAGCGTTTTGTGCTGGTGGCGATATTCAAGCGATCTACCGTGCACTTGAAAACAAAGAGCAAGATTTTGATTCTGCGTTTTCAGCGATGGAAACCTTCTTTGACCTCGAATATCGCTGTGATCATCTTATTCATACTTATCCAAAACCGATCATCGCGTGGGGACATGGTTATTTGATGGGCGGCGGTGTGGGATTATTTATGGGTGCTAGCCATCGCGTTGCAGAAACGACCACACGCTTTGCAATGCCAGAGATTAAAATTGGCCTTTACCCAGATGTAGGTGCGACGTACTTCCTAAACCAGTTGCCAAAACATTTGGCACTGTTCTTAAGTTTGACTGCTTGTCAAATTAACGCAACAGATATGAAAGCGTTGGGGTTAAGCCAATGGATTGCACAGCCAGAAAACAAGCAAGTGCTGCTGGATCTGCTTGCATCGGTAAGTTGGAAAGGTGAAGCGAACATCAACGAAAAAATCGCCACTACGCTGCGTTCGGTACACGTGGACGAGCCAACCGAAGGGATGTTGATGCCCTATGCGGAATTGATTGAGCAGTTATGTTCGGGTGACTTAGCGTCAATTGTTGATTCAATCAGCCGTGCTAACGTTGATAACAAGTGGTTCGTCAATGCGCAGAAGTCACTGAACTATGGCAGTCCGTTGTCGCTCAGTATCACTTATCAGCAGTTAACGCAGTATCAAAACCTCTCTTTGAAAGCGTGTTTTGATATGGAATTTAACCTAACACTACGTTGTGGCTTAGAAGGTGATTTTAGAGAAGGGGTTCGTGCGCTGATTATTGATAAAACCAATCAACCGACTTGGCAACATCGCACGGTTTCTGACGTAACGCCACAAGTTTTGGAGCGCTTCTTCTCGCCAATTGACTCAGCAGAATACCCACTGACCGCATCGTCGGTAGCTATAGTGGCACTTTAGTACAAGGAAGAAATACGATATGGACAAAATTGCATTTATTGGCCTTGGTAACATGGGTGCGCCTATGGCTAAGAATCTACTCAAAGCGGGCTTGAATGTCGAAGTATTTGATTTGAACCCAAGCGCAGTTGAGGAGTTGACCGCATTGGGCGCTTCAAGTGCCGATTCCGTTCAGCAGGCAGTACAAGGTGTGGAGGTGGTTGTCACTATGCTGCCAGCGAGCCAACACGTTCAAAGCGTTTATCTTGGTCAAGATGGCATCTTAGATAGCGTCGAATCAGGCACCTTGCTGATTGATTCATCCACCATCGATCCGGCGACTGCTCGTTTGGTTGGCGAAAAAGCATCGCAACTTGGTATCAGTTTTGTTGATGCACCAGTATCTGGTGGCGTTGCGGGCGCAGCAGCAGGTACGTTAACTTTCATTGTTGGCGGCTCACAAGAGAACTTTGTTCAAGCCAAAGCGGTGCTTAGCCACATGGGTAAAAACATCTTCCATGCGGGCGATGTTGGAGCTGGTCAGGTCGCGAAGATCTGCAATAACATGATGTTGGGCATTTTGATGAGCGGCACCTGTGAAGCACTCAATTTAGGGATGGAAAACGGACTCGATCCCAAAGTGCTTTCCGACATCATGTTGCAAAGTTCAGGGCGTAACTGGGCGCTAGAGCTTTATAACCCTTGTCCAGGTGTGATGGAAAATACGCCTGCAAGCAATGGTTATCAAGGCGGCTTTATGAGCCAGTTAATGGCTAAAGATCTGGGTCTTGCGATGGAAGCGGCGGTTGCCAGTCAAACATCAACGCCAATGGGCAGCTTGGCTCGTAACCTGTTTAATTTTCACAACGGTCAGGGCAACGGGCAAAAAGATTTCTCAAGCTTGTTTGAGTTCTACCAAAAGCAAAATCAGGCCTAAGGAGTGCGTATGGATCTAGCAAATAAGGTTATTGCGATCACGGGGGCAGGGCAGGGGCTGGGTAAACAAATGGCACTGTCACTGGCGGAAAATGGCGTTCATCTTGCGCTTATCGACCTCAATTCAGAGCAACTGGCTGAAACGAAAGCGGAATGTGAATCTCTCGGCGTTACCGCTCGTTTTTATGTGACGAACGTGACTGACGAACAGCAGGTATGCACTGCTTTTGAGCAAATTGAGGTAGATTTCAAGCAGCTCAATGGCGTTATCAATAACGCAGGTATTATGCGTGATGGTATGTTCATTAAAGTCAAAGATGGTCAGGTTAACACGATGTCGCTGGAACAATTTCAGTCTGTTCTAGATGTGAATGTAACAGGCACTTTCCTGTGTGGCCGTGAAGCGAGCAAGGTAATGCTGAACACCGATAGCAAAGGGGTTCTGATCAACATATCCAGCGTTGCGCGTGCCGGGAATATTGGTCAAACCAACTATTCAGCATCTAAAGCGGCGGTAGCCACCATGGCAACGGTGTGGGCGAAAGAGTTAGGGCGTTTCGGAATTCGCTCAGTGGCGATTGCTCCGGGTGTCATCAAAACTGCCATGACAGACCAAATAAAACCTGAAGCGATGGAACGTTTAATCGGAATGATTCCGGTTGGACGTTTAGGTTTGGCGGATGAAATTTCATCGACCATAAAATACGTGTTAACCAACGAATTCGTGACCGGAAGAGTGTTCGAAGTCGATGGCGGAATGCGAATGTAACCCCTTCTGCAACATAAAAAAGGGGAGCGAGTTTGATTGTCCGCTTCCTTCCATTTTCTCCTTTCTTTTATTGCTTCTATCTGAAAAATGTATTGGATGCATGGTCGACTGCTATCTCATCGAACGGTATAAAAATTGATTCTATTTCTAATGTGAATGGTTAGTTCTATATTGCTTGTCATGTAAATGTATCAACTCACAACTAAGACGATCTTTTGTCTCACTAACGAGATCGTCATTCTTGGTGTGTAAAAAACATTCTTATTGGTCATATTGTAACCGAAAACTATTTCGGCATCTAAAGATGGTGATTTATTATTCAGCGCAAAATACATGGGAATATGAGGCTGACTGAATAACCTTCAGTTGTCTTAATAATAAATAATCAGAATTCTCAATTACACTGAAGTAACTACCCATTAGGGAAGAGCAATAATGTCACTATTTCATTCGCTTAGGACGATGCCGCTATTATTGGGGTGTCTGTGTTTTTCTGTTCAGGCCTCCACAGAAAAGGTGGAACAGGAAGGTAAGTTTTTACAGTCGTTAGAAGGCATCGAAAATCAAATTTACGCATTACCTCAGAGTTCTTTAGCTTTGATTGAAGCGTTAGAAGAAGAGTCTTTACTACAAAACCAACCAACAGCGCTGTTGGTGCGTTACTGGCTTGCCAAGGCCACGGTTTTAGAGCTGCTAGGGCGCGTAGAAGAGAGTCAGAGTGTCGTTCAAAAAGGATTGGAGCTTGTACGTCCACAGAGCCATGAGTATCTCCTGTTTAAGTTGATTCAGATGCGAACTATGGTTGGAAAGAGCGATATCGATACCGCGCTTTCTGCGTTGGATAGCTTGTTGGAAACATCGCGTGAGAATGGTGATAAGCAACTTGAATCAGAAATCCTGTTGCTAAAAGGACGCTATTACGATGAGCAAGGTGAGTTTAAAAAATCCTATGCTGCACTTATGTCGTCCATGGATGCGGCTGAATCTTCAGGTGTTCACGGGCTGGTCGAACGTGCAGCACTAGAGCTAGGTGACGTACTTGTCAAAATTCAGGGTTACGACCGATCTGAGGCGCTTTTGGAACAAGCATATCGCTATTTTAGGGATAGGCGTATGTCGTTCAATGAGTTGTTGAGCGTTTTGACGATAGCGAAACTTCATAAAGCACAGTTCCAATACGAAGAGGCGATAGCGTCATATCAGCGAGCGTTAAAGCTGGCTCAAATTATCGGTGATGGACGCTTTAGATTTCGAGTTAACCTTGAACTTGCAGCTTTATATCGCGAGACGAAACAAGAAAAGAAGATGGTTAACCACTTGAAGCTGGCGGAGAATTTACAGTACAGAGAAACGTCTAGCGCGTATTTGGCAACATTTAAGTTGTTACAAGCCGAATATATGTTAGAGCAGCAGCAATTTGAAATACTTTTAGCGATGATCGCGCCAATGCTGCCGGAGATTATAGAGAGTCGATACGTCAAGCAACAGCAAATGGAGCTACTAAAAGTCGCCGCTATGGCCTATGCGGGAAGCAATGACTTTAAACTAGCATTCGAAACTTACGGTAACTATCACGATAAATTTATCCAATTTAGCAATCAAAGAGAAGTTGAAAATCTTGAGCGCCAGCAGACGTTATTTGAGTTGGAACGACTTGAATATGAGAACGAAGATCTCAATTGGAACAATGTGTTGCAGCGTATGGAGCTAGAAAATAACCGTCGTACTTTTTACTTATTGGGTGAAGCGCTACTTGCGCTCATCGGTGTTCTATTTTTGATGGCGGTAGTATTTCTCGTCGTCAATCGCTCGCGTTTGAGAATGCGTCGCCTCGCAAAGACAGACACATTGACAGGGTTGTTCAATCGCCGTTTTTTAGAGGACTGGTTCACTAAGCCAGTAGAAGTGAGGCGTGAGCGAAAAGAGAAACCGGTACCTCAATCTAAGCAAGAAAAGATACAACACTTTGTTTTTGAGCAAGTCGAGCAAGTCAAGTACGGTTATCTAGCTTTAAATAAATGGGTAGATAGCAAACTCGATAAACAGAAAATGGTGCCAAATAAACCACAATCGGGGCCAGTAACTTTAGCGTTAATCGATGTGGATTATTTCAAGCAGGTAAATGATACCTATGGGCATGTGTTTGGAGATACCGTACTAACGGGCGTTGCCAAAGTGTTGGAGGAAACTGTACGTGAGAACGACATTGTTGCTCGCTTTGGTGGTGAAGAGTTTGTTGTTGTTATGCCCAATACAGACCATGAAAACGCTCTTATTACTGCCGAACGTTTACGTAGCGCTTTATCCCTACATTGCTTTGTTACGGAACAGAAAGAAGAAGTGAGAGTGACCTGTAGTTTTGGAGTCGTTACCACTGAAGATAATGAGATGAATTTTAAATCACTTTGCGATCAGGCCGATAAATTGCTTTATCAAGCGAAAGCGAACGGACGCAACTGCGTGAAAGGTCGCTCGCTAGCGTAACAGAAATCAAAAGTTCAGGCTCATCGCACGATGAATCTGAACTTATCCCTCCCATTTACTTTGATAGCCAAGTGACTTTGAGATCCTTGCTTCGAATATAAAACGCTGAATCTAACATCTTAAAGTCACTTGGCGATATTACTTAAAAATGGCTTAAGGATATCGAATCGCATATTCATGGCGTTCAACATAACCTCTCTTTTTGCCTCCTTCACCTTCAAAGTGCGAATGCCAGTTGTGTCTACAAAACTATAACAAACTAGTGTGTCTATTCTTTGTACAAATAAACCGTGTACAGGTGAAATGATTAGTGGTCGATATAAATTTTTTGTGGCACAGATTTTTGTTGTTCAAAAATCAACTCGTTCATCATCGTTTTAAAAATAGAGAAAGAGTTAAGTGTTTGATTTTGTTTTTCTTGTTTGTTTGTTCTTAAACTGAAATCTAGTTATCCCGACAAGTTCTTACCGAGCGATTTTTCGTACACCCTCAACTTTTCATCCTTTTTTACTAACATTTTTCTTTAAAAATAATTTGAGTTCGAATTAATTTTCAGGCATTTTATATTTAACTAACCGTTCAATTAAAAATAACAGGGACGCAAAATGCCAAAGGTGGGGATGCCTGAAATCAGAAAACCGCAGCTTGTGAAAGCGACAATGTCAGTGATTGATAGAGTCGGTTTACACGCGGCGAGTATTTCGTTAATCAGCAAAGAAGCCGGTGTATCAACGGGGATTATCAACCACTATTTCGGTGGTAAGCACGGATTGCTGGAGGAAACGATGCGAGAAATCTTGCGTCAGCTTTCGTCCACTATCACACAGAAGTTACGTGAGCTGCCAAGTGATGCTCATCACCAAAGAATTAATGCAATCATTGACGGTAACTTTGTCGGCTATCAGGCAGAAAACCAAGTTGCTAAGACTTGGCTGGCGTTTTGGTCGTACTCAATGCATGACGAGCAGCTCAAGCGTTTACAGCGTGTCAACGAACGACGTCTATTGTCCCACCTAAGAAAAGAACTCAAAGCATTATTAAATGCAGAGCAGGCTGAATTGGTTGCTCATGGTATTGCATCACTTATTGATGGAATTTGGCTGCGCGGAACGCTCAACCCGCAAGGCATTGATGCAGAAAGAGCGAGAATCATCATCAACGATTATCTCGAAAAACAACTTACGTTTTATTCTGAAAAAATATAAAAGTTACAGGTCTTCAAAATGGAAATGAAAGCACACTATATCAATGGTGCGATGTACGACGGGTGTTCAGATGAACACTTCACCACTTACAATCCGGCGAATGGTGAGCCATTGGCCAACATTAAACAAGCGAACCAAGACGATCTTCAAGCAGCGATTGAATCGGCAAAAAAAGGTTTTGCTGCATGGTCGGCGATGACTGCGATTGAGCGCAGCCGTATTTTACACAAAGCCGTTGCCATTTTACGTGAGCGTAATGACGAGTTGGCTGCATTGGAAGTGGCAGATACTGGTAAGCCCATTCAAGAAGCTATCGCGGTTGATGTCACAACAGGTGCCGATGTTCTTGAGTACTACGCTGGCCTTGCTCCAAGTCTACAAGGTGAACAGCAGCCGCTCAGCGACGATCAGTTTTTCTATACACGTCGTGAGCCATTGGGCATTTGCGCGGGTATTGGCGCTTGGAATTATCCAATTCAAATTGCGATGTGGAAATCGGCGCCAGCACTGGCTGCGGGCAACGCAATGATCTTCAAGCCATCAGAAGAAACACCATTAACGGCGCTTAAGCTCGCCGAAATTTATTCAGAAGCGGGCATGCCAGATGGCGTATTTAATGTCGTGCAAGGGGATTACCGAGTAGGACAGATGCTAACGGCGCATCCTGATATCGCAAAAGTGTCATTCACGGGTGAGTCAGGCACCGGTAAAGTCGTCATGAGTGACAGCGCTAAGACACTAAAACAAGTAACGATGGAGCTTGGTGGTAAGTCTCCACTGATTATTTTTGATGATGCGAAGTTAAACGATGCCGTTTCTGCGGCCATGGTGGCGAACTTCTACACCCAAGGTGAGGTTTGTACGCACGGTACACGTGTATTTGTCCATGAAGGTATTTATGACGACTTTATCGCACAGCTTAAAGCCCGAACCGAGTTGTTAGTCGTCGGCGATCCGCTTGATGAGAACACGCAAATTGGCGCGCTAATCTCTAAAGATCATGAATCGAAAGTTCTAGGAGCGATTGAAGCCGCGAAAGCGAGTGGCGCGACGTTACTGACTGGCGGCTACAAAGTAACAGACAATGGCCTAGCTAATGGTAACTTTGTTGCTCCAACCGTATTTGTCGATTGCGATGATGACATGAGCCACGTTCAACAAGAAATCTTTGGCCCGGTAATGTCAGTTCTGAAATTCCGCGATGAGTCGGAAGTGATTGCGCGTGCAAATGGCACCGATTATGGCTTAGCGGCAGGTGTATTTACTCAAAACCTATCTCGTGCGCACCGTGTGATCCATCAAGTTCAAGCGGGTATTTGTTGGGTGAACACATGGGGTGACTCACCTGCGGAAATGCCAGTTGGCGGCTACAAGCAATCAGGTGTTGGCCGTGAAAACGGAGTCGAAACCCTTAAACATTACACACAAACGAAGAGTGTTCTGGTTCAGCTAAGCGACTTCGAAAGCCCTTACAAATGATACTACTCATAGTAGATAACTGACCACTTTAGCTTGTTAAAATGCTCGATAACTACGTTGTCAATTTTGATTGTAGGTTAACTACTTATCAAAATTTCCGCCTTGTTCTCAAGCATTTTTCCTACGCTAATTTCGTTCACTTATCTACGGTGATGAGTATTAACTCCTAGGAGAATAAAAATGCAACAACACTACGATTACATCATCGTCGGTGCGGGTTCGGCCGGCTGTGTGTTAGCGGATCGCTTAAGTGAAAGTGGTCAAAATTCGGTCCTATTACTCGAAGCGGGTGGGTCGGATAAAAGTATTTTTATCCAAATGCCAACAGCGCTTTCTTACCCGATGAACACTGAAAAATACGCGTGGCAGTTTGAGACGGTTGAAGAGCAAGGGTTGGATGGTCGCCAACTTCATTGTCCTCGCGGAAAAGTTCTGGGCGGTAGCTCATCTATCAACGGCATGGTTTACGTTCGCGGACACGCTTGTGACTTTGACCAGTGGGAAGAGGAAGGCGCGAAAGGCTGGAATTATCAGTCGTGTTTGCCTTATTTCCGTAAAGCAGAGTCTTGGATTGGTGGTGCTGATGAATATCGGGGTGATCACGGTCCAGTCGGCACATGTAACGGCAACGATATGAAGCTCAACCCGCTGTACCAAGCTTTTATTGATGCAGGCAAAGAAGCGGGCTACCCAGAAACAAAAGATTACAACGGTTATCAGCAAGAGGGCTTTGGCCCAATGCATATGACCGTCGACAAAGGCGTACGCGCTTCGACCTCTAATGCATACTTAAGCCGTGCTAAAAAACGCAAAAACTTCACCCTAATGAAGAGGGTGACGGTTCATCGAGTTTTATTAGAAGAAACTGGTGCAGAAGGAAAGAAAGCGGTAGGCGTTGAATTTGAAAAGTCAGGTTCAATTCAGCAATGTTTTGCGAATAATGAAGTGATTTCGAGTGCGGGTTCGGTTGGCTCCGTTCAGCTGTTGCAGCTTTCAGGCATTGGCCCTAAGGCAGTATTAGAAAAAGCGGGCATTGAGGTGAAACACTCGTTGGAGGGAGTAGGTAAAAACCTGCAAGATCACTTAGAAGTGTACTTCCAATATCACTGTAAACAACCTATCACGCTCAACAGCAAATTAGGTTTGGTGAGCAAGGGCTTGATTGGCACTGAGTGGATATTAACTCGCAAAGGCCTTGGTGCGACTAACCACTTTGAATCGTGTGCATTTATCCGCTCTCGAGAAGGGCTAAAGTGGCCAAATATTCAATATCACTTCTTGCCAGCGGCAATGCGTTATGACGGGCAAGCTGCTTTTGATGGTCATGGTTTCCAAGTGCACGTTGGACCTAACAAGCCAGAAAGTCGCGGGTCGGTCGAAGTTGTCTCTGCGAATCCGAATGATAAGCCGAAGATTGAGTTTAACTACATTTCCACTGAACAAGATAAGCAGGATTGGCGTGATTGTATTCGCCTTACTCGCGAGATCCTCAATCAGCCAGCCATGGATGAGTTTCGTGGGGATGAGATCCAACCCGGTCTGAACATCACAACGGATGAACAGATTGATGAATGGGTGAAGCAAAACGTCGAGAGTGCTTACCATCCATCTTGTACCTGCAAAATGGGCGCAGATAATGACCCATTAGCCGTCTTAAATGAGCGATGCCAAGTACGCGGTATTCAAGGCTTGCGTGTGGTGGACTCTTCTATTTTCCCAACCATTCCGAACGGTAATTTAAATGCGCCAACGATTATGGTGGCAGAACGCGCCGCGGATATGATTTTGGATAACGCCCTAGAAACGTCGAACAACGTACCAGTTTGGATTGCACCGGACTGGCAAGAGATGCAACGAATGCATCCGCCAAAAAGAGATCTCGATTCGATCTCATAAAATGAAAAAGTCAGTAATCATTACAAGGAATTCAACATGTCTAAGATGACAAAAATCTTCTCAACAATTGCACTAAGTACTTTAGCAACAGGCGCTTACGCCAACCAATGTGAAACGGTTCGTTTCGCAGATGTAGGTTGGACTGACATCACTGCGACCACTGCCGTTACATCAGAGTTACTTAAAGGGTTGGGGTACAAAACGAAGACTGATCTTCTGTCTGTGCCTGTAACTTACTCCTCTATGGCTAATGGCGATATCGACATTTTCTTAGGTAACTGGATGCCAACGATGGAAGGTGATATCGCGAAATACCGTGATGCAGGTACTGTTGAAACCGTACGCGCGAACCTCGTTGGCGCAAAGTACACGCTAGCTGTTCCAAAATACGTTTATGACGCAGGCGTAACCAACTTCGCTGACCTAGTAAAACATGCCGACAAATTTAAAGACCGCATTTACGGCATTGAACCAGGAAACGATGGCAACCGCTTAATTCAGTCAATGATTGATAGCAACGCATTCGGCCTAAAAGATTTCAGCCTAGTTGAGTCCAGTGAAGCTGGCATGGTGTCTCAAGTATCACGTGCCGCACGCCGCAATCAATGGATTGTGTACCTAGGTTGGGCGCCGCACCCAATGAATAGTAACGTTGAAATGGAATATCTAGCGGGTGGCGATGACTTCTTCGGTCCTAACTACGGCGGCGCGAACGTCTACACAAACGTACGTAAAAATTACCTCGCTGAGTGTCCAAATGTAGGTCAGCTAGTGAAAAATCTAGAGTTTAACCTAGAAATGGAAAATGAACTGATGGAAGCGATTCTTAACCAGAAACAAAAGCCATCAAAAGCAGCGCAAGCATGGTTGAATGCAAACCAAGAGCAAATTGAAGCGTGGCTAGAGGGCGTGAAAACGGTAGATGGCCAAGATGCGCTAACAGCTATTACAAACTACTTAAAAACAAACGCTTAATAAGCAGTATTTGAGCTCGTTTTTTTAAAGAAAGTGGGCAGAATTTTGCCCGCTTCATTAACACAAAGGTTTTATTTTGAATTTTATTACGGACAACAAACTACCGTTGGGCCAATGGATGGAAACTGGCGTCGATTGGTTAACCATCAATGCATCGGGTTTTTTCGATGCAATCTCTATTACACTTGAAACGATCATTCTTTTCGTGGTGGACATTTTTAAATGGATGCCACCTGCAGCGCCAATCATTATGACGGCGGCAATTGCTTGGTTCTTACATCGCAGCATTCCTCTTGTCGTATTTATCGTGTTGGCCTTACTCGCAATTCTCAACCTTGGTTACTGGCAAGAAATGCTGGAAACCTTTGTCCTTGTGTTTGCAGCGACAACGATTTCCGTATTAATTGGCGTGCCGTTGGGCATTATGGCGGCGCACCGTCCTTGGTTATACACCTTGTTGCGGCCAATACTCGATTTGATGCAGACCGTACCGACATTCGTTTACCTAATTCCAACCTTGGTTCTGTTTGGCTTAGGTATTGTCCCTGGTCTAATCTCGACCATCATTTTCGCTATCGCTGCGCCAATTCGATTGACGTACCTCGGCATTATTAAAGTGCCGGAGGAGCTACTTGAAGCGGGTAAAGCATTTGGTGCCAGCCGCATGAAGCTACTGTTTAAGGTGGAGTTACCTGCGGCATTGCCAAGTATTATGGCTGGCGTTACGCAGTGCATTATGTTGTCTCTGTCTATGGTGGTCATTGCGGCGCTTGTTGGTGCTGATGGACTTGGTAAACCAGTCGTACGCGCACTGAATACGGTAAACATCTCGCAAGGTTTTGAAGCTGGTTTAGCGATTGTACTCGTTGCCATCATTCTTGATCGCTTGTGTAAAGCACCAAACCAGAAGGAGGCATAATCATGGACGCTATTACTATTAAAAATCTTGATGTCGTTTTTGGTCAGCAACAAGCACAGGCGCTAGCACTACTAGATCAAGGGAAGTCTCGACAAGAAATCATTGATGAAACTGGCCAAGTGGTTGGGGTTGATAATGTTTCGCTGAACGTGAAACAGGGTGAGATCTGTGTCTTGATGGGGCTTTCAGGCTCGGGTAAATCAAGTTTGCTGCGAACGGTTAACGGATTGAACGATATTTCTCGTGGCTCTCTGAAAATTAAAGATGGCGACGATATGGTTGAGCTCTCTAACTGTGACGAACAGAAACTGCGCCACCTTCGTACGCACCGCGTGTCCATGGTGTTTCAGAAGTTTGCATTGATGCCTTGGTTAACGGTGTTAGACAATGTAGCGTTTGGTCTAGAGATGCAAGGCATTGGTAAAGCAGAGCGTCGTAAAAAGGCGCGTGAACAGCTCGAAATGGTCGGTTTATCTGAGTGGGAAACCAAATTCCCGCACGAGCTTTCTGGTGGTATGCAGCAGCGTGTTGGCCTAGCGCGAGCGTTTGCGATGGACACAGATATCTTGTTAATGGATGAACCGTTTTCAGCACTTGATCCATTGATTCGTGCTCAGCTTCAAGATGAATTGATTCTGCTTCAAGAAAAGCTAAATAAAACCATTCTTTTTGTAAGTCACGACTTGGATGAGGCGCTTAAAATCGGCAACAACATCGCCATTATGGAATCAGGAAAGCTGATTCAACATGGCAAGCCAGAACAGATCATTCTTGCTCCAGAAAACGATTATGTGGCGGACTTTGTTGCTCACACTAATCCATTAAATGTGCTGAAGGGACGTTCCTTAATGCGTGACGATTTGGTTCGCGAAGATACGCGTGTTCTGATTTGCCCTGATAAAGATATTTGGGTGATACAAGAGAGCAAGGGGTTAAGTTTAGCGGATAAAGGTAAATCGTTGATTCAATGGAAGAGCAATTCTTCGAACCTTGACGAAGTTAATGAAAACTCTCTGGTTCAGGTTAGCCCAGAAATCAGTATGCGAGAAGCGATTGAACTTAAACAGCGTAGCAATCAGCCTCTGCTTATGGTTGAAGATAATAAGCTGGTTGGTGTGTTAAGCGACAATGAGCTTTACGATGCATTGCTTGGTAATTTTAAGTCAGAGCAAGTTGCGTAAAGTTGACGCAGAACCAAGTAAAAAAGAGCCGCACATTAATGCGGCTCTTTTTAGTTTAAACAATGAGTTAAGTCGCTAAGCTAAGACAATGGTCGACTATAGAGTCGTAATTACGTCATCCATTGCAAGGCGCGCTTTTGGAAGACCATGATTATAATCTTCCCCATCTTTATGGTAGCCAATCGCTAGCGCAACTTCACAAATATGGCCCTCGAGCTCTTCTTTAAACTCTTCTCCAATCAGAGCCGGATCGACACCTTCCATCGGTGTTGAATCAATGCCTAGTCGTGCCAATGTGTGTAGTAGGTTGCCTAGTGCCAAATAGACTTGTGCTTTTGTCCAGTTTCCGTTGAAGCCATTTTCGTCCGTATTTGCATCGGCAAAAGCGTAAGCACCCATAAAGTTGTTGTACATCTCCGCTGGCAAGTGGCCAGATGTTACTTCTGCATCCACACGCTTCGCAAATTTCTCTTTAGTAAATTTAGGATCGTAAGCAAACAGAATCGTATGTGAGGCGGCTTTCGCGTGTGGTTGGTTAAACTGATGCATATTTGCAAACGTATTGTGGAAACGTTGCTTCGCTTCATCACTTTCAATAACGATGAATTTCCATGGTTGTGAGTTGATAGAAGACGCCGACAAACGCAGTGCTTCTTTGATTATCGCCATGTCTTCTTGAGAAACGCGCTTGGTTTCATCATATTTTTTTGCAGTGTAACGGCTATTTAGATCGGTAATGATTTGATGGGACACGTTTATATCCTCTTTATGTGATGACAGATGAGGATGCACTAGCATCGACAACCATGCGTACCTCGAATATGGGTTCATGATAATGGATATTTTTTCATTGATAAGAGGGTGTTTATTTAAATCACTTTTTACTTTTTGTTGAAAATCGATGTGAGTTGATCGATTTGAAACTTAAATGTCCTTATTTGGAAGCTTTTATTTGATACTAAATTAAACTCATATTGAGGCGTAGGGGAAAGCAACATGAACGTGATTGAAGTTTTTAATGATAGCTATGAACGTTGTACTTCAGATCAGGAGTTTTTCGACTTGTTCTACAAAAATTTATGGTCGAAAAGTGCCAACTTTAGACAGAAGTTTGACGGTATAGACATGCACCAACAAGTGAGAATGCTTAGAGGGTCTATCGTATTTTTTATGATGGCAGATACCTCGACCGAAGCGCACAAAATGGTGGAAAAGTATGGGAAAAAGCATGCAAGTGCAGATATTGGTATAGAGCCGCAGGATTTTGATGTTTGGCTTGAGAGTTTGTTAGAAACGGTTCGACAGTGTGATTCCGGGTATGATGCCGATGTTGAAACCGCTTGGCGAACATGCTTTAAAACGGGCTTAGAAGTAATGAAACAAGAATGTGATAAAGAAGATGGGCACATCCTTAAAGCGAGTACTAAATAAGGAAGTAACGTGAGTGGTCGTTACTTCCTAGGGTCAGAACCTTACTTATCTTGTGTCTCTTTATTCTTTTTCACCGCTTCGGCGATATCACTGACAGCTTCGACAAGATTGATCGGCATTGGAAAAATAATAGTGGATGTTTTGTCTGTAGTGATTTCAGTGAGTGTCTGCATGTAACGTAATTGCAGTGCATTCGGTGCTTCGTTGAGCATTTGCGCTGCTTCTTTTAATTTATTTGAAGCCTCTAACTCACCAGTAGCGTGAATGATCTTCGCCCTACGGTTACGTTCTGCTTCTGCCTGACGGGCTAGGGCTCTGACCATGCTGTCATTTAAATCAACATGTTTGACTTCAACCGTAGCAATCTTGATTCCCCAGTCATCAGTCTGTTGATCGAGAATGGATTGTAAATCCTTATTGAGGCGTTCTCGCTCTGATAGCAATTCATCGAGTTCATGCTGACCCAATACCGAGCGCAGCGTGGTTTGTGCTAACTGGCTGGTGGCATCGCTGTAGCTTTCAATATTGTTAATCGCCATTTGAGGATCGACTACGCGAAAATAAACGACCGCGTTGACGCGCACAGAAACGTTATCTTTGGTAATCAAATCTTGTGTCGGCACATCCAAAACGACAGTACGTAAATCAACCCTCACCATTTGCTGAATAAATGGGATAAGGATGATCAAACCAGGTCCTTTGACTTCTTGAAATCGACCAAGAAAGAACACAACCCCACGTTCGTATTCTCTCAAAACCTTGAACATTTGGGTCGCTAGTGCGAACAGCAGCACCACGATCACCGCAACGGTATAGAGCATCATAAAGCGCCTCCTATTTATTTTGGCGGTCATCAGGCATCACAGTTAAGGTCAGCCCTTTAACATTAACAATGGTGACGTGATCACCTTGTTTGAATTGTTGATGGTCTTTGGCTTTAGCTCGCCATAACGCACCGTTGAGTTGAACGCGTCCTTCGCCATCGATAAAGTCATCGCTTACCACGGCGACCTTCCCAGGGTAAGTCTCTAAACCCGTCGTTACACGCCGGCGACGAATTTTGAGCAGCAGGCCGACGGTCAGCACGATTAGAGCCACGGAAAATATGGCAATACCAAAAATCAAAGGAAGGGCGATCTGGAATCCTGGTAACTCACTGTCCATGAGAAATATCGAACCGAGTACAAAGGCGACAACGCCGCCTAAGCCCAAAATACCAAAGCTCGGGCTGAATGCTTCCGCTATCATTAGTGCAATACCGAGTAACAGCAGACCAAGACCTGCGTAGTTGACGGGCATCATTTGTAGTGCGTACATGGCAAGAAGCAGACAAATCCCACCTAGCACACCGGGTAAGCCAATTCCTGGGTTGTAAAACTCAAGAAGTAAACCGTAGATGCCGATGAGCATTAGGATGTAGGCAACGTTTGGATTGGTGATAACGGCTAACATTTCTGCTCGCCAATCTGGCGTTCTTTCAACCCATGTTGGATTTTCAAGTGACAATGTCACAGTGCGATTGTTTACTTTAACAGTTTGCCCATCTATGGCTTTGACTAAATCCTCTGGTGAGTTGGCTATATAATCAATAACGTTTAATTCCAATGCCTCTGTGGCGTCCAAACTCGCTGCTTCGCTCACTGCTTTCTCTGCCCACTCTGCATTTCGGCCATGAAGCTTTGCTAAGCCTTTAATATAGGCTCTAGCATCATTAATCACCTTTTTCTCCATTGCGGTTTTCGCGGGAACTTTCTCTGAACCTTCGTTGGTTCCTTCTGACGTTTCTTCCGCGTTTTGATCTTTGCCATCATCCGATGAAGGGGGCTGAGGGGCACCACCTAACGCGACGGGCGTTGCCGCGCCAAGGTTGGTGGCTTCAGCCATGGCGGCAACGTGGCTGGCGAGTAAAATGTATGTCCCTGCGCTAGCCGCTCTAGATCCTGACGGGCCAACCCAAGTCGCAATTGGAGTGGAGGAGGTGGTAATCGCGTGAATAATATCTCGCATTGCGCTATCTAAGCCGCCTGGTGTGTCCATCTGTAAGATCACTAAACTGACACCGTTTAGTTGAGCTTCTTCTATTTCACGAGATAAATAGTCGCTAGTAGCAGGCCCTATAGCGCCTTTGACAGGAACAATCCAAACGGTATTCGCCAGTGCTTGACTGGCCATCAAGAGTAAAGGTAAGAACCATATCCATAGTCGTTTCATGCAGTCCTCCTTGTGTGGTCACAGGGACTTTTTGAAATCCTAATTCAAGTATATCCAAATAACTTAGAGATGCTTGAGTATAGGTTCTAATGAATAAGTTCCCGAGGCTAATTAGGAGACTACTTTTTTATATATAAACGCTGTGTGAGATAGTAAACTAAAGCAAATTATTGGTAATTGTGATGTTTATGTTTATTGTTCAGCGTTTGATTAAGTTGGCCGTTATCTGTGCCGTATTCTTTACTATTTTCGATCTGATCTCCTATGGAGAGGTGACTTGGTTTCAACGGTTTTTGGCTTTTCTACACTAAACTCAGATTTCAATACGTTAGCTACTCATAAGGCGATAGGTTTCTTCCTATTCGCCTTATTACTCCCTCTTCAACCAAAGCCTTAAACAAAGCAATACTTAACTCGTTTTTTCAACTTCCTGTCGGTGGAAAAAACGCCAAAATGCAACTAAATTCATATCAATGACAAGTTTAAGGTATGTAGTTGATGAGGCAATTCAGCGCAATCGCACTAGCTGTTGTAACACTCATTTTGAGCCAAACAACAACCGCAAGAAACGCGAAGATGTTAGGTGATATCTCCCTAGTTCAGCCCATACAGGGTGATCCTAATGTGGATATTAAGCTAGCGAGAATTGGCTGGCATCTCTTCCGCGATCCTCAATTATCGTCAAATGGTAATGTCAGCTGCGCGACATGCCACAATCTGCAAACCAATGGCGCTGAAAATACACCAGTCTCTACGGGGGTGAAAGGTGATGGAATTAGAAATTCTATAACAGTGTTTAATGCAGCGTTAAATTATCGTTTTTTATGGGATGGTACGGAAAACACCTTGATGGCTCAGATTGATGGTCCAATCCATAATCCAATGGAAATGGACTCAAACTGGCAAACAATAGAGCAATATGTAAAAGAGAGTGAACATTATCAAGCGCTATTTAATCGTGACGGTGAATTGCCGATTAACGTTCATAATATCAAGTCCGCTATTGTGGAGTTTGTTGAAGGGCTGCAGACGCCTGGCGCACCATTCGATGCTTACTTATTGGGTTACACGCATGTATTGAGTGAACAGCAAATCAGAGGTTGGAAAACATTTCAGACTTCAGGTTGTGTGCAGTGTCATCAGGGCAAAAATATCGGCGGAGCGATGATCCAAAGGTTCGCCTATTTCAAGGATAAGCCAGTAGTAGAGGACTCGGGCAGGCAACTCGTTACGATAGAAGATGAAGAGCGATTCTATTTTAGAGTAGCCAGTTTACGCAATGTCGCGCTAACGAGTCCTTATTTTCATAATGGGCAAGTCGATAAGTTATCCGACGCGATACAAATCATGGCTAAAACCCAGCTCGGTATAACGATGAACGATGAGAATGTCGCGGACATTGAAGCATTCTTGCAGTCGTTGACAGCACCTAGACCCATAATTTTAGAGGTGTTGGAAAATGAATAAATTCAAACTGATCAACTTTTGCTTTTTTATTGGGATACTGACGTGCTGCACACTGGCGTATATGTCGTATATGAATTCAAAAAACGCTCAAGAATTTCATGCAGGGCTAATGAATATCGGACATGAGTTGATTGAAGAGCGTGATGTTATCGTGAACCGATATGCCGTTGAAGATAGGAAAAACTATGAGTTAACAACATCTTTAGTAGAGATAGAAATCGCAGCACAGGCACTGTTGGAATCATCAAAGGCATCAGTTTGGTTTCCCGTGACACCCAATCGTATAAAAGTTAGGGATACGCTTGAACAGTTTAAGGAGCGAGTGCTTCAAACAACGTTGAAGCTTGATATGTTAATTGGTGTTCAGGTAGAAAATCGGTATGCATTACTCATGTTGTTCCATTTATATCAGCAAGATGTTTCTACCGAGAGCGGTCAATCTTTGGGTGGCAGTCGTTATCTTGAATTTCTCAACCAGTTGCTTCTAACACAAACTGAAGTTGAGAGTGAAAAGGAAGCGAACTTCCTTAAACGGCTTCAAACGAGTGATAAAAGAATTGAATTGCTGACGAATGAACTGCTTGATCACACTTATATTGAGTTTGTCGAAAGCTCAGAGCATCGGTTACTCAATATTGCTCAAAGTGAGGCGCGTTTTACGTGGTTGTTTGTATTTATCGCGGTGATGTTTCTAGTTAGCGCGTTTGTTTATCAGTCACATCACCGAATGCATAACTTAAAACAGTTGAATCTTGAAATTGAAGAGGCGAGAAACAAAGCCGAGCGAGCGGCAAAAGCGAAATCAAATTTTCTCGCTGCAATGAGTCACGAACTAAGGACGCCGATGAATGGTGTACTAGGGCTTTCTCAAATGATTGCAGAAGAGACCAAAGAGCCGACGACGAAAGAGCATATTAGGGTTATTCTTGATTCTGGCCAGCATCTGATGACTATCCTCAACGATATTTTGGATTTTTCTAAAGTTGAAGAAAACAAACTGGAATTTGAGCAAGCTAAGTTTAAGCTCGATCAAGTGCTTTCTCCGGTGTGTAGCGCAATAAAACCACTTGTTGATGAAAAAAATATCGAGTTAATCTTGGAAAACGAGGTTTCTGAATATACTGAATTTACTGGAGATTGTGCGCGTTTACGACAGATCTTGTTTAATCTCGCCGGTAACGCGGTGAAGTTTACCAACGAAGGGCATGTGCTGGTTAGAACTGAGTTAGATGAATCGAATCAGTTGTTGGTCATGCGCGTGAGCGACACCGGTATTGGTATTGCGCCAGACAAACACGAGCATATTTTTAACTCGTTTGAGCAAGCAGACTCATCAACGACTCGAAGGTTCGGCGGAACAGGGCTTGGGTTAGCCATCGTCAAAAAACTAACCGATTTGATGGGTGGCCATATTACTCTGAAGAGTATAGAAGGCGTTGGAAGTCAATTTATCGTTGAGTTGCCGATTCCTTGGGTAGAATCTGCTCCGAAAAAGCAGCAAGAAGCACCGAAACCTCGCGCAAAATCACACCATTTAAAGATACTACTTGCTGATGATAACCGTGTGAATGCCATTGTGGCAAAAGGGTTTTGCGAAAAGCTTGGGCATGAAGTGGAAGTTGCAGAAAATGGATTAATCGCGGTTAAAAAGGCGAAAGAGAACGAGTACGACCTGATCTTGATGGACAACCATATGCCCGAGATGAATGGCGTTGAGGCGACACGCGTTATCCGACAAGAGTTAGGTATCAAGACATTACTCTTTGCGTACACGGCAGACGTATTTCGTGAAGCTCACGATAGCTTTATTGAAGCAGGAGCAGACCATGTGCTTACGAAACCGCTACAGCATGAGAGCTTTTCAGACGCTCTCAAACAGTTTGCCGCCAGACTCGAACCGAAACAGAATCCGCCACTAACGAGTGACAGCAATGTGCTTCAATTGCAACGTAAGCCAATCGAGAACTTAAGGTTAACAGAGGAAGAACTCTCCCGCTCAGGCATGTTTACTTCTTTACGAGATGAGCCAGAAGCGCTCGACGAGTTGCTAAAAAGCATTATTGTCGATTTTGAGACTTCGGTTGATGAACTTATTGAATACTTTATGGCTGAAGACTTTGCTTCATTAGCGCTGACGTTGCACAAAACGAAAGGGATGGCACTGAACCTAAGTTTACCTATTTTGGCGAGCCAAACGGAGACCCTGGAAACTCAACTTAAAGCCAACCAAAGTCCCGAGATTGAGCAGTTACAGATGCTGATCAATCGGTTACAGGTCAACATCCATCAGTCTCATAGACTTTTGGATGATATCCAGAAGAACAATGCCGATCCTCAACAGATTTTATAGTCCCTGTGAGTGCGATGCTTTCCTTAACTCATTTTGTTGTGGTTTACTGTGGCAAGGACGGATAGTGTTGATTCGTCGTCGGAAAATCAGGGAGTTAGAATGAGTAAGCATTCCGCTTTAATCAAATGGCATCGTAAAGCTGGCGAAGAGTTTAGTGATAATAAGTATAGTCGGGCACACATTTGGCAATTTGATGGAGGGTTGCAAGTCCCAGCATCTCCATCTCCCCACGTAGTACCATTACCACTATCCGTAGAAGAAAACGTTGATCCAGAAGAAGCGTTTGTCGCGGCACTTTCTAGTTGTCATATGCTCGTTTTCCTGTCTATTGCAGCAAAGCGACGTTATGTTGTGGACAGTTACTTCGATGAAGCGGTAGGGGAGCTTGAAAAAGGCGAAAACGGAAAAGAGTGGGTATCAAAGGTAACGTTAAACCCTAAGATAACATTTTCAGGTGAAAAACAACCGACACCATCTCAATTAGAAAAACTGCACCACATGGCCCATGAGAATTGCTTTATCGCCAACTCCGTTAAAACAGAAGTGACAACGCTTATTGCGAATTAAGTGGAGCTCTTTATCAAAAAGCGCGGCCTATTGCGGAGTTATATTAAGCCAGCAGTCATCCTGCTGGCTCGTTCATCTAGACGACACCTTGCTCAATCATTGCATCAGCGACTTTTCTAAAGCCTGCAATGTTGGCGCCTAAAACTAAATTTCCAGGTTGGCCAAACTCTTTACTGGTTTCGTTTGCATTGATGAAAATATTTTTCATGATGGTTTGCAACTGACTATCCACTTGTTCAAACGTCCAGTTTTGCATGCTGGCGTTTTGCGCCATTTCAAGTTGACTGGTTGCAACGCCGCCTGCATTGGCTGCTTTTGCAGGCCCATAAGCTATGTCCGAGTCCACGATAATATTGGCAGCATCACGGGTGGTTGGCATGTTCGCCCCTTCACTAATCAAAATACATCCGTTTTCGATAAGAGCCAGTGCGTCGTCTGACGTTAATTCATTTTGAGTCGCACAAGGGAAGGCAGCATCAGCCTGATATCGCCAAACAGCATGTCCTTCATTAGGATAGTCGCCCTCTGGTGTGTATTCTGCTTCAGGGTAAGTTTCTAAATATTCTTCTAAGCTTGCTCTTTTCACTTCTTTCAGTTGTTTTAGGAGCTTAAGATCAATACCGTGCTCATGATAGATCGTACCTCGAGAGTCGCTGCATGTAACTGGCGTTGCTCCCATATGGTACAGTTTTTCAATGGCGTAGATAGCCACGTTGCCAGCACCAGAAACGAGGCAAGTTTTCCCTTTCAATGAATCGTTGCGGTCGTTGAGCATGCACTCTGCAAAATAGACGGCGCCATATCCTGTCGCTTCTTTTCTGGCGAGTGAGCCACCCCAAAGCAGACTCTTGCCTGTAAGCACACCTTCGTAGCGGCCCGTCAATCGTTTGTATTGACCAAACATATAGCCAATTTCGCGCGCCCCGACACCGATATCGCCTGCGGGCACATCGGTGGTAGGACCGATGTGACGGTACAACTCGTTCATAAATGATTGGCAAAATCGCATGATCTCGCCGTCGGATTTTCCTTTAGGATCGAAGTTTGAACCGCCTTTGCCGCCACCGATAGGAAGGCCAGTCAGTGCGTTTTTAAAGATTTGCTCAAAGCCGAGAAATTTTATGATGCTCGCATTGACTGAGTGATGGAATCTCAATCCTCCTTTGTACGGCCCCAAAGCAGAGTTGAATTCAACTCGATAACCTTTGTTTACTTGTACATTTCCAGCATCATCAACCCAAGGAACTCGAAACATGATTTGACGTTCTGGCTCGACGATCCTCTGGATAATCGCTTGTTCCTTATATTTATTATTGCCTTCTATTACCGGCGCGAGAGAAGTTAATACTTCTTCTACCGCTTGGTAAAATTCTTTTTGCGCAGGGCTACTGTGTTGCAACGCAACAATAGTATCGTGTATGTATGACATAGATTTCTTCCTTGATGTGAATAGGCAATCAGTTTATATGAATGTATTTCCATTAAATAGTGATTTTGACCAAGATTCAATGGTTGTAGTGGTCTTTCCTGCGGATGAGAATGTGCAGCTTCTAACCCAGGCAGTGTTGGTTGAGATAGGTAGGGCGAGCTAAGTAAGCGGGTGGTTGAGTGATCAGTTTCACATATAACAAGCAGAAATCACTTTAGTCGATGTTGTTGTGCAGTTACGCAAATTGTTTATGTTAACGTCATGTTAAAGTTTTGGTGTGTGATAACTTGTGAAAAGACAACTATATGGATGAGCTTAAGGTTCTGAACTCGTTTATTCAGCAGAATGGTCTACCAGCGTTTGGCCACCTTGATGGAATTCCAACATCGTTACAGCTAGATAAATTTACTTACCTCGATGAGATGGATAAGCCAGTGTCTAAGTGGCGCCGTTACCGCGATTATAAGCAGTTTCAGTTCGTCAATTTGGTCACACCTGATTACGTCATTGGAGTAGCGATTGCTGATATACGGTATTTAGCATCCGGCTTTTGCTACCTGTTTGATATTAAAAAGAATAAGTTGATTGAGCAACAATGGTTGAAACCTTTTAATATAGGTTATCAAACTCAGCCTTCCAGTTGGTGCAGTCTTGCCCATCTTGCTAACAAAAGAGTTCAGTTTTCTATTAAGGATGGTATTTGGCACGTCCACTTTGTGACAGAGTCAGTCAATGCGGATCTCTATTTACGTCCAGAAAACATGAGTTTGCCATTAATGTTGTGTACGCCAACAGGTTATGCGGGTTGGACATATACTCAGAAGCACAATGCGTTAGCAGTAGACGGTAACTTGTTCATATTAGGAAAAGAGCAAGATCTTTCAGAGGTGGCTGCTGGTTACGATTTTTCCGCTGGGTACATGCGGCGAGAAACAAGTTGGCGCTGGGCGAGTATCAATTGCTTTGAGGATGACAGGCGTCTGGGGTTGAACTTGGCAGCTGGCGTTAATGAAACTGGCTATTGCGAAAATGTATTGTGGATTAATGGTCAGCGTCACTTTTTGCAACCTGTGCAGTTTCAGTTTTCACGAAGTGATGAAGGGCAAAAGTGGCATATTACGTCTGAAGATAAACGAGTTAACTTACAGTTCACGCCTTTGAATCGACGCTCAGAGAAGAAAAATTTTTGGCTTCTCAAAAGTAACTTTCGTCAGTATATCGGTTATTTCTCTGGCTATCTTATCGATGGAAATGGCATCAAACATCAGTTAGAAGAAGTTATGGGTCTTACTGAAGATCACTATGCAAAATGGTAGAAACACAATGGATTGGACGCAGTTGATGGACCGCCCAGAATTACTTCTGATGATTCTGGCTCCAGTTTTCTTTTTCTGCATGCTTGCCGAATATTGGTTCGGACAAAGAAGGGGACGCTTGCCTGAAAGCGCAACGTATTACTTCCCTGAAGTAGCGTGTAATTTTGTTCTTGCGGGCTTACACCAAGCGACAGACATACTCACGGGTTTACTGATTGCTCAGTTGTATTTGTGGTGGTTTGATTGGCGTTTGTTTGATATCGAAATGAGCGTCTCAGCTTTTCTTTTACTTGTTGTCCTGCAAGATTTTTTCTATTACTGGTTTCATCGGGCTAGCCATCGTATTCGTTGGATGTGGGCCGCGCACGTTGTTCATCACAGTTCGGAAAGAATGAACTTCAGTACCGCCTTTCGTCAAAGTTTAATGTATCCGCTAGCGGGGATGTGGATTTTTTGGTTGCCCTTGGTGATTATTGGTTTTGAGCCAAAATGGGTTGTCTTCGTTGTGTTGTTTAATCTGGGCTTACAGTTTTTTGTTCACACCCAATCAATTCGTTCGCTCGGGCCACTAGAGTGGGTATTTAACACGCCGTCTCACCATCGCGTTCATCATGGTGTGAACCGTCAGTACATCGACAAAAATTATGCGGGTGTATTAATTATTTGGGATCGAATGTTCGGAACGTTTGAACCAGAGGTGGAAACGGTTCGGTATGGGGTTTCTAAACCTGTAAACAGCTTTAATCCCATCCGCGTGACGTTTGCAGAATGGAAAGACATGTTTTATGACGTAACTAGACCAAACTTATCATGGAAACAACGCTGTCGCCGTTTGTTCGCTCCGCCATCGGATTTTTATGAGTAAATTGAGATAAAGAGATTGGAGCGGGCAGCGGGAATCGAACCCGCATCATCAGCTTGGAAGGCTGAGGTAATAGCCATTATACGATGCCCGCGCATCGATAGGACTCAGTTAATATGCCACACTGGACGAAAAAGAAAAGTCTTTTCTCATCAAATGTTTGTCAGTTGCCTAAAAAAGTAGCGGACTGATGTTAAAGTGTTCATTGTCTCTGGTTTTTTGTGGCACTCGCGATTTCGCTACTAAGCCTAGAGGGTCGTAAACACCGAATTCTTGGGTGTTTAGATGTTGATGATATTCAAGATTTTCTGTGTAAAGGTTAATCTCGTTTATTGAACAGTCACGTTTCATGGTCAAGACTAGATATTGAAATGATTACTTTTTACTGTTGATGCGTATGTATAACACAGGGTAATTCTGCTGAAACAGTCAGCTTAACCAAAGGAGATTTAACATGATGAGAGGTTTGATATTAGGGCTGGTGGTGATGCTGGTATCTGCTTGTACTACCGTTACAACCGATGTGGATAAACAAGCCGACTTTTCAGCTTACAGAACGTTTGACTTCGGTGCTCAGGCGGAAGCTCCTACCAGTATTGATGGTCGACGTATTGAGCAAGGGCTTGCTGAACAGCTTGAGGGTAAGGGTTTAATTAAGGTAAATAGTGGCGGTGACCTTTACGTACATCATGATATCGTAGAAGAATCCGAGCTTGTTTCTTCAGGATCGTCGGTGAGCTTTGGCTATGGCTGGAATAGCTTTGGTGTGATCACTTCAAGCCCGGAAAGATATAAAGAACGTAAGTATGGGAAGTTGGTGGTTGAACTGGTTGATGCAAAGGCTAATCAAGTCGTTTGGAAAGGCGTTTCAAGTCGTAAACTGTCTGAGTCAATGAGCTCTGAGAAAAGAGAATCTCTCATCCAAGAAGAAATCGCGAAGATGTTTGAAAGCTACCCTTACGGTGAAAAATAATTAGTATTCTTAACGATTAAGAATACTAATTGCCAATAGTTACGCACAGGGTTAAAAGAACTTATTATTTTGGTTTTGGTTACCTTTGTGCGTACGATTCTGATTGCTTTACTCGGACTACTTTTCTGCTTGTTGGCTCCGAGCATGAGCTTGGCGCACTCACACCCAAATTTTCTTTCCTTTCATAACCAGAATATCGCTGTTGACGCTAAGTCGAAGCACTTTTCAGAACATCCTATCTCTCCAATACAACAAGACTATCCGAGTTTAAACAGCCGGAATATATTGAGGGTTATCCATGCTAAGGAAATGAGCTCGAACGACGATGTAGAACCCGAATGGTTTGAAATGCTTGATGTAGCATGGTGGGCGCATCGTTCGGCAATTTACTCGATGAAGCGGCTAAAACGCATCGGTAATGAGGCTTTAGGTTGTTGTATTGAAAGTATTTTTACTCACTCTAAATACAGAATCGGCGTGAGAAAAGAGTCGAATTTCATATACCGCTTTATACATGCTCGCTAACACATTCCATGTTTTTGCAACTTTTGGTTAATTATGCTTAGGAGCGGTTTATGTTTGATTCGATCATTCAGGTCTTGAGTGCTTTTTGGCATCAAGATTTCACGGCGTTAATGGCGCCAGGCAGTGCAGGTTTGGTTTATTTTGTTGTTGCTGTGAGTATCTTTTTGGAAAGTGGTTTTATTCCTGCTGCACCTTTCCCATGCGACAGTGTCGTCGTATTATCCGGTACGCTGGCGGCGGTTGGCGTCCTTGACCCAATTATGATCATGTTGGTGATAGCTGTTAGTGCGGGGTTGGGAAGTTGGGCGGCTTATTTACAAGGCAAGTGGCTAAATCGCTTACCTAAGGTTCAAGGCTGGGTGAGTGCGGTTCCTCAAAAGCGTTTGGAACAAGTCGACGTATTACTCAGTAAACATGGATTGGTTGCGCTTTTGTGCGCGCGGTTTATTCCGGTTGTTCGTTCCCTATTGCCATTAATGATGGGGTTGCGAGTGAAACGTATTAGTAAATTCCATTACTTTGCGTGGCTGAGTGCGATTTTATGGACGCTGATATTATGCGGTTTTGGTTCATTACTTCCTTTGCTACCAGAAAATATGAGCAAAGCAATCACAATGCTATTAATGGCGGCACCAATAATTACTCTTGTGATTGGAGTGCTTAGTTTCTTGTTTGTTAAAGCACGTCGAGCGACCTGTAAACCCAAGGATGTGTCAGAGTTTTCCCAATAAGTTTACTTTGATTTGCACTTTTAAGCTTGTATGCAGATTAGACCTCTAATCGACAGGTTTTTGTCAGTAAAAAGAAAGGCGCATACATTGCGCCTTTCTTTTTGAGTGTCGTTAGGGTTTCGAATTTAATAGCCAATGCTATATAGGTATTCGCCAACTTCTTTGCACTGAGACTTGTAGATGTTCTCTACTTCAGACTCATTCTTATCTGCTGCTTTAAATTCAAGTTCGGCAGACGATAGCTGGTCAAAGCTGTAGTCTCTCTCAGACATTAAGTAGTGTCTGAACATCGCTCTGTGTTCCGGAACTGCAATACGTGCGTTAGAAACGTTGGCACACTCTAACAGAGTGTCGTTACTCATTTCTTCTGGCTTAGTTTCTGTGTTTGCAAAGGTTGAGCCCGCTGAAAATAGTAATGCTAGTGCGATGGTTGTAGCGATTCTTGTCATTATATGGACCTCAAATTGGTTCTAGTAACAATGAGCATATTGGCTCTTATCGTTACATTTTCGTGTTCTCTGTATGTCATAAAAAGTTAAACAACAGAGAAGGCGTTGCGACCATGAGTAAAGACGTACATTAAGTTCGCTTCCTTTCTTCCTGAGAGGCGATAAAGAGAGCGTTGACTCATGAGTCCGCCATAACTGTCTAGAGGTAAGCGAGATGCTTGTTTTGCCAACTCCAGTAGTGGTGGAGAAGAGAAAGCAATAAGTAAAAAATAATCAGGAGTAAAATCTGATGATAAAACGCCATCAGTAGCTGATGTTCGGCGACAGGAGACAAGCCCGAACAACTCGCGCTTTATATGTAGGTAGTAACTTTCTGAACCCCAAGAGCTCAGAGAAGCTGAGGCATGAAAATCAGTGTGTGCTAGCTCAAAATCGTCTTGTTGAGAGAGTTTAAGTAGGCGCTCGGAAGTGTAATGTTTGGTGTGGTGCCACTCATGCGCATATGAAGCTGTGATGAGCCCTGAGAGCAGGGACAAAGAAAGCATCAATAATATACGGTGTAGATAACGCAAGAAGTAACCCTAAACATATAAAGCCACAGTTACCCACCATGATTAAGGAATCTTAGTGGCACTATGATAACGATGAAAGCCAGTGTCTGATCAACTCAGCGTATACTAACGAGATGGAAGGGGGATGAACAGAGTTTTCTGATCGCACTTAGGTATATCAGCGAATAACACAATAGTTTTCGCTTTCGAGTAAGCGAAAATGGAAAGAGAGTCGTTGCACAGGACGATTAAGCTAACAGGATTATTACTAGGGAAGAAATAGAATCTTCTTTTTCTTCCCCATATGTGTCGCATCGATATTATGCGCTTGCGTAAATAACGCTGCCGCCTTTTATGGTGTCAATGATCTCGCGAGACAACTTCTCTGGCAAAGCAGGGCAACCCCAACTGCGTCCGAGGTATCCATTCTTCTTGATGAAGGAAGGGTTTGCGTAATCGGCGCCGTGCACGACAATGTAACGCTCGCGAGCTTTGTCGTTTAATCCAGAGCTTAGCCCATCTAATCGAAGTGAATAGCCATTTGAGCCGTAGTAAGTGGTATCAGTCAAAAAAGTGCCCAATGATGTTTTTCGCGAGTTCACGACATTTGAAAACTGTGTCGCTGTTTTCTTTCCGCTGTTCACGCCGTGAGAAACATACGTATTGTAGATTAGCTTCTTTTTATCTAAATCAACCACATAAAAACGCTTTTCAGTTGATGGTTTACTATAGTCGATGATCGTTAGTACCGACTTCTTTCTATCGGGTGTCTTCTGATAAGCGATGTAAGCGTCACTGAACAACTTAAAGTCTACTATGCCATCTAGCTTGGCTTGTTTAAACACATGTTCAGCTTGCTTTGGTCGTAAATGATCCCTGGGTTCGTTATCTGATTGTTTTGCAAAAGCAAAAGGTGAGACAGACAACAGCGCACATGTAAATAATAAAATTAACTTTTTCATCTTGGCTAAATAAAACTCTATGGTGTTACAAATTTACCGATTGCTTCATGCATTCGTTAAAACAACATGCACATCAATATAATTCTATTCCCAATGTTTCTTATTGCACGCTTAGGTGCTTAATATTGGGTTGACGATAAGTTTTCGAGTTAAAAACTAACTAATTGAAACTTATATAAAATATGAAGTTTAACGATGGTTTCTATAAACTTCGGCGTAAATAATATCTGATATATGTAATTAATAAAACTGTGTTTAAGGATATTTGTGAAGTTGCTAATTTATAAAAACGGCGTTTTATTTTTCGTACTTTAGAAACTCTTTTTATTTCAATGTGTTTTCTTTTTCTACGCTTTATCCAATACCTCAAAAGTTTGTGATTTAACTCGTAACAAATCGTAACGCCGAATCGTTATGTGTATAAGTGCATTTATAATGTATGAATAAACAACAGGGTGGTAAGAAAAGGCAGTAAAACAGCGGTGAATCGGTTGTTTTTAATTCACGATTGACAAAGCTAAGTCTAAGTCGTTCAAAAATTGAACTTGTGAATGTATCGTTTAAGTGAGAGTGATGAGCTCGACAAAAGTGAAGTGATGCGTGCTATTGTTTATTCTCTAATTTATTCGATTACATAAGGAAGGGTACATAGTAAAAATTGAAAAAATAATTCTATCGTGTGGATTAAATATATAAATAATAAAACTTCGAAATTAAAAGATAAGAACACCAGATATTAATTCATTAAATTTTTGAACATGAAAGTAAACTCTATCTATTATGTTTGGTTTGGTTTGGTTTGGTTTGGTGTGAAAGCGCTCGTCTCATTAAGAAAAGCGCTCAAAATTATTTAAGGACGGTTATGACAGCATTTAATAAAGTGTTTATTGTCACTCCCAATGTTAATGATTTTGCAATGTTGCAAGAGTCGCCATTGGAAATGTCTCTTCAAGTAACGGCAAGCAAACCTATCCAACTCTATGGAGAGTCTGTTAAAGCCAGTTGGAAAAGTATTGATATTGAATGGTTAGACGTTAAGGGTGAAAAGCCATTACCCAGGCCTGATATTGCAGCATGGGGATCTTTTACTCTTGCTGTATCCGCTTCTATTGCGGATAAGCTCGATGTGTTGAGCGAGAATGTCGAATTTTTACCATTAAATCTACAAGGAAAGCCTTGGCGAGCATTAAACATTGTCACTCAAATTGATGCCATTGATACCTCTGCTACCGAGTATAATCTTCGTCATGGTAAGCTAAGTCGTGCTAGACCGTTTAAGAAACTCGTTTTGAATAGAGAAGCCGTTAATGAATCTGACTTGTTCAGAGTAAAAGGTGCTGGGCTCAGAACGTTTTGCACGGACAAAAAAGGTGGCTTGTACGATAGCGTCAAAGCGCTGAATTTGACCGGTTTGGATTTCAAGGAAGTGCTGGTTTAAAAACGAATAAATAGTGATTTACTCAACTAAAGTCATAAATATAGGTATGGGGGAACAAAAGCTGAGCATCTATCAATGAAGCTCATATACAGCTAAATACAGCCGCCACAGTTGTGACTGCTGTACGTCTCCCCTTAACTTATGTTCTTGAAACCCTAATTGAGCTGACCATGGACGCATCAAATCGACTGTCGTCATTTGCCGATTGCCACCACAAGCTCAATTGTTCTTTAGTCATTGGTTTGCCAAATAAATAGCCTTGCATATAGTCGCAGCGGTATGCCGATAGCCATTCATGCATCATATTGTGTTCAATACCTTCTGCTGTAACCGTTTTATTTTGGGCATGGCATAGCTCAATAATAGGTTTGATCACATGGCCGTTGTTGGTGTTCATCAATGTAACGAGGAACTCTCGATCAAATTTGATTTTTTGAACCGGATACTGAACGAGCTGAGTTAACGATGTGTAACCAGAACCAAAGTCATCAATTGCAAGACGGTAGCCACGCTTTGATAGCTCATCAAGTAGGGCCGTGCCTTGTTGTTCTGCGGCAAAGGTTTCAGTTATCTCTATTTCAATACATTCTGGTTTAACACTGTGCAGTGTCGCTTGTTCATGGATGTAGTTTGCCATTTCTATCGAGTTTAGCTCTGCTGATGAAAGATTGACCGAAAGAACAATATCCTTACCGAAAATATTCCTTAATTGATGGTATTCCGCCGTTGCATTTGCGAAAACCCAGCGGTCAATTTTATCAAATAATCCGGCTTGCTCTGCAATTGGAATAAACTCCTTTGGGGGGATAGGGCCGATACCTTCGGCTTCCCAGCGCAACAAGACTTCTAACCCCTCAATTTCGTTGCTTCGATTGTTCATATAGGGTTGAAAAACAAGGTGGAATTCTTCCTCTACATTGCTTTTTCGGAGCGCACGTTCAAGCTGACTTCGTCTTTGAGACTCAATATTGAGAGCGGCTGAATAATAGGCGTATTGATTTTTCCCTGCCCGTTTTGCTTGATACATAGCCGCATCGGCACTGGAGAGTAACTTCGCGATGTCAGTACCGTCTTGAGGATATTGTGCAATACCTACGCTTGCCGTAACGGGAAATGAATTACTCCAAGATGAACTGAGATTACTAATCGGTTTTAGTAACTCTGATGCAAGCAAATCAGGCAAGCGTTTTACCTCTTGATTTGAGCTCAGCAAAATTGCAAATTCGTCACCAGATAACCTGGCGGCAAAGCAGGGGCTGTTGTAATCGTGCGAGAACTTTTGACAAGCATTCTTGATGTGTGATGAGAACACTTTTAATAAGTTATCTCCCAATTCATGCCCGTATTTATCATTCACGTATTTAAAGTTATCAAGATCGACGTAAACAACCCACAGAAACTGCGAAGGGGAGATAAGTTCACGAGTGGCAAGCTCATGAAAACGATGGCGATTGGCGAGTTGCGTCAGGTGATCCGTTTCAGCTAGGCGTTTTGTCTTTTTATAGATGACATTAAGTTCCTCATACATATCAAAAAAGCGTGCAGAGAGGCGTCCTATTTCATCGTTTGTTTCTAGCTTTTCAATATTGTCACGTTGATTAGATTCAAGTTCGTTCAGCTGCTTATCAAGGCGAGAAACAGGGCGCAACACATAGCGGTACAACACCAAAATGATTAATGTGATAGTGAAAAACGCCGCTACGCCAAAGGAGAAAGCAAGTTCTAGCCACACTTTATCGACTTTATTCCACATTAAATATTCGGCAGGAGAAAGCACGGCATAAAAGTGCGGCAGCAGCTCAATGGTTTGAGCGAGAGGAATATCAAGATAAATGGGTTTGTCGGCGAAAGTAATCACGCTGTGCGTGTCAAACTCGATGTCATGCTTAATCTCGTTAAAGGCTTCAAGTGATACGGAAACTACCACAAAAAACACATTTTTCGAGTCAAAGCTCAAAGGGTGAGTCCCCGTTCTTTTGTCGACGACCTCATATTGAAGAAGAATGCTTTGTCCACTGGAGTTATAAATAAAGCCAGTGTGACTGAAAGCCTCTCTCTCATTGAAACTTCGTGATATGTACTCTAATACCTTTGGGTCGACCACGCCCGATGATTCGTAATATTTGTTTTCTGTGTAGTAGAGAAGGTTTTGTTTGCCGTCGAGGATCGCCATGCTCGCATCGCCTTTGTAACCATGGCTTAATACTTCAGCGGTCTCGTCTAATCGATTAAACAAGACTCGCTCACGATAGGGGTTGTTATGATTAACCAAATAGTCTTGTAATACATCACTTTTACTGAGCGTATAGGCATAGCTATTAAGAAAAATATTCGCTTGTCGAAACTGCCCGGCCAGCTTTTCCATCTGCAACTGAATATAGCTGTCTTCCCGCTTGATGAGCGTCACTTTTTGAATGCTATAAATAATATAGCTAGATACTAACGCGCTTAATAAGATCACTGGCGCGACAAGCAAAATGACTCTATTGCTTAACTTCATTATGGTTCTTAGTTTCCGTTTGTGTCCCTACAAACGTCGCGTACCAGGTAAGGTACTGAACGGATGATGTGTTTTGGCAAATTGTAACCAGATTGTAAGGTGAGCGTTCTCCAAAATCAGGCAGCTATCTAAGAATTGTGATGACGTGAAAGGTTTCGAGCTTATTAACTAGAGGTTTTCTCAGTAGTTGGACGTCTCTTTTCCTTCCTCCCTGTATAAAACCTAACCGTAATGACAGGGAAATACCATCATCGAAACGTTTCGATGGTAAAGTGTGACTCAAGTGCACTTTTCCTATTCAATGACAATTGAATTACAGATCATTCTCACACCTTATCGATCTCACACTGGTCAAATTGCGATGACGAATTATTATTTCATCGAAACGTTTCGATGAGTTTTCTGTTAATAACGAAAACACTTTAAGACAGGCGCTCATGGTTGTATGAACGTGTAACCGAAAGGTCGATGAGATGAAAAAAAGTACTCTAATTAACTCAGATATTTCTTACTTGGTGGCGACGCTAGGCCACACCGACGAGATCACGATATGTGATGCTGGTCTACCAATCCCAGAGCATGTTCAGCGAATCGATTTGGCGCTAACGCATGGGGTACCAAGTTTTCTTGATACTGTTCGCGTAATTCTATCTGAGTCCCAAATCGAAGGGGTCATCATTGCGGAAGAGTTCTCTGATGCAAGCCCAGTTTTGCATGAAGCGTTGCTCAACGAACTGAGCAAAGAGAGTGAAGAGACGGGCAAATCTATTGAGGTGAGCTACGTGTCACATGAAGCGTTTAAAGCACGCACGGCCCAAAGTCGCGCTATCGTAAGAACCGGCGAATGCTCGCCATATGCGAACGTTATTTTCCAAGCGGGCGTGGTTTTTTAAGCCAGAGATATTGAGGACAGATTATGACTCAAGCCATTCTACAACTAAGCGAAATTGAGAAGGCGTTTCCGGGCGTAAAAGCACTCGACAAAGCAAGCCTGAATGTTTATCCAGGCCGTGTTATGGCGCTGATGGGTGAAAATGGAGCAGGCAAGTCAACGTTAATGAAGGTGTTGACAGGCATTTACCACATGGATGCGGGGAGCATTCAATATCAAGGTCAGCTGGCGGCCTTTAAAGGTCCACGCGATTCACAGGAAGCTGGTATTAGCATTATTCACCAAGAGCTGAACCTGATTCCTGAACTGACGATTGCCGAAAATATTTACTTGGGACGAGAGTTCACCGGCTCCTTAGGGCGTATCCGGTGGGGCAAAATGTATGACGAAGCTGACAAGCTTTTAAAACGTCTCAATGTAAAGCATTCATCAAAAACATTGCTTGGCGATTTAAGCCTTGGTGAACAACAAATGGTGGAAATTGCAAAGGCACTTTCGTTTGAGTCGAAAGTCATCATTATGGATGAGCCAACGGACGCACTGACCGATACCGAAACGGAATCACTGTTTAAAGTGATTAATGAGCTCCGCGAGCAAGGATGCGGCATCGTATACATTTCGCATCGTCTTAAAGAAATCTTTGAAATCTGTGATGATATTACGGTGCTTCGTGATGGTAAGTTTATCGGTGAGTGCAAGGTGTCCGACACTGATGAAGATGGCCTAATTGAAATGATGGTTGGCCGAAAATTAGAAGAGCAATATCCACGTATTGATGTCCAACATGGCGAAACTTGTCTTGAAGTCATTGGTTTGACTGGGTCTGGCGTTCAGGATGTGAGCTTTACTCTCAAGCGTGGTGAGATTCTTGGAATTTCTGGCTTGATGGGCGCAGGCCGCACTGAACTCATGAAAGTCATTTACGGCGCATTACCTAGTGAGCATGGTGTTATCAATCTTGATAACAAAACTATTAACCCGGTTAGCCCGCAAGATGGCTTGGCAAATGGTATCGCTTACATCTCTGAAGATCGCAAAGGCGATGGTTTGGTTTTAGGTCTTTCGGTTAAGGAGAACATGTCACTTTGTTCGCTAAACCAGCTGACCAAAGGCTTCCAGATTCAACACAGCGACGAAGTGATTGCTGTGGAAGATTTTATTAAGTTATTCAACATTAAAACCCCAACGCGAGATCAAATCATCGGCAACTTATCTGGTGGTAACCAGCAAAAAGTTGCGATAGCGAAAGGGTTAATGACGAAACCTAAAGTTCTGATTCTGGATGAGCCGACACGTGGTGTTGATGTCGGAGCAAAAAAAGAGATTTATCAGCTCATCAACAAGTTTAAGGCCGAAGGCATGAGCATCATCTTGGTTTCTTCCGAGATGCCTGAAGTGCTCGGCATGAGCGACCGTATTTTAGTGATGCATGAAGGTCGTATCACTGGCGAATTTGATGCGAAAGACGCCGATCAAGAAAAATTACTCGCCTGTGCCGTAGGCAAAGAGATCAATGAGGAAGCAGCATGAGTACGAATACCATGAGCAAACCAACCGAAACGAGCAACAAGAAGTTGTTCACAAAAGAGTGGCTGATTGAACAAAAATCACTGATAGCTCTGATCTTTCTGATCGTTGTTGTGTCATTTTTGAACCCGAACTTCTTTACGGTCGACAACATTCTCAACATTCTTCGTCAAACCTCCGTGAATGCCATTATCGCAGTGGGTATGACATTAGTTATTTTAACAGCAGGCATCGACTTAAGTGTTGGTTCGGTATTGGCGTTGTGTGGTGCCTTTGCGGCAAGCATGATTGCGCTTGAGGTTCCTGTGCTGGTGGCGGTTCCAACTGCTTTAGTCGCAGGTGCAGCGTTAGGTGCGATCAGCGGTATCATTATTGCGAAGGGTAAGGTGCAGGCATTTATCGCTACGCTGGTTACCATGACGTTACTACGAGGTGTGACCATGGTGTACACCGAAGGTCGACCAATCTCGACAGGCTTTACTGACACCGCGGATGCGTTTGCATGGTTTGGTACTGGCTACGCGCTAGGCATTCCGGTTCCTGTTTGGTTAATGGTGGTTGTGTTTGCAGCGGCTTGGTATTTACTTAACCACACACGCTTTGGTCGCTATGTTTACGCACTAGGCGGCAACGAGTCTGCGACGCGTCTATCAGGTATCAATGTAGACCGAGTGAAGATTGGTGTCTACGCCATCTGCGGTATGTTAGCAGCGCTTGCAGGCATTATTGTAACGTCTCGTCTTTCTTCGGCGCAGCCAACAGCAGGTATGGGCTACGAGCTAGACGCTATCGCAGCGGTTGTTCTTGGCGGTACCAGCTTGATGGGCGGTAAAGGCCGTATCATGGGTACCTTGATTGGTGCGCTGATCATCGGTTTCTTGAACAATGCACTTAACCTACTTGATGTTTCTTCCTACTACCAAATGATTGCAAAAGCAGTGGTTATCTTGCTGGCGGTATTGGTAGACAACAAAAACAAGTAATTCATAACAATCTGTATATATAAAACAGTGAATACAAACCGAGTCAGGGGATGTGTACTGGCTCACCCTACACAAAGGACTAGAACGATGAAAAAACTTGCAACTCTTATCTCTGCTGCACTTCTTTCTTCAACCGTATCGGTAGCGGCGCAAGCTCAAGATACCATGGCGATTGTGGTTTCGACGCTAAACAACCCGTTCTTCGTAACGATGAAAGACGGTGCGGAAGCAAAAGCGAAAGAATTGGGGTACGACTTAATTGTACTGGACTCGCAAAATGACCCGAGTAAAGAACTGTCGAACATCGAGGATTTAAGTATTCGCGGCGTAAAAGCAATTCTTATCAACCCAACGGATTCTGATGCAGTGTCTAATGCAATTCGTATGGCGAACCGTTCTAAGATCCCTGTGTTGACATTAGACCGTGGTGCAAGCCGTGGTGAAGTCGTGAGTCACATCGCGTCGGACAACGTAATTGGTGGTGAAATGGCAGGCCACTACATCATGGAAAAAGTCGGCGAAAAAGCAAAAGTCATTCAACTTGAAGGTATTGCGGGCACATCGGCAGCGCGTGAGCGCGGTGAAGGCTTTATGAATGCCGTGAAGGGCAGCGATATGGATCTTCTTGCTAGCCAACCGGCTGACTTTGACCGCACGAAAGGTCTAAACGTAATGGAAAACCTGCTAGCGGCTAACCCGGATGTACAAGCGGTATTTGCACAGAATGATGAAATGGCGCTAGGTGCACTTCGCGCAGTTCAAGCTTCTGGCAAAGATGTCGTTATCGTTGGTTTTGATGGTACGGAAGACGGCATTGCAGCAGTTAACCGTGGCAAACTAGCGGCAACTATTGCTCAGCAACCAGACCTTATCGGTGCTTTAGGTGTTGAAACGGCTGACAAAGTTTTGAAAGGTGAAGAAGTAGAAGAGTACATCCCAGTACCACTAAAAGTAGTCACTAAGTAAGTTTTAAGTTCAATAAATCATCCTAATTTTTGCTCTCTCCTCCGTTTATATCTGTCGTTTAGGAGGTGAGGGCAAACTTACCCAAAATACTGCAAAGTGTGGGGTATAGATGCCTTTGGCTTTTTATCGAGACTCCTTCATCAGGAAGAGAAGTTAAAGTCATCTAATGTATTTTCCTAAACAGTTTTTAAAAAGGGTTCATTCAGAACCGAGGATAACCGTATGAATAAGTTAGTGGTGTTAGGTAGTGTAAACGCTGACCATGTTCTTCAAGTGCCTTCTTTCCCTCGCCCAGGCGAGACGCTGCATGGTCGCAACTATCAAGTTATCCCAGGTGGCAAAGGTGCCAACCAAGCCGTCGCGGCGGCGCGATTAAATGCAGACATAGGTTTTATCGCTTGTGTGGGCGACGACTCATTCGGCATTAACATTCGCGAAAACTTCAAAATGGACGGCATCGATATCACTGGTGTGAAGATGCAGCCAAATTGCCCGACAGGTATCGCGATGATTCAAGTGTCGGACAGTGGTGAGAACAGCATTTGCATTTCAGCTGAAGCGAACGCCAAACTGACAGCAGAAGCGATTGAGCCAGATTTAGAGCGTATTCGCCAAGCAGATTACTTGCTAATGCAATTGGAAACGCCGATGTGCGGCATTGAGAAAGCTGCGCGTGTAGCGAAAGATGCCAAAACCAACGTAATTTTGAACCCTGCGCCAGCTCGTGAATTGTCTGATGAATTACTGTCTTGCATTGACGTGATTACGCCAAATGAAACCGAAGCTGAAGTTCTGACAGGTATTACTGTAACAGACAACGAAAGCGCGCAAGAAGCGGCGAATGTGCTACATGGTAAAGGTATAGAAATTGTCATGATCACACTCGGTGCAAAAGGCGTTTGGCTAAGCCAAAACGGTCGAGGCGAAATCATCTCGGGTTTCCGCGTTGAAGCGACGGATACTACCGCAGCGGGCGATACATTTAATGGGGCATTCGTCACTGGTCTCCTAGAAGGTTTACCTTTAGAATCAGCGATTAAGTTTGCACATGCGGCGGCTGCAATTTCTGTGACCCGCTTTGGCGCGCAAACGTCGATTCCAACCCGCGAAGAGGTGGACGCGTTTCTCGCTGAACAATAAGGCGCACAACGCCTCATTAAAATAGGAGTAGTAACATGGCGACGATGAAAGACATCGCAAAACTGGCAGGGGTTTCCACTTCAACAGTGAGCCATGTTATTAACAAGACGCGTTTTGTGAGCGAAGAGATCTCTGAACGCGTTAACAATGCCGCAAAAGAGCTTAACTACTACGCGCCCTCTGCGTTGGCGCGTAGCCTCAAAGTCAATCGTACCAAAACCATTGGTATGCTCGTGACAACCTCAACCAACCCATTCTTTGGCGAAGTCGTAAAAGGCGTCGAACGCAGCTGCTACCAAAAAGGCTACAGCCTCATTTTATGTAACACCGAGGGTGATAACGAACGTATGCGTCAATCCATTAATACGCTATTGCAAAAGCGTGTCGATGGTTTGATCTTGATGTGCTCGTCGCTAGAAGGAGAGCGTATCGATGTATTTGAGCGTTACCCAGATATCCCAGTTGTGGTAATGGACTGGGGGCCGATGCTATTTACAAGCGATAAAATCCAAGACAACTCACTTCGTGGCGGTTACTTAGCGGCGAAATACTTAATTGATTGCGGCCATACCGAAATTGGGTGCATCACTGGCCCTTTGATTAAACACCAAGCGCAAATGCGATACGAAGGTTATAAGCGAGCAATGAACGAAGCGGGCTTGGAATTTAATGCCAATTGGATCATTGAGTCTGACTTCGAATGTGAGGGTGGGTATCAAGCGTTCAAAAAAATGGCTCAGCGTGGCGCATTACCCAGCTCGATTTTCGTCTCTAACGATATGATGGCGATGGGTGTGATTAACGCCGCAAATGAGCTCGGTATTAAAGTGCCGGACGACCTATCCATTATTGGTTACGATGACATCCATATCGCGAAATTTATGTCGCCATCGCTAACTACCATTCATCAGCCTAAGTACCGTTTGGGGCAGGCTGCCGTTGAGACTCTTGTCCGAAAGTTGGATGAAAAATCAACAGAGGCACAGGTCGTACAATTAGAGCCGACTCTAGTGGAACGAAAAAGCGTCAAGAGGTTAAAGTCAAACCTCACTGAATGACGTGTGATGTTGAGCTAAAAAATTAAAAAAGTCGTTTCTCTTTATACGATAAAGCCTTACTATCGTCGTTGATTATAAATAAAACTATTAATTGTTGTCTGGCGGATTAGTCAAATGTTATCAAAAGGTTACGCTAAGTTATCTGTAAAACACCCTTGGTTTCACCGAGTTAATGTTATTACAGTTGTATTGATTTTTTTTGTGAGCTGCTATCAGCTACTGGTTAATGAAGCATTTGAGTACGCAATTGGCTTTATTATTACACTTTTGGCGTCAGCTTTATTTGCATCAGCTTCTGCATTCAAAAAACGCTATCTAGGCTTGGACTCATAGGCACGTCTATTTCCAACACCGTTCAATAGCATCATTTATTGCTTTCAAGTAAACATTGAACTGAATTATGATCGAGTGCATCAAGAGGAGGACAAATGTCCTCCTTTTTGTTGGGGATCACGCTCTAATATAAGCGTATTCCAAACAAAATAATAAAGGACATGTTATGGACCTCTTTGCCTTACTCGATATTAATAATACTCTCGTTAACATTCCGATTGGCGACGGCTACGCAATGAGCTGGATCGAAGCTTTCGGTACCGTTTTTGGACTGCTTTGCATTTGGTTTGCCAGCCAAGAAAAAACCATCAACTACTTATTCGGTTTGCTGAATGTCACGCTTTTTGCCGTTATCTTTTTTCAAATTCAGTTATACGGATTATTGCTTCTTCAATTGTTTTTCTTCTGTGCGAACATTTACGGCTGGTATGCGTGGACTCGTCCAAACGCACAAGGTGAAACGCTGGAGGTTCGCTGGTTAAATAAACAGAAACTTATTACTACTGCCTCTATTAGCGTTGCATGTATCGCATTATTAACGATCTATATCGACCCATTTTTCTTTGCGCTAGCAAACATTGCTGTTGATAGCTTGAATCTCTTTGGTGCTGACTTGGCTGAACCGGTGCTTGAACCTGACGCGTTCCCGTTCTGGGATGCAACCATGACAGTACTTTCTGTTGTTGCACAAATTCTGATGACACGTAAATACGTCGAAAACTGGATTCTATGGGTTGTGATTAATATTATCAGTGTGGGTATCTACGCGACGCAAGGTGTTTACGCAATGTCTGTTCAGTACGCGATTCTTATGTTCATCGCTGCCAATGGCACGCGTGAGTGGGCTCGTAGCGCTAAGCGCAATGGCGATAAAACCTTAGCGCACGCTGCTGCGTAAGGAACGAAAAATGGCCAAACAACCTCATATCGGAGTGGATGAAACACAAATCGCTTCCCTCGTTATTGTATGCGGCGAGCCAGATCGAGCGAATCGTATCGCGGTATTATTTGATGATGCAGAAATGGTGTCGGAAAACCGCGAGTACCGTGTGTTTACCGGCAACTACAAAGGCAAGCCTGTTTCAGTATGTAGTACAGGTATAGGTGCGCCATCGATGATCATCGCAGTGGAAGAGCTAAAACAGTGCGGTGTGACTCATGTGGTACGCGTTGGATCGGCGGGGGCAATGCAATCAGGCATTCATCTTGGCGAGTTGATCATTGCCGAAGGCGCGGTAAGAGATGAGGGCGGCTCTAAAGCGTATGTCGATTCGTATTATCCAGCCTACGCAAGCTTTTCACTGTTAAAGGAAGTTGAGCGTTACTTGTCGATGCAAAAAGTGCATTATCATTTTGGTGTGGTGCGTTCTCACGACAGTTTCTATACCGATGACGAGGATGCAATATGCCAACATTGGAACAAGAAAGGCATCTTAGGTGCCGATATGGAAACCTCTGCGCTGTTTACGGTCGGTCGACTACGAGGCCTTCATGTGGCTTCGATATTAAACAACGTGGTGCTGTATCAACAAGATGTGAAAGAAGGTGTTGGTCAGTACGTTGATGAGGCCAAAGTAATGATGCAAGGTGAGAAGAGTGCCGCGATTACGGCATTAGAAGCCTTGGTTGCTCAGCGTTAGCCAGTCTCTATCTCAGTAAGTCACATAAACAGAATAGATGTAAAGCGACAGGTCACTGTCGCTTTTTTATTTGGAGTTACGGGGTACAATCCACCTTAAATAGTTGTCCGTAACTTTTTCTGAGAGAGCAGAAAATGAAAATCAGCCCTTATCCGACTGGTCGCTTCAAAACATACCTTGAAGAAAAGAGTGCCACCTTTCGCGATTTGATTTATCAATGCCAAATAAATTCGCGTTACTTTGATGCTGGGGAAGCAATTCTCCGCCAAGGTGAGCAACTTCAGTACTTGTATGTTGTGCCAGTAGGTCGAGTCTCGATGAACATATTGGCCGCAAATGGACGACGTTTTCAATTAGGGGAAGCTAACTGCGACTATCATATTTATGGTGAAATGGAGTTCTTCACTCAGACTCCTTGTCAATGGAATGTGATAGCAGATGAACATATGCAGGTTGATGTTATCTGTATCCAAAAACTAACCGAAGCACTGCAAAATCATCCCCAAATGATGGTGTTCTTCGCTTCAGCATTGGCTGAGGATTATCAAGACTCCATGGATATCTACACTAATCGTTTGTTGCATCCCATTACTTACAACATTGCCTATGATCTTCTCGTCCGTAATCAGACGGATAAGCTGCTTGGTGGCTTTGATAAAGTGAACCAAGAGGCTGAGCGGTTTGGTACCTCAGGCCGAGTCTATCGACGTGCAGTTAAGGACTTGATTGAAAAGGGATTGATTACCAAAACGGACAACGGTTTGGAGATTATTGATGAGCTGGCACTCAAAGCGTTTATTGAAGCGCATGAATGATACGCCCAGGTATTGAAATTGATGAGTTTTATAAGTCTTTGATATATCTAAGTCTTGAGTAAACGTAACTAATGTAAAGTACCTTAAATTTTGTTGAATGCATTAAAGAGTAGCGTTATATTGCGAACGCGTATGATAATAGATCTCATTAAGGCTTAACAAAATGAAAAAATTCGTCGGTGCGGCTATGCTGTCGTTATTTACTGTTTCTCCTTCTTTCGCTGCTAAAGTTGTGATTGACCACTACATGGGTCAAACAGAGCTAGAGCAATCCCCAGAGCGTGTGGTTGTGATTGGCTTTGGCCCGCTAGATGCGCTGGACAACTTTGGTATCGATCCTGTTGCAGTATCTAACTCGTCTAATCTTCCTAGTTACCTTTCAAAATACAGCAAAGATAACTACACCTCTGCGGGTAGTTTGTTTGAACCTGATTTTGAAACCATCTACATGCAAAAACCGGATTTGATTTTGGTTGGTCCGCGAGCGTCTGCGAAATATGAAGAGCTGAGTGAAATTGCCCCTACAGTTGTTTTCGCGGCGAAAGAAAACCAAGGCTATTGGGAAGGCACGCAAGCGCAATGGCGCAATATTGGTAAGATCTTCAATATCGAAGAAAAAGTAGAGCAGAAAATTGAAGCGCTAGATGCTCAATTCAAAGCAATCCGCGACTACAACCAATCGAACAAAAATGATGCATTAACGATTTTAAGCATGGGTGACAACATCAGCGCGTTTGGTGCCCAGTCGCGATTTGGCGTCATTTATAACGACTTTGGCTTCTTGGAAACGGTTGAGCACGTGAAAACGGGCACTCACGGAGATGTCATTTCTTATGAGTTTATTCGTGAAGCTAACCCGAAAAATATCCTCGTGGTTGACCGAAATTCTCTGACAGGTACGCCGGATAACGATATTCGTAAATCCATGGATAACGACTTAGTCAAAGCGACTGCGGCATATAAAAATCATAAAATCACCTATTTAGATGTGGACGCTTGGTACTTGTCGATGTCTGGTGTGACAGCAACAGAAAAAATGGTCAGTGAGATAAAGCAAACCGTTGAACTGTAATCCAAGATAGCAGAGGTTAACTTTGAAGAAGTTATTGCTAACCCTTGTGGTTTTAAGCACGGTTTCGTTATTTGTTGGGGTGGCAAACATGACGCCCCAACAACTCTTTTCAGGTGATGAGAAAGCATTAGAACTTTTCTTTACCAGCCGTATACCACGTTTATTTGCCATATTGCTTGCTGGTGCTGGCTTGAGTATTGCGGGTCTTGTCATGCAGCAAATCAGCCAGAACCGATTTGCTGCACCTTCTACAACTGGTACGATCGAATGTGCCATGTTGGGCTACGTACTGAGCGTGGTTTTCTTTGGTAATGATAATCACCTTTGGCTCGTGTTCGGCATCTCGGTATTTGGGACGCTGGCGTTTGTTTTCTTTATTCAGCGCATTCAATTTAAGAGCGTGGTTTTTGTGCCGCTTGTCGGGATTATTTTCGGCAATGTCATCCAATCCATGACTACGTTTATCGCTTACAAATATGATGCACTTCAAAGTCTGAATGCTTGGACAGTCGCAAACTTCGCTAACATCTTGCGTGGTGATTTTGAACTGCTGTACATCGCGGTACCAATGGTTATACTCAGCTATCTTTTTGCCGCAAGGATCTCTGCCGTAGGTATCGGAAAAGATTTCGCGATTAACTTGGGTTTGAATTATCAGCAGGTTGTGACGATTGGCGTGCTATTGGTGTCCATCATGTCAGCAAGTGTCGTGATGATTGTTGGCCAGTTGCCATTCTTAGGGCTGATTGTGCCGAATCTCGTGAGTCACTTTTATGGCGATAATCTCAAAAAGAACATTCCGCTTACGGCCATGTATGGGGCGATTTTAGTGTTGTGTTGCGACTTGGTGAGTCGTTTAATTATTTTCCCTCATGAAATGCCAATCTCTATCGTGATCAGCATATTGGGTGGCGTGGTATTCATCGCTATGTTGTTGCGAGGTAAGCAACATGCGTGATTCAACGAAAATCCTGCTGCTAGGTGGCATTGCGATTCTTTTCGCGTGTCTGTTTATTGGTATTGGGCTAACGGCTGACAACTACCAATATTTTTTGTCTCGTAGAGTTCCTAAAGTATTGGCGATAGTGCTAGCGGGTGTGGCCATTGCTCAGTCTTCACTTGTATTTCAAACCATTACGCACAACCGAATTTTAACGCCAAGTATCATGGGTTTTGATGCGCTGTATGTGTTAACCCAAATTTTGATCGTGTTGATTTTTGGTGGGTTGAGTACCTTAGTTCTTAACTTGTACGTCAATTTCGCGATTGCAGTAATTGTAATGGTGTCGTTTTCGCTACTGCTGTTTGGGTTTTACTTTTCAAAAGGAAGCAAGAACCTGATTACGTTGCTATTGGTCGGCTTGATCTTTGGTCAGCTATTTTCCAATGCGGCGTCATTCTTTTCTTTGCTGATGGACCCAAACACATATGCAATTGTTCAGTCGAAACTGTACGCCAGTTTCAATAATGTCAAAGTGAACTTGGTTTACTTTAGTGCTCCGGCTTTGATGTTTGCATGTTGGTTGTTGTTTAGGATGCATCGCACTTTAGATGTGTTTTGGCTCGACCAAGACAATGCGAAAAGCTTGGGTGTTGATGTACCTAAAGTGACAAGAAATGTGTTTATTATCTCGGCGGTTTTGATTGCTATTTCTACGGCTTTGGTAGGGCCAATCATGTTCTTTGGTTTACTAGTGACCAACTTAAGCCGAGAAATGTTCCGAAGTTACCAACATAAAACGCTATTGGTCGGATGTTCGTTTCTATCCATAAGTTCACTACTTGCTGGGCAATGGATAATCGAAAACGTGTTTAGTTTTGAGACGACGTTGAGTGTCGTAATTAACTTTATCGGCGGTGCGTATTTCTTATACCTGCTGCTGAAAAACAAAGTTGTATAAATATGATAGTAATAGATAAATTAACGAAGGCTTTCGGTTCAAACAAAGTCGTAGACGAGGCCAATACTCAGTTTGAAAAGGGCAAGGTAACATCGATTATCGGTCCAAATGGCGCGGGAAAGAGCACGCTGTTATCTATGGCCTCGCGCTTAACGGAGCGAGATGGCGGTAGTGTTATCATTGATTGCAAGGAAATCGCGGAATGGGACACAAAAGAGCTAGCGAAAAAACTGGCAGTACTTCGCCAAGCTAACTCGATTACAATGCGGTTTACCGTAAAAGAGTTAGTCTCTTTTGGTCGTTTCCCATACTCTAAAGGAAATCTGACTAAAGAAGATCATGAGGTCATAGAACAAGCAATCGACTACTTAGATTTGCAAGATATTCAAGACAAATACTTGGATGAATTAAGTGGTGGTCAGCGACAGCTTGCATTTATTGCTATGGTGATTGCACAAGATACAGATTATGTCTTTCTTGATGAGCCTCTTAATAACTTAGATATCAAACACTCTCTTCAGATCATGAAAGTTGTGCAGCAGTTAGCCCATGACATGAATAAAGCCATGGTGGTCGTGATTCATGATATTAATTTCGCGGCGTGTTACTCAGATGTCATATTGGCGCTTAAGAAAGGCAAGGTTGTGGCGAGTGGTGCGGTTGAAGAGGTTATTCAAGCGTCTACGCTAGAGGACATCTACGAAACGCCATTTAACATCATAGAGTTAAACGGTAAGCGCATGTGTACCTATCATTAAGCGAGCTAGTTCGTTTTTAACGAGATCAATAGATAGGCGGGCTTACTTGGTGAGCTCGTCTATGATTGGGCATCGGCTCTCTGCATCTCCAGGACAAGAAGAAACCCAACCTTCAAGTTGCGTTTTGATCTCCATGAGGTGTGCAATTTTTTCTTCAACCTCTCTCAGTTTGTCCATGGTTCTTGCTTTTACTTCGCTACTTTTGCGGTTGGGGTTATGAGCAAGTTGTACGAACTCTTTGCATTCTTGCAACGAAAAGCCTGCGCTTTTTGCGCGTGATACCAAGTTAAGCTCTTGAATATGATTATCTGAATATTCGCGATAGCCAGAGTCGCTACGCGCTGGTGGAGATATGATCCCTTTGTCTTCATATAATCGAATCGACTTAGATGAAAGCCCAGTGAGCTTCGCGACGGCACCAATATTCATGTTTAACCTCCATAACGTTTAAGGCGAGTATATACCGATGTTGTGGATAAGACACTCCTAAATAACAGTCAGTTACCTAGAGTCTCCTTACTCTTTAATCACTTCATGTGGTGGCACACCAAATGCCTTTTTAAAGGCATAAGTGAAGTTAGAAGGGTGGTGGTATCCGGCTTCATAGGCGGCTTCTGTTATCGTCACTAGGCCACGTTCCAAATGTTGCCTAGCAATCTCAAGACGTCGAAAACGAATGTAGCCGTTTATGGTCATATTAAGTGATTGTTTAAATCGACGCTGTAGGTTTGAAACACTCATTGAGAATTGGCTCGCCAACTTTTCCAAGCGTAGTTCTTGATCAAGGTGAGTTTCAATATAGCTGACAATATCCTCAATCCGACCGTCAATGTGTCGTTCAATACTGCTGTTTTTAGCACTGAAATTCTTAGGAATTTGCTTGGTGGCTTGATGTAATATTTGATAGATCAAGCTTTCGACCTCTAGCTTTTCTTGGAACTCTTGCGGTGTTTCTCTATTTGTTAACGTTTCGGCCAGCTCGCATAGCGTCTGGTTAGGCTCCAACTGTTGAAACGCCTGATGAGAGTTAAAAAAGGCTCGATGACTACAATTTTGCTCAAGGCGGGCCTCTAGCCATTGGGGCTTAACCAATATGTTGATCTTATTAATGAGGTTATCTTTGAGCAGTGAACGACGAAAATTTGCAGGTTTGAGTAAGTTCACCACTACACCCTTAGGGCCGTCGCTCGCGTCTAAATCAAATTGCAAATCGTCGTAGCCAAACGAGAGTCTACCTTCTAAAAGAATAGTGACCAGCAGTGAGGCGTGTGCAGTAGAAACAATATTCGAATCAATAAGTTCTAGACAACGCCCGCCATGAACAAAAATTTGATCATTGTACTGATATGATAGGAACTTACCTTCGGCCAGTTGAGTTTGACAAGGTTGGCCTTGCGTGACAATCCATTGTTTCTCTGTCGCCTCTAGTCTTTGGGTTAAAGCTATCTTGGCAATTTTAGTTCGTTTTGTTGTGACTTCCTGCATTTGACACTTCCTCATAACACTTGTGCGATTTCGCATAACCAAATCGCCTTTGTATTTATAAAACTCATGTTTATTATACCTGAGAATTATTATCATTAATATTTAGGAATGAAGTTATGGAAAGCCCTGCTTGTTCACCTATCAAGCTTTCAAGCCTTTGCCTTGCAGTGGGAATGGCGCTATCAACCCCTGTTTTAGCTCAAGATACTGAGTCACATTTTGAAGAGGTCGTTGTATGGGGAACGAAAGTTTCCAGCAACACTGAGTCGATGTTTGCGGACGACATGTCACTGAAGCAAGCCGATCATATGTCTGATTTACTGCGCGATATTCCCGGTGTGGATGTTGGTGGCACACACTCTGTGAATCAACGTATTACGATTCGTGGTTTGAGCGAAACCGATTTGGACATTCGTCTTGACGGTGCTTCTCAGCATGCGAGCATGTTCCATCATATTGGTAACTTGACGTTGAACCCTGACATTCTCAAATCTGCGGACATTCAGGTAGGTAATAACTCTGTGACTCAAAACGGGTTAGGCGGTTCGGTCTACTTTGAAACGAAAGACGCTCGTGACTTACTTCGTTACGATGAAAAGTTTGGTGCGCGTGTTTATGGCGGCTATGCATCCAACGACAACCAACAAGGTTCGTTGACACTGTACGGACTTTTGTCCGAAAACATTGATGCGATGGTCTATGGCCATTACGTTACGCGTGATGATTTTGAAGATGGTGATGGCAATAAAACCTACGGTGCTGCAGGTGATGTTTACAACATTCTGGCTAAGCTGGGGTATGAACTAAATGACATCCATCGTTTTGAGCTCTCTTATGACATGTACCGAGACAGTGGAGATTACAGTCCGCGTCCTGATATGTCGGGTAGTGCAAATAATAGCCTGTCGAGCAAGTTACTTATCCCTACGGATTATGACCGCGATACCATTACCTTGAGTTACGAGTTGCGAGGCGAACAACACCAAGGAAACGTCACTCTTTATAATACCGAGACAGAAATTAAACGTGACGAAACGGTGATGGCCCCTCGTTGGCCCTCGAACCGTTTATCAAAGAACACCGCCAAAAACCAAAACTTTGGTTTGAATGGCAAATTCCAGTCAGATGTTATGTTGGGTGAGTTTGATAATCGAGTCACTTATGGCTTCGACTACATGGATAAAACGTCTTCGAGTTACTACGGTAGTCGTAAGTTTATGGACGAATCGGCGATTTCAACCGCACTGTTTGTAGAAGATCAGTTCTTCTTCTCTGATGCCTTCTTTATTACTGCAGGTATGCGCTTTGATGATTACAAACGCAAAGCTGAGACAGGAACCAGTAATTATGATGATGTGACTTGGGCTCTAGCAGCAGAATGGGCGGTGACGCAAGATTGGACGTTGTTTGCGAGTGCACGCTCTCTATTTAAAGGTCCAGAGCTAATGGAAACCTTTATTGCTTACCAAGACGTTGCATTTTTAGAGGATGGGCTAAAGCCAGAAACGGGATTGAACTCGCAGGGTGGTGTTCGTTTTGATAAAACCTTTGATAAGCATTTCTTTGGGGCGAATATTACGGTATTCCAAACGGAAATTGATGATTACATTGCAGATCAGTACCAAAACGCGACTCAAACTTACCTGATTTACAACTTAGGTGATGTTGAGATTAAAGGCTTTGAAGCAAGTGCTTCTTATGGTTACGACAAGTTTAACAGCAAACTTTCTTACTCTAAGTCGGACACCAAAAACAAGAATACTGGTGGTCCTGTTGCTGGGGGCAATGGGCGTAGCATTGATATGGGTGATAGCATTGCTCTAACTTTGGATTACCAGTCAGACGCTTTAGAAACGATCTTCGGGTGGAACTCAATGTTTGTTCTAGAGGAAGACAACGTCTTTGATGGTCAGCCAAAGAAAGCAAGTTATGATGTGCATAATCTATACGCTCAATGGGTGCCGTCTGATATTGATGGGCTGTCGGTGACCTTTGGTATTGATAATGTATTTGACGAGTTGTACAGCTCTCATGCGTCTCGTTCGGGGACTGCACGTGGCTTCACGCTTGATGACTACGAGCCGGGTCGCAACTTCAAGCTCTCTGCAGCTTATCAATTCTAACAAGGTTCTTCATAGGACGTTTCAAAGTAACGAGTAAGTTCATGATTAAAGAAAGCACCCGAATAGATAGCGAACACGCTGACAAATACTTAGTGACGCTTTGTCGGCATTTTGGACGAAAAGTTCCTGCTACTTGGAATGAAAATAGCGGTTTGGTGACATTTCCGACGGGAAAAGCTGAGTTTAACCTTTGTGCATCTAGCTTAACTATAACCTGTGAGGCGGATTCAGAAGAGAAACTGAATACGGTGAAGGCGATCATTTCATCGCATGTGGACATGTTTTCTCGTCGAGAAACACTAGCACTTAGCTGGGTTCGTTAGCGCTCGTTTAAGGATGCTGTGATAGAAAGGGAATGTTAAAAGCAAAAGCCCGCAATCTTATGATTTGCGGGCTTTTATTGTTTGAATGCTATTGCGCTTTCTCAGGCTCTAGGCTTTTTTTTTCCTGCTGCATTTTTGCTAGGAAGTAGATGTTAACGCAAGCAATAAAACCGTTAGTTAGTACTACAGGCCAAGAATCAATCATTAGTCCGTAAGCAGTAAATAGCGCACAACCAATAAAGTTAAGGATACGAAGCTTAACAATATCTTTCATAGTTAGCGAAATAGCGACCATGATTGAAGCTGCATAACCTAAAATCTCAACCATATTCATGTCCATTTTTTGACCCTCTTAAAATCTGCCGAATTTTGTCGGTACCAATTCTTCTCATCTTGAGATTAATGAGGAAGCTCCATGCCTCGAATGGTCTTTTTTTGTTGTATGGACGCACTATATCAATGGAAAAACCGTGATAAAAGCCTCAAATCAAGGTTAAGAGAAGGTTAGCGATTACGCAAACGTTTAGGACTGGAATTACTGATAATTTTACTTATTGTGTTGATTGATAATAACGATGACATTAATAGCTCAAACACCATTGAAAGTAAGGGAATATTTACATATGATTGAAAATGATAATTATTTTCAAGTGCTGTGTTTATGTATTTTATTATTAGCTTGCTCGTGTTTTTTTTGCTGTATATCAGAACAAAACCGAACTCGTGGTGTGCGGGGATTCATATCGTAAGCCACTTTTTTATCGTTGCATTTTGTCCTGCAATTTATGTTGTTCAATATTTAATCGTTACGTTTTTTTCGTCACCGATATTGATTAAGATGTCATCACGCTCCGGTGTATACAACATTCTCATTGCTTTTCTTCCATTATTGATCGCAACCGGCAGTCTGGCGTTTAGCTGAATGATTTCATCTCTCTTCTTTTCTTAAAACAACTACACTTAATCAGAATAAGGTATCAATTTCATATAATTATTCGATATCTACGCGTCAGCACATGTGTCACATTTCTGTGACTACGAGTAAGTTTTACTTATGTTGCTTGGTAGTAGGGTATTTATCGATTGTTTAATGATTCAATACTTAGTTTAATCGTATAAAGGTGTGCAGTATGCCGCACTAAATTAATAAGAAATTATCTAAAAAGGTTAATGGGAAACGTAAGCCATTAGCGGAGGTCAGATGAGTACGCACACGGTACCGCAGAGCGCGATTGTAAATGCTGTCAAAGGTGAAGTTTTGGTTTTGGGCCTGGATGGAAACGTTAAGGTCATAAAAGCGGGGGATGAGTTAAGACCTGGCGAGATTATTATCACAGAAAATAATGCTTCTCTCGACGTACAGATAAATAATGAGCTTTATCTGGTCGATGCAAATTGTGTTGCTTGTCTTCCTGTGCCTTCTTCTGAACCGTTAGAACCAGTATTGGTACAATCTCCAGTTAATGGCTTGGTGACTTTTGACCCAACGGCTATTGGAAGTGCTGACTTCGACGCCAACGATATTGCCGCTATCCAGCAAGCTATTTTAGACGGAGCTGACCCTACCGCTATCTTAGAAGCAACAGCTGCTGGCGCAGGTGCTGAAGGCTCGGCTAATGCTGGCTACGTGACGGTTGAATATAATAACCCGGAAGTACTCGCTTCTACTTTTTTTGAAACGTCTGCGACTCGCAGCGGAGAAGATGATCGCGACGAAGATGACGGTTTGAATGTCACGATTTTTGCTGATGGTGGGCAGTCACTGCAATCTAGCGTAACAGAAGGCTCAATTTCTCTATCAAGCTACCCGCAAACCATTTCGTCTAGTGTGCTGGTTGAAGCAGGGGATCTCGCACTTGATACTGCTTCATTTGTACCCGAAACGTCTTCTTTAGAGTCTTTGTTGACTGAGCTTAACAGTGATATTACCTCTGGTGGTCAGCCAGTGGCGTTCGTTTATGACGAAGCGCAAAATGCCATTATCGGTACTCAAGAAGGTAACGAAGTGCTTCGTATCGAGATCGAAGCGACATCTTTAGGTCGTGATTTAGAGTTAGAGGTCGTTACCACGATTAGCCAGGGTATTGACCATGTTGCGTCTGTTGCTGATGGCCAAGTATCGATCGTCGGTGATCAAATCAATATTGCTTTTGATATTACTGGCGCAGATATTGGTGGTAATAGCATTCAAGCGCCTATCGATTTTACGACAACCGTTATTGATGGCGATGATCCTGCGCCGCAGAACGTTACTTTTGAAAACGTTGAATCTTCTTCTACACCAATTACTGGCACTTTTGTTGATATTGGTAGTGATCAATTGGCAACGGTCACGTTTAATCAAGAAGGACTTAGTCAGTTCGATGGCCTACTGAGTGATAATCAGGCGACAGAAGCGGTACTCTCTGAAGACGGCAGTACTATCACCTTGTCCATTGCGGGCTCGAATGAAACCGTCTTAACCATCAGTTTGAATACTGATGGTACCTACCAATTTGAGCAATTTAAGCCGTTAGAACAAACAAACGGTGAAGATACGATTGAGCTCTCTTTGCCAACCACAATCGTCGATTTCGACCAAGATACGGCAAGCAACACCTTTACGATGACCATCCTCGATGGCGATAATCCAGTGATTGAGAATGTGACGGGATTGTCTTTAGACGAGGCGGGGGTTGACCAAGGTTCACAGGAAGGCGCGGCAGTAACAAGTGGTACTGGGGCGATCACGACAGCGGTCGGTAGTGACATCATTGATCACTATGAATTGGAACCTACAGAGTTTAATGTTGGTGGAGAACTCCAATCTCAAGGGCAGGTTGTTCAACTAGAACTAGCGTCCGAGAGTAACGGCGTACGTACTTACGAAGGCTTCATTGAGCTGGATGGTGTGCGTATTACCGTATTTGATGTGGCGATTGATGCACCTGCATTGGGCGAATACCAATTCAACTTGTATGAACAACTTGACCATACGGGTGCTAACGATGACTCGCTTACTTTCTCACTGCCAGTTTACGCGGTAGATGCGGATGGTGACCGTTCCTCGATTACCGACGGTTCGAACACACCAGAAGCAGCGCAAATTGTCATTCAAGTTCAAGATGACGTTCCTTCGATTGATGGCGTTAAGGCACTAGCCGTCGATGAAGACGATTTATCAAGCATCGGCTCCGATCAAAGCGATTCTGTGCTCGCGCAAGGCAGCTTCACGACGACTCAGGGCTCAGACCGTGTTGTAAGTTATCAATTAGAGAGCGGCACTGATCCACTCAATGGGTTGGAATCACAGGGTCGATCTATCTCTCTGACGGAAACAACTAACTTAGATGGCAGCTTTACCTATTCTGCAACGGCAGAAGGGGACGCTATCTTCACCTTACAAGTGAACCCTGACGGTTCTTATTCATTTACCCTTGAAGGTCCAATCGATCATGCTGTGGGTAGCGATAGCTTAACTCTAGACTTCACTATTGTCGCAACGGACTTTGACGGTGACACCAGTTCACTTGTTCTACCGGTAACCATTGCCGATGATGTGCCAACCATTAATGACGTTGTCGCTCTTACCGTCGATGAAGATGACTTAAGTTTGGTAGGCTCTGACCAATCACAGTCAACGCTGGTCGAAGGTCAGTTTACGACAACTCAAGGTTCTGATGGCGTCGTACAGTATCAGTTGGATGTAAACGCTGATTCTTTAAATGGCCTGCAATCTCAAGGTCAAACCGTTTCCATTGCCGAAACGCAAAATGCAGATGGCAGTTACACCTACAGCGCAACGGCAAATGGCAGTGCAGTTTTCACATTAATTTTGAATACCGACGGCTCGTACAGTTTTGAGCTGCAAGGTCCAATTGACCATGCGGCAAATAGCGACAGCTTAACCCTTGATTTTAGCGTTATTGCTACAGACTTCGATGGTGACACAAGCCAAATCGTATTGCCTGTTACCATCGTGGATGATAAGCCAACTATTACTGATGTTGATGCGATTACTGTTGATGAAGATGATTTAGGCACGATTGGTTCGGACCAGACTGACCCGATTTCTATTGATGGTAGCTTCACCACCACACAAGGCTCTGACCGAGTGGTAAGTTATCAGCTTGATGCTTCTGCAACACCAGTTGACGGCCTTACATCACAAGGCGTGGCAGTTACGCTGACTGAAACCGCAAACGCTGATGGCAGCTTTACTTACGAGGCGACAGCGGGTAGTGAAGCGGTCTTTACGCTGACGGTGAATACTGATGGTAGCTATAACTTCACGCTTGAAGGTCCAATCGACCACGCGGTAGATAGCGATGAGCTGACACTCAACTTCCCAATCATCGCAACAGACTTTGATGGCGACACCACAAATGCCACTATCCCAGTGACAATCGTGGACGATAAGCCTGTTATTACCGACGTCGACACCATTACGGTTGATGAAGATGATCTAGCGTCAATTGGCTCAGACCAAAGCAATCCAATTTCTATTGATGGCAACTTTACTACCACACAAGGCTCTGACCGAGTGGTGAGCTACCAACTCGATGCTTCAGCAACACCAGTGGACGGTTTAACATCGCAAGGCGTGGCTGTCACACTGATAGAAACCGCAAATGGTGATGGTAGTTTCACTTATGAAGCGACTGCGGGTGGCAACCCAGTATTTACTCTGACAGTAGATACTGATGGCTCTTACAACTTCACGCTAGAAGGGCCAATTGATCACGCGGTGGATAGTGATGAGCTGACACTCAACTTCCCAATTATCGCAACCGACTTCGATGGCGACACCGTTACTGAAACCATTCCAGTCACGATTGTTGATGATGTACCGACCATCACAGCGGTGGATGCGTTGAGTGTCGATGAAGATGACCTTAGCGGCGTGGGCTCAGACCAAACTGACGCTGTGTTCGTTGAAGGCGCGTTTACCACTATTCAAGGCTCTGACCGAGTGGTGAGCTATCAACTGGATTCAACGGCTGATCCTGTTGCGGGGCTAACGTCTCAAGGTGAGGCGATTACCTTGGTGGAAACCGCCAACGGTGATGGCAGCTTTACTTATGTGGCGACCGCAGACGGCAATCCGGTATTCACGTTAAACGTAGCAACAGATGGCACTTACGATTTTACGCTGCAAGGCCCGATTGACCATGCAGCTAACAGTGACAGCCTGACGATTGATTTCCCAATTATTGCCACCGATTTTGATGGTGATACGACTTCGGCAACCATTCCAGTCACGATTACGGATGATGCACCAATCATCGATAATGTTTTGCCTCTGGCTGTAGACGAAGATGATTTATCAGGTATTGGCTCAGACCAAACTGACGCTGTGTTTGTTGAAGGCGCGTTCACCACTACCCAAGGTTCAGACCGTGTGGTGAGCTACCAACTTGATTCAACTTCTGATCCTGTTTCGGGGCTAACCTCCCAAGGTGAGCCAGTTACTCTGGTAGAGACTGCGAATGCTGATGGCAGCTTTACTTACGTGGCTACCGCGGATGGCAATCCGGTTTTCACCATGAACGTGAATGCTGATGGCACATACAATTTCCGTCTGGAAGGGCCGGTCGATCACGCGTTAAACAGCGATGAATTAGTACTGAACTTCCCAATCATTGCAACAGACTTTGACGGCGATACGACGACCGCGACCATTCCCGTCACGATTACTGATGACGTTCCAACTATCGACAACGTTGTTCCACTCACGGTGGACGAAGATGATCTCGCCTCAATTGGCTCAGACCAAAACGATGATGCGTTTATGTCGGGCTCTTTCAGCACAACTGAAGGCTCGGACCGCGTTGTTAAATACCAGCTTGATTCAACCGCAGATCCAGTAGCAGGATTGACCTCTCATGGTGAGCCTGTCGTGCTTGCTGAAACTGCTAACGGCGACGGCAGTTTTACTTACACAGCCACAGCAGATGGCAATGCCGTATTTGAATTGGTAGTGAAGTCAGACGGCAGCTACACCTTTACTCTGCAAGGCCCACTAGACCATGCAATGAATAGCGACAGTCTGCAAATCGATTTCCCGATTATCGCAACAGATTTTGATGGCGATACCTCAACAGAAACATTGCCTGTCACCATCGTTGATGATAAACCAACCATCACTGACGTAGACGCAATCCGTGTGGATGAAGATGACTTAGCGACGATTGGCTCTGACGGCTCAGATCCAATTTCAATCGATGGTAACTTCACTACAACGCAAGGCTCTGATGGGGTAGTAAGCTACCAATTAGATACTGCTGCAACGCCAGTTGACGGTCTAACATCACAAGGTGTGGCAGTGACGCTGACTGAAACTGCAAACGGTGATGGTAGCTACACCTATGAAGCATCTGCGGGAACCGATGCTGTCTTCACGCTGACCGTTAATACGGATGGCTCATACAACTTTACGCTGCAAGGTCCAATCGACCATGCGACGGGTAGTGATGAGCTGACGCTGAACTTCCCAATCATCGCGACGGATTTTGATGGTGATACCACCACAGAAACGATCCCAGTCACCATCGTGGATGATAAGCCGACCATTACCGATGTTGATGTGATTGCCGTTGATGAAGATGACTTAGGTACGATTGGTTCAGATCAGACTGGCCCGATTTCAATCGATGGCAACTTCACCACCACACAAGGCTCTGACCGAGTAGTGAGCTATCAGCTTGATGCTTCAGCAACACCAGTGGCTGGACTCACATCACAAGGCGTGGCAGTCACGCTAACTGAAACCGCAAACGCTGATGGCAGCTTTACCTACCAAGCAACAGCAGGCACTGAGTCGGTCTTTACGCTGACAGTGAACACTGATGGCTCTTATAACTTCACGCTTGAAGGGCCAATCGACCACGCGGTAGATAGCGATGAGCTGACACTCAACTTCCCAATCATCGCAACAGACTTTGATGGCGACACCACAAATGCCACTATCCCTGTGACGATCGTGGACGATAAGCCAGTGATTACTGACGTCGACGCAATCACGGTTGATGAAGATGATCTAGCGTCAATTGGCTCAGACCAAAGCAATCCGATTTCTATTGATGGTAACTTCACCACCACACAAGGTTCAGACCGAGTGGTGAGCTACCAACTCGATGGCACATCAACACCGGTTGACGGTTTAACGTCGCAAGGCGTGGCTGTCACACTGATAGAAACCGCAAATGGTGATGGTAGTTTCACTTATGAAGCGACTGCGGGTGGCAATCCAGTATTTACTCTGACAGTAGATACTGATGGCTCTTACAACTTCACACTTGAAGGGCCAATTGATCACGCGGTTGATAGTGACGAACTGACACTCAACTTCCCAATTATCGCAACCGACTTTGATGGCGACACCGTTACTGAAACCATTCCAGTTACGATTGTTGATGATGTACCGACCATCACAGCGGTGGATGCGTTAAGTGTCGATGAAGATGACCTTACCGGTGTGGGTTCCGACCCTGGCGGCGATCTGTTCGTTGAAGGCGCGTTTACTACCACACAAGGCTCTGACCGAGTGGTGAGCTATCAACTGGATTCAACCGCTGATCCTGTTGCGGGGCTAACCTCTCAAGGTGAGGCGATTACCTTGGTGGAAACCGCGAATGGCGACGGCAGCTTTACCTATGTTGCGACCGCTGACGGTAATCCAGTCTTCACGTTGAATGTCGCAACAGATGGTACGTACGACTTTACGCTGCAAGGCCCGATTGATCATGCCGCCAACAGCGATAGCCTGACGATTGATTTCCCAATTATTGCCACCGATTTTGATGGTGATACGACTTCGGCAACCATTCCAGTCACGATTACGGATGATGCACCAATCATTGATAATGTCGTGCCTCTGACTGTAGACGAAGATGATTTATCAGGCATTGGCTCAGACCAAACTGACGCTGTGTTTGTTGAAGGCGCGTTTACGACCACTCAAGGTTCAGACCGTGTGGTGAGCTACCAACTTGATTCAACGGCTGATCCTGTTTCAGGTTTAACTTCTCAAGGTGAGCCTATTACTTTGGTGGAGACTGCGAATGCCGATGGCAGCTTTACTTACGTGGCTACCGCGGATGGCAATCCTGTCTTCACCATGAATGTGAATGCTGACGGTACATATGACTTCCGTCTGGAAGGGCCAATCGATCACGCGTTAAACAGCGATGAGCTAGTACTGAACTTCCCAATCATTGCAACAGACTTTGATGGCGATACGACGACCGCGACCATTCCAGTCACGATTACTGATGACGTTCCAACCATTAATAACGTTGTTCCACTGACAGTAGACGAAGATGATCTCGCTACAATTGGCTCAGACCAAAACGATGATGCGTTTATGTCGGGGTCTTTCAGCACAACTGAAGGCTCAGACAGCGTTGTTAAATACCAGCTTGATGCAACGGCAGATCCAGTAGCAGGGTTGACCTCTCATGGTGAGCCTGTCGTGCTTGCAGAGACAGCAAATGGTGATGGCAGCTTTACTTACACTGCCACAGCAAATGGCAATGACGTATTTGAATTGGTGGTGAAGCCAGACGGCAGCTACACCTTTACTCTGCAGGGTCCACTAGACCATGCGGTGAATAGCGACAGCCTGCAAATCGACTTCCCGATTATCGCAACAGACTTTGATGGCGATACGTCGAAAGAAACACTGCCTGTTACCATCGTTGACGATAAACCAACCATCACTGACGTAGACGCGATCCGTGTGGATGAAGATGACTTAGCGACGATTGGCTCTGACGGCGCAGATCCAATTTCAATCGATGGCAACTTCACTACAACGCAAGGCTCTGATGGGGTAGTAAGCTACCAATTGGATGCGGCTGCAACGCCAGTTGATGGCCTAACATCACAAGGTGTGGCAGTGACCCTGACTGAAACTGCAAACGGTGATGGTAGCTACACTTATGAAGCGACAGCAGGAACTGAAGCAGTATTTACGCTGACCGTGAATACGGATGGTTCATACAACTTTACGCTGCAAGGTCCAATCGACCATGCGACGGGTAGTGATGAGCTGACACTGAACTTCCCAATCATCGCAACGGATTTTGATGGTGATACCACCACAGAAACGATCCCAGTCACCATTGTGGATGATAAGCCGACCATTACCGATGTCGATGCGATTACCGTTGACGAAGATGACTTAGGCACGATTGGTTCGGATCAGACTGGCCCGATTTCAATCGATGGCAACTTCACCACCACACAAGGCTCTGACCGAGTAGTGAGCTATCAGCTTGATGCTTCAGCAACACCAGTGGCTGGCCTTACATCACAAGGCGTGGCAGTCACACTGACGGAAACCGCAAACGGTGATGGCAGCTTTACTTACGAGGCGACAGCGGGTACTGAAGCGGTCTTTACTCTGATAGTGAATACTGATGGTAGTTACAACTTCACGCTTGAAGGTCCAATCGACCACGCAGTAGATAGTGATGAGTTGACACTGAACTTCCCAATCATCGCAACAGACTTTGATGGCGATACCTCTGCTGAGACAATTCCTGTCAAGATCGTTGATGACAAGCCGATACTTGGTGGAATCGAAGCAACAAGTGTGCAAACGGTTGATGAGGATGATATCCCAACAGTCGGATCTGATGGTACACAGTCGAACAGCATTGCCGGTAACTTCATCGTGACTGATGGTTCTGATGGCATTGTCGAGTACAGCGTTTCTGACCTAACGACGCCAGTACAAGGCCTGACCTCTGGTGGTCAATCACTGGTTATGGTTGAAGTATCAAACGCAGGTGGTGTTTCAGTTTACGAAGCTCGTATTGATGGCACGACGACACCAGTATTCCGTGTAACCCTCGATGCCTCTGATGACAGCTACACGTTCGATTTGCTCGCTCTTCTCGATCATCCAAATGCTGATGGCCAAAATGAACTGGTCATCAATTTACCGATAAACGCGACTGACTTTGATGGAGACGTGTCGAACAACATCACCTTACCAATTACGGTTGTGGATGATGTTCCGACCATTGACGGTTTACTAGCAGGCAGCGAACAAACCGTTGATGAAGATGACCTACCAGCAGGTACGGATGCTGCAAGTGCAGAAGATACTGTTATTTCAGGTACTTTTGATATCACCGAAGGTGCTGACCAAGTTGCTTCTATTCAGCTGAGTGACCTGACCACGCCAGTTGCGTCACTGACTTCAGATGGTGACGCTATCACCTTAGTTCTGTCTTCTAGCGCAAACGGCGTGAACGTATACCAAGGTGTCGCTGGCAATCCTGCTGAAGTGGTTTTCGAACTGACGTTGGATGCAACGAACAACACCTACGAGTTCGATTTACAGAAGCCGCTTGATCATCCAGATGGTAATCAGCAAAACGAGATTGTTATTAACCTCCCTGTGACTGCGACAGATAATGATGGTGATACTTCACCAGCCTTCACATTGCCAATTACCGTTGTGGACGATGTTCCAGTTGTTACCAATATTGAAAGTCTACGTGTCGACGAAGATGACTTACCTCTTGGTTCTGATGGCACTAAAGAGCCGTTAACGGTATCAGGTGAATTCGAAGTCACTAGCGCAGATGGTATTGATGCTTTCGAATTGGATCTGAGCTCAAATCCTATTCCGAACCTGAAATCGGGTGGAGAAGAGGTAACACTTTCTCAAGACGTTGGCGCTTCAACTGCTGACGCGCTTGTTTACGTGGGACAAACTCCGGGTGGAGTGACGGTCTTCACGTTGACACTTCATCAAGATGGTAAATACGACTTTGAGTTATCTGGTCAGTTAGATCACGCGGTTAACTCTGATGAGATTTTGTTGAATCTACCTGTGAAGATCACGGATGGCGACAACGATACCATCACTGCGACCTTGCCAGTTACGATCGTAGATGACAAACCAACCATTGATGCTATTAGCTCTGGTAGTACCTTGTCTGTGGATGAGGATGATATTCCAAGCCAAGGTTCGGACGACACGCCAGAATCCAATATCATTGGTGGCAACTTTGAAGTTACTGATGGTGCCGACTCTATCGTTAGCTTCCAGTTGGATAGCTTAACGTCGCCTGTTTCTGGACTTACCTCAGGTGGTCAACCGCTTGAGTTGGTTGAGTTTTCAAATTCAAATGGTGTGATTGAGTACCGGGCTTACGTACAAGGTACGACGGATACCGTCTTTAAACTGACGCTAAATGGCTCAGCTGACAGTTATGAGTTTGAACTATTAGGTGCACTTGATCATCCTGCGGGTAACGATGAAAACTCGTTAGTCATCAACTTCCCAGTCAACGCGACTGATTTTGATGGCGATGTGTCCAATAACATCACCTTGCCGATCACCGTGGTGGACGATGTTCCAGCTATTGTGAAAGTGACAGACTCTAGCCAACAAACCGTTGATGAAGATGATCTTTCCGGTGGCTCTGACACGACAAGTAATGATTCTACGGTATTGAACGGCGGATTTGAGGTCGTTGCTGGTGCAGACAAGATTGTCAGCTACCAAGTTTCAGACCTCGATGCAGTCGTGTCTGGTTTAACGTCGAACGGCAGCAGCATCGAGTTGAATCTAGTAGGCACGAATGGTGGAGTAACCAGTTACGAAGCGGTTATTACTGGCACATCAACTAAGATCTTCACGCTGTCTCTTGATGCGAATAATGACAGCTACCAATTTGAGCTGTTGGGACCAATCGACCATGACGCTGTTCAAGGTGAAAACAACCTTGTCATTGATATTCCAATTACAGTAACAGACTTTGATGGTGACACGTCATCATCACTGAATCTTCCAATTACCGTAGTTGATGACATTCCCGAAATTAAATCAGCAGATGCTTTGGCGGTTGATGAGGATGACCTTGCCAACGGCTCTCAGGCAACCAACAAAGACAGCCTAGAAGCAACGGGCAATTTCGATACGGTGGAAGGGGCAGATACCGTTGTCTCTTATCAGCTGGATCTTACTTCTAACCCGATACCAGGAGTCACTTCAGGTGGTCTTGCGGTGACGTTAGTTCAAACCGCGGTAAGCAACAACAACTTTACTTATCAAGGTCAAACACCTGATGGTAACTCAGTGTTCACGCTAGTTTTGAACGCTGACGGCTCTTACAAGTTTACGCTTGAGGGTGCGCTAGATCACTCAACTCAAGGCGAAGATACACTCATACTTGATCTCCCAGTCTTTGCGACCGATGTCGATGGTGATATGGCAGGTATTAACTTACCAGTGACGATTACCGATGATGTTCCAACCTTGCACGATGCATCTATTTCGCGTGTTGAGGGACAAGGCAGTCGCACGGTTCGTTTATTCCGAGACCCTGTAGAGGGGGATGATGACCTTGGTGCTGACGGCGCACAAGTGACTTCATTCTCGGCTGATGATTCAGGCATTTACTTTAAGCAAAACGGTGTTGATTCTGATTCTGTCGATTTGAACGGCAGCGACCAAGTCGTATTTGTTCACAAGGTTCTTGACGGAGTGGATACTGAAATCGGTCGTTTGGTTGTTCGAACCGATGGCAGTGTGTCATTCCGTCCGAATGACGATCTTGACCATACCGAAACCGACTCGATTGATTTCACCATCAACGTTGTGGCAACCGATGGTGATGGCGATATCGCAGATGCCGATGTGGATATCTCGATAAGAGACCGCAATGCGCAAATTGACACGTCTACCGTTACTGCGTTCGAAGACCAAGGGCGTGATGGTGTCGTTGTGGGCGTTGACTCTGCAAATACTCAGGACAACTTGTCGACGCTGGATGTTAGCCCTGCGAAAGTCGACTTGGTTATCAATTTACATGATATCGACCGTAACGAGAGCTTAGGTGACATCACTATTCGAGATGCTGATACTCACAACGGTACGTTCTACTACAGAGACGGCAGTGGCAACTACATTGAATTAACATCTGTGGGCAATACGGTTGTTCTCGACGCATCAAATGTTGAGCAGTCATTCAATGGTGAGCTTGTCTCGCTAGATAACTTGTACTTCGTACCAGATCGTCATACATCAACCGATGCTTCTGGTATCGATCCTCGTATCCGCGTGGAAATTCTTAACAATGGTACGCCAGATCATACGATTAATGGTCGTTTAGACATTGAAGTTGCTGCCGTTGCAGATATTGCAACGTGGACGGCAAACAGTGAATTTAACTACTCGGTTGATGAAGATGGAAACAATGTCGCACTTAACATCACGGCTGAAACCCAAGACACTAGTAACCCTGAAGGCATTGTGTACGAGCTTGTCTTTACACAAGGAGAAGGTAACGCAGAGTTAGTCTATTCAGATGGTAGTGCGATACCAAAATCCAGTGGTGTTTATCTGGTGGATGCAAGCCGAATTGATGAAGTTCAAGTTGATCCGATAGATAACTTCTCGGGCGAAATCAGAATTGATGTCACCGCTATTACGACGGAAAACAACAATCCACTGCTTGGGAAAGATACCGCTCGCTCAGAAACCGAAACCATCATTATTGATGTAAACCCAGTTGCGGATAAAGGTAGTTTTACTGTAAACCGAATTAATGTGTTTGAGGATAATGCTCGAACTCAAAATACGGTAGACCCTGTCACTGATCACGACCCACTCCAATTAAGTGAAGTGATCACCATGAAACCATCAGCGGACTTAGATGGTTCTGAAGCGTTATTTGTACGCATTTCTAACTTCTCAATTGATGGGGTTACTTTGGTGTGGTTGGACTCAGCAAACCCAAGTCAGATAGTAGAAGTGACCGACTCAGGCGGCAATGTACTCTATTACGAAGTGCCAGAGTCTGAATTAGCGAACGTCGAAGTTCTTCCTCCGTTGCACAGCAATGATGACTTTACTTTCAATGTCGAAGGCATTGTGAAAGACACAGCATCATTGTCTACCGGTACGACAGAAGATGTGTTGTCACTGGGCAGTAAGACTGTCATCGTTGGTGTAAAAGGTGTTGCTGACATACCAGACACGGTATTAATTGACGCGGGGAACGTTTGGAACCGATTCGTAGACGGAGATGTGGCCGGGATAGAGACGACTATTGAAGAGAATGGTGTTGTAAACCTCAACTTCTCGGTTGTATCAGGTGAAGTTGCCGATAGACCTCTGGATGATTCAGAAGCCATTACTGTTATCCTGTCCAACATCCCCGACGGTGTTCGTGTCGTAGATTCAGACGGTTCAAGCGTTGACCTCACCTTTGTTGGCTATGATGGTAACGGTCAACCGATTTACGAAGCAAACATCACTGGGCTGAATTTTAATTCCGGTATTCAAATTATTCCGGAAGCCTCTTCAACTGAAAACATTGCGATTACAGGGACGATCATTGTTACCGAGAATGATGGTCATAGTCGTGTGATTGAAAGAGAGGTAAGGATCAAGGTCGAACCCGTTATTGACGCTCAAGATAACTACGTTGTTCGATCGGAGGGAGATGAAGATACGCGCTTTGACATCGATTGGAAACCGACGCTCGTACAAAGCCCTGATACCGATGAATTCTTTAGTGATGTAACCATCTCTGGATTTCCTCCAGGCAGCACGGTCTATGTAGATGGTGTGGCACAAACGCTTGTTTCTGGAACACTAACGCTTTCACCGCAAGCTGGTGAATCAGAACAAGATTTTTCCGCTAGAATCTCTCAAAGTGGCTATGTTCAAGTCCAGTTGGAGCAGGATTCAAGTACTGACTTTGACTTGACCACAACCGTCACTGTGAAAGAGATTGACCATGAATATGTTGACGCTTCGAATCCCGGTGAAGGTATCGCTGAGAAAACCATCAATGGTACGGTGAATGTCCAAGTTAATCCAATCGTTGAGCCAGAGGATAAGACGGGGGCAATAGACGACCAAACCCGTCTGCTTGTCACTGAAAGTGGTGGTGGTGCTACCGATATCGTGAAGTCAGACGATCAAGGTAACATTGACTTTACGATCAACACTTCTATGGGGGGCGAATCTGGCGCTCATATCATTAAATACCAAGAGTTTGATGCGTCTTCAGATGAAGTGGTGACTCAACTTGTTGTTCAATTTCACAATGTGGACCCTGAGATCCTCAACCAATTGGTTATCGTCGGTGCACTAAATGAAGGTGGAGGTCGTTGGACAGTAACTAATGAAGACAACTTCTCAATTAAAGCGCCGTCTGGACTTGATTTAACACCAAACGATGACAGCGACGATGGCGATAACGGTGGTCTCTCTCAAATTGGCTTAACCATTTACGCAGAAGTGAATGATTTGGGCGAAGATTTGGGCAACGAAAAAGATGCGACGGTCGTGCGTCAAACGGATGTGACACTAGAGTTTCCAACCGTCCTCACACCGAAAATGAGTGTAGCGGCAGAGATTCAGGTGGCTGATGATGTTCAAATTCAAGCGTTGGAAGACAATTCTATTAACCTTGGTGCTCAGTTGACGTCGAAAGTCGATGCGATTAATGCAGATGGTGTGGAGGATGTCTTGACTATTATCGTCGACCCGACAGCTCCTGGCATTCCTCCTGGTTTGGTGATCACGGGGACGGATGTTGATTTTGTCAATGGTAAATACGTGTTCCAAGCCCATATCGATGCGAGTGGAAATATTACTGGCCTTGATGGTTTGACGATGCACTTGGCAGAAGATTACGCAGGTGATTTCGAATTGCCAATTCGGTTTGTCACTAAAGACACTGAGTCCGGTGATGAAAAAGAAAATAATGTCCAGTTTCCAGTTCAGGTTTTACCGGTTGCAGACGTTCCGAGTTCAGCCGGGGATCAGCCGTTGGATAGCGATGTCACACCAAATGTAAGAGTAGATATCGTCGGTACTTTCGGCTTGGATGCAAACAAACAACCTGTGACTGATCTAAATAACGACGTTCCCACGGCGGATGGTGTTGGTTACGAAGATGGCTTAATCCAACTTAACTTGAGTGTTGATTTTGCCGATCAATTTAACAACACTCAAGGTGGTCGAGAAACACTAACGAACATCAAGTTAGAGCTTGATGACACAACATTAGGTGAGTTTGTTGATGCCAATGGTAACAGCTTAGGAACCAGTATTGAGTTTAATGAAGCTGAGATTTTAGCTGGTGCGCTTGACAATGTTCTGTTTAAGCCAAAAGAAAATTACCCCGTAGGTGGTGGCCAAAATACCGTCAAGATTAATATCGAGGGAGAAATTACTGATGAAGCTGTGTTTGATCAGTCTATCTTGAATAACTCTGGCGATAATATAGATGTGAGAACCTTCACTGACGATGTCACATTTGAAGTTACGCCAGTCGTTGATGACATTACCATTACAGGTGCCGATCCGACGCAGCCAATCACGGTGATTGGTGACGAAGATACTTTAATTTCGCTGAATCAATCGGGCTCTGGTGTTTCGATCAGCCTGAACGATAATGACGGTTCTGAGAGTTTCGTTTCACTCAAGTTAACGGGGCTTCCTGATGACTTTATCGTTAAATCCAATTCCTCTGATTATGTTGTTAAGAACAACGGTGGGGGCGAATGGAGTATTCAACTAAAAGATCTCACTCAGACGTCCATTGACCTGAGTGACATCCAAATTAAACCGCCAAAACACTTTAGTGGCGAGGCTGAGATAGGTATTACGGTCTTCATTCAAGAGGAGTTGCTACAAGTTCCAACGGAACGAAACAACAACTTTACGCTTATTGTCAATCCTATTGGTGATGATGTTGATGTGAACCCCGACACTTCGGCTGCAGGTAATGAGGGCGAAGACATTGTTATTAATGTAAATGCGTTAGTGGTTGATAACAAAGAGTCCATCGGAGATGGTGCAAACTACCAGGAAAATGATCCAGAGACGCTGAGAGTTGAGGTCTCAAATGTCCCTGATGGGGCGAGCGTTTCATTACCTGATGGGACAGTATTTACTGACCAAGGCGGCGGCGTTTTTGTCTTAGAAATCAATGCTCAAGACTTGGATCAAGTGGTGTTTAATTCTGGTGATCGCAACGATAACTCATGGGATGGTTCGCTGCATTTCAAAGTGCAAGCCGTTGATACTGGGCTCGATGGCAGTCAAAGCTTGGGCTCCGCAGAGGAGTTTGATGTCACTGTTGATGTTGAAGCAGTGAACGATCGTCCAGAGTTCGTCAACACCGTGGATGTGGAAACACCAGAAGATACGCCAATGCTGCTTGATGGTTTCAGCATTACCGATATTGATGCCGTACTCGATGATCCGAATGCTGAATACGTACTCAATGTGAACGTCGACAGCGGTATCTTGGAGCTTAATCCAACGCTCATCGCTACTTACAACCTAACCGTGAGCGGTGATGGTACGGACTCCGTTGAACTGAAAGGCACAGTGGCCGATCTAAACAATGCCATTGCAGACGGTCTGATTGAGTTTAATCCAGACCTGAACTTCTTTGGTGACGTTCAGGTGGACGTGACAGTCGATGACCAAGGTAATGAAGGTATCGTAATTGGTGGGGTAGATGACACCCTAAATACCAACAGCAGCAGCTTCAATATTGAAGTGACAGCGGTGAATGATACCCCAGAAACTACGCCAGTGACGCTACCGGATATTAAAGAAGATAGTGGTGTGTTCTCCATCTCTGAAGCGGATCTTATTGCGAATGCGACAGACGTAGAGAACGATAACCTCACGGTCAGCAATGTTCAGTTAACGGATCCGAATTCGGGTAGCATTACTTTCAACAGTGGTACGGGAGAGTGGGAATTTACCCCAGCACCAGATTACAACGGTCCAGTTGAAATCACGTACACCATTACAGATGATGGCACGACAAGTGGTGCATTCGATCCTAAATCGGTTAACGGCAGCGCATCGTTCAACGTAACGGAAGTCAATGATGCTCCAACGACGTCTGAAGTGGTACTTTCTGATATCGCAGAAGACAGTACGGCGGTTGAAATTACCCAAGCTGATTTGTTAGCGAATGCTTCTGACATTGAAAACGACACCTTGATGGTGAGTAATGTCCAGTTGGTTGACCCAAGCAGCGGCACATTGGATTTCGACAACGTAACAGGTACATGGTCATTTACTCCTGCGCCTGGCTACAACGGCAAGGTCGATCTGACCTACGACATTACCGACAACGGTACAACGAACGGTGTTTCTGATCCTCAAACGGTGTCAGGAACGGCGACCTTCGAAGTCACTGAGGTGAACGATGCACCGGTAACATCAGAGGTAACGTTGAGTAGTACGGAAGAAGATGGTGGTTCGGTAACTATTACGGCTACTGAGTTGCTGAGCAACGCAAGTGATCCTGAGTCAGACAACTTGACCGTCGATAATGTTGCGTTAGTGGACCCAACTTCCGGCACGTTGACTCAAGTGAGTGCGACAGAGTGGACGTTTGAACCCGCAGCAGATTTCTTTGGTGACGTTAATTTCACTTATGAAATCACAGATGACGGAACCACTAACGGCGCTCCAGACCCAATTACAATCGCGGGCACAGCAGTGTTGAATGTTGAAGCTACCAATGACGCACCTGAAATCACTGCAGCGTCGGTAACGGATACGATCAATGAAGCTGATGGCCAGAAAGTAACGGGTATTAGTGTGAGTGACGTCGACTTTGCGGGCGCACAAGCAAATGAAAGCATGACCGTGACTCTTACAGTTACCGAGGGCGACCTTCGTGTCGAGCCGCCAGCAGGTAGTGGTGTGACTGTTGGGGCGGGGATGGCTGGTGAAATAACCCTAATGGGCACACCAGATAATATTAACTCCGTTCTTGGAGCAACAGACGCTTCTGAGGGTGTATTTGTGGATGCAGGAGATGTCAACGCAGCTTCAATCACTTTATCGGTGAAAGTCGAGGACAACGGCGTGTACTTCGAAAATGCATCGGGTACCGCATTGGAGGCGAATCAAGACTTCACTATCAATGTGACACCTGTAGCTGATGCACCTACATTGAGTATCAATCCTCAGTTTAATTACATTCGTCAAATTGCGGCTAGCCAAACCGCGAGCAGTCAAGGTTTAGCGATTGTCGGAATCATGGCGGCGCTTACTGATGTTGACGAGGTGCTGTCTTTGGAGCTAACGGGCGTACCAGCTAGTGCTGAGGTAACAAGTGGCGTTTCTCCATCAGGCATTAGCTTCGATGGTACCACTTGGACAGTACCAAGCGATGAAATTGATACGCTAGAAATTGTCGCAACAGATACTAACAGTGGTATTGATGTCGGTTCTTACGATATTTCGCTTACGGCGATATCAACGGAATCTAATGGCGATGAAGCGCAGTCTTCACCTGTCCAAATTAGTTTGAATGTGAGTAGTGATAGCGACGATATTGACCAGTCAACCGCAGTGGACGACAGCTATTTAGTCGGTGGAGACACAGGTATCAATTTGATTGGTGGCGACGGTGACGACGTTATTCTGGGTGGCGATGGCGATGACGTTCTTATCGGTGGCTTAGGCTCAGATATCTTAACGGGTGGAGACGGCAGCGATATCTTCAAGTGGACGGTAGACTCCGTTGATGAAGGGGCAGTGGATACCATTACTGACTTCACTGTTAACGAAGACAGCATCGATTTACGTGAAGTTATCTCTGATCTCAATAACTCAATGATCGACATGGATGATCTGCTTGGTCACATTTCGGCAGACTACGATGCATCGACGGAAAGTGTTTCTCTGAACATTACGACGGATGCAAATGTTCAACAGACTATTGTCGTGGAAAACTTAGGTACTTCAATCGACTTCAACGGTCTCAGCTCCAATGAGATTGTAGAGTCATTGCTGAACAACGGTGTTATTGATAACGGATAAACCTATATATAACACAAAAATGGGCGGCTCTGATAAGCCGCCCATTTTTTTCGGGAAAGCTTGATTTTAAACAGGAGTATTTGAATCGAAATAGAAATAAAGAGCGAAGCAAAGGGGTTATCTTGTTACGACGTTATAGTGATAGTTGGAAATTAAAATAGCGATAATTTGACGTTAAATCGCCTAAACGTGGATGTCTAGCAAGCTGCCAATGATTTCATTGTTTTTCTCTATGACAGACGCGCCAACTCGGTTATAACCAGCGGCTTGTGCGAGGTTGCTGAGAGATTCAACTTTTTGAGAGGGAAGGCTAGGTGTTGAGGCTGTTATTGCGACATCCGCAACCGCAGCTAAATCGATGTTGTGATCAGAAAGCTTTTCTTTTACCTTACTTACATTATTGCTAATGCCATGTGCAGCTTTCTCGGCCATTTGTTGTGACATCTGAACGATGTGGTATCCAGATTGAATTCCCGATACAGGCATATCACTACTCCCAACATTATGATAGTGAGAGCATAGGTGGAGTTTATAAAACGTTCAAGTGTTTTATATCAATGACTTGATTAGGCAAACAGTTTGGCAAGCATTTCTCTTTCTTCACCAGATAGAACCGGTTTTTGCGCTTTATTTAGTTTCACGCTGATCTCACCTTGTAATGACTTTAACTGACTTGCCGTTAAATCACTGAGCTTTTGCTTAAGTTCATTAAATTGTTGTGCGTTCATCTCAATACCTTCGTCGTGATTCGGTTTATCCGTCGTTGCCCGAAATTCTTCATCCTTTGGATACAACATATTTATTCAACCAAAATAGATTAGAATTTGATCGATTGCTTTTTGTCCGAATATTGTCAAGGTGTGTTAAGTGATACGTCAGATCTTTCCTAAGAAGGTACATAATTACCCACTTTGGGGTAGATGGAAACGTAAAAAGAAAAAGGGAAGCGATATAGCGCTTCCCTCTTACATATGGTTTGAATGTTACTAACTTACCCTGACGGCAAACTTACTAGCAAGTGAATGAAGCTCTGGGAGCATGCGATAGATAAGATGAAGTTGCTGCAATACCATGCGGGCAGAGCTGTCGTCTTCATCGCGCCATTCATTTAAGCGTTGCTCGAGTCCAGCATCATCAATATTAGATAGGTCACACTCCTCACAATGCTGGTGAAGCTGTTTATGAAGTACATCCAGATGTTGATGAATACAACGGTGAGCATCTAAAACGAGTTTATGAATTGACTCATCTTCGATGCGAGTTCTGTGCGCGCCTAATGCAGAAATATAGTTCAACATTGCGTGATTTAACGTTAGGAAGCGAAAACTTTCATCCACAGCTGCGCGATATTTGCCAGGCTCCGCCAGCATCGTACTAATCGCAGAAGAGAGTGAGGCATCATTATTGTGGGCCTGGCGGCGAGCGATACGGTAGCTCAAATTGTCTTTCTTGCCGATTCTATACTGACCAATGATCTGATCGAGATACTGCTTGTTCGCCTCTATCGCATCCGACATAACTTTGTGAAGCCTTCTCGACTGCCAGTCGGGCAAAATAACTAATACAGCTCCTACTGCAAGCACACACCCGATGAGGGTATCTGCTAGTCGAGGAAGGACAACTGCGTAACCTTCACCTAGTTGATTAAATAAGAAGAGGACGAGCAGTGTAATAAAACCAGTCGCGTACCCATAGTTGTTCATCCGGAAGGCGAAAAACATCACACCAGAGATAACGATAAATACTAACTGGCTTTCTTGAGAAGGGAAAAAAGTCAGCAATGGTACACCAATCAACAAACCAGCTAATGTACCTATTACTCTTGCCGTCAATTTTTGGCGAGTGGCACTGTAGTTCGGTTGGCATACGAATAAAGTGGTTAAGAGTATCCAGTAACCTCGGTCGATGTTGAATATTTGAATGATTCCATAGCCAATCGTTAAGGCAATTGACATACGTAATGCATGCCGAAACAGCATCGAATCTTTGTGTAAATTTGCTGATATACGCTGCCACATCGCTTTTAGCGTGTGTGGGTTGGTATCGGCGAGGGTATCTTCTTCGAGGCCTTCAACATCTGGGTTGTTAATGTTATTAAGCTGTTTTTCTACCGTCGCTAAGTTGTTGAATAAATATGTTAACTGCATCAGAAGACGTTTCCAGTGCCCTTGCTTTTGTTCTTCTAGATAAGCAAGAGAGTTTTGTACTTCAGCTAATGCCAGAATAGATTGATCGGTATGGGAGTATTCATTTCCTAGCTGAATGGCTAGTGCAATATCACGACACGCTTGGGCTTGAGACTCCAAAAGATATTTAAAACGAAACAGCACATCAGAACGTTCAAATTCGGTCGCTAAATCCTGATAGCGATAATGGCTAGAACTGACTCGTTCGTGAATGTCTTGAGCGATGAAATAAATATTTAAAAATCGGTCACTAGGCCCATCAATGTGACCCCGTTTCGATCGGTTAAGTAATGTGGTTTTACAAGCGTTTAGTGCCGTAACCGTGGCAGCATTGCATTTTGCAGCTTCAATCCTCAGCGGTTGTGGCGTCAAGTTGGTCACAGGGTGAAAAAGCTTGGCTTTCGCATCAAGATAATTCGCCATTTGGAAAAACACATTGGCTAGGCTTTGTTGCACCGGTTGAAGGGGCCAAAATATCTGCCAAATCATGGACATGAAGTAATACCAGGCGGCACCAGTCAAAAGCAGTAGTGGCTGAAACCAAATGTTGGTGCTTTCATGTGCGCCAAGCATAGTATAAATAGCGATCAGCAACGAACCAAAAGCAATACTCGCGTACTTAGGACCTATCGCCCCAAGAATGATAAAACCAAAGGTTGAGATAAATAACCCTAATGCAAATGCCCAAGGGGTATCGAACAAGATTTCAATTGAAAAAGCAGCAAGCGCAAAACAGAGAAAGGTGAGAATCAGAGCCTTGATGCGTCCAGTGAAACTGTCATCACTTTCAGCCAAAGCAGCAGCAATAACGCCTAATATTAATGGCGTTATCAGCGTGTTTTGCTCGAAGTACCAAGTCGGGATAACTACACCCAGTAAGGTGATTAGGATAAGAACGCTGTAATTTATGGTCTTGTTTGCCCAATAGAGCCGAAATTTAGAAGTTGCTTGCACAATGCGCCTTATGTTTCCGATGAAGAACAGGGGGAATACTACCAGACCCACTATAGCGCGTTTATGATTTACTTTAAGAAAAATTCGTGGTTGCTGATAAAATCAGCAGGGATGTCATTGACTTATATTAAAGCTGCCAGGTCATGTATTGAGGATTGTAAAGCCAGCTTCAAATAACCTCAGCTTTAGGTTATTAAATCGACAGTAATGTGAATTTTATTAAAGAATAGAAGAAGAAGCTTACTTAGGAGCTCGCCGTTGCTACAATTTAGCGCCTTAAAATGATATAAATCGACAACTTCTAAACTAAAAGGCGCACGTTTCATGCAGCTTACTGCCACTAGCAAAGCACAGTTTTTTATTCAAAATGAGTACCATCACGTCGAAATAAAAGAGAACAGTGTTTTATTAAGCTCGATAGGCAGTGAAGAACATATTCCTTTTACGATCTGGAATGGCAAAGTTAGCGTAAAGCGTGGGTTATTATGGAGCTCTTTACAGTTTTTTGCTCATGAACACGAAGGCAAACAACAAAGCTGGCTAGTCCAAGGTTTACCGTGGCCACAATGCCGAAAGTTCGCGCTTGAGGCCGTTCGTCAATATCAAGAGTGGCACAACACTCAGTGCCGAAAACTGGCTGAGTATCTACCTAAGTGGGAAGAAGAGCTTTACAAACTAAAGCACTTGCCTGCTTACTTATCGCATTCTCAAGTGGTCTCCTGGGTTGAAAGTCTTAACCAAGAGTTAAGCGAGATGAAAACCACCCTAGAAGAAGCCAAAATGCGAATGCCGAATCGTATGTCGCAAATAGAGCCTTGGCTCATTGATACCTCTGAGGCGCTTGGTGAGCGTAATCGCGATTGGCTAGAAGCAGAACGTCCAAATTGGGAAGTGCTGTTTAATCAAATTGAATCCTCTCCTTTGAATTTATCCCAGCAATATGCGGTATTACTCAACGACGACCACAACTTAGTTCTTGCTGGTGCCGGCTCGGGCAAAACCAGCGTTTTAACCGCACGAGTTGCCTATTTGTTGCAAAGCCATCAGGCTCAAGCAGAAGAGCTTCTCATGTTAGCGTTCGGTCGTGATGCGGCGACTGAAATGAAAGAACGCTTAGTAGATAAAGTGGGCATGGCGGCAGACGGTGTGCGCGTCAACACATTCCATCAGTTGGGCTTGTATATTCTTAAACAAGTCGAACAGCAACCTGTCGAAATTAGCCCTTTAGCGTTGGACGAAAATCAACGAACGGCATGGTGTGTAGACTGGTTGAAAAAACATTGGATGACACCCACCAACTTTAAACGTTGGCAAAAACATTTAGACAAATGGCCGATTGCGTACCTAAAAGGGGATGATGAGTTAGGAAGCCATTCAGAAAATCCAAAACTGATCGCTTGGCTAGATTCGCAGCTGTCTCATTTAGCGGCGGTAGGGTTGACCAAAAAGCAAGTACAAGAAAAGCTCGTAAACCACCAAGACTATACGCGTTTAAATAGTGAACTCGCCTTATGCTGGCCATGTTTTACAGCGTGGCAGAAAATGCTTAAAGAAAGCAACCAAGTGGATTTCCCAACCATGATCAGTCGTGCGACAGATTATGTGAATAAAGGGAAGTTTGTCTCGCCATGGCGCTTTATTATGGTCGATGAGTATCAAGATATCTCTCCAGATCGTCTGGCATTGATTGAAGCACTGTGTGAATCCACTCAGAAACAAGCAGGTGCCACGTTATTTGCTGTTGGCGACGATTGGCAAGCGATCTATCAGTTTGCAGGAGCGGATGTCGATCTTATCACTGGCTTTAAAGAACGCTTTGCTCACTCTACCGTTCATCACTTAGATACAACTTATCGTTTCAACAATCAGATTGGTGATGTAGCGAATACATTCGTGCAGCAAAACCCATCGCAGTTGCCGAAAACACTAAACAGCCACAAACAACGCAAGCAGAAGAGCGTACATACCGCGCCGAGCAATCAAGTGGAAAAGATCTTGGATCACTTGAATCAACAAGCCAAGCAAACCAAGTCAGTTTTATTGCTAGGACGTAACCATTATCATAAGCCCGATTTGTTCGACGATTGGTTGCGACGTTTCCCTAATCTCGATATTCGCTTTATGACTTGCCATGCGAGTAAAGGACGCGAAGCTGACTTTGTGATTATTCTTTCTGTGGATGAGGGGCAATTCCCCGCTAAGAAGAAGCAAATTCACATTGATGGTGCGTTGACGGAGTCCAAAGACAAATTCCCTTACGCAGAAGAGCGCAGGCTATTTTACGTGGCGATTACACGTGCGAAAGAGAAGGTTTGGATCACGCATACTGGTGCGGGATCTGCATTCGTTCAAGAGCTCGTTAATGGTGACTATCCCATAGTGACTTCCCGTTAAATGCAACGTTTAGAATGTTAAAAACAGCAAGGGCGATACTTGGTATCGCCCTTGCTTTATTTGGTTGGCATCAAAGCTTACATGCGCTCAGCAAGATAGGCTTCGTAATCCGGTACTTCGATGTCTACTTCTTGCTCAAGAAGAGGGGAGTTAAACAGGAACTTAGCGGTGGCTCGGTTCGTTGCTACAGGAATATTCCAAACACTAGCAATACGAAGAAGCGCTTTAACATCTGGGTCGTGAGGTACGGCATTCAGTGGATCCCAAAAGAAAACGAGAACGTCGATTTTGCCTTCTGAAATGAGAGCGCCTAGTTGTTGATCACCGCCCATCGGACCACTGATCATGCTCTTGATCGCAAGTCCAGTTTCTTTACTCAGCATGTGTCCTGTCGTGCCAGTTGCGTAAAGGAAGTGACTCTGTAGCTTTTCTTTGTTTTCTTTTACCCAGCGAAGTAGCTCAGGTTTGCAGTTGTCGTGAGCAACCAAAGCCACATGTTTATGGGTTGGCATGGTACGAATGGTTTTTTGCATCAAGATGTTTCCGTTTGTATGATTTTAAAATTGTTGTGGCTCAATAGAACACGTTTTTGGTCTTTCAATCAACAGCCTTAACACGGAATGTCGGCCTATATTCTGACGGAGATAACGATTCTTCGATCGTGTCGTCATGAAGCGTCTTCGGAGTCAGTGGTTTGATGGTTGGTGAGGCATGTTTGTCATAAGCTTCACCTCTTAAGTAATACGTTGCTTGCATCACGGAAAGCCGACCTTGCTGCACCATTTTATCTGTTGGTGCGAAGAGCACTTTGTTACGTAACAGGCCTCGATATACACCATGACTTAAGTACACAGAAACTAAACCGATCTCCTCAGCTTTGCCGGCACTGCGCAGCTCACTGATGGCCGCTTCAATCGCCACTGCACTGCCAACAATGTAATCTATATTTCCCATATCGATCACACGTTGAACTAGGTTACGTTGTAACTCCTTGTCGTTGTCTGCCCAAAATGAGTCAACAATGTTGATATCACTTCCTTGTATCGCTTCATAAAATCCGGCAGTAACGGGTTTCGTACCACCACGAGTTCGCGGCCCCAAAAGTAAGGCAATGTTGGTTTTTCCTGACCCCTTTGGATGGCGAGCTGCCAAATATTGACCCGCTTCGTATCCCATCCAATGCCAGTCAACACCGACAGTCCCTTTTAGCAACTCACTTTGTTCTTCATCCAAGTCGAGTTGGTTCACAGTAGCAAAAACGGGAGTATTCCCCACCCAATTTTTAAGTGAATGCTCGTAAGCCTGTGGGTCCACGGTCCCAAGGATAACCGCATCTGCTCCCCATTGGTTACACAGTGCGAGTTGTTGTTCTTGACGGGTTTTGTTTGGGTAGCCGCCCGCTTCAAGGACTCGTAGCTCGACACCTTCTCTTTTCGCTTCGGACACCATTCCATAGTTTACTGACAACCAGTATGAATCCTTTAGGTGAGGGTATATTGCACATATTTTCTCTGCGGCAACCGCTGGCAAAGAAGCAACTAGGGTTAAAGTGGCTGCAGAATGTTTGAAAAATGTGCGAAATGCGTGTTGATTTTTAACCATGAAATGAAGTTCGTTGGCATAGATTAAGTAAACACTGCAAAATATAACGTAATATGTCGCTGAACACGAACATTAAGGTCATGAAAATATGCTGCTAGCAACTGCAAGCATCGGTCGTAAACTTTTGTTGTCTTTCATTGCGATGGCAATACTGGTCATGTTATCGGCACTTATTGGTGTGTCTGGATTTTCTTTGGTTGCCAAAACCGAAAGAAATGTCGTGGATTCTGCGATTCCCGCCATGATTGAGGCGAGACAAGTCTCTGAGTTGAGTACTCGTATTATTTCGTCTGTACAAATGTTGTCGAACGCAAGAAACGAGCAGGAAAGAAAGGAGTCAGGGCGAGTGCTGTTCGAACAGCTCGAGTCTTTACTCACTCACATCAAGGAGCTCGGGAGTGAGTCGTTCGATTCTCAATTGTTAGAAGCTTTAGAGAATAACGTCCAGAACGTTATCGACAATTTGGCAGAACTCGGTGTTTCGGTTGAAAAAAAGCTGTGGCTTGCAAAAGAGATAGATACTCGTGTTGAAGAAATGCGTCTGCTCAGTGAAGAGCTAGAACAACTAACTCGTACGCAAGTTCAGAATACAAGCACCATTGCTGTTGCTAACGTCACGCATATTTATGACTTATTAGAATCGAATAAAAAATCGCAAGTTTATCAGGCGCTAGATGCACTGGTGGAGGTCGATCTTGATCTGACTGAGCGATTACATGAACTGCACTTGTTGGCCTTTAAAATGTTGAATCAGATTGAAGAGGCTCGGACATTAACGAATATTGAGCGAATTCAACAGGTTCAAAGTGATTTCGATAGCAACCTCAAAATCATGCAACGCCGTGTACTCGCTGTGGAAGATCCTACGCGCTCTAAGCAAATGAGCCAACTGCTCATAGAGCTTGGTAAGCGTCAGGTCGTATTTTCTATACTGATGCAGCAATACGAGAATAACGAACAGTCACAACAACTGATGCAAAAGACATTAGAGTTGTTCTCAGAGCTTAATGGCACGGTCAACAAATTGGTTGATGATTCAAACAAAACCACTACCGTCGCTGTAGACCAATTGACCAGCACACTGAAATTCGCTCAGTGGTCTTTAACCGTTATTTCAATTGTTGGTTTGATTGTATTGGTGCTGATTTTATGGCGTGTGGTGTACCTTTCTGTTGTGAAGCGGTTAGCTGAATATTCCGCTGCGTTGCTGTCTGTGGCGCAGGGTAACTTAGCGGTTGAGTTGGAAGTGAAAGGCAAAGATGAGTTGGCGCATATGGGGCAGGCCATTATCACGGCTCGTAATACCGCGCAAGCACTAAAAGTGGTAGCAGAGGGTGAAGCTCAAGCCAAGCGAGAGCTTGAGGAGCATAAAGAGCATTTAGAAGAGCTCGTTGAGCAGCGCACTTCGCAGTTAAAACAAGCAAACCGCCGTTTGAATGAAGAGGTTTTGAATCACGCTAAAGCTCGCAAGCAAGCAGAGCAAGCGAGCCGAGCAAAATCGGCATTCTTGGCGACGATGAGCCATGAGATAAGAACGCCAATGAACGGAGTGTTGGGGACAGCACGCTTGTTGATTGACTCAGGCCTCAACCCAATTCAAAAGCGTTATGCGGAAATCATTAATCGTAGTGGTAAAACGTTGCTCGCGATCCTTAATGATGTACTGGATTACTCCAAGATTGAAGCGGGGCATTTAGAAATTCGTCACATGGGCTTTGATTTACACCAAATGGTGGAGGACACTTTCCAGTTAATGAACAGTCGAGCACAAGAGAAGAAGCTGCTGTTCTCCTACCATATTGAAAGTGATGTTAGTCGCTACTGGAAAGGGGATGTCACCAGAATCAGTCAGGTGCTGAACAATCTCGTTGGTAACGCGATTAAGTTCACTGACGAAGGAGAAATTGATATCTACGTTAGCCTGAACCCTGAGGACGAGTCGCAAGTCCTGTTTGAAGTATCAGACACTGGAATAGGAATTGCCAAAAAATACCAGAGAACGTTGTTTGATGCCTTCACGCAAGCTGAAGGTGGGATGAGCCAAACTGGAGGCACGGGGCTTGGACTTGCCATCAGTAAGCGAATCATTGAAGCGATGGGCGGTGTTTTAGAAGTCGATTCCGAAGAGGGAAATGGTAGCCGATTCTGGTTCTCTATTCCGTTAGAGGAAAGCGAACCTGTTGAAACAGGAACCGTGGCAACCGCACGTTGCAAAGTGAAAGCAAAGGTCTTGCTAGTAGAAGATAATGAAGTCAACCGAGTGGTCGCGGAAGGTTTTCTAGAAAGCATGGGGCACCAAGTCGTGATGGCAGAAAACGGCTCACAAGCAGAGCAACTGATCAGCACACAAGATTTTGATATCGCTTTGGTCGACATCAACCTCCCTGATTGTGATGGAACTGAGTTGATCCAACGCTTAAAGCGGATTGAGTGTGATAAGCCGGCCAATAAAGCGCTTGCCGTCACGCCAATGATTGCAGTGTCTGCGCACGTTTTTGCGGAAGAAGTTGAGCGCTATCTAGCCGCTGGTTTTGACGGATACTTGCCTAAGCCATTGGCAAAAGAGGCACTCGCGGCATTGATTCAGGATGCGCTAGACGGAAAGCCGTTGTTGTTGCCACAAAATGCCGACTGTACCCCGTTTGATCAAATTTCGCCTCAAGAACAAGAGCTACAATTAAAGGTCGTTCAAGCACCTAAAACAAAGGAACCCGATGTGGTTATCATTAATCCGAGCGTGATTGAGTCCGATATGAAAATCTTGGGCAGAGATAAGATGTTGCACATTATTAATCTGTTTAGAGCCACCAGCACCGATGTATTAAGCAAGCTGCAAGCGTCTGCTGAGGACAATGATAGTAAAGAAGTAAAGAACCTTGCCCATAAATTAAAGGGCAGTGCAGGAAGTTTAGGACTAACTGCGCTAATGAACGCTTGCCAAGCAATTGAAGCCGCGCCTCAACCTCTAGATACCTATAATGCGACTAAAGATGATTTAGTTTCTCAAGTGTCTGCATCAATTCAAGCTCTGGATGAGTTAATGGCGAAGTAATCCATCGAGCATTGAAAATAAAAAAACCTCCGGCTTTCCGGAGGTTTTTTCTATTCGGTCATGTCATCTTCCCACTCGAATCGAGTGTCTAGGGCATAAGGGTCATCATCAAAAGGATGTTCCACTTTGCCACGCAAGTATTCGAGTTGATGCTCAAGCATATTGACCGTTTCGTAGTCTCCCTCAGAACAAGCAACGTAAATCTGTTGTTCAAGAGCGGCAATGTTATCTCGGATACCCATGAGAACCCCCTTAAATCATCATCGATTCTCAAAACGATTATAGTCAAGTAATCCAAATTCGATCGGTTGTTTTGTACGGTACCAATTGTGTAAACGATCGCTAAATGACCAGAATTTTTCTGAGCTTCTACGAATCGCAAAATTATCCAATAACTTAACGTAATCGGACTCGTTTTGGATGGCACTAAATTGATCGACAAAATCTTTTACTTGGTTTTCGTTGATCGAGAAAAATGCCGCAGGGTAGCTTCCCACAACGCCGCGTACAATGGTCATATCATCGTTAGCAAAGTCACGGTTACTTTCTTCATCAAACAAGCTAGAGATGTTTGTGTGTGCATTGTTGTGAAGTAAGGTGAACAGTTCATCTTCCCCTGATTGACTTCTCACCATAAGCATAGTGATTTGCGGAACGGTTTTTAGGCCTTCACCACGAACGTGGTCAATACGTTTTAGTTGCTTTTCACTACTCGCAGAAAGAGCCGTGCCTTGAATTTCGTAGCGAGGCAGAAGCACATCTGAAACATGTTCGCTCAACAACTCCACCAACTCCGTTTTTGGATCGTCACTCTTATACTGAACGCTGGTTGGTTGGTTAAACGGCTTCACATTTCGTTGTAAAAAGTCACTCAACTGCGGGCTTTGATCTTTATACCAGCTAGATTGAAGTTCATGGCGCATATCGGCGGGTAACAACGAGATAAAGTTACTTTCGCCTTCTAGACGCAAGAAGTCCATAAACATTCGTGTCATGAGCTGATGGCCGAAGTTACCGTAAACGTCAAACCCAGCAACAAGCAAATAGTGGATACGCTCTAGTAGCGCGTAGTCAAGAATCCACACTGTTTTAGGCTGCTCACCAACTAACCCTTGAACAACAGAAGCACTATCAAAATGGCGGAATATCGTTAATGCCGCATTATGGTTGGTGCCATTACCATCCCAAATTACATCGGTGGATAGGTTTTCACCTTCTTTAAACCAGTTATTAGTGAACTCAGATTTAGCCTCTAGGTAGCGAGCTTGTTGACGCGCGTACTTGACCCAGTTGGTAACAGGTAGCGTGTTACTTTCTTGCTCTGCCGGTAGTTTTAGATTATCAGCCTGAGATCGGTAAAACTCATTTACTTCTGGGATGTCTGCTTTATCTGGATCAAGGAAAAACACCCAAAAGCGATCATTGATAACATTCAATGCCAGTTGGCCACGACAAACTGGGCCTTTGATGTATGCCATTATTGTATTTTGCGCATTATCTAGCATGAACTTAAAGCGCGACTTCACTGGAAGGTCGATGAATGATGTCATCGGGTTTGCAGCAACTTCTGGTTCATAACTCGGTAGCTGACTAACCATGTAATCAGCATCAATAAACCAAGTTTTCCAGTTCTCTATGCGTTGCTTGTTTAACGCGAATGGCATGTGAGTTTTATCTACTATGGTCCCTTGCTCTGGAATAATTCGATAAAACACGCGTTCAACCCCTGGATCATCATACGGGCGACGCGTTGAAATACGTTTTACGGGCTGTCCTGGTGGTGTAGCAGAGCGGACGAGCGTGAAGAATCGGGGATCTTCATCGAGTTCCGAAAAGTAGAGATGAGATAAAAACAAATGCTCATATATATACCTAGCCATCAGCTGATTTTTCAAATCAGAGTGGTTAAGTAATGCTTCGTACTTATCTATTTGCGCTTGCTCATTCTCACTAACAGGTTGGTGAACGTTCATTATTGCGCCGTTTTCCAACCAAGTCATGAGTGTGTGGTATTCACTGTTTGATAGATTTGGCATACCAAAAGGCATGCCCCAGGTTGGGTTATCCTTTTCGTATTGCTCGTATTCTTCAATCGTTGGACAGGTTTGCTCTCGGTCTATCGAAAAGTCAAAGCCTTCTAACTGGACTTGGTCAGGCAATGGGTGGCGCTCTTTTTGCTGTAGCAAACGTGCGATAAGGCCTGCGTCAATGTTGGCTGCCATGCTTTGATCACGTTCGTTGAGAACCGGATGAAAACCCGCATCGCGCCACTCTTGGGTTGTTTCTGCATCTTCGAATAAGCGTGTTGGTGCTGCGGCTGTGAGTCTTGTTCCTTCATATACCAGTGCTTTACTCGCACCACGGTCAATGCCCTCAACAGAAGTGAGCTTAAGCTGACATGGTGCATCGTAGCACGCGTGGCAGACGACACAGCGGTTATCCATAATGGGTTTAACTTCGCTTTGGAAGAAGTTTGCTTGAGGGGTTTCCACGTCAACAGTGCGTTCACGCACGAGCTGTGGACCAAACAGTTGATCATAGTTAAGACCAGCATAGGTTGCACAGCCGGCAAACAAAGTAGCAATGCAAAGTGTAAAAATTAAGCGCAAATTCATTGAGTTATTTTACGTGATTAGAATTTGCATTAATTAAAGCAAAATAAGCGGTCAATTACCAAAAGTTGGGTCAATTAGCGTTAATTTTTCTGTTGATTGTCTGAGCGCTTGAAAATGTAACCCTGGCGGTGGACTGTCTGAATTCTGTCTGTCGGAACGCCTTCGTGAACTAGACGCTTTCTCATTCTGCTCATGTGCATATCGAGTGCTCGATCATGTTCAGTAAATTCACGTTTTAGTACTGTTTCGTAAAGAAAAGGCTTACTAAGTACTTGATCTTGATGGTGAGTGAGAGTTTGCAGCAGCTTAAATTGAATGCTTGTTAATTGAACAGATTTCTTGTTTGGCAAGTAATTGAGTACCACAGAGTGAGTGCGCTTATCTAGTAATAGCTCCTCATCATTATGGTGAACGCCGTTGTGTTGGCATTGGGAAGTTTTTCCATTTGAAACCTTGGAGTCAAGCACACGGGTACCTTAATTATTAATAGTAGTAAAACGTATTATCATTAATATTTATGTAAAAGCAATCAGGTACTTTATGAGCACTGTGATATGCGTAGACAATCTTAATACTTGAGATTACCAGTAGTGATGAATGGTGCGATGGCGCTCTGAACTAAAGTGCTATTGGAGTGCGTATTAGCTACAAATAACGGTGTAATGTTAGGCAAAGATAGAAAGAATTCTCATTTAGTAAATTCGCTTATCCGCTATTTGTGAACTATACATTCTGTTGCAGGAAGCACTTTTCTAATACACACAGAGGTTTATATGACAGCGAAATATGGCGTTAAACGCCGATTAGCGATTCTTGCCGCCGCTTTAATCGGTGCGACAAGTAGCAGTATCGCAGCAGAGAAACCAAATATTCTCGTCATTTGGGGTGATGATATTGGCCAGTCCAATCTCAGTGCTTACACGTTTGGCTTGATGGGGTACAAAACACCAAATATAGATAGTATCGCCAAAGAAGGCATGATGTTCACTGACTATTACGGTGAGCAATCTTGTACAGCGGGCCGTTCTACTTTCATTACGGGCCAAACCGTTCTTAGAACAGGTTTGAGTAAAGTGGGGCTTCCAGGTGCTGATCTTGGCTTGAAGGAAGAGGACGCAACCATTGCCGAAATGCTGAAGCCGATGGGCTATATGACAGGGCAATTTGGTAAAAACCACTTAGGTGATAAAGATGAGCACCTTCCTACTAATCACGGCTTCGATGAATTTTTTGGCAACCTTTATCACTTGAACGCCGAGGAGGAGCCAGAAAACGTCGATTATCCTAAAGATCCTGAGTTTCGTAAAAAGTTCGGTCCGCGCGGCGTTATCCGTTCGTACGCTGATGGCAAAATTGAGGATACAGGACCTCTAACTCGCAAGCGCATGGAAACCGTGGATGAAGAGACGTTAGATGCGGCACTCGACTTTATGGATCGTGCCGTCAAGGCTGAAAAACCTTTCTTTGTCTGGTGGAACGCAACTCGTATGCACTTCCGTACTCATGTGAAAGAAGAGAACTCTGGAAAAACAGGTATCAGCGAGTATGCAGATGGTATGGTCGAGCATGATAACCATGTAGGTCAGCTACTGAAAAAAGTGGATGATTTGGGTATTAAAGACAACACAATCGTCTTTTACTCCACCGATAATGGCCCACACATGAACTCGTGGCCAGATGCAGGTACAACGCCATTCCGTGGAGAGAAAAATACCAACTGGGAAGGTGCGTACCGAGTTCCTGCGATGGTACGTTGGCCGGGTAAAATTAAAGCTGGCTCTGTTTCGAATGATATCATGCATCACATGGACTGGATGCCAACGTTTGTTGCTGCCGCGGGTGATGACAATATCAAAGAGAAATTGCTCAAAGGTTATAGTGCGAATGGTAAGAAATTCAAAGTTCACCTAGACGGCTATAACTTCCTACCATATTTGACTGGTAAAGAGGATAAGGCCCCACGAGAAGAAATTTTTTACTTCTCAGATGATGGAGACTTAACTGCACTTCGCTATAACAAATGGAAGCTGGTCTTTATGGAGCAACGAGCAAAAGGCACGTTGCGTATTTGGGCTGAACCATTCACCACACTTCGTGTTCCTAAGATCTTCAACTTGCGTATGGATCCTTACGAAGTGGCTGATATCACTTCTAACACTTACTACGATTGGATGCTAGACCGTGCTTACATGCTTGTTCCTGCGCAAGCTTACGTAGGCAGATTCCTTGAAACGTTTAAAGAGTTCCCACCAAGGCAAAAAGCAGCAAGCTTCTCGCTCGATCAAGTGATGGAGAAACTAAAAGAGAACCCAAATAAGTAGGAAAAGCTAAGTGAAGTATCACATATAGAAAGAGGCTCATTAACGTGAGCCTCTTTTTTATCTGTAAAATTCTATCTATTAAGGTTTGTAGAAAGCTTGATGACGAAAACGCCTAACGCTTCAATTGACAAGAGTTATAAACAAATTGGTTCGTAGTGGGCTGCCGTTAAGTTGGCTTTGATTTTTTCACGTAGAGCGATGTGGGCTGGGTTGTTTACCTCTCGCTTATGGTAAACGAACTTGTAAGGGATAGAGCGTATCGAAATGGGGCAGGGCAAAATTTGAAGTTTGAGCGCTTTGCTCCACTTGTTTGCAAAAGATTGAGACACGATCCCTAAACTGTCTCTTTGGGCGACATACAGCGCCATGCCCGCTAGCGAAGATGTGATCAAGTCGACTTTTCTTTCTTGAATTGTTTCCTTTGCTAGTTGCTCGAACCCCGACATGTTGTTCCATTTTCCTGAAAATAAACAGTGAGTTTCCTCATAAAATTGCTCTTTTGTGAGCGTGCCGTGTACACGGGGATGGTTCTCACTACAGATAACCACGGCTTCTTCCTCATAAGCATCTTCAATAATAAACGCTGCATCTTTCGTGATCACCGTATCGATTACTAGATCGACTTTTTGTTGTCTTAACAGCTCAAATAATAAGAACTTTTCGGGTGGTGATTCATAAAAAATAGTGTTCTTTATCGGGTCCATAATGTGCAATAAAATTTCGGAACAACACACTTCAAAATGATTCTTATCGGATATCGCATTATCAATGATATTAACCGCTTGCTGGAATTGCGGTAGCAGTTGATAAGCGGTGGATGTTAGTGCAATACCTCGCCCTTTTTTGACAAATAATTGCTTATCGACCACTTGTTCTAAACGCTTTATTGCAGCGCTCACAGCGGGTTGTGTAAGCCCCAATTGTTCCGCGGCTTTCGTATAAGATTGGAACTCCGCGACAACAAGAAAAGTTTGGATCAAATTCAAGTCCATAACGTTACTCATAAATTTAATTTATAGGTTAACTAATTCTGACTGCATTTATCGCCTGAAATTAGTGCTTTATCTTATATCAACAATGGTATTGAAAAGCGAATACCATTTTTACGCACTAGCGAACTCTTGGAGATAATATGAAAAATGCGACCAAAACGAGCAGTAAAAAACTCGTACTTAACGCATGTACGTTAGCATTAGGCGCTGCATCTGCAGTTGCACACGCAGCGGACAAACCCAACATTCTTGTCATCTTTGGTGATGATGTTGGTTACTGGAACCTTAGTACCTACAACCAAGGCATGATGGCGTACAACACGCCGAACATCGATAGCATTGCTAAAGAAGGTGCGAAGTTCACTAACTTCTACGCACAGCAAAGTTCGACAGCAGGCCGTTCTGCATTCATTACCGGTCAAATGCCAAAACGTACTGGTCTATCAAAAGTGGGCTTACCAGGCGCTCCGCAAGGTATCTCGGAAAAAGATCCAACGATTGCAACCGTGCTTAAGCAAATGGGTTATGCAACCGGACAATTTGGTAAGAACCATTTAGGCGACCGAGACGAACACCTTCCTACCAACCACGGTTTTGATGAGTTTTTCGGCAACCTATATCACTTGAACGCGGAAGAAGAGCCAGAGAACGTGGATTATCCTAAAGATCCAGAGTTCAAGAAGAAATTTGGCCCTCGTGGCGTAATCCACTCTTACGCTGACGGCAAAATTGAAGATACCGGTCCACTTACGCGTAAGCGTATGGAAAATGTTGACGGTGAATTCCTTGATGCTGCGGAAACCTTCATAGAAAAACAAGTAAAAGCGGATAAGCCGTTCTTTACTTGGTTTAACACCACTCGCATGCACAACTTCACGCATGTTCCTGAAGAATACAAAGGTAAAACAGGTGCTGGTTTCTACGCGGATGGTGTTAAGCAGCACGATGATCAAATCGGTCAGCTACTTAATAAGATCAAAGAGTTGGGTGTGGATGACAATACAATCATTGTTTACACCACTGACAACGGTCCTATGGTTGATTTGTGGCCTGATGCAGGGATGACACCATTCCGCTCTGAGAAAAACACTGGCTGGGAAGGCAGTTTCCGTGTGCCGATGTTGATTAAATGGCCAGGAAACATCGAAGCAGGTAAAACGTTCAACGGCATGATGTCATTAGAGGACTTCTTCCCGACATTGGTTGCTGCAGCGGGTGACACCAAAGTTAAAGATGAATTACTAAAAGGCAAGAAAGTTGGTGATATGGACTATAAAGTTCACCTAGATGGTTATAACCAACTGCCATATCTAACGGGTAAATCAGACAAATCTGCTCGTAATGAGTTCGTTTACTGGAGCGATGACGGCGATCTTGTGGCATTACGCCAAGGAAAGTACAAGTTCCACTTTATGATTCAAGAGAATGAAACGGGCATGGATGTATGGCGCAAGCCGTTTACTAAACTTCGTGTTCCATTGATCTTCGACTTGAGTATCGACCCATTCGAACGTGGTGACCAAGGTATGGGTTACTCTCGTTGGATGTACGAGCGTTCATTCCTAATGATGCCAGCGGTAGAGAAAGTGAAAGAGGTAATGGGTACGTTTAAAGAGTTCCCACCTCGCATGGAAGCAGGTTCATTCGTACCTAAGTCTTCTAAGTAATAAAGAACATCGATAATCCATAGCGCTTTTCGGAGCGCTATATACCCAAATAGCTTCACTCTTGTGGTACAAAGCTCACGAGGTTATTTGGGTATATTTAATAGTGAGAAACGTATGAGTAAGATTTCCCCTCGCCATTCTACTACCATGCCTATTGTTCCTCTTAAAACGGCGTCTAAATCACCGGTTCCGGAGGCGTATGACCGTCGATTCCATGTGATGGCAAAGCCGGGCGGAGCAAAATGCAACATCGATTGTCAGTACTGCTTTTATCTGCATAAAGAAAATCTACTGCACCAAGAAAAGCAGCCAAAAATGGACGACGCAACATTGGAAGCGTTCGTGAAAAGCTACATCGAAAGTCAGGATGGCGAAGAAATTGTTTTCTCATGGCAGGGTGGGGAGCCAACGCTGCTTGGGCTGGACTATTTCCGTAATGTCGTAGCTCTGCAAAAGAAACATCAGCCGAAAGGCGTTCGCATTGAAAACGACCTTCAGACCAACGGCATTTTGCTAAACGATGAGTGGTGTGCGTTTTTAAAAGAACACAACTTCCTAGTTGGCTTGTCGATTGATGGGCCACGAGAGCTGCACGACAAATATCGCAAAACCCGCAGCGGTAAGCCGACGTTTGATCTGGTGATGAAAGCGGTAGATAAGCTCCAAGCGCATGGCGTGAAATTCAACGCGTTGGTCACGGTGAATCGTCACAACGCGAAATACCCGCTCGAAGTATATCGATTTTTAACCCAAGAATTGGGTGTGACTTATATTCAGTTTGCGCCGGTGGTAGAAGCCAACAACTTCCAAACAACCGCGCCGCAGTTTTGGAACGAACAGATGATCCCAACCAAAGGCAGTGATCTGGCTAAACCGGGGCATCCAATGTCGATTGTAACGGATTGGTCAGTCGATCCTGAAGACTGGGGACGCTTTTTAATGGCGACCTTTGAAGAGTGGGTGAATAACGATCTTGGCCGTGTGCTGGTTAATCTGTTTGAAACCGCGGTGGCGCAAGTAATGGGGAAACCGTCTCAGCTTTGCGTGACGGCGGAGTTTTGTGGCAAAGGGTTGGCGATTGAGCACAATGGCGACGTGTTCAGTTGCGACCACTATGTGTATCCAGAATACAAACTCGCCAACATTCATGAACACTCACTGAATGAAATGGCCTTCTCTACAAGACAATATACTTTTGGCATGGCAAAACGCGATTCATTGCCGACGTATTGTAAGCAATGCCCTTACTTGCCTTATTGTTGGGGTGAGTGCCCAAAAAACCGTTTGATCAAAACGCCGAATGGTGAGAGTGGTCTAAACTATTTGTGTTCGGGAATCAAAATGTTCTTTGATTATGCGTTACCGATGTTGGTTGGTCTTGCACAACTTCTCCAATCTCAAGAACCGCAAAGATAACATAGTGAATATAACCTTAAGTTATTTCATTTGTTCTTATACTTAACTATCGAAAAGACGGCTTAAACCATTGAAAAGGTATCCTATGAACCACGCACAACAAGCGATAAAAGAACTCATCGAACAAACAGAAAAAAGCGTCATTGGACAAAGCCACGTGGTTCGAGCTTTAGTCATCGGGTTATTAACAAATGGGCATATTCTGCTAGAAGGTTTACCGGGAACGGCAAAAACACGTTCCGTAAAATCGTTGGCGAACTTGTTAAACACCAGTTTTGGTCGAATCCAGTTTACGCCGGATCTTTTACCATCTGACGTGACGGGTACTGAGGTTTATCAAGAGCTGGATGGTAAGCCGCAACTCCACTTTCAACCTGGGCCCATTTTTAACAGCATTGTACTTGCTGATGAGGTCAACCGTGCACCTGCCAAAGTACAAGCGGCACTGCTTGAAGCCATGGCCGAAGGCACAATCACAGTAGGCGATAAAACTCACGTATTGCCAGACTTATTTATGGTGCTTGCAACGCAAAACCCAGTAGAGCAAGAGGGCACGTACCCACTGCCAGAAGCGCAAATGGACCGCTTTATCATGAAGGTTACCGTCGATTATCCAGAAGATGACGCAGAACGTGACATCATTCGTTTGGTGCGCAGTGAAGAATTGGGTGCGGAAACCAGCAGCGAAACTATTACGCCAAAACACATCGAGCCAGACGTGGTGCTAGAAGCGCGTCGTCAGTTACCAAACATCGTGGTATCAGACCTAGTGGAAAACTACATCGTTGCGTTAGTGATGGCGACTCGTAAGCCAGAGCGTTATGCCGATTCAAACTTAGCAAAATGGATTGAGATTGGCTCTAGTCCTCGTGCTTCTATCGCACTCGACAAATGCGCTCGTGCGTATGCGTGGATGCAAGGACGTGACCACGTTACTCCTGACGATGTGCGTGCCATGGTTCCGTCTGTATTGGGCCACCGTTTTTCTTTGACCTACGATGCACTGGCAGATGGGGTCGATCATCAACGAGTCGTACAAGAGCTGCTAGACTGTGTAGAAATTGGGTAAGTGGGAGGCATTATGGCTAAGCCAACTCTTGCGCCAAAATCACAGGGGATGGATCCCCGTTTGTACTGCGATTATGCTCGTTTAGTACGTCTGCAAGCACAAGCAGAATCATTCAGTTTACTTCCTCATCTAAAAGCGGGTAGCGTACTCTCTGGCCGACACAATTCGTTGTTTCGCGGTCGTGGATTGAACTTCGAAGAGCTGCGCCATTACCAATTGGGTGACGATATTCGTAACCTTGATTGGAAAGTTACGATGCGTACAGGTAAGCCGCACGTGCGCAGCTATACAGAAGAAAAAGATCGCAACGTAATCGTGTGTGTCGACCAGAGAAGCACAATGTTTTTTGCTTCGACGCAAGTAATGAAATCAGTTGTCGCGGCAGAGATCGCAGCGATGTGTGGGTGGCGAGTATTAAAAGATGGCGACCGAGTCGGTTTTGTCATCGCATCCCCGCAGGCGTTGTTTCACAGCAAGGCACAGCGTTCGCAAAACGATCTTCTGGCGCAACTTAAACGTCTCGCTAAAGCCAATCAATCGCTCAATGTGGACTCCTGCAATTCCGAAAAAGTAACGTTCAGTAAATGGATTGAGCTTATTAAACGCATGAAGCTCAAGCAATCCACTTTGATTTTTATCAGCGACTGGAGCGACTGCGAGGAGCACCACCTTGATCACCTTAAACAGCTACAACAGCACAACGATGTTCTTGCAGTGATGGTCAGTGACCCATTAGAACAAGCGCTACCAGACGATTTGGCAAAATCGAAATGGGTGGTTGGTGACGGGCAGTATCAACTCAATTTAGACAGCAAAGCAAAGGTAGAAGCTGCGAGCGCAAAGCTTGAGGCTCGAACTAGCTTACAGCGTCAATCACTCTCTCAACTTATGGCGATGAAACACCTTCCGCACATCGAACTCGATACGACAGGTGAGCACATTAAACAATTCCAAAAACTGGTAGGAGGGCGTTAAATGAGTGATCTTCCTACACCTCCAAGTACCTACATACTCAGAGAGCTGCATGATGTGGCCGTACCATCTAGCGTGAGTTGGTACCCGCAAACTATTGGCTGGAAAATTTTAGCGGCGGTTGCGTTCATTGCATTGGTATATTTCGCATATCGCTTGGCTCGGCAATGGTGGCATAATCGTTACCGAAAAGAAGCTCTACTGGCGATTTCGCAAATCAACCCGAGCGACAAAGACATGCCAAAAGTATTGTTCTCTGTGCTTAAAATAGTGCTGATTCATATTGATAGCCGCAACGCGAAATTGTTTGATACCGCCTTTCTGCGCAAGCTCGATGCGCTGTATCCGCAAACCAGAGACTCTCAAGCAAACTCGCAAATGGTTTTTAACGATGAGCTTTCAAAGTGCTGGCTACAAAGTATTGTTGACCCAAGCGTTACGCTAACCAACGAAGAGCGAGTAACGCTTATTGCTCGTGCGAAAAACTGGGTGAGTGAGCACCGTTGTGATGCTCAAAAAAGCGCGGCAAATAAATCACCACGATTGAAACGCAAAGCACATCAGGGAGGTCAACATGAATGATCTTCTTGCATCGATAACTGGTTTGTCTGGTTTTGAATTTGCTCACCCAATGTGGTTTCTGGTTTTGCCCTTGCCGTTGGTGGTGTACTACTTGGTGCCTGCATATCGCACTAAGCAAATGGCGATCAAAGTGCCGTTTTTTAGTCAGCTGGTGGAAGCGATTGGCGAGACGCCATCAGAAGGTGCAAGCCAGTTGATCCCGAGTTGGTGGCAACGAGCAACGTTAATTCTCTCATGGCTTTTGGTGGTGTGTGCGATGGCAAAACCCACCGTATTAGGCGAGCCTCAAGTTCGCGAGAGTTTAGGGCGCGATGTGATGGTGGTGGTGGATCTTTCGGGCTCCATGGCCGAGCCAGATTTCACCTCACGTACAGGCGAAAAAATTTCTCGTCTTGATGCGGCAAAAGAAGTGCTGTCGGAGTTTGTTCAGTCTCGTAAAGGTGACCGATTAGGCTTGGTGCTTTTTGGTGATGCTGCTTTCGTGCAAACGCCATTTACCGCAGACCAAAAAGTGTGGCTCGAACTGCTTAACCAAACCGATGTGGCAATGGCAGGGCAGAGTACCCATCTTGGTGATGCGATTGGCTTAGCGATTAAAGTTTTTGAGCAAAGCGATAAGTCGCGTGGTGCTTTAGAACAAGATCAAAACCGTGAAAAAGTCGCGATTGTATTAACCGATGGTAACGACACGGGCAGTTTTGTTGAACCGATTGATGCGGCGAAAGTTGCGAAAGCCAAAGGCGTGAGAGTGCACGTGATTGCGATGGGTGATCCGGAAACGATAGGTGAAACCGCGTTGGATATGGACACAATTCATCGCATTGCGAAAGAATCCGGCGGTGAAGCGTTTGAAGCACTCAACCGTGATGAACTATCGGCTGCCTACGACGAAATTGGCAAACTGGAACCTCAACTTTACGAAAGCACTACATACCGCCCAAAACAAAGCCTTCATCATTATTTGATGGCGTTAGTGGTCATCATGCATTTGCTCGCGTTCAGCGTCGCAACACTCAAAAGAAGGGCTGTTACACGATCATCATTAGGAGAGAGCGATGTTTGATTCTCTTAGTTGGACGCAATTCTTTACGCAGTTTCATTTTATTCGACCACTGTGGTTACTGGCTTTGGTCCCCATGTTTTTCTTGGTGTGGTTACGCTGGCGAGAAGAAAGCAAGCCAAGCTGGAAGGATATTCTGCCCGAACATTTACGCAATGCTTTGACGATAGGTGAGCGAGGCTGGCGTAAGCAACTGCCGCTTAAGCTCTTGATGCTGATTGTGTTCATCGCCATTGTGATTTGTGCAGGCCCAACGTGGCAACGTGAATCTTCCCCCTTTGGCGAAGATAAAGCCTCTATGCTTGTGGTGCTTGATAACAGCGACTCGATGCTGCAAAAAGATCTCCCACCAAGCCGCCTTGAGCGTTCCAAACAGAAAATACGCGATTTGCTAGCCGCGCGAAAAGGCGGAAAAACGGGTTTAGTCGTGTTCGCGGGCAGTGCTCATGTCGCGATGCCTATAACTCAAGACAGCAAAGTATTTGACCCGTTTTTGGCGGCCATTACGCCAGAAATTATGCCCGTGCAAGGTAAGCTTGCCGAAAAAGCATTGCCGTTAATTGACCAACAATTGCAAGGTCAACCAGGCTCCACTGTTCTGTTGGTGAGTGACGGCGTGAACCCGGCCACGATTGAGCAATACCAAGCGTATTTCTCGGGCAAACCTTATCAACTGTTAATTCTTGCGGCAGGGAATGCTGACATTGTGAGTAACAACCCAATGGATTTGGATTCTCTACAAAAACTGGCTAGTCAGACTAACGGTCGATTGGTGGAAGTGACCGTCGATAATAGTGATATCGAGCAACTGAATCGATACGTTGAGCGCAATATGCAGCTTAATGGCGAATCTTCAATGCCTTGGAAAGACATGGGATATCAGCTTCTGTTCCCAATCGCGCTGATCATGATGCTGTGGTTTAGAAAAGGGTGGTTAGTGCAGTGGTGCGTGATTGTAATGGTGAGCGGCACGTTATTGATGCCAACCAGTGCGTTGGCGGAGAACATTTCTGTTAAAGCCGAGCAGCCACAAGTTGTGCAAAAAGTGACGGCTTTCGACAAGGTAGCGCAATGGTGGTGGGATTTGTGGCTAACGCCAGACCAACAAGGACAGCGTTTGTTTAACAAACAAGCGTATTTAGAAGCCGCGAAACACTTTGTCAATCCATTACGCAAAGGCACGGCGTACTACTACGCTAGCGAGTTTGAACTCGCCCACAGTGCGTTTTTGGAAATGCAAAACGACCCGTCCGAAGAGGTTCGAGATTACGGTCTTTATAATGCGGCGAGTGCATTGGCGCGTCAGCGTGAATATTTGGCTGCACGTGACTTGTTAAAATCCCTAGCCAACAAGCCAACGTTGAGCGAGAGGCTAAGACCGGATGTTGAGCATAACTTGAAAGTGATTGGTGGTATTGTAGAGGACATCAACCGGATGAGTGAGAGTCAGGCAGGAACAGAGCAAGAAGCATCAACCGAGCTAGGCGATAACCCTCAAACCGCAGAAGGGGCGGATGAAAAAACGTCAGCGGAGTTGATGATTAAAGAGACGTTAAATGCAGACGACATCATAGGTAGCCAAGAATTAGCCGACAAATGGTTAAAGCGAGTCGAAGCGGATCCTAAATACTTCTTAAATGCGAAGTTTCAGATTCAATTGCGTTCAATAGAAACCGGAGAATCAACCTCTACTGCGAGCGAAAATACAGAGGAGGCGGTGCAATGATGAAAAGCCACCGTTTTACGCCCTTTGCTTTACCCTTGTGGGTAGTTATCTGTTTCGGTTTCCTCCTGAGCAGTAGTGTGTTAGCTCAAGATATTCGTGACGTTCAACGAGAGCATGGTGTAGAGTTACAAGCGTGGGTTGGTCAACAACCAACGGCTGGAGAGAAGCGTAAAACACCAAGCTTTAGCGTCAATGAGCAAGTTATTTTAACCATCGAAGTGGCAACCCCGCGTTGGTTTACGGGGGGTACGAGAATTGGCAATATTGAAATGCCCAATGTTATCGCCAAACAGCGTAATCAACTAGCAACCAACTTTACTGAGCAAAAAGAGGGGCAAACTTGGTCGCGTCAACGCTGGGAAGTGACTTTGTATCCTCAAGCTTCTGGTGATTTTGTGATTCCACCTGTCGCAGTGGGCGTTCAGGTGTCTGCGCCGGACGGCGAGAAGGTGTCAGGCACACTTTACACGCAGCCGATTAAGTTCAAAACCGCCTTGCCATCGGGCCTGCTGAGTGGTGAGACACCTTGGTTTTCTGCAACAGATGTAGAGGTAAAGCAAGAGTGGGATACCTCCACTGAGTCACTCAAAGTTGGGGATGCAATCACGCGTAAAATCACCATTTCGGCTCAAGATTCACTATCTGTATTGCTACCAGACTTGTTGAAAGGAGAATCAACAACCCGTTATCAAGCGTATCCTCAACCCCACCGTTTGACAGATACGCAAACACGTGGTGATTACCAGTCAACACGCACAGAAGAGAGCGTGTACGTGATTCAACAAGGTGGTGAATTAACCCTGCCTGATTATGAGTTTCGTTGGTGGAACAGTAAGACTCAGCAAGTGGAAACGGTGATGTTAGAGGGCAAAACATTTGCTGCGAAGCACACGTTGAAATCCTTCATCAAAACGTACTTTGCATGGATTGTATCCACGCTTGTATTTCTGGGTTTTGTGATTATTTCATTGGTAGCCATTAAACGTTACTACCGCAACAGACCGACACCAGCATGGCTGACGTTCCACCGTTTGTTAAAGGCTAAACGTTGGTCTGAAGCAAGGACCATATTGTACAAACAATTGCGTTTAAATACGGCCGAGCTAGAAATGACCAAAGCCGATACGAGTGAATCGTGGCAAAAAAGTGCGTCGCGAATGCAAAATGGTGAAAATAGCGCTCATTTACTGAAGTCGATGTGGCGCAAAGTCCAGACCAAACAAAAACGCTTTAAATTCCGTATTCCGCGAGCGTTACCAGAACTGGACAAAGTCATTGGAAGAGATGGCAATGAATAAAACGGGGCGCTAATATAGCGCCTCGTTTTTATTAGAGAATAGAGTTCAAATGAGCCAAGAGTTTATGCGCCGCGCATTGGAAGTGTCCAAAAATGCGCTTCCTGAATGTCAACCCAACCCGCCGGTTGGCTGCGTGTTAGTGAAAGACAATCAAATCGTTTCTGAAGGTCATACTCAAGCGATTGGTGGCAATCACGCGGAAGTGGAAGCGCTGAATGCGTATCAAGGCTCGTTAGAATCGGTGACGGCATACGTTACGCTGGAACCGTGTTCGTTTGTTGGTCGCACGCCAGCTTGCGCGGTGACATTAGTCAAATCCGGCATAAGCAAAGTCGTCGTAGCCATATTGGACCCCGACCCACGCAACAGTGGTCGAGGTATCGAGATTCTAAAACAAGCAGGTATAGAGGTAGAAACTGGTTTATGCGGCGAGGAAGTCAGCGAGTTTCTTACCCCTTACCTAGGCAAAGCCTAAGTCAAGCTTTACGTTGCACTATGGTGCCAGTTTATGTGGTGAATGAAGTGCGTCAAAATTGAGTTAAAACTCATTAAAACAAGCGATACCGCCCATTTATTGCACTTGGCTACGTGAAGGATCATGCTGTTAGATTAAAATAGAGAAAGTGACTTTTGAAAAATTTAATAGCATGAAACCGACCGACCTTAATCTTATTCCCATTTTCACTGCCATCTATGAAGAGCGTAACTTGTCTCGGGCGGCGGCGCGTTTAAACATCACCCAGCCTGCGGTGAGTAAAGCGCTAGCAAGGCTACGTGATATCTACGATGATCCATTGTTTCATCGTTGCGTTAAAGGTGTCGAGCCTACCTCGTTTGCGATGGATATTTATCCTGCTCTTCTAGCTTCAGTACAAAATTTCACTTCGACATTATCGGCCTCTAGTGAGTTTGACCCTAAAGTGTCGAATAGAGTGTTTTCTATTGCCTGTGTGTCCGTTGCAAGTTTTGAGTTGCTACCTCAAGTCATGAAACAAATCCGTGTGTCGGCGCCAAATGTTGCATTAGAAGTACATCCGCTTTTTACGGAAGATTTTGAAAGTGATCTGCGGTTACAACGATACGATTTGATCATTGATATCACACCAAGAGCAAGAACGGTGCTAAAACTGGAAACTGTACTTACGGAGCGTTTGGTGGTGGTATGTAGCGAAGCGCATCCCCGCCTGAATGACGAGATTACGGCTGAACAATTTTTTGAAGAAGAACACGTAGTAGTTTCGCAGTGGCAGAGTCGTAAGAGCCTGTTAAACGCCGATGACATTGTCGACTTGGATAAGAGAAAGATTAAGTATCGAGCCTCAGGCGTACTAGAAATGCTCCCAATTATTTGTGGTAGTGAATACATTGGTTTAATGCCAGAGTCGATGATCAACTTGTTCAATAACACCTATCATGTTAAATCTTTATCAATGCCATTTGATGAACAAATGTATGAGCTTTGCACAATCTGGCATCCTAGTCGCACAAACGACAGCGCCCATCAGTGGTTGCGTTCACAGATTAAGCAAGCAGGAAAAGTCATCAACCAATAGGAAGTGCAATGAAAAAGACAATACGTGCCATCCTTAACGGAAAAAAAGCTGGGAATCCAGAGTTAAGAGATGCAATCATGAAAATGAGAGACAAAGGCATCGACGTACAGGTGCGTGTGACGTGGGAATCTCAAGACATGCCGCGGCTAGTAAAAGAAGCGGTTGATGAAAGCATTGAACGTATTGTTGTCGCTGGTGGCGATGGGACCGTCAATGAGGCGGCTTCTGCGATTATTCAAATTGACGAAGAAAAACGCCCTGAGTTAGCCATTATTCCCCTTGGTACCGCCAATGACTTTGCTACCGCTATTCAAGTACCTAATTCCATTAAGGCGTCTTTATCTCTTGCTGTTGAGGGGCAGTCCGCTTTGGTCGATTGCGTCAAAGCGAACGATCGCTGCTTTATTAACGTGGCAACAGCAGGGTTTGGCGCAGAAGTTACAGCAGAAACGCCTGTTGAACTCAAAAACTTTCTTGGCGGTGGAGCTTATACGCTAACTGGTGTTGTAAAAGCACTTGGCTTTAAACCATATGACGGAACAATAACGATTGAAGGTGGTGCGTATCAGGGAGAAATGTTGCTCGGTGCGTTTTGTAATGGGCGCCTTGCTGGAGGTGGGCAAGAGTTAGCTCCAAAAGCGATGATTAATGATGGGCTGATGGATCTAACATTGGTGCGCCCATTTTTACCTCATGAGCTGCCTAAAGTAATCGACGAGATCAATAACCCGAGTGAGAAAGGAGAGTTTGTGAAGTACACAAGAGCAAGCTGGTTGGAGATAGACTTCCCGAATCCATTACCTCTTAATTTAGATGGAGAACCCTATCATTCGAGAACCATTAGATTTGATGTTCAGCCTAAGAGTATACGATTAGTCGTACCGCAAGATTGTCCTTGCTTGACTAGCTAAACGAGCGTTCTCCATGATTATTGCTTAACACAGCCACTAAAATGTGGCTGTGTTGCTTGTGTTGAGGTATCGTCAACTTCTTAACGTTTTTGAATGGTCTCAACGTCTATTTGCGTAGTTGTCCAATCTGAATCAACCTCTCCTCGAATCATTACGGTATCTTTTGGTGTCACCTCTTGACCCATCCAATGTTCGTTGTCGATCTCTACTTCGATCTCACCAGTGTTGTCTTTGAACAAGTAAGTCTCGTTACCAAATGATTGAACAATATGCCCGGTTAGCACTACAGCGCTGTCGTCGGTTGCGTTGCGCGCCTCTTTCACCGCATTGATTGCACTGACTTCTGGGCCATTAAACGCGGCGAAAGCCGAGCTTGAAAGTAGGGCAAGCATGGATGTTAACAATACTCTTTTCATTATCCTCTCCTGATATTAGAAGTAATAAGTTGTGCCTACATTAAAGGATGCAGTGTTTGCGTAGCTGTCTAGTTGGTATTTTGCGTTTACACCTATGGTGAGCTGCGGGAAAATTCTGTATTCCGCACCCACTGAGAACATTGCGCCTAGCTCGTTGTTTTTCTCCGCGCTATGGAAAAGCGTGTTGGTCATTTCCACATCGTCGTTCGTGACAAGTTCGTATTCTTGATGTTTAGAAACCTTGGCGTTGTATTCCGTGTACGTTAGACCCGCTTTGAATTTTGTTGTCCATTTATCATTTAATGCATAGTTAAACACAGGAGCCAACGACACTTGCTTGGCTTTGATTGACGCATCCCAATCCATTTCATGATGGTAATCTTTGCCATCGATTGACTTGATACCTAGGTTTTTTGAACGACTATCATCAAGGTCAAACTGGCTGTAACCCAGTTCCAATGCCCAGTTGTCATTAAATGCGTAACCGACAAAGCCTGAGAAAATACCGTCTTCAAGCTCAGGGTTGAGTGTTACGTTGTCAGTTGAAAAGTGAGGTTCCAAATCATGGTCAGTGGTGCCTAGTCCATATTCCAGACCTACATAAGGAGCCGCAGATACCGAAACTGAGCAGGTAACAAGTAACGCAAGAAGTGTTTTGTTCATTTTATTTTGCCTCTTCAAATCAACTTAGTGAGTAGAAGCGCATTTTGTGTGAAGAAGCGTGAAGCGATCGTGAAGAAACGAAAAAATGTTTAGAAAAAAGAGCAAGGGGCGATAACCGAGGGGCGGTTTGAGTGAACAAACACCAAGCTCTTTATATAGAGTAAGTTAAGTTGCTGCGACGTAACACACCGCAAACGGGACATTAAGGCGAGTAAACTCTTTGATCCAACGCCATTGGTTATCCTGGAGTTTATCGCCAGGGCCTTTCACTTCAATCCACTCGAACTCGTTTTCTTTAAAAGCAATGAGATCCGGCATCCCATTACGGTAAAGCTTAAGGTCGCTCAATTGTATTTTGAACAGCGCCATCAGCATATTGGTTGGGATAGTGTTGAGTGCTGTTTCGAGTAGCTCTTTACTTATTAAATTCCAATGTACAAATGGATTACTGATGCCAAACTTCTCATCGTATTTTGTCAATAACATCTGGGTGTTGCCCGCTTCTAGTTCGGCAAAAGCGGTGTCTATCAAAGCTTGGCGCTTGGTAACAAAATCCGAGTGATATAAATCTAAAGGACGGTGTTGATAAGCGTTAATGAATGCCCCTTCAATAGGAGCAAAAATCGCATCCCAAAAAGTGAGACCAAGTAATGCATTAAGCAGTGCATTTTCGGCGTAAAATACAGTCCAGCCTAAGGACTCAAAATACGCTTTGCTGGCGAGTTCGACTCTCTGTTGAGATAAATCCAGTTCAAGGCGGTATTCCGTACAGGTTGGCTTCGTCACTCTTGGCACTTTCTCGCCTTGTTTTCGTTTTAACCGTTGCTCAAGTTTTTGTGCAACTTCGAGCTCAGACACATCGATCGGTGAGTTAAGCATATCTGTGACAATGTCACAAAATAAATCATCATGGTTTAATTTGTCATAGATACGTGCGCGTCGTTCTCGGCTCGGTGTGAGTTGAGTTTGGCCAAATAGAGATAGGGCGGTCTCTAGATCATTAAGCCGTTCGTAATCACGTGCTATGTCATTCAACATGTGCTCGCGTTTACGATCTACGTAACGGTGTTTAACGGGCTGAGGCATTGCCTCAATTAATAAGTCGAGATTGGCTTTGTCTTTTCGGTCAAATTGCCAGTACAGGTTGGCCAACTGGCTCAGTTCAATTAAACGGTCTATTTGCTCACGTGAATCAAAGAAACGGCGCACTTTACTCAATTGATATTGCTCGAACTGATGCAAAACTAAGTCATCAAGCACAAACTGACTTAAGTCTTGATGGGTGTTGGCAAAAAACAGAGTGAGCAACACGTCGATCATATGAGCTGAATTGAGTTTGACGATCGTAAACTCAAGCTTCTCTATACGATCAAATTCCGCATTACTCAAACGTTCGACAAGGGCGTCTTTCTTGAGTGATTTCGGCAGTTCGGGATAAAGCGCAGAGATTTCTGGTTTGGTCAGTAAATTGGCCGCTAACTCTTGATGAGAAAGGGGTGGGGAAAGGGCTACAAACTCATGTTGACTCAATTCCGCCAGCGCTTCATTGATAGAAGGTATTTCTTGATAACTCAGTTTATCACTTCGAAACCAACATCCCTTTCGGCTGTATAAACGTACCAAAAGGCACTGGGCGTGTTTGCTCAAAGAATCAAACGAGCAAAGCCATGCGTGTTCTTCCTTGGTCAGTAAATCGCTGTACCAAGTTACTGCGTGATGAGTCAGCTTAATGAAGTTCTCTAGATAGTAGTCTGGTGCAAGTTCGATAGGGCTTTCCATAAACGACCGATAACAAAAAGGCTTAACCCATAGGTTAAGCCTTTTTGTTATCAAATCAATTCGCAATTATGCGTTTTTTAGCTGTGCTACTTTCGCATCAGACAATGGCTTAGTGATGAACGCAAGTACGATACATACTGCCATCATTGCTGAAGAAATTGTGTAAGCCAAGGTGTAGCCGTCGCCATTTGTCATCGAGAAACCAACAACCGCTGCGCCGATTGCACCACCGATACCCCATGCTGTGTAAAGCACGCCGTAGTTAGTGCCGTAGTTTTTCAGACCGTAGAACTCAGCCGTTAGAGTAGGGAATACCGCTAGAAGTGTGCCGTAACCTACCGCTGCGATTGCTGTACCGATGATCAGTGTAAACTCAGAGTCGAACGTCGCGAACAGCACCATGTTTACGCCTTGTAGAACGAACGCAAGTAGAAGCGTACGAACACCGCCGATTTTATCTGCAAGCATACCCGCGGCAACACGACCGCCAGAGTTAAATACAGCAAGAATAGATGCTAGGTAAACCGCGTTTGGCAAGTTTGCTTGAACGCTTGCGATTGTCGTGATGTTACCAATGATCATTAGACCAACAGAAGCTGCAAACGCGTACATGATCCATAGAGAGTAGAACTGTGGCGTTTTCAACATTGCTTTCCAAGTTAAGTCATCTGACTTTTTCACCGCTTTAGGTGCTTGGCCTTCTTTTACTTTAGGCTCCGCAGGTGTGTAGTCTGCTGGTGGGTTGTTGATGGTTGCTGCAAGAGGAACCGCAATCGCTAGGATACCAAAACCAAGAACCATAAAGCTAGTTTGAATGCCCATGCTGTCTATTAGCGCAGAAGTTACTGGCGCAAGGTAAATAGCCGCTAGACCAAAACCTGCCGCAATAATGCCGTTAACCATACCTTTCTTCGAAGCGTGGAACCACTTCATCGCAGAAGGTGATAGGCATGCGTAACCAAAACCGATACCTGCACCTGTGATCACGCCGAATGTAATGTTCAACATTAGTGGAGAGTTCACAAAGCCAGAAGCGATCATGCCCAGACCTGTAAGAACAGTACCTAGGATAAGGATCATTCGAGGGCCCATGCGGTCTTGAAGAATACCTGCAATAAGAAGACAGATAGAGAAAGTGATGGTTGCAGTTGCGTAAGGTGCAGAAGCTTCTGCAGCACTCCAGCCTGATTCAGTTACCAGTGCCTTGTTGAATACACTCCAAGCATACAGGATGCCAAGACAAAGGTTGATACAGAACCCTGCTAACAGGATGCGCATAGCTTTATCAATCTTGCTCATTTTTATTCTCAGTTTTTCCTCTTATTGGCAATGCCGCAAAGAAGGTTGGTTTAAAGATGTTTTTTCTCAAAATTAGTTTGCGTTTTTCAACGTTTAACGCAATGAGCGCGGATTATAACCAATAAATATGTGATTGGAATCTCTTTTTACGGTTACTGATAAAATAATTTGCAACATTAAAAGTGGATGTGAATTCATGGTTTTGTATGTAGTAAGAACGTTGTAAAAAAGTGACATTTTTTTGTTCACTAATAACGAATGATGAGTCAAGAGAGAGAGGTTTTACGCTGTTGAGTGCACAGTTCACATTTCAAATAAAAAATTTCTAAATGTTTCCATGTTAACCATCTGTAACAAAAATGGCGAATTTATCATCTGACTGTCGTAAGTATCAGATGCAAAGGGTTTCCTAATTTTTAATTGTTAACCTTTTGTAATAATTGAAGCTGATTAGCTTTTATGTACATTAAGTGAGCAAAAAAGTAACTTGTAATTGCTGATTTTAGGCGCAGAATATAGTGAAAAATGAGTTTTCATTTATGAAGGGATGCTTTTTAGATTTGTTGTGAGGTGACTTATGAAACTGTTCCTATTACTCATGGCTTCGGTATCCGCTGGTATCGCATCAGCAGACCACATCCATTCATTTATGTTGGGCTTATCTATTGCTTCTTTAGCGGTAGGTAGCTGTTATTTCTTCGCATTTCGCAGCTCGCGCTTTCCACAGCTTGCTTTATTCCTACTCATTTGCGGTATGCTTTCTAAGTTGACGATAACCGTAGTCGGTGTGATGTGGGGAATGTCCGCGGAATTAATCACGTCTCCAATCGTATTCGCACTTTCATATTTATTCTTTTCGCTTGCCGTTACCTACTTATGGTTTAGCTACAGAGAGAGTATCACTAAGATTCCTGACCGATTTAAGTCAGCGTAAATCAACACATTAGAATAAAAAAAACGCCAGCACATTTGCTGGCGTTTTTAATTAAACGTAATTTTGTTCGGATATTGCTTTTAGTTTGATCGTGGCAATACCGTTAGGCACTCATTGGAACAAGCACCATAGTACCAATAATCACCGTGATAAGGCCTGCTAGAACTGGAACGGATGTGCGTTTTACAACCTCAAACGGGCTGATGTTTGCCATACCTGATGTCGCAACGATTACGCCAGATACTGGTGAGATAGTACGGCCTAGGTTTGATGCTTGAAGCATCGGGATAATTAGGAAAGCAGGGTTTAATCCCATTTTCGCAGCCAAAGATGGTGCTAACTCCACGAACGCATAGAAAGGCGCGTTGCCCGAACCCGTTGCAATTGCTGCTGCAACTGTCAATGCAGTTAGAATAAGCATTAAAGCAACGCCGCCTGCACCAGCATTATCTGCTAGATGAAGTAGGTTATCGATAGCTCCGATAGACATCAGACCTTGTGCAAAAACCCCTGCGGCAACCAAAAGCATCACAACGCCTTTGAACGCGTCAGCCATGCCTGCGTAACAAGAATCTAAATCTTCTAGTGATTTCTTACCATCGAACTTATTTACAACATAATGGATCAGAGCTCCAAGGAAAATCGAACCAACCACAATAGTGTAGATGTCTAGACTAAGTCCTGGAATGGTACGACCGTTGAATAGGAAAACGCCGATGATAGGTAGAAAAGGAAGAGCTGCATAAAACGCTGGTGCGTCAGCTTTGATCTCTGATACATCAATTTTTTCCATTGGTGTATTTTCTTTCTTATCTAAGTATTTGTTCCAGAAGAACGCTGCCGCTGCCATGACGATGATTGCGCAAATAGAAACAGGCAACACAGTTTGTACCGCAAACACATCAAGCTCTAAACCAGACTTTTCTGCTGCGATAACAACATCACCAGAAGTAGGAGAAAGGATGATTGCCGCTGGAGAGGCACACACTGCAACGGCTGCTGGACGAGAAATGCCCATCGCGACCATCATTGGGAATAATGTCGCCATTAATAGTACGCCAAGGCCTGTTGCAGAACTTACCGCAAGAGACATTAAACACGCCACAATGTAAGCCGCTACCAAAAGGACGTAAGGAGACTTGATGACAGAAAGCGGTTTAGAGAACTGTTTCACTACCACGTTGTTCGCGCCGATATGAGTCATGTATGACGCAAAACCACAAAGCAGCATGATTTGCATACCAAGACCGCCACCGCGGTATTGAAGCATGTATTTCACGTATTCAAGCGCATCTGTCACCATGTTACCAGTTGAGGTGATTTTTGACGGCAGCACGTCGTGCCCCAAAACGCCAGTCATAAGAAGTAAAGCAATACCAGCGGTCAGTAACACGCCCGCAGCTTTATAGCCTTTGACAATAAAGTAACCCACCGCAATGGTAACCACTAAGCCAATTAAGAGCTCTAACATAGGGATCTCCGAATGTTATGTAAAAAAGAAAGAAACTGTTTCAGTTTATGACAAGGAATTTACAGAATTCTTAGCTGTGGCACGAGACAAATATGGGGCTTGCATGATCTGAGACAAATAATAATTTAATAAATAATTTCGTTAGATTGTATTGTTGGAATTTGGTTTTCTAAGTGTTATGTGCTGGTTTGAAGCTATTTATAGGAAGGAAAATATGACTAGGAAAGTGAATGAATAAAGAGTGAATTGATTCACAATAGGAAAAAGACTTTACTCAGTAAGCAATTATTGGAAAACACTCTTCACAACAAAAAAGCTTCGCCGAAGCGAAGCTAAGTAATCGTAAGAATGAGGATAAACTATGCGTATCGACGAACCATAAGGTTCCAACTACGCTGCTGCCGTTCGAACTCTGCTTTAATTTGCTGGTACTTCATTTTCGTTACAGAACATTCGTATTTTTTTACCACACTGGCAGTTTTGGCACCGAGTACTTCTTTGCGCATCTCGTAGTATTCCTGCATGTGATGAACTAAAGTATCAAACTCGTGCTGTAGCTGATCGAGGATTGTTTGCGTGTTCGGTTTCGATTCTAGCTTTTCTCTTGCTTTCTTCAAAAGTTGACTCGCACGGGCTTTTTCAATTCTAAATGTAGGCGTTGTGCGCAACTTAGATGTGAGTCCTAGCCAAGAACATGACTTTATCAACCACTTCGTTGGGTCGTAATGCCACCAATACACGCCATTGCGATAGTCATTCTCGAAAATATGATGGAAATTATGGTAACCCTCTCCAAATGTGAAAAAGGCGAGTACACCATTATCGCGAGCAGTGTTTTTGTCTGTGAAAGTTTGCTTACCCCAAATATGTGCGAGGGAGTTAATGAAAAAAGTTGTATGGTGACTCATAAAGAGTCGAGCTGCACCAACGACCAATAACATCCCCCAGATATCACCGTAGATCAGTCCTAGTATGACTGGGAAACCAATATTAGTCAGTAGGGCAAGTGGAACATAATACTTATGCTGCCACATGACGATTTTGTCGCGCTTTAGGTCACGGCAGTTTGTATATTCGTTTTCCTTTGATTTATTGTAATCACGTAACATCCACCCAATGTGAGAATACCAAAAACCCCGCTTGGCTGAGTACGGATCTTTATCGTTATTGTCGACATGTTTGTGATGCACACGATGATCAGAAGACCAATGTAATGCACTATTTTGCAAAGAAAATGCTCCTCCAATCGCAAAAATGGCGCGCAAAATAGGATGAGCTTCGTATGTTTTGTGGCTCCAGAGACGATGATAGCCTGCTGTAATAGAAAGGTTAGTAAAACTAAATGCAATCACTCCCCAAATTAGATGTTCCCAACCCAGTCCAAAATGATATGCATACCAAGGCATTACAATAAAAGTCAGAACAAAACTGGCAGAAAATATTAATGTATTCAACCAGATAACAGGTGGTTTGTTTTGAGTCACAGGTGTATCCCTAACTTTGAGCTAACAACTGTTCGCCAGAATATCAGCGTACACATGTAAGTCAAATTAAAGTTAGACAAATGTGACTATTCCTTTGGGTGTAGATTAAGGAACTTGATGGGATATTTTGCTTTTAATTGAATAATGAGTAGTATTAAAAAATGAGCTCTGGCTTAAGGTGTATAAAATCTGCCAAGAAACAAGTGTTATAAAGGTGGAATATACCGAGACTCTATAAAGAAGCAAAAATGTAAGAAAATAGGAATACGTAATGGATTTACGATTAGCGGAATATAAGGACTACGAGCGCATTGCACATCTTCATGCGGATAGCTGGAAGCGTCATTACCGTGGCATTCTTAGTGATAACTATCTTGAGAAAGAAGCGATTGACGACAAACTACTGATTTGGCAAACCCGTTTGACCAACCCACCATTCAATCAGCACATTGTCTTGGCGGAGGAGGGAGGTTTGCTACTTGGCTTTGTTTGTGTGTTCGGCAACCATGATTTCGAGCGTGGAACCTTTATTGACGCATTGCATGTTGATGACAGTTACCGTGGTCGTGGGATTGGTAAGCAGCTATTACTTGCTGTCGCAGAATGGCAACAGCAGTACTTTAAAGACACAGGTCTTTATTTAGAAGTTGTGTCGCAAAACATTTCTGCGATTGAATTCTATCGCCACATTGGTGGACAAGAGGATCAAGAGCGAACTTGGCGCGCACCTGATGGCAAAGAGGTGTTAGAAAAAGTATTCCGTTGGAAGAACGCCCAGTCATTAGTTAGTGGGATTGAGGAAAACGTGATTTACTCCTAACCTAGCGTTCTAAAACATTAGATAAGAGCAGTCTCAACACTGCTCTTTTTTGTTTATGCACCCTAACGTTATGTTTTATTAAAAGCTTTCTAGAAGTTAACCCCCATGGCTTTTAGTTCGAGCTCACATTGCTGAGCATTTTCAAACTGAATAGCAGCCATGCCAACTGCTCGGGCACCTTCAACATTGTAAGGCATGTCATCAATAAATACTGTCTCTTCGGGGTTAAGCTGATAATTTGAAAGTAGAGTTTGGTAGATCTCCGCTTGTGGTTTTAGTAATTGAACTTCAGAAGAGATGATTGCTCCATCAAACAGTGGCCAAAACTCATAGGTAGTACGAAGATGTTCCACAATTTCGTTGATGTTGTCTGTGAGCGCATATACGCCATATCTGGCACTTTTTACTCGTTTTAACAGCTCTATACTGCCGTAAAGTAGTATTTGAGTGTGTTTTACATAATAAAAGAAGCGGTCCATTTCTTCCGTCGTTACTTGGTGTTCACGTTGATAACGCTGTTTTGCTTCCCTTTCGGAGATCGTCCCTTTATTTAAATCTTTCCAGATTTGTGATGAAAATAGCATCTGAGCCATTTTCTCTGATTCTACGGAACCACCAAATGTTAAGCGAACGATTTCTACTGGAGACCAGCGTACCAACACATTACCTACATCAAAAATGACATTTTTTATCTGGACAGAATTCATAACACACCCCAAGCCAATTGTTCTTCACCACGCTATATGCGGTGAGTGCTGTTTTTGAATCGTTGGAAAGTCGTGCCAAAGGCGCGACTTAAGTTTCTTACACAAAATGAGATTAACATCCAATTGGATACAGAGCGATTATCGCAAAATTGCACTAAACTATATGCAACTTTGTTTATTTGGTTGTAAATCAAGTGTAGCTGTCTTAAAAGATTGAAACTAAAGATAAGTATTGCGAGCTGTTTACGTCATTTCGCGCTGCTTATAAATGATGATTAATATATAATTAGTTAATAATAAAACGATAAAAGTGAATCAAAATCACACTATTGTGCGTCAGGCGGAGTAAGCAAAACAGATTATATGGACTCGATACGTAAGGTTTATCAATATGCAGAACCAAACCTAACTCTCGTTGGCTGGATGGGGTTTCTTGGCTTTCCGCTGTACTACTTTGTCTGGGAGTTTGCCTTTCCACAGGCTTATGAAAATTTATCTCTTAGATTGTTTTGCTCGTTATTGTTTTTCGGCATCATTTTTAGAAACCGCTTATCATCGACTTGGAGAGATTATGTTCCTATTTACTACCAAGTGACGATAACGCTGTGCTTACCGTTTTTCTTTTTTTATATGTTACTGATGAATGACTGGTCCAATGTATGGGTTATGTCGTTTATGTCTGCAATTTTCTTACACATTTTACTGGTTCATGTTACTAGGGTCATGTTTGCTCAAACCTTTGCTGGGATAGGTTTAGCAACATTCTTCGCTTGGGTTGCAAAAGGGTTCCATCTTGACTTGACCATGGATTGGACTCATGTGCCAATCTTTCTGTTTATTTATGTCTTCGGTAATTTGTTCTATTTTCGTAACCAAGTTGAACATGAAGCGAAAGTCTCGCTGGCAAAATCATTCGGGGCAGGGATCGCACATGAAATGCGTAACCCGTTGAGTGGGCTTTGCACTTCAATAGATGTTATCCAGTCGATCTTGCCCAACATGAAAGAGGCAGGAAAAGAGCAGTACGTCATGAGTGTAGAGGATGTCACCTTATTACGTGAAGTGAGTCAGGATGCAATGAACATTATCCAATCGGGTAATGAAACCATCGATTTATTGCTAACTTCGATTGATGAAAATCGAGTTTCTCGTTCTAGCTTCAAAAAATATTCAGTTCACTCGGTCGTTGAACAGGCAATTGAAAGCTTCAGTTATAAACGTGCCACTGATCGGTTTGCCATATCGCTGGATGCGAGAAGTGAGTTTGAGTTTCTAGGTAGTGATACATTACTTAAATACGTTATGTATAACCTCTTCAAGAATGCCTTCCATCACCGTAAATCTGAAGATTTTCACATACATGTATCCATGATAAGTTCAGAACGCTTTAATCAAATTGTTGTAACCGATAATGGTGCTGGCATTGCTCCTGATGTTCTACGCAATATCTTTCAAGACTTTTACACCACTGGCAAATCAGGAAGTTATGGTTTGGGTCTACCGTTTTGTAAAAAAGTCATGCGTTCATTTGGGGGGAACATTGAGTGTCAATCTCAGTTAGGGGAGTGGTCTCAATTTACGTTAACTTTCCCACTAACGACATCTGATACCGTTACTGAAATCAAAAACGATCTGACTAAACTCAAAACCATTCTAACGGTGACTAGCCAAGATATCTTGGTGTCTAAAGTAACAGATATTAGCCGTTTTATGGGCTTTGACTCGACGATTTTAGATGCCAACCAAGTACTCAAAAAGAAAGAGTACGAGTTCGAATTCGATCTGATTTTTATCGATCTTGAGAGCTTAGATCCAAGAGCAAACCAATTGGATAGATTAGAATCTCTCTTGTCTTTCACTGAAGCACGCATAGTTTATCTTTTTGAGCATCATCCGACTCAGAGAGCACGTAAGGCTGCATATGAACCTATTTGGATCGAAACGCAAGCCTGGTTATTGAATACTAAACCAACTATTGAGCGTCTCTTATATGATTCAAGCTATGTACCGACACCAACGGCCTCGGTGACGTTAGATAATTCAAATAAGCGCACAATTATGGTCGTGGATGATAATGAATCTTTGCGTAAATTCACGGCAATGTTACTTGAAAAGCAAGGCTTTGAAGTGATTCAGAAAGAAGACGGGCAGCAGGCTCTGGATACACTAGAGCAAGAAGATGTTGATCTCATTCTGATGGATATCGAAATGCCAATTATGGATGGTGTAGAAGCGTCTAGGCGAATTCGAAGCTCGGATAAAAACTATGCGTCGGTACCTATTATTGCACATACAGGGGATAGTTCACCTGTCACGTTGGACAAAATTGGGTCTTCGGGTATGTCTGACTTCATCGTAAAACCGGCGGATAAAAATCGTTTGTTCGATAAAATCGCAAACTGGATCTAATCATTCGCGACTTGTTTTCTTGAGGCGAGTTGCTCACAACGAATAACACGAATAAAGAGCTCAGCAAAACTGTTGAGCTCTTTAGTTTTATCTACACACTAACTTACACAAACTCTAAGTCAGGGTGTGCAAATGCTTGTTGGCAGACAGTGAGTACATGATCAACTTCAGCAGCTGTCATGTCTGCATTGACTGAAAAACGGATGATGTTTTTGTTCCTTCCAGTTGCAGGGCGGCAAAACACTGCGCCGTAAACATTTCGCTCTTCGAGAAAGTCGCGGACTCGCTCAGTGTTTCTCTCGTTACCACATTCTAATGCGATAATTTGTGATTCACTGCGAATAGTAAATCCAATGCGTTTTAAACCAACGGCTAAAGACTTGGCTCTTTCAAACAGAATATCTCGCTTATCATCTGATTTTCTTATGACGTCCAGTGTTTTCTCTAGCCGAATGATCTCTTGCGGTAATACGGTAGAACTAAATATTGCAGGGTACGCCACAAATGGAAGCGTCTTCGCCAGTTTTTCTGGGCCTAAAATCGCGCCAGCACGATAAGCAAATGTCTTGGCAAGACTAACGGTAATAAAATCTACCTTATGAGTTAAGCCAAGACCCTGCAGTATCCCCGCACCTTGTGGACCGTGTGTACCTAAAGAGTGTGATTCATCTACAACCAGGCCGCAGTCAAACTCCTGTGCTATTTCGTAGATATCACGTAGAGGAGCGATGGTCCCGATAGTGCTGTAAACCGAATCCACAACAATGATCCCTGAACCGTGACGTGAAATCTGTTTTCTTAGGTGACTGGTGTTGTTATGCATGAACGGATGAATTTGTGCTCCGGCAATACGTGCGCCTTCCCACAAAGACATATGTGCAAAGAAATCAATGTACACAGGTATGTTCGGTGCACAAATAGTCTGCAATAAACCGACATTCGCAGCCCAACCAGATTGAGAAAGTAGACAACTAGGCATACCAACGAAACTGGCTAGTTGCGTTTCAAATACAGGTTTCGATTCATCGTCTTGTAAGAAAATCGCGGACATCACGACGTTGTCATCGTGCTGGGAAATCGCATCACGATGCGCGTTTTGAATCTCCTTATTATGAGACAGTGCAAGGTAATCATTGCTTTGCAGGACAACGGCATTACACGGTGGGCGTTTACCAAGAACAAGGTGTTTTTTGTTCTCATTCGGTTCGATTAGATCTTGAATATAAAAATCTAGGCGTTCCTCGATAAAGGAGGGAAGTGGTTTGCTTTGTATAGTTTCACTCATAATAAATCTCTTCTTCATATGGAAAAACGCCAGCGCTGACACTTATTCATATTGCGGATTTTGGGGAGAGTGTCACTAACCAGGTTGCATAAGTTTGCAGACCCTTGCAAACTCGACATTTGAGGGTTGGATGGTGGCTGTAACTCTATAGGGGCCCGGGGTCTAAACTAGTTTGTGCTTAAAGTTTATACGGCGATTTTTCGGTGTTTTTTCGTGCTTCATATCTGGGATTTTGGATGAGGAATATAAAGTTTGAAAAGTGAAAAAAATGGGCGCATTAGATAACAAAAAAGGCGCGAAAATCGCGCCTTGAAACATGAGTAGATAAGAGACAAGCTTATCGCTTATTACGTAAATAGCGCTTACGACGCTCTTCTTTACGCTTCGCTTTCTCTTCTTCTTTACGGGCGGTTTCAATCTCGACTTCAATCAGTTCTTGAGTGATCATTTCTGGGCGTTCTAATGTAATTTGGCCCAAAGTGCCTTGACGAAGTTCGTGCAATAAGATCTCTGATACTTTGTGCAAGTCAACACGTCCACCTGCACGTAGTGCACCGCGGCGACGACCAATTTCTTCCATGATCTCGATATCTGATTCTGGAAGCTCTTCAATTTGATAACGCTCTTTAAGCTTGTCTGCATAATGAGCTGCTAGGTATTCAATGGTATAGAATGCGACTTCGTCATATTCCATCGCTGTATCTTTTACCGCGCCGGTAGCCGCAAGGCGGAAGCCACTGTGTGGATTTTCCACTTTTGGCCATAAAATTCCTGGAGTATCAGATAATACGATGCCATTTTGCAGGTTGATACGTTGTTGACGACGTGTAACCGCGGGTTGGTTACCTGTTACAGCGATTGTTCGACCTGCGAGGGCGTTAATGATCGTCGACTTTCCAACGTTTGGGATGCCCATGATCATGGTGCGAATGTTTTTACCAATTTCTTCTCGGTGTGGGGCAAGTTTGCGGCAAAGCTCCATGATTCGATGCACTTCTTGTGGTTCAGAAGTCGTGATCGCCATTGCTTTTACATGTTGCTCTTGCTCCAAGTGCTCAATCCACAGTTGAGTTAATTCTGGATCGGCCAAATCACGTTTGTTCAAAACTTTAACGACAGGTTTGTCACCACGGATTTGAGAAATCAAAGGGTTTTCACTACTGAAAGGAATACGAGCATCCAGTACTTCGATGATCACATCCACTTGAGGGATTGCTTCTTCGATCTCTTTACGTGCTTTGTGCATGTGGCCAGGAAACCACTGGATTGAGTTATTAACCATTTGAATTTAATACCTTAATTTTTCTAATGCTCCAGCGGTTGTAAAAGTAGCAATGTGAATCTTGAGTGACACAATACTAGAACGCATTTTCTAAAACTGTGTTTACTTCAAGCTGCTCGAAACCGCGGAGTTGAGCTTTCTTTCATGTTAATACGCCAGTTTATCATGGAATGATGATGAATCATTCAAGATGAAAGTAAAAAGCTATGGCGTGCAAACCTAAAAGCACACATCCCTTATGTATACCGACTCGCAGTGAATATCCGTCTGGGTGAGAGACCGAACGCAAACACTGTGTAGTCAAAGGTGGATTGTGTTGTCAGATTGTTCTGACGAATTTTGGTTTTTTGGTTTTATATCAAAGCTTTATTTTTATTTCGCTATTGAGCGAAGTTTGACTTTTATCTGACAAAAACTAGTCTGAGCTTCCATTCAGAGGAAGCAGTCATGCTCAGTATTCTTAGAAGTATTACGGTATCGTCCGTCGCCTTAATTTTTTTAGCGAGTTCTTTTTGCTCAACTGCCAAACAGAGTCCTAAACCGAAGGTCATCGTTGGTGTTATTGCGCAAGACGAAGCTAAAGACTCGTTTGACGGTAGCGTTGGTCCTTCGTACGGAATTAGTCTTGAGTATTTGTCTAACATTACTAAAGCTTTGGATTATGAGTTAGAACTTCGGACTTACAAGCATATTCCGTCTTTACTTGCGGATGTCGAAAGCAAGAGGATTGATGGTGCGGTTGGATTTAGTAAAACAGCAGCAAGAGAAAAGCGTTTCTTGTTTTCGATGCCTTTTTTTTCGAGCACTATCGCTGTTTGGTATCGGAATGCCACTTACCGAGATAGTGATGCGCGTGATCTTAAATGGGTGTGTGTTGAGGGCAGTGTATATTGTGACAACCTCACTGAACGCGGTATCGATAAGATACATTACGTTAAAACACGTTTAGAGGCGTTTAATGAAGTTAAGCGAGGTAAAGCGAACGCGCTGATTTACACTTATGTTGGTATTACCCAATATTTGGATTTGAATGACATTGTAAAAGGGGTTGTCGATATTCCCAGTTGGTTGAAAAACGAAGAGGTGAGTTTTATCGCTTCGTTGGACAAACAACGTCTGATCGATGACATCAACAAAATCCTTCAGTGGGAGCAAAATGGAAAAAACATTCGCTCCGTCGCCTCGAAAAATCCTTACCATATCAGTGATAAGTTATTGGTAGATTACCGACGTAATCATCAAAACAAACTAGTGATAACTTACAGCAGCAGTGACGAAGCTTATCCGTTTCTCTACCGAGATTCGCAAACGGGTGAGTTAGACGGTTTCTTTCCAGACTTCATCGACTTATTGCAGTCTCGTACTGGCTTGAGCTTTAAGTATGTGAAACCGACGTCGAGCCTTTCCAATGGATTAACGGCATTTGATGCCGATATAGTCCCCATCTCTTATGTGGGTGATCTACCTAAGTCAGACTGGTTGTTCACTAAACCATTCATGCACAGTAATTACGTGGCTATCCAAGCGGAGCAGAGCAAGCGCGATAAATCTGCACTGAAAGAAGCGGGTATTCTGCTCACTTTGAAAAAGCAAGGGTTAGTTCATTTGGGCACTTGGCAGCAAGGCCAAGTTGATCATTATGATGATTTGAAAAAGCTGCTTACCGATTTGAAATCGGGCGTTTTGGATGTGGCTTACATTCCTGACGACATCGTTCACAACATGATTGCACAAGATCAAGTCGATGGCTTGGTGATCAATGCGGAGGACGTTTTGACGTTCTCTAATGCATTTGCGGTTGCAAACCACAATACACAACTTCAACACATGTTGAACAGCATCATCGAAACCATTGATTCTAACGAGATCGAAAAACTGCTGCGTTCTCACCGAAGCTTCAAACTGACTTATGGCTATGACGCGGAGCAGATCGCTACATTTGTTGTTGCTGGTTCATTCATATTCTGTCTCATGTTAATTGCGGCGTATTTCATCTTATCTCACATGCGACTTAAAGTGAGGTTAGCCGAATTTAATGCTGACAATGAGGAAGCGGAAAAGCAATGGCTGATGGACATAATCAAAGAGATCAATAGCTTGGTTTTTATCCATAGTGAAAATAACCATATGGAGATGAGTAATTGTGCCAACTACAACAGTAAACAGTGCCAACAATGTAAGTTGAAAAGTGATTCTACGCACGCTCCTCTGGTGAATAATTTTGATGAACTGACCACTGTTATTGCTGGAAAGCGTGTTTCAGAAGAGGTTGCCTCATCGGGCTGTGAACTTGATATTAAACATGTATATCGAGAACGCAAAGTCATCGCTTCTCCTAGCGGTAAGAACAAGTTTGTACTGACTGTTATTCAAGATATTACCCAGCAAAAAGAACGTGAGCAGGCGTTAATCGATGCGCAAAAAGAAGCGCAAACCGCGGTACGTGCGCGCGAAAACTTTTTGGCAACCATGAGTCACGAATTAAGAACGCCATTGTCGGCAGCGCACGGCATCCTCGATCTTCTAAATCACCAAGTGACGGCAGATTCAAATCGCGAGTTAATTGCCCAAGCCATACGCTCGCTCAATCATTTGAATACGCTAGTAGACGAAGTACTGGATTATTCAAAGTTAGAAGCAGGGCACTTAACCGTCGCCCCAGTTAAGACTGACTTGCTTAAAACCTTGTGCGATGTGTTTCGAAGCTTTGAACCACGAGCGCTCGCGAAAGGTTTGGATTACAAAGTGACAATCAAACCATTTTCGAATGCTTTCATTGAAATCGACGCGCTGCGATTGGTGCAAATTACCACCAATCTACTCTCCAATGCGGTGAAATTCACTGCGGAAGGCGAGGTTGGAATCAGTGTCATTCTTCATGAAAAGCAGCTTATCTTGAAAGTGGCAGATTCAGGTATCGGCATGACGGATGACCAACTCGAAGGCATTCTCAATCCTTTTGTTCAAGCGGATGACACTATTACGCGTAAATATGGCGGTACTGGATTGGGGCTAAGCATTGTTGACCGATTGATCGACTGCATGGGCGGCGTGCTCTGCATCGATTCACAATTTGGCTTGGGCACGACGATTACCGTCAGACTGCCAATTGAGCATTGCGACTCTGAGCCAGACGTTTGTTTGAACTGGACGTATAGCGAGAGCTTACCACTTAATGTTCGCCAGTGGTGTGACGCGTGGAAAATGCGTCCAGCGACGTTAAAAACAATGGTGGCGAACCTTCACCCTATACACGACAGCGATGCCAGTTTTAATGGCCTAATGCTGCGTGACGAACAAAGGGTACTTGGCAGTCTTACGCTAAGAGAGATTCAATATCCAGATACATTGTTCAATTTGCTCAGCCAAACGCAGCAAGAAACCAAGCTTAGTGACGTAAATCAAGAAGTGGTTTCTTGGGTTCTCGGCACGGTACTGGTCGCAGAAGATAATCCCATTAACCAAAGTGTGATAGCAATGCAGCTTCATGAACTTGGAATCGAACCTGTCATTGTGAATAACGGCCGCGAAGCATGGGAATACATCAACCAAGATGAAAACGTTGTGTTGCTGCTGACCGATTTTCATATGCCAGAAATGGATGGCTATGAGCTTGTTAGGCACGTGAAAAACTCCGAATTTAAAGCAATTCCAATCATCGGTGTGACAGCAGAAGATGCTCGTCTTGCCATTGAACGTACACAGGATATCGGCATTGATGATGTGCTCTACAAGCCCTATGACCTTAATCAATTAAAAACCGTTTTGATTCCATTTATTGGCGAAAAAGAGAGGGGTAGGCTGCCCGGCTGGATTAAACGGTTCAAAGCACAGGACGCAAAAGAGATTGCGCGCGTGTTTAGTCAATCAATGTCTACAGATATAAAAAACTTAAACGCCGCATCGACTGAGCGAGACAAAAAACGGGTCATTCATGGCATCAAAGGAGCGGTTGGGGCGATAGGGGTAAGCATGCTGGCTGAGCTTTGTATTGAGGCAGAACGAGTTACTGCTGCGGAGTTTGACAGGCGAACAGCGGAGCTAATTTTACGAATCGAGCAGGAGATCGAAAACATAAACTATTGGGTAGAGACAAATGAATACACAATTTAATGTGATGGTGATTGATGACCATCCGCTACAAACCACAATACTCACGCAAATATTGGATCGCTATTGCGCGCAAGCCATCCCCTTTAACTGTGTGGATGCTGCTATTCAGAGTGTGCAGGAACAACATTTTGACGTAATTTTTTGTGATATCCAAATGCCCGGAAAAGACGGCATCGATATGATGGAAATGCTCGATGAAGTCCAGTACCAGGGGCAAGTTGTACTGGTCAGTGCCATGGAATTGACCATTATTTCTGCGGTAAGAGCCATGTGCGAGGGATTTAGCTTTGAAGTATTAGGGAAGCTACCCAAGCCATACGATGAAAATGAAGTCGTTGATTTGTTACGTAAAATAAAAGATGAAAAAGCGAAACAAGTCAGCTTTGCGCAACCTATTGAAGTGGAAGATCAAGAATTCCTGTTTGCTCTGGCTGAAGGGCGCGTGAAAAATTATTACCAGCCTTTAGTCGATGTGCAAAGTGGGGAAGTGCTTGGGTATGAAGCGCTCGCGCGTTGGAATCATCCTATTTATGGTGTGTTACCCCCTCATTATTTTTTGCCAATTGTAGAGCGTTGCCGCCTTTCAGGAGAGTTGTTTCAAGCTGTATTGAGTAATGTTATCTATGACATGAAACACCGAGGATTGACGCAAAACGTATCCATCAATGTAGACCATGAAAATTTAGAAGATACGGCGTTCTCTCATTACTTTTTACAGCAATGTTTAGAGAGCGAGATTGACCCATCACAAATCACCATTGAAATTACAGAGCGAGATACATTTCAGACTAGCGCGTCCCTGTACAAGAATTTACTCAAGTTGAGGATGAACGGTGTCACTGTCTCAATAGATGATTTTGGCACGGGGTCATCGACGTTTGAAAAACTGGCTCAACTGCCATTCAACGAGTTAAAAATCGATCGTTCGTTTGTACAAGGTGTCGAATGCGACATCAAAAAACGCAACATCGTTGTTGCTATTTGCGCGTTAGCGAAAAGTTTGAATATACGACTGGTCGCGGAAGGTATTGAAGACGAAGTCACATTGCAAGCGATACGTGAGTATGGCATTGATCTTTGCCAAGGCTTTTACATTGATAAACCCATGCCACTAGAAGCCATAACCATACTAAATGAAAGATATGAATAAATTGAATTACTTGATCTTTGACGATCATCCTCTCGTTTGTGTTGCGATCAAGTCGTTGTTGGAAGAGTTAGGGAAAACAAATGGGGTATTTACTGCAACATCAGCGAAGATGGCATTACAAATATTGAAAAAGGAAGAAATTCAACTGTTGATCTTAGATGTGAACTTGGCAGATTGCGATGGGTTTGATTTCTACAAACGTATCAAATCCCATGGTTATGAAGGCAAAGTCATTTTCTTCTCCGCTGAAACTAGCCAAATGTACAGCCAAATGGCTTTTCGTTCTGGCGCTGATGGCTATGTGTGTAAATCGGAAAATCACGACATTCTTAAAGACGCGATAGAAGCGGTAGAGAAGGGGTATACCTTCTTCAAATTTAAGCAAGTTGTTAACAGCGTTCGAGAAATGCCACAACTTTCAAGCAGAGAAAGTGCAGTAATGAAGTATTTACTACAAGGAAAGTCCAATAGAGAAATCGCTTCAGTGCTATCAATAAGTGATAAAACAGTCAGCACATACAAACGCCGTCTATTGGATAAATTTAACGTAAAGAACATTGTTGAGCTAACAAGAGTGGCGGGGGCGTAAGACCGCATCATGACACTTAAAAGTATCGCGTTGTCTCTTTTCATCGCAACATTACTATTCGTCACTTCTGTCACAATGATTGGTGCGGTGTTAATTTCTTATGAAGTAAAGCAGTTCAACACTTACGCGAATAATTTAGCCAAAATAAAACAAAAAGTGATTCTCATGGGGTTATTGACGGAAGCGCAGCTCGAGCAATACAAAGGCATGAGCGTGAGTGAAGTAGAAGCGCAAACAGAGCTGAGCTTTCAAGATGCGATTTACTCCCTGTCACCTTATGAAAAACTCAATTACGTTGAAGCTGTTGCACGGAAATCGCTTCATCAGGCTGAAGCGTATTTATCAAATGCGTTCAATCGACAAAATGCCGTTATGTATTTTCGTTCTTATACTGGAAACAAACTCATCTTAGAGAGACCGATTGAAGCGCTAGAGGGAGTGAAAGCCACATTTGATGTTGATTGGTGTAAAAGTAATTATTCTTGTGTGTTAGCTGCGTGGAAAGAGCAACTGACGGACCGGGTATTGTTTTCCCTACCATTTAAAACGACATACTCCGACGACATGGCGATAAGCATCATGAGTCCGGTTTACTTTCAAGGTGAGTTAGTGGGGGAGTTCTCGGAACAATTGTACCTCTCGCCGCTTTACAATGATGGGAAAGCGGTAGATGTTCAAATAGCGAATGGGAACAAGCAAATGGTGATTTATTTCGCTGGCTACCCCTTTCCATCATTCGCGTACACCCAATCATATGTCGCAGACAACAACAATCTTATCGTTTACATGTACCCATTCAGTAAAATTGTATTGGATTACGTGTTCTTGTTTATCATCTTCTTTTTCGTAACCTTAGCGTATTACAACAAAGCTTATGAATCTAAAGAGAGCAAACTTCGCCTCGCGAAAGCACTGACGAACGTGACGAAAGATGATTTAACGGGATTGTTTAACCGCAGAGTTTTTCAAGATAGCGAATTCAAACGTCGTTTGGAAACCGCGCCATATTCCGTCATTGCAATAGATGGCGATAGGATCAAGCGAATCAATGACCATTACGGTCATCATGTAGGGGACGAAGTTATTGGGATTATTGCTGATGCTATGTCTAAAGTGTTTCGAAATAGTGATTATCTAGTTCGAACTGGTGGTGATGAGTTTGTTGCGATTCTGCCGGGTTGCAGTATCAGTCAATCTTCAATATTGGCGAAGAAGCTTCGTAGTGTCGTTAAAGATAACCGACTAAAGACCTTGGATATCGAAGTTAGTGTGAGTACTGGTATCGCAGCGAATGAATTACACGAAACGCTTCAGGACGTTATTGTACGTGCAGATGAAGATCTCTATGAGATGAAAAAACACAGACAAAAGTCCCATTAAGCAGCGCTAGTATTGACTCAATGTTAAGTTACGGAACATAACCATGACATAACTGTTTGATTAATTTGACCAAACAGAATGAGTGGTCTTTTATATTAGAGCAGTCAACAAATAGTGATTGCTCTATTTATTCTCGACCTTACATTTGGTGTCGCACGTGAACAAAGATCTCGACTTAAACTTACTTAAAATACTTGTCTTACTGGATAAGCACCGTCAGCTCAAGCCCGTTGCGAAAGCGATGGGGAAGAGCGAAGCGTCAATTAGCAAATACCTTGCCCGATTGCGACTCCAGCTAAACGATGAATTGTTTATTCGGCATCCTCACCACATGGAACCGACGGACTATTTAAAACGTCAATTACCTAAAATTTCCGATGCACTCGAGAAGCTTGAAACTTGTCTAATTAGAGATGAGTTTGAACCGGAAAATTACGAAAAAGACATCACCATTTGTTTACCGCAAACCGCTCAATACTCATTTGGGCATTTACTTGCAATGGATTTAATGGCGCTGTTTCCCAAGGCGCACATTTCGATAGCAACGATTACAGAGTATACGATAGAAGAGATAATCCTAGGCAAAGTGGATGCGCAATTACATTACTTCAACGAGGATGTTCCGAAATCTGTTTATCAGAAGTTCATCGGCTATGCGCCTGCTGTGTTAGTTGTCCCTGAAGAGCTGGGAATTACCACCCTAGAAGAAGCAGCCAAACTTCCCTTTATCATGTTAGAGATTATCGGTTGGAAAGAGAAAGAGCAGCTCGTTAAGCGTGCAATGGAAAGCCACGGTATGGTCATCAACCGTATTGCGGCTCTAGACAACGTAAGCAGCGTATTGAAGCTAATTAAGCAAAAAAGCGCCGCAACCGTGCTACTTGAATATCAGGCGCCAATTGATGGATATAAATTTATAAGAGTGCCAGAGCATTTTTACCCAGATGGCTGGCCAAAAGTGGTTGTACAGGTGAAGCAAAGCTTAAGACATGATGCAATGCACCAGTTGTTAATCGGTGCTATTGCAAAATACATGAGCGCTTAGCGGCAAAACTCAATGTTTTCTGACTGAGGAATAGTATGCAGAAGTTCAATCAACGTGTCCGCATGGTACTTTTTCAGAATACGCGTTTTGTAGGTGCTGATTGTTTTAGCGCTGAGTGAAAGTTGTTCAGAAATCTTCTTATTTGAGTAGCCTTGTACAAGATAATGGAACACCATGGCTTCGCGATTTGAAAGTGTTACGTTACCCGACGATGGTGTGTGAGTCGACTTAAACATTGAGTAACCGCGTGAAACACTCACAATTGCGTCGATAATGGTCTCTCTTGTTTCATGTTTGCTTAAGAAGCCGTTTGCGCCCATTTCGTACGCTGCTTTAGAAAGACTCGAGTAGTCGCGTGAAGAAACAAATAACAGTCGGCCACGATATCCCGTCGCTAAAATGTTTTTGGCTAAACGCATACCATCGCGGTCGCCAAGCACTACGTCTAGAATAATCAAATCAATCTTTTGGCCTCGGACAAGATCCATCACTTCCGCACTGTCAGTGGTTTGAATCACTTCAGCTGCGTTGATTACAGATTCAACTAGAGAAGCAAGTGCTTCGCTATACAATGGTTGAGCGTCGATAATAAGAACATTATTCAAAGTGAACCTCACCTAATACATCAACTAGTGTGCTGTCAGGCGACAGCGCAATTGGATGAATAGGATTGTAGGAAAAACCTTGCTAAGAGGAAGGAAAATGACTCTTTCCAAAAGTGAAAATCAGTGTCTTGATTATGGGAATAGTGATGTCAGGTATTGAAATACCTAGTGATAGGATAATTGCTTAAAACTTACGCTGACAAAAAATTAACAAACTGAAAGTGCTCTTTCAGTGTTCTACGCCTTCAGATTTTCTTGTGATGTTTCTAGCGCTTCGATTTAAACCCGTGTGTTAGCAAGCGCAGTTTTATACCAAGCCACTTGAAGAGAGCGTGTTCTACACCAGGCATGAGCACGCTAGCCAACTTTGTAATGATATCTGTTAGATAGGTTTGGCTATGGACGCTGAACATTACTTCAAATTATTTCTAAACTTTTCATTGACTCTGCCGCTAAAAGTGGAGGTGTTAATTCGCACTTTGGCCACTCATAATGTCGTGTTCAAAAATGAGACAATTTTACATGGTTTGGTATGGAAATGTGCGTTAGCCGTCCTTTTGATGGTTTACAAATTTTGTTGTAACGACTACAAAGGACTTTTGGATTTTTAGCCAGAGAACGGCTTCTCATGGCGTTTGCATCAAACTTTTCTGATGCGTATTTTTGGTTGGATAATTGGCTTTATGAGTAACGTAACCAGCACCATTTTGACAGAAAGTGGTACCAATGAGCTTGAAATCATCGAGTTTCATTTAGAAAAAACATTGCCAGATGGCAGCACAAAAACTTGTTATTACGGCATTAACGTTGCGAAAGTACGAGAAGTGATTCGCGTGCCAGAAACAACCGATTATCCAAACGCACAACCTCATATGATTGGTGTGTTCTCATCCAGAGATGTACTGACGCCTTTAGTGGATTTAGCTGGTTGGTTAGGTGTGCCAACACGACAAGATCTGGAGCGCAAGTTTGTAATCGTTACGGATTTCAACAAAATGACCAATGGCTTCTTAATTGACAGCATTTCGCGTATTCATCGTATCTCTTGGAATGATGTGGAATCACCAAGTCAGTTTTTGGAAGCGGGCGAACAAGATTGTGTAGTAGCCGTTGTCCGTAAAGAAGGCAACCTGATCATGATTCTCGACTTTGAAAAAATCATCGCAGACATCAACCCAGAACTGAGTATGGAAAAATACGATGTGAAAGGGGACAAGTCGGTGGATCTCAACCAGAGAATGGTCGGTAAGCGTAATGCTAAAACGATCATGGTGGTGGATGACTCAGCATTTATTCGCTCTTTGATCCAAGATACATTAGCTTCTTCAGGTTACAATGTGATCACATGTAAAGACGGTGGTGAGGCGCATGAGAAGTTGATGAGCTTGATCGAGGTTGCGAAAGAAGAAAACTTGCCAGTTAAAGAGCTATTAGATGCGGTGGTTACGGACGTAGAAATGCCTCGAATGGATGGTATGCACTTAGTGAAGAGACTACGAGATACCGAAGCGTTTCATGAAATGCCGATCATTATGTTCTCGTCATTGATGAGTGAGGATAACCGAGCGAAAGCACTATCTCTTGGCGCAAATGATACGATTACCAAGCCAGAGATTGGCCGCATGGTGAATATGATGGATAAATACGTGTTTAACTTTGCGTAAAAAACCGATCAGATGAAACAAATAAGGCTGCCGATTGGCAGCCTTATTTTTATTGAGGGCAGGGAAGAATATCTAAGGTGTAACTCTCGTTTGGAGTCTGCGGTGGCCCATATAAAATTCCACATTGTGTAAGGCTAGCTCTTTTTTCGTCGGCTGCAGCAATGACCATTTCGCGAGTTGTTGAACCAGCCGGGTGATGAAATGTTTTCCAATCCGAGTCTTCTTCGTTCAGTCCTTGCACGAGTAACTTCATCGATTCGCTATCAGAATCAGGATATCCATATAAAAAAACACAGCGCTTTGAACCACCAATATTACAGCCGTCAAATGGTAAATCTGCAATTAAAGCACTGTCTACGAAGTTTGAAACGTAAGGCTTGCTTTCCAATCCCGCAATCGCCATTTTCCCATAACCGACGCCTAATGCTGACGCAATAGCGCCTTTCATTCCTTCCAAACGAGCTTCACGTGCATCACTTTGAAGGTTTAAAAAGCGTGGCGCGGCAGTGACAGCAAGAATACCGAGCACGACAATAACTACGACTAACTCTATTAGAGTAAATCCCGTTTGTTTTTTCATATTATTTTCACAGCAAGTTAAAGGTAGAAAAACACTGACCGTACACTTGTTTATTGTGTAAATAAGTACGGTAATGATAAATCGATCAGTAGTATAAAGAGGTGAGTTGTAAAGTGCTATACCGACGCCGCACTAATTGACTGAATCCATTAAATGCAATGGAGAATTCACGGGTCTAATTCTGCTAGATTTTAAGAGGTCATTAATTCCGCTGAAGAAATGCTGCGTGAACAGGCGAGCATGAATCCTCTTCGATGTAAGCAAACATGTACATCAGCGGAATGAAATACAAAATGCAAATGAGGGCGAACCGCACAAATGGATTGTCTTTTTATTCACTTTGATGAATGCTACGCGGAATTCATATCGCAGTATGCCTGAGGTATTCATCATGTGAATGTGCTTTGGTTTTGTGTTTATTTTTCAAATATAAGAATAATCTAAATGGAATTCGATTCGATAAACTTCCTTGCAATAGGTTTGATATTTCTTGGCTCTTATGTCCAGACCGCAATCGGTTTTGGCTTGGCTATTGTTGCCGCACCTTTACTGATTCTTTGGGCGCCAGAATATGTTCCTGCGCCAATCTGTTTAGTCGCGTTATTTATTTCGTTGATGAATGCGATGAAGCACCGCAGTAGTGTTGAAATCGGCGGCTTAAAGATGGCGTTGATTGGGCGAGTGCCGGGATCAATTGCTGGTGGCTTGCTACTCTTTTTTGTATCTACACAAACTCTCACGCTTTGGATTGGTTTGTTGGTGCTGTTTGCAGTCTTGGTGAGTGTTTTACCTTTTCGGGTTGAGCCTACGCCTTCGCGTATGACATGTGCTGGCTTCTTTTCTGGGTTGTTTGGTACCAGTTCTGCGATTGGAGGCCCTCCGATGGCGTTATTGTTGCAGCATCAAGAAGCAAATCAGTTACGCGGCAACTTATCGGCTTTTTTTGTTTTCAGTTCGATTATTTCACTAATAGTACAAATCCCAGTGGGCTTCTTCACATTGCATCATTTGGTCATTACTATTCCTCTATTACCTGCTGCGGCGCTTGGTTACTGGCTAGCAATGAAAACTACCCAGTCGTTACCAAAAGAAAAGATTCGGTTTGGGGCACTTATGTTGTGTTTTGTGAGTGGCTTTACCGCCGTCGTACAAGCGTTGAGCCAATAATGCCATCTGCATCATAAAGTCACTGCGGGATTGCATTCCTTTTTATGTATGGCGGACTTGTTTACTTACGCCAAATTGGTCGTTTAGATGGGCGATAGTTTTATGAATAACACTCGTTATGGCACTTTTATGGCAGCATTCTCCTTTGTGATCTGGGGATTGCTACCAATTTATTATCGTTATTTACCAAATGCTTCTATGGATGAGTTGCTAGCATGGCGAATCATTGGGTCTGTACCTGTCGGGTTTCTAATTGTACTTGGGATAACCCGTCGAGGGCTGAATTGGAAAGAAATCTGGCTTGATAAAAAATCCTTGTGGTACACGTTTGTGGCGAGCAGTTTGATGTGTATTTCTTGGAGTGCGTTCACTTGGGCTTTGACCCATCATCGGGTCATCGATGCCAGCTTAGGCTTCTTTATTGGGCCATTAGTATCTGTTGCGCTGGGCGTATTTATTCTTGGGGATAAGCTCTCAAAAGGCAAACTTATTGCAATCGTGCTGGCAACAATTGGTGTTATGTACCAAGTGATTCACTATGGTCAGCTGCCCGTTATCGCACTAACGATGGGGTTGTTCTTTGCTTTGTATGGGCTGTACAAGAAGAAGATAAATTATGACTGGAGTACAACCTTGTTTGTTGAGGCGTTGTTACTGACTCCAGTTGCACTCGCCTATTTGCTCTATAAACAATGGGCAACTGGCGAACTGGCTTCGGGCACAGATACCACAACATTGCTTTTGTATTTTGGCAGTGCACCTATCACACTTTTACCACTCGTATTTTATTCTATCGCAATACGTATAACTAATTTATCAACCGTCGGTCTAATGCAATACATCGAGCCAAGCTTGCAGTTTGTGTTGGCAGTTATGTTTTTTGGCGAGTTGTTTGACGAAGTGAAAGCGGTGACCTTTGCATTTATTTGGGTAGGGCTGTTGTTCACAATTTTTGAAAGTATTATCAAAGGGCATCGGCGCAAAAAGCTGGTCAAACACCCCTTATAGTGGTTTCAATATTCTCACATATTAGCTTCTTTATTCTTATGCCCTCCATTCGAGGGCATTTTTAATGTCATGAAGCATTGGCTTTCGTTTTTTGCCCGAATAGAAATCATAACTTGAGATTATTTGACGCATTATCATAATGATACCGCTATAGTTATAGCCAAGTGACACGCTTATATTAGTGAAAACCAGATCAAGAAGGACGACATATGATCACAGCTCTGTATGCCAACATTCTCGCAATACTCATTATTTGGTTGGCTGTTCAAGTAATTAAGCAACGTCGCTTAAATCAAATTGCTTATGCCGATGGTGGGGTAGAGGCTCTACAAATTGCTCGTAGTGCCCAGAGCAATGCGACAGAATATATCCCCATCACCCTAATTTTAATGGCACTTTTAGAATTCAATAGTGCTTACCCAACATGGATACATCTCACCGGTATTATTTTTGTAATTGGTCGAGTTATTCATGCTAAAGGCATATTGAGAAAAGACTTGAAAAAGCGCATTAGAGGGATGCAGGTGACATTTCTGGTGATACTTTCATTGGTTGTGTTAAATATGATTTACCTGCCATACGATAAGTTATGGTAAGTCTGCGACGTTACATTCCACCACCTTGGGTACTCGTTCTGATTGGATTAGTACTGAATATTGGCGCGATCATCGTTACTAGCTTAATCCTTGATAAGTTGGGTAAACAGCACTCGCAGCTCGCAGAGCAAACAGCAGAAAACTTGTATTCCATCCAACTCGCATGGAACAGTGTGGAAACCCTAGAAAGGAAAAGAGAAGCCTTACTGCTGCATGTGCACATAAGTCAGAGCGTAGCGATACCTTTAGAGCTAGAAGAGGTATTAGCAGGGCATTTATCTTCTTGGGTTCATAACGAGTCGGATGAAATAAAAATTGATCAACTTCCTCAACTAATGTCAAAGATAAATCAGGCACAAGCTTCGTATAGAGACCGCATCGATAATTACTACATTGAGAATGTAGAGCTCAATGAGGTAATGGTAAAGCAGGATGAAAAGATCGCTTGGTACAAGAATATCGGACTCTTCTTGCAAGTATTCGGACTTGCGTTAATCCTTGCACGCGACTTAGCTAGGAAGCAATAAAAGCAAGAGCTAAAGATCAGGTTTATTGCGAAATGCCAATGGTGGTTTGCAAATTGCAATTTATTCTGTGAGCAAACAGTAGCTATTGGTTAAGTTTTAATGAAAGTGATTAAATAACAACCTGTTTTTGTGCGCTGAAAAGTTGGCACGCCTCATGCTTTAGTATGAGTGACCCTTTCTAAGCCGAGGGTCACCTAGCCAACTGACGTTGTTAGTGAACCATCTTGTTCACAAATATATACAGCCAATCACGACTCCTTGTGGTTGGCTTTTTTTATGCAGTCTAGAACTGTGCTTTAATCCAGATCATGCGATGGTCGGAAGATACATCCTTACCATCACCATACTTACCGATACGTGCATCGTTAAATAGTTTACGGCCCTCTTCATAAGACGCTGACCAGTACACACCAGAGTCTATTACATTCAAATTTGCTGAAGGCAAGGCATAGTCTACCCCTAAGCCAAACGTTGAAGTGATGCGATTCGGATATGAGTGAGTTGAACTGCGGTCAACAGCGTGTTCAGCTGCACCAAAGCTTGTTGGGTAAAGCTCACCATTCATCACGGTTTGGTTAACCAATGGATCGTTGTGCAGCTCTTGCATTACAGAGCTAATACCGTCACCAGCCACTGGATCAAGGTTTTGATCACCCATCATTACGAATTTAGCGCCGTTCGTTAAGCCACCTGTTTTACCCGCATCGTCGTAAAAGTAGTCTTTGCCTTGAATGTAATGATGCCAAAACTCCACTTCTGCTGCGTTTTGCGCTTTGTTTTTACCGGTGTCAAATACTGGTGGAGTAGGATGAGACATCAACAAGTGTACAACTTCCTCGCCATTGCGAGTTGGAATGATGATTGGTGCGTCAACGTGGTTTTTCGAAGATAGACGCACTTGATCCCATTCTTCCGCTGAGTACCATTCATCACCACACTTCATGCCGTCTGGAATCTTTTGCGAACCATCGCAGATAGTAATGGTTGGAATTTTCGCACCTTCCATATCTTTCCATTTAAATGCTTGGAATGTACGTGTGTTTGCTGTGTCAATTTTATACTTAGACATAAGGGCAAATGCATATTGACCATGGTACATGCCAAAGCCCCATGCATCACCTGGCATTTGACCTGCGGTTCCGTTGTTGTCGAGATCAAACTCACTCAACAACCCTGTATTAGTTGAGTAAGATTCAGCATAAGGGTATTCAATAGGCTCAAGGTTTGCTTCACCGCCCGCGCCATCGATACTTTGCGCGACAGACAAGTAGTTCTTCTGGAATCCTTCAATGGCTGCTTTGTTTTCGCCTGTTCCGTCGTTGTTGTATTCCGCCATCATAAGAACATCAGGACGATTCTTTTGAATGATTGCTGCAACGTTACGAATTTGAATGACTTTTTCCGCAGTGGTTTTGTCTTCGGCTGCGATTGAACCGTCTAAATAAGAGGTGACCAACGCAGCTTGCTGCGTTGGTTCAATTTGCATTTCATCTACCAAAGTTTCGAAGGTAGCGCGGTCAAAAGAGAGGTTGTAAGTCGCTATTTTTACTTCTTTAGGCTGGACATTGACGTATTCAGTATCGTCATTACATCCAGATAGTAGAGCGGCGCCAACAAGGACAGCGATAGAGGTTTTGATTGCTTTCATGGGTACGTCATACCTTATAATTAATTCGGCTGAATATTAAAGTCATCAGTCATTGTTTTAAGCGATATTAGTCACACAAACGTTTTCATATTTACATGTTCAATTAGTTTTTGTGTGATTTGTGCAATAAATGCAACACTTTCAACACCAGAAGGTTATATGTAAATTGTTAAAAAACGGTGTCGTTATTGATGCGAAATAGAGAGTCCGCCACCGTTAAAAAGAAAAGCGTAGAATTTAAGCGTGCATGAGATGTTTGAGTTGTATGCTTATCGACGTGTTTTATTTTTTATGTTTAGATTTCCGTATATAATAAGCAGTCAATCAGAAGTGAGGACGACCTCACCGCTCTATCTTTTCTCGGGGACGACCCCATCTCGTTGGGAAATGTGACATGGCTTGGGGAATTCTCTTCATTGCGGGCTTGTGTGAAATCGCATGGGCTGTCGGTCTTAAATATTCACAAGGGTTTACCAAATTCGGTGCTTCGGCATTCACTATTGTCTTTATGTTATTGAGCTTTTGGTTGCTTGGCATTGCGTTAAGAACCTTGCCTTTAGGCATTGCTTATGGAGTATGGGTAGGGATTGGCGCAATAGGTACGGCAGTCGTGAGTATTTATCTGTTCAATGAGCCAGCAACACTTATCAAAGCCTTAAGCTTGCTAATGATTGTCGCTGGTATCGCAGGGTTAAAAATATCAGCTTAACGTTAGGCTAAACACAAAACAGCCAGAGTCACTCTGGCTGTTTTTCTAAATGTCGTGTTTACGGTTCTGGCGAGGTATATCAAGCGTTGCGCTTAATAAAAGGTAACCGTAAGTGATGACCAAACGCATTAATTAATGCGCCTGTAACAATCAGACCGCCACCGACGTACGTCCAAATGATCGGAACCTCGCCAAAGAAAATGATGCCCAACAACACAGAAAATACGATCTGGATATACGAATAAGCGGAGGCTTTACCCGCTTGTTGAGTTTGCATCGCTTTGGTTAACCCCAATTGTCCAATTTGGGTAAAGACACCAACTAGAACCAACATGAAAGTCAGATATAGATCGGGCATTACAAAATCGTCGCCAATCAGTAAGAGTGAAGCGGGGAGAGCAACCAACGGGAAATAGAAAATGATCACTGAGCTGTCTTCTGTCTGACTCAGTTTTCTGACAATGACGTAGGCAATTGAGCTACCAAATGCGCCTAAGATCGCAATCATGACGCTAAACATTGGTAAAGCGCTATCTGAGCCTTGCCCAGTTTCTGGGCTTACCATGATATAGATGCCGAGTAAGCACAACGCAATACAAAGGAAAGTTGACGGCTGGATGCGCTCTTTCAAGAAAAATACGGCGAGTAGTGCAGTAAATACCGGATGAATATATTGGAATATCGTCGCTTCTGCCAAAGGTAAGGTGGTCACTGAATAATATACACACATCAGAGCCATCGTACCCACAGCACCGCGTGCAAATAGTAATGGCTTATTATTGCCCCATACAGAAATTCGTTTTCGCTTTACATCGAAATAACTAATGATAAGTGAAACGAGCGCTCTTGCTGCAACGATTTCAAAAACGGGGATACCGTAGTTGCCGACGTGCTTTACTGTAGCCGACATCAGAGCAAAGCCGAACGCGGAAAGCACCATAAAGCGCACACCGATGGGAATCATAGTGTTGAATGAATTGGACATTTTACTGCTCATTTGTTGCGACAGATCTCACTTTAGCATACTTAGTTAGCGATTAAATCCTCTCAACTCAAACACTTCTGTCGACAAGATGAATAAACAGTAGAATACGTAGCAATTAATCTGTCTCTCTCAGCGTAACAATAAAAACTCGATATTTAAGGAGCTTACATGATCCCGATAAAAGCAACGCATGTTTCAGGCGTTGTCATTTCAAAAATTGATGGCATAGAAAAAATGCTGTTACTCAAACGCGTAAAAGGTGGCTATTGGTGCCATGTTGCAGGTGGTATCGAAGCGGGTGAAGCCGGGTGGCAAACCATTTTAAGAGAGTTAAAAGAAGAGACACGAATTGACCAAGTTGAGTTACATACAGCAGACTTTCTAGAGCAGTTCTACGAAGCAAAAAATAACCGTATCATGGTTATCCCATGTTTTGTGCTACTTTGTCCGCCTAACCAATCAGTTGTTCTCAACGAAGAGCATACCGAGTATCGCTGGTGTACGCTTGAAGAAGCTAAGCAGCTGGCTCCGTTTGCCAATCAGCATCACCTCTATGAACATGTATGGAAACATTATGTAGATGTGGCATCACTAACGCCATTTACGCTGATCGATCAAAAGGGCTAAATGAACGGCAACGGCTTTGATTAGTTTTTATAGAGAGGTTTGTTCTCATAAAATGAAGCGTTAGGATTTGCGCTGAGCGTTCACAATAAAAAGGAATAACATCTATGGATGAAGTCACATGCCAAGAGACGTATCAAGGAAATCACTTACAGAAGCGTTTTTCCGTCTCGCAAAGGGTCTCAATTGAGCCCCTCAACACGAAACACGCGTCCGCTTTACTAGAGGTTGTGAACACTCACCGAGAGAGCCTTGAGGGCTATCTACCTTGGACGGATTCTGTCACGAATCATCGAGAGGCCGTGAACTACATTTCCCAGCGAGTGAACAGTAATGCGCTAGATTCCCACTGGTGCGCAATTTATTTTGATGAGCAACTTACGGGTGTTATTGGTATTAAAGGTGTGGATTCACATACACGTGTTACTGAAATTGGCTACTGGCTTGCCAACAATGGACGAGGCCATCGTGTGATTGATCAAGTACTCGCAGTATTGATCCCTTTTTTGAAGAAGAAAGGGCACGCACAATTCATTCAGTTCCATTGTATGGAAGATAACATCGCTAGCATCAATATTGCTGAGCGTGCAGGCGCCACATTAAAAGAATACGTTGATCATGAGTTCGATATGCTTGACCGCTCTCAACGACTAGGCATTTATGAACTACGTTTGACGTAGTATCCACCCTAGAGATATTTTAATCAGAGTTCGAACTCTAACTTCACGAGCGCTACAATAGTAACATTGTTGCGCTCGTGTTAACTTGGGGCGTCATTGGTAGAAACTAGGTTAGGAGAAGCATCATGAACGCAATCACAGAGGTTGAAGTAGATAACTTGTTACAGCAAAGCCTCGAACGCTTAAAAGCGGCATATGCAGCCGAACCTTATCCTAGTGTGGATGAACGTAAACAGCGCCTCGTTTTGTTAAAAAAATCGCTGCTTGAGAACAAACAAGCTCTGGTTGAAGCGTTAAGTGACGATTTTGGCTATCGCTCAGAATTTGATACCGCTATGACCGACGTTTTGCCAACGGTCTCGCATATTAATTATACCCTCAAACGACTAAAAAAATGGTGCAAACCCAGCAAGCGCGAATCCGGCTTATTGCTCGCACCTTCTAAAGTCACCGTTCAGTATCAACCGTTAGGTGTCGTCGGGATCATTTCGCCGTGGAACTTTCCTGTGATTTTGAGCCTTGCGCCTTTAGTGACAGCATTGGCTGCTGGCAACCGCGTGATGATGAAGCTCAGCGAATTTACGCCAAAAACCAATAAAGTCATCGTCGATATTTGCCGTGGGTTGTCTGAGTATGTCGAAGTTTTTGAGGGTGAAGCAGACGTCGCACAAGCATTCAGCCAACTGCCATTCGATCACCTTTTGTTCACGGGTTCTACGAGTGTTGGTCGCGCAGTGGCAAAAGCGGCAGCGGAAAACCTTACCCCGGTGACGTTAGAGTTGGGTGGAAAGTCCCCGGTGATCATTGCAAAAGATGCAGACATGAAGAAAGCCGTTGATGCTATCTTGTTTGGTAAATGCATTAATGCAGGCCAGATTTGTGTCGCGCCTGACTACGCATTTGTACCGCAAGAACGTGTCGAAGAGTTCATTTCGCTATTCTTAAAACGTTTTGAAAAGCTCTATTTAAAATCCAACAAGAATCAAAAGCTGACCCATATTGTCAACCAACGACAATATGATCGTTTGACTGCGCTACTTGAGGATGCAAAAGCGCAAGGTGCTAACCTTCACACTGTTGAAGCGTCGCCCCAAGAGGAACGACTTCTGTATCCTCATTTGGTCACGGATGTGTCGCCGAATATGCGAATCATGCAAGAGGAGATCTTCGGGCCATTTCTACCTGTTAAGCCCTACAATGCCGTTGATGAAGCGATTGACTACATTAATCAGCACCAAAGACCACTTGCGCTGTATGTTATGTCGGACGACAAATCGACCATCAAACATATTGTACGCAACACCCACAGTGGTGGCGTCGGCGTTAATGATACGGTTTTACATGTTGGCGCTGAAGATGCGCCTTTTGGTGGCGTTGGTGAATCGGGTATTGGGCATTATCACGGAGAGGAAGGATTCAGAACTTTTAGTCATGCGAAAACCATTCTTCACACACCGAAATGGTTGCCAAGAACGAGCGTATTAATGCGCCGTAGGGCTATGGCGATAAAAGCGATCCAAAAGATCTTTGTTCGATAATAATTATGATTTGATTGATAAAAAACCGCCCGAATAGGCGGTTTTTTGTTTCTATATGCTCTGAAACGCTGGGCACCAAAGTTCGAGAAACTTCCTTCGCGTGCTACCAACAAAACAAAGAAAGGCTCTTGCTGAAAGAGCCTTGTTCAGGAAGTGTCGAGAGATCTTGGCAAGTTTAATGCAGAACTTCACTGCTGAATCTTAGATATCTACAGTCGTTCATCAGTTCTTTAAACGCCTTTCGGTCCAGCTTAATCAGAGTTTCATGATCGCCAGCTTCAAGGTAGACATGTTCCAAGTTTGCTAATCTTTCATCGCAAACTGTCGACATGTGGTAAGGACTACCAATCGGTGGAATAGCGCCGTGTTCACAATCGGTGAAGAGTCGGTAAACCATACGCTCTTTCACCAAGTGGAAGGTGGCGTTAAACTCGTCGTTTAATCTCGACAAACTGATTTTGTTGTTGGCAGGTAAGACCGCCATCATATGACGCCCTTCATGATCCTCTAGAATCACACCTTTTGCGATATTCATTAAAGGCACACCTGCTGCAACACCACTTTGTAGCGAGCTATGACTGTGGCTGTGATTCACGGTTTGAAAGTGAATGTTATGCTCAGTCAAATATTCATCTAATCGGGTTGCAATCGTCATATAGCCTCCACGTGTATGAGACCCATAAAAAGTATAGGTTAGTCGGGCGACAATCGCGCATTTTACTCGGCGACACTGACGCTCTTTACGCTCCTGTTCTACGCTTATTGCAAGCCAGCGAGAAAGCATGGTTAACAATAATAAATAGGGGGCAACATGAGCAAGCCAATCATCGCTGATAACAAGCCGATCAAAGTAGAGTTGAAAGCTGGGCAAGAATATTACTTCTGCCGATGTGGGCGTTCTAAAAATCAACCTTACTGCGATGGGTCTCATTCGGGAACCGGCTTAAAGCCAATGAGCTTTAGTGCGGAAAAAGACGAAGATGCCTATCTCTGCCAATGTAAGCATACCGCCAATGCTCCTTTTTGTGATGGTACACACAAGCGATTTACCGCAGAGCAAGTCGGTAAAGAGGGACCGGAACAAAAGCGAGAGAAAAGAGACAAACCAACGGCGTCTGCTACTCAAGAAGAGCCAACCCTCGAGTTTATCCACCAATTAGCGAGAGAAGGACTCTCTAAACTCGGTCATCATGGTCCGATGGCTGCAATGGGGGTTCCTAGGCATTTGCTACCACATTGGGATGCTATACAAATCATGGTGGCGCAAATGGCGACACAACCGTTGTTGGAAGACGTTCCTGTGTCTACCGAGTTGATTGTGGGACCAAACGCGCGTAAGCCGCTCAGACTCGCCATTCCTTTGTTGGTGTCGGACATGAGTTTTGGCGCACTTTCTGAAGAGGCGAAAATTGCACTAGCAAAAGGTGCAGAGTTGGCAGGGACTGGGATTTGCTCTGGTGAGGGTGGCATGTTACCGGAAGAGCAAGCCGCCAATTCACGGTATTTCTATGAGCTTGCTAGTGCTCAATTTGGCTACGACGAATCTAAGCTTCTTAATGTTCAGGCGTTTCACTTCAAAGGCGGGCAAGGAGCAAAAACGGGCACGGGTGGTCATCTGCCTGCAAATAAAAATGTAGGTAAGATCTCTCAGGTGAGAGGCATCCCCGAGGGACAACCAGCGATATCACCACCAACGTTCAAAGATCTTCACACTACTCACGATTTCAGAAAGTTTGCTGACAGAGTTCGTGGCATCACAGGCGGTATTCCAATTGGATTTAAACTCAGTGCCAACCATATTGAGCAAGACATTCAGTTTGCGCTTGATGCTGGGGCTGATTACATCATCTTAGATGGTCGCGGTGGTGGCACGGGTGCGGCGCCAACTATGTTCCGTGATCATATTAGTGTACCCACCATCCCTGCGTTAGCTCGTGCACGTAAGTACTTAGATGAAAAAGGCGTAAGTGACCGTGTCACATTAATCATCACCGGTGGGTTGCGAGTTCCTACGGATTTTGTCAAAGCGTTGGCACTTGGAGCAGACGGAGTAGCGATAGCAAACAGTGCGATGCAATCGATCGGTTGTGTCGCGGCTCGCATCTGCAACACCAATAATTGCCCGGCAGGCATTGCGACACAAAATGCCGATTTGAGGCAGCGTCTCGACGTTGAAAAGTCATCCCAGCAACTGAAAAATTTCTTCGAATCCTCGGTCGAGCTCATGCAAGTCATGGCGAGGGCGTGTGGTCATCACGCTCTGAATGAATTTAGTCATCATGATTTAGCGACCTGGGATCACAACATGGCGAGGCTGTCTGGGATTAAGTATTCAGGTATGGACTTAAACTGATCTCTATCCATATTTTCTACATATAGGTACATGTTTGATAACAATTATTTATTCGCTGAAATGTTTGAAATTTTGACTTGGCGTTAACTAAAAAAACAGTGTATGGACTACGCTGTTTGAGGTGGATATTCGATTTATTGAATAACAAAGAGTGGTTACCACAACCACGACACGAAGGAGCATTATATGAGCAAAGCAAACGGCGGTTCGGTAGGTAAATGTCCAGTTATGCATGGTGGGCAAACATCTACAGATAAGTCGGTGATGGATTGGTGGCCGAATGCCTTGAACTTAGACATCCTGCATCAACACGACTCCAAAACCAACCCATTTGGTCAGGACTTTAATTACAAAGAAGAACTGAAAAAGCTAGATGTCGAAGCACTTAAAAAAGATTTAAAAGATTTAATGACTGATAGCCAAGACTGGTGGCCTGCCGACTGGGGACACTACGGTGGTTTAATGATCCGAATGGCATGGCATGCAGCGGGCAGTTATCGTATTGCGGATGGCCGTGGCGGTGCTGCTACAGGCAACCAACGCTTTGCTCCTCTCAACTCTTGGCCAGATAACGCCAACCTCGATAAGGCTCGACGCCTTTTATGGCCAATCAAGAAAAAATATGGCAACAAACTAAGTTGGGCAGACCTGATTGTCCTTGCCGGTAACATGGCGTACGAATCCATGGGTTTTAAGACCTTTGGCTTTGCGTTTGGACGAGAGGACATTTGGCACCCAGAAAAAGACACTTACTGGGGCTCTGAGCAAGAATGGTTAGCCACAAGTGACGCTGATAACAGCCGCTACTCTGGTGAGCGAGATTTAGAAAACCCGCTTGCTGCAGTAATGATGGGTCTTATCTATGTGAACCCTGAAGGGGTAGACGGTAACCCAGATCCTCTCAAAACAGCACATGACATGCGAGTGACCTTTGCGCGAATGGCAATGAACGATGAAGAAACCGTCGCGCTCACAGCTGGTGGTCACACGGTGGGTAAGTGTCATGGTAATGGTGATGCCGCAAACCTTGGCCCAGAGCCCGAAGCAGCAGACGTTCATGAGCAAGGTCTTGGCTGGATTAATCACAAAACACGTGGTATTGGTCGTGACACGGTAACGAGTGGCATTGAAGGTGCTTGGACAACACACCCTACACAATGGGACTACGGATACTTCCACCTACTATTTAAGTATGACTGGGAACTGAAAAAGAGCCCAGCAGGTGCATGGCAATGGGAGCCAATCGACATTGAAGAAGAAGACAAGCCTGTCGATGTTGAAGACGGTTCTAAGCGCTACAATCCAATCATGACCGACGCCGATATGGCGCTCAAAATGGACCCTGAATATCGTAAGATTGCAGAAAAGTTCCAAAATGACCCTGCGTACTTTGATGACGTTTTTGCTCGTGCCTGGTTTAAGTTGACACACCGCGATCTAGGACCAAAATCATGTTATTTCGGCCCTGATGTGCCAAGCGAAGATCTTATTTGGCAAGACCCAACGCCCGCAGGTAAGGCAGACTACGATGTTGATTTAGTAAAAACAAAAATCGAAGCAAGTGGCCTATCCATTAGTGAGTTAGTAAGTACGGCGTGGGATAGTGCGCGTACTTACCGTGGCTCTGACCGCCGAGGCGGTGCAAATGGCGCGAGAATTCGCTTGGCTCCGCAAAAAGATTGGCAAGGGAACGAACCTGAACGTCTAAGCCGTGTTCTTGCTGTGCTAGAAAAAATAGCAGCAGAAGAGGGCTGTAGTGTTGCAGATGCTATCGTGCTTGCTGGTAACGTAGGTATTGAACTGGCTGCGCGTGCCGCAGGTCATGGTGTATCTGTGCCATTCGCGCCAGGCCGAGGTGATGCCACCCAAGAGATGACGGATGTTGAATCATTCGAAGTACTTGAGCCTGTTGCTGACGGTTTCCGGAATTGGTTGAAGAAAGACTACGCGGTTAAGCCAGAAGAGCTTTTATTAGATCGTGCTCAGCTTATGGGACTAACGGCGCCAGAAATGACGGTACTTATCGGTGGTATGCGCGTTCTAGGCAGTAACTACGGCGGTGGAAAAGAGGGCGTATTTACTGACCGAGTCGGCACTTTGTCGAATGATTTCTTCGTGAACCTTACTGACATGGCATATACGTGGAAACCAGTGAGTGCTAATCAATATGAAATCCGTGATCGTAAAACCGACGCTGTGAAGTGGACGGCTACTCGAGTGGATCTTGTCTTTGGTTCAAACTCGATCCTGCGTTCGTATGCGGAAGTGTATGCGCAAGATGATAATCAGGAAAAATTCATCCATGACTTCATCGCCGCATGGACGAAAGTCATGAACGCGGATCGTTTTGACTTGCAATAAGTGAAACGATGTTCATCGATAGATGCGTAAACAAAGTTGATGAATAAGTAAGAGAGGCGGGCGAAAAGCTCGCCTTTTTCTTTACCTATCTTTTTACTTTGATTGTTACTTTGATTGAAAGTTAAGCTCATTTGAACCATAATAAATGGACCATATGAACCATAGGAGCTTGATATGGCAACTGCAGCATTAAAAAGCTTCAAACCGAAACAACCTCATAAAGCCAATTTCTGGTTTATGTTGGGTATTGAAGACGCTGAAACAGGTCGCACTGATGCGGTTCACAAAGGCTTTGAGCCAAAGGTGTATCGCAATATTGTTGAGCGTGTGAAGCTTTCTCAGAGTGAGTTTCAAAACGTCACATTGATACCTGTCAGCACGGTTAAGCGTCGTCTAAAAAACGATGAACGCTTCAATACGCAAGAAAGTGATGCAATCTATCGATTAGCGATGTTATTGAAACTCGCGACAGAACTGTTTGACGACGAAGAGCGCGCGTTAAAATGGATGAGAGAGAATGTGTACGGCTTAGGTGGAAAACGTCCACTTGATATGGTCTCGACCACGGTGGATTTTGAAATCGTAAAAGATTTGATCGGCCGTTTAGAGCACGGGGTATTCTCGTAATATGAAGCTCTATCGTCTCACACAAAAGAAATTCGCTGACACGCCATTCAGCCCCGTTGGCGCAAAGTTGTTTGGAGGGCGATGGAATTCAAAAGGAACCGAAGCCCTCTACTTCTCTGAATCGGAATCCCTTTGCTCGTTGGAAGTATTTGTTCACGTAAACAACGATCCTGCTATCACCAAACTTTACGATTTATATCGTATTGAAATGCCAGAATACCTCATCGCCACCTTAGATGAAGAAGATCTCCCTGTGACGTGGCGAGCAATACCGGCGAGCGAGTCTACGCAGTACATTGGTGATCAGTTTCTCAATGATCCTCATCCAGAGTTTGCCGCGCTGCAAGTGCCTTCAACGATTTCACCTCGTGATAAAAACTATGTGGTGAATCCAAATCATCCCAAAATGAAAGAGATCATCAAGAAAGCCGAAAAGCTCGATTTCGCGTTTGATCCGCGAATTTTCAAATAGACGCGCTGGCTTTGTCTTGCTTTAAAGCATTCAGCGCTTACCTGAGATAAGCGCTGAAGCATAAAAGTTTATTCCCTTGGTTATTGTCGGTCGTAAGTGAACTGTTGCGCTTCATTTGTAGTGTTGAGGTAATGCCCAAGCACCAACTCAGCACCTTTGTAAGATAAATGGCTGTCATCCGTATACATCGCATTGTTTGCTCCAACTCTCATTCGACATACGCCATTTCTGCAAATGGCATCGGTCAAGTCGACAAACTCAACGTGCTCAAATTGCTCAAAGTAGTTCACTAACTTCGCCACGTTTTGAGGGTGATGTTGTTTGGGAGAAAAGTCGCAGGCAGACTCTTCTGTCTCGCCAAACAAACGCGCTTTCCAAAGGCATTCTCCTACCGCAAACGGTGCAGAAGGGGTTGGACCGAAAACGACCACTTCCTTTCCTTTCAGTTCATTCAATAATTTGGTTAATGATGCTTCATAATCGGCTTGTGAAAGCTCTTTATTGAAATTAGAAGAGATAACCACACGACGAATGGAAGGGGTACTTAGGATGGTATCGACAGCCTCATTGAAGAACTGTCGGCAAGAAATTGAGCCAGCAGCTTCTAGGATGTCGACATAACCGACCGCACAGGAATCTTGAGTAAGTTGCACCACGCCAGTTGGTGTTACTTCGGATAGACGCTTCACGTAAACCATGCTGTGACTATTGCCTAACACAGCGATGGCGGGCTGCGGCGCAGACGAGCACACATCGTTAACGTTGGTGTTGCCGTTGCAATCTAAACCATAACCGTTGTTAACGCGCATAGCCTCGAAAAATGCGCTTCTTTCTGGAAAACCACCGTTTTGATGACCGATAACGCCGAGCGTTAGCAAGGGCAACGTCAACAACACAATAACCGCGGACACAGTGCGCATGCTCATGGCTTTTCGGCTACGGAACGGCTTTTCAATAAAGCGCCAAGTGAAGTAAGAAAGTACAAAAAGAGTGACAACGTAAAGTGGGATATTGATGTCTTGTGTTGTGTCCAACACGTAGCGGTAAAAGACAAATAATGGAATGTGCCACAAGTATAAGCTGTAGCTGATTAAGCCGACGAACACGACCCACTTTAGGCTCAGTAATCTACCGCAGACATTGTCTTTAGAGGCAAACAAAATCACCAACGCGCTACCGATGACCGGCACCAGCAGCGTAATGCCCGCGCCATCTTGCGATTTTTCAAACAAAAGCGAGGAAGCCAATATCAAAACGATGCCAATGGTTGCTAGAGTATCGTTAGATTGAACTTGGACTTTTCTCATCACTAATGCGAGTAATGAACCGGTTGCCAGCTCCCAAGCGCGAGAGAAGATCATGTAAAAAGCGAAATCAGGATCGTTGCTCGCGTAGACAATAGTCATCAAACTCAGCACAAATACCGTGATAAAAAAAGTCAGGTAAAACGCGTTTTTGCCACGAGCGAGTAGCATGAGTAGCAAAGGAATGACAATGTAGTATTGTTCTTCAACGCCCAAGCTCCATGTGTGGAACAGCGGGTTGGCTTGATCTTCTAAACCGAAGTAATTGTGGCCTTTCAAATACAGAAGAATGTTGGATGAAGAGAGAATGGAAGACACTGCAAATTGACCAACGTCTTTGTGTGCTTGCGGCAAAAATAGCCACCAAGACATCAAATAGCTGACGGCGATCACCACCAGTAAGAGGGGGAGTATGCGACGAATGCGTCGCTCATAAAAATCACCAAGGCTGAACTTCTGGTTTTCTAAGTCGTTAATCACGATGGCAGTGATCAAATAGCCGCTGATCACAAAGAATACGTCGACGCCAATAAAGCCACCAGCGAATTGCTCAACTCCTGCATGAAACAAAATCACCAACGTGACAGCAATCGCCCTTAATCCGTCTACTTCTGCTCTGTAAGTCATATCGTGTTGCTCCAACATTCCGTTTAATGAAGTAGAGCAAAATATGAACCAGAAATAATGTTTATTTAAATCAGTGCCTTAAAGTGATTGTCAAAATGAAAATGCTAGGTGGGTTAACGAATTCCCAAATTGAATTTCAATATGGAAACCCCATAAAGAATGATCTTAAGAAGCGCTAAATCAAAGAACGTAAAGCGCGAGGCACTTAGACTTCATTGAAAATGATTACGCTAAAGAAACGATGACAGAGAATACGATTCAGGAAAAAATTGCCAGCTTTACTTGTATCGAAGAGGCTTTGGATTACTTCGACATCGAGTTTGATAGCCGATTTATCGAAAACAACCGAACCGAGTTGGTTAAGAGGTTTAACGGCTACTTAATCCTCACTAAACCGGATGATTGGTTTTCAGGTCGTCGTGCTTTAAAGAATGCTTACTGTAAAGTACAACGCCGTTTGCTCAGTAAAACGACGCGCTCTGCGTGCCGAGGTTGTACATCTTGTCAAAGACGTTAATTCTGGTGGCTTGCCTAAAAAGAACCCTGCATCTTGGCGTCACAGGGGGAAGAGCAAGGTTCTTTTGGGTTAGCTATTGGTTTGTCGCGAGTTGCGAATCAGCTTTACGTAGATGAATTAACCCGCGTGATACGCAGGGTAGTCCACTAAGCCTTTTTCACCGCCGCCGAACAATGTGGCAGGGTCATGTTCTGCCAGTGGATAGCCATGTTTGATGCGGCTTGGTAAGTCTGGGTTTGCAACAAACGGACGGCCAAAGCCAATCATGTCAGCTAAACCACTTTCGATCGCGTGTTGCGCCTTTTCAGCGTTGTAACGACCGGCATAAATCAGTGTACCTTTGTACGCCTCACGAACTGCGGTTTTAAAGTTGTGCGGAGTGTCTGGCGCGTCGTCCCAATCTACTTCTGCAATGTGAATGTAAACCACATTGAGTTTATCAAGCAGCGCTGCAGCGGCGGTGTAGGTTTCGACTGGCGTACTATCAACGGTGCCATTTAACGAAGTGAATGGTGCAAGACGAACACCAACACGCTCAGCGCCAATAGCTTGCGTCATCGCTTCTATCACTTCACCAAGAAAACGCAGACGGTTTTCAATAGAGCCACCGTATTCATCGGTGCGGTTATTCGCTTCAGAATCGATAAACTGGTTAACCAAGTAGCCATTCGCTGCATGAAGCTCGATACCATCGAATCCGGCTTCTATCGCGTTTAGGGCGGCTTGGCGGTACTCTTCAATAACGTTCTTGATGTCTTGTTTGGTCATTTCACGTGGCTCAACCACGTCGACAAAACCCGGTTCGTCTGTGCCGTTATCGACAAATACTTTCACGTTTTCTGCTTTTAGCGCAGAAGAAGAAATAGGTTGCTCACCGCCAATGTTATCAGGGTGAGTCACGCGACCAACGTGCCACAATTGCGCGAAGATAGTGCCGCCATTCTCGTGCACCGCATTAGTTACCCTTTTCCAGCCAGCAATTTGCTCTGGGCTGTAAATGCCTGGTGTCCATGCATAGCCTTGACCCATTGGCGAAATTTGTGTGCCTTCAGCAACGATTAGGCCCGCTTCAGCACGTTGAGCATAGTAGGTCGCCATCATATCGTTAGCGATATTACCTGGTTGAGAAGCACGAGAGCGCGTCATCGGAGGCATAACGATACGGTTTTTTAATGAGAGAGAGCCAAGTTGAATGGGTTGAAATAATGCGTCTGTCATAGGAAACCTCGTTATTTTTGAGTTTGGATGAGTTCGATTTGGTAACCATCGGGATCTTTAATGAACGCGATGTGAGTTTCTCCGCCTTTCATTGGACCTGGCTCGCGAGTAACGTTGCCACCAAGCGCTTTAATTTTTTCGCAAGCGGCGTAAATATCTTCAGACCCCAGTGCCATGTGTCCGAATGCGTTACCCAAGTCGTAACTGTCGGTATCCCAGTTATAAGTTAGCTCGATGGTCGCGCCATCTGGTTGATCAGTGTTACCAACAAACACCAGTGAGTAACGGTATTCTTGGTTTTCAAAACGATCCAAAACACTCATTCCCAGAACTTTTGTATAAAATTCGATAGATTTGTCTAGGTCAGCTACACGGATCATCGTGTGGAGAAACTTCATAAGTCGCCTTTTCATAACGTTGCGTAATCACTATGCAAACCATATCGCCACTCTAAATAAACTGGAAATTATCGTTAATTATTAAAATGATTATTTAGTGTTATGAAAAGCGAGGTTGCTGGCCCTGCAACATGCAAACAAAGATTACTCGCCGTTTCTTTTTAATTGTTGGCATATGCTAATTACTCTTTTGAGAAACCGAGTAACTATCATGTCCACAAACAGCTATTGTCATTACACTCACGAATCTCATCATCAATGTACGGTTTGTTCTTCAATTAATGTGAATCCGAACTCTTTGGCCGTGAACTACCAATACCTAGCCGATGGTTCTGTTGTCGGAGAGTTTCACGTTTTACCGCGTCATCAAGGTTACACAGACCTGTTGCATGGTGGTATTGCCAGTTCGCTTCTCGATGGTGCAATGACGCATTGTTTGTTATCTAGAGACATTCAAGCCCTTACGGCGCAGTTGGATGTGCGCTACCATGCACCTATTCAGTTAGATGATCGAGTCACGATTACTGCACACTGTGAAGGTGAACGACGCGGTATATATCAACTGGTGGCTCAATTGCGGGTCAATAGCGAAGTTAGAGTGACGGCTAAAGGGAAGTTTATTCGTCCTAAAAAGGCATAAATAAAAACGTGTTCTACGGAGAGGCAATGAAGAAATTTGATGAGCTGTATGCAATTGCGACGAGAAAATCTCAATATGACCAAACCAACACTTGGTTTAAAGGCGTAGAGACTTATCTGGAGGCCATTGGCAAAGAAGTTGATGAAGTCCGCGAAGAGATTCGTGAGGATCGCCTTTGTCATTTGGAAGACGAGTTAGGCGATGTGTTGTGGAACTACCTTAACGTATTAAAAGCGCTGGAAAGAGAAAAGGGTATAGATCCTGAGAAAGTACTCGAAAGAGCCTGCAACAAATACGATCAGCGTGTATCTGCGATTGAGTCGGGACGCAGTTGGGATGAGATAAAACAGCAGCAGAAACAAGCCTTGAACGCAGAGCATGAAGCCGCGCAGTTAGAAGATGTAAAGAGCCAATAACTGCGCTTGGTATTGAAAGGGTTGGTTAATAGGGAATACCTAGTCAGCCCTTGGAGCTGTTGACCAACAGTAGGTCACAAGGTGGTTGATCAAGTAACGTGTCTACAGTGCTGCCAGACCAAAATTGAGATGACATGCTTCGTTTACATGCCCCCATAATCAAAATCGCTGCTTGTGATTGCTTAACTGCTTTTGGTAACGCCGTTTCAGGGTTTCCTTCTGGCAGCAGTAGTGGTACTCGAGTTAACCTTTGCGCACTAATAAAATCTGTAATGCCTGCTTTTTGGTTGCTTAATATCTCTGCACGATAGCGAGAGAGGTATGGCGCGACGTATCGGCAGTAAACGAGCGTCATTTTCCCGCTTAAGGTTTGTTCTAATTTTGAGCCTCGCGAGACGATGGCTTTATCTACTATCGACTTTTCATCCCCTCGATGAAGTGGGTCGATTGCACAAAGCATGTTGGCGTGAGAAGGCCATGAACGCTCACTCAGTAGCAACAAGTCGCAATCTTGTTGTGCTAGTTCTGTGAGCATCGTTTGAATCTCGTGTTTGTTAAAGTGTCCCACGAGCAGTAAGTCAGTGTGGTCAACAAGTCGTTTCGCAACTTGCTCAACCCAATGGCTCCCTTTGAAATGCTCGTAAGAGAGCGTTGGTGTTTCAAGCTCTTCTTCTTCACAAAGTTCGACAATTAATGCGTTGAACTTTAAGGTCCAAGCTTCAAACTCAGCTTGTCTTTTTTCTATATGGTCAGAGTTGAAACTGAGAAAATGAGCGAATGCGTGATCTTCACTTCGGCGATGGTCTTCCACTAAAACTACAATAGGCTGAGCCAGCGCTGTCGAAAATTGAATCACTTTACGAAGCACCTTACGACTTGGTAAGGCGGCCTGCTGAGTCAGAAAAAATACAGGTGCCATTGATTACTCCATTATCAAACAAGGCGAATGAGCCTGACACACATTCAAGTCTATACCATGAACTGATGCAGAGGCGTTTTGTTTCTGCGAGCGAAATATAAATTCCGCAATTAAGTCAACTATCGCCTAGAATTTTAACATCAAGAATTCATGCCTTCGGATAGCACATATCGTCAATGCGGCGAATGTGGTAGTGAAAGCTATAGGTAAAAGTAATGATAGATTCCAACCAATTGCAAATTAACCGCAAAGTGCCACATTTGCTTGCTGAGATCATTAAAGCGATAGAATCGACCGAAGACTTGAGCTTTTTGAAAGACTATCAAGAAGCACAGATTGCGAACATTTTGGAATCGGTCAACATTGCTTACCGTAAGCGTGTCATAGAAGCAGTGCCGCCTGAGAAGTATTGGACGGTATTAAATTTGCTCCGATACGACACTGCCAAGCACATTCATCAATCACTCAATAAAGACTTACAACATGAACGCTTGGCGTACATAACGGATTCAGAACTGATCATCTTTGCGGACTTTCTACCGACCGAATTTGTAGATGAATACCTTATTGATCAAAGTGAAGAGTCTGTCGCGCATATCCAACAAGCATTGTCGTATGAAGACAACAAAGTTGGACGTTATGCCGAGCCTCACTTTCTGGTCGCAAACCCTAAAAACAGCGTAGGAGGCATCAAAACCGAGCTGCTAAAACGTGGGCAAAGTCCAGTGCGGTTGATTATTGTGCGTGATGCAAGTGGTGTGATTGGTACGATAGAGCCGCAAACCCTGTTGCTGCACGAAAATCATATCAAACTTACCGACTTGACCGTAGTTACGCCAATTCTAGAAGATATTCAAACGATTCAAAGCGTCAGCAAACAAGTCTCGATTGATGGTGGAGCACATTGGTTTCCTATCATGGCTGGTGGCAAAATTATGGGCGTCTTGTCGATGGCGACCATCGCGATTACGTTGCGCGAACTCAGCCTACAAGCTGTAGTGGCAGAAAACGTACGAAGCGAAGAAGATTTGTTCACACCATTAAGCGTGGCGACAAGGCTAAGAGCACTTTGGCTGGTGATTAACTTGCTGACCGCTTTCGTAGCCTCCGCCATCATTGGGCTTTTTGATAATGTGGTCGAGCAAGTCGTTGCGCTTGCGATCTTAATGCCTGTCGTGGCGAGCATGGGCGGCATCGCGGGTAGCCAAACCTTAGCGGTGGCCATTCGAGGTATCGCACTAAACCACTTGCACCAAAGTAACTTGAAGCTATTGGTGAATAAGGAATTAAAAATCGCCACCATTAATGGCTTGATCACGGGATTAGTCATCGCGGGTGTCGTCTACATGGTGTTTGACTCTTGGCCATTGGCGTTTATTATCTGTTGTGCCATTTTCCTCAATAGTTTGGCGGCCGCGGCATCGGGTACGTTGATACCATTCACGTTGAAGAAGTTTAACATTGACCCCGCCGTGGCTGGCTCGGTAGTATTGACGACCGTTACCGATGTCGTCGGTTTCTTTGCGTTCTTAGGCTTAGGTGCCATTTTCTTGATATAGATATCCAATTGACGCGTTAACCATCAGAACCAATCGCACCACTTCCCAACCCAGTATTTTGGGCGAGCTTGCTTCGCTCAGCATTCCTCCGTTTTCCATAACCGATGAACACGTCGTTTCGGTTCTTACTTTGTAAATCTCTTCACTGCTCAGTTCTATTCCCCCAAATTTCCCACTACCGATCTCGCTTAACGCTGGCGTGCCAATTTCAAACGCCAAATGATGCCCATTTTCTTGGCTGTACACGCATTACTTCACTCAAACAAAAAAATAAGGAAAAGATTTTGAACAAACTCATCGTATTCACTGGTGGTCCCGGTGCAGGAAAAACCTCGGTTATCGAACAACTAAAAACACAAGGCTTTATCTGCGCGCCAGAAACCGGCCGTCAAGTAATACAAACGCAGGTTGCCAATCACGGTTCAGCATTACCTTGGAATGACAAACAAGCTTTTCGAGACGAAATGATGAAGGCAGAAGTGAGCAATTACCGAGCTTTCAATGCCCACCAAGGGGACGTGTTTTTTGATCGCAGTATTGTGGACGTATATGGCTACAGTAAGTTGGAACAACTTCCAATCTCGCATGAGCTCATCACGCATTGCCAGATGCTTCGTTATCATTCTCAAGTATTCATTTTTCCACCTTGGGCATCGATATTCAGCAACGACGAAGAGCGAAAGCAAGATTTTTCTGAAGCGGTGGCTACGTATCAACAGATGGCCAGCGCTTATCACAAATTTGGTTATCAATTGATCGAAGTGCCCAAAATGTCAGTCGAAGACAGAGTAGCGTTTATTCGCGGCTCAATCATCGAATAAGGCTGAAAGATGATTGATGCAAACAAATGTGTAAGGCGATTGTGACCACGACGACAATATGCGTAAAGGGAGTTATTTATACTGGATAAAATTCAATAACTTAATTGAGTGTTATGTCTTTTAAATATCTTACCTTATTGCTCGCAACGACGAGCATGAGCAGCTTTGCTGATGTAGGCCTGCCTTCGGGGGATGATTGGTTAAACCATGTGACGAATGGCCTAGCCCCATATTGGATGATGGAAAGCGCGCATGGACAACCTGCGGGGAATTTTCCGACTTTTCGTTGTGATAACGGTGTCATTCTCGACCCACAAAAGCCGTGTGAAGAATTAAACAAAAGGTGGATTAGCCCGCACTTCGATCGCGAATACACACGCATGAAATCGCGTCAAACTTACGCTTATGGCGTGCTTTTTCATCTTACGGGTGACAAACAAGCATTAGAGCTGGCAAAGAAAGGGGCTTATTACCTGATTGATCATCTACAAGATGAGAAAAACGGCGGTTTCGTGAGCTTTACGCGTAGTGGAAAACCGGGGATGGAGTGGCAACAGCGAACTTCTCAAGACCAAGCTTACGCCTTGGTGGGCTTGGCGATGTACTACTACTTGACGCAAGATCCAAAGGTTGAACAAGCACTTATCGACCAGCAAGCGTTTATATTTAAACAATACCGACGAAGCGATGATCGCGGTTTGGCGTGGGTTTTGAAAGATGGTGATGGAGAAAGTGAGAAGCAGCAAGAGTTAGTCGCTCAACTTGACCAAATTAATGGCTACTTGTTGTTAACGGCGCCACTTTTACCAGAGCCAGCGCAAGCCAAGTGGAAGCAAGATCTACAATGGCTGACGCAAGTGATGCTGGATAACTACCACTCCGACAAAGAGCAGCGCTTTTATGGCGCGATACACCACAAAGCGGTAATGATGCCAGATGCGAAACACAATGATTTTGGACACACCATCAAAGCGTATTGGATGACGTATCTCAATGGTCAGTTGTTGGAGAATTCCAATTGGACAGAGTTTGGTTTCAAAGGAATGAAACACACGCTTAAGCAAGCGCAATACCAGCAAAACTTTGAGCAAGTCAAAGCGCTTTTCTCACCAGAATGGCAGAGTAAATGGACGCAAGAGAGCATTCCTGCTTGGCAATCAAGACCATACAAGCACTATAGCTCGTCTTGGGAGTGGGCAGAGCTCGATCAAGCGGCAATGACAGTTTCTCTTGTCGATGGTTCGATGAAAGAAACGCTTCAATACACGTTACCCACTTTTATGGACGTATGGGTGGATCATCAATATGGAGGAGTCGGTCTGAGTCCTAAATCAACCAAAGCGTTCCATTGGGGAAATGGTTACCACCAGTTTGAACATGCGTTGGTCGGGTATTTGTACGCGCAACAAATGGCAAAACAGCCTGCCAAGCTTTACTACGCACGACCATCAGAGAGCAAAATGCCACTTAATCCGTATTACTTTAGCGCAGACGTAAAATCGTTGTCGTCACAAAGTGATGGAGTCACCATCGCGACATTCACCAATATTCGACCTTAGGTTGGTCGATGGTGATGTGTTGGTTAAAGTCCGCGTAAAAGCCAAATTGTAGCAGTAATATCAATAAAGGCTAACCAACTGGTTAGCCTTTATTTTTAATAATCTTACATATAATGGTGACAACACATATAGTTAACGAATGTTTATTTGCAATGACCGCTGAGTGTTTCTAACAAATATCTAACTATAAATTAACTTTCATTGATTAGGGTATATCTCACAACTAGGACAACTTAGAGCTTGGAACTTTATGCAATCCTGTTCATAATGATGGTTTTGAGAGAATCATTATGTACATTTCTATACTAACGCACGAGAGAGATACGCCGTTATCAATAAACTACATTAATTACATGTATCCAGCTGACAAACTATTTAGCTCTTGTGTCGAACTAAGAAGCAAATTAGATAATGAGAAAATTCCCGTTAATACCATAAAAGATACTTCTCTTGCGGGACCATTACGTAAGCTTCCAAATGATATTACAGGTGAGAAAAGGTTACAAAAGCTTAAGGAACAGATAGATCGCAACATGGCGGTTAAGTCTGGTATGTTAACCGATCGAATGCACTGGAAAAACAAAGCTGTTATTCCTTCACGTAAATTTTCGTCTCTAGCTCCAATACAGTCGTCAACTCTAGCTTCTACTGCAATGAAAGCAAATAGTGGAAGGGCCATGGCCTTAGGGATGGTATTACAGAAAGGCAGAGCTATGCTTCTCTTTGATATTATCCGACAAAACGTTAGAGTACTAGCTAATCGAGTACACAATGCAAATCTAGAATCATCTGGCTGCATTTTGATTGTTAATGTGAAGTATTTGAAAGTCGAAAGGGAATATGGGAAAGCTCCTCAACTATCTAGAGTTTCATTAGCAAGTATAATTTCTCAAGAAGACAAGTATAACTTTGATTCGAGTGTTTATGTTCGTGGTCAAATTGCCAATATGTGTGAAGCTAGTGCTAAAGCTCCTATCAATACAAAGTTTCAAATTGTAAGCGGTCAGTATGACGATTCATACTCGACAGCAGTCTTGTTTATCAAATGCACATGGGAATAACATGAGAATTGTTAACGTTTTATTAGTAGTGCTCCTTGTTACGGCATGTAACGATACTACGTCAAAGTTTGAGGCAACTAAAACGACAGAAAGCCTCCTAACTCAGGCCCGAGAAGCTCCAGAGCAGTTGTACAGCAAAGCAAATAAATTTTATGAACAAGGTGATGTGCAAGGAGCAAAGTCTTTATTGATCAAAGCTATCGAAGTGGATGATGTTCATAGTAAAGAGCTTTTAGGGGTAATCCTTCTGAAAGAGCCAAAAGTCATGGATGTTAAGCGGGGCTTTTCTTTAATCTCAGAGGCTGCTGATGATGGGTTGGCTAGTGCACAATTTTATTTAGGATCATGTTTGTATGATGATGGCTGTGGTTTACCTGAAAATAAGGTGCTTTCAGCCTATTACCTGACGCAAGCGTTAAATAATGGTGAAGGTGGTGCACAAATGCTACTTGGATTTCTAGATGAAGAAATAGGTGACACTGCGATTGATCAAAAAACATATGCGGTAGAGCTGAATCGCTATATAGAACAACTCAATTAATATTGCGGCTTAATGTTTTATAGGGTTTTAATCGAACCTCAAACAGAGAGTGCTGGACTTCTACAAAGCAGTAGAAGCCACAGCGAAGCTGCAACAATAATCGAGTGTGTAATAGAAAATAAAAAGCCGTCAGAACCACTGGTTTTGATGGCTTTTTATTCTATGACAGGTAGAGACTTCAATTTTCAGCGCGATAGGTCCATGAAAACTTAAGTGAGATTCCAATCACGTCGCATAATCTCACTAGTGTCATTGGAAATAAATGAATTGTTTCTGATACATAGAACGTATTAACATGGTTGCATTGGGCCCATATGAATAAACTTATTGAATATACAATTTGAGAGAGAGGGTTTAGTTTTAAAAAATAACAGTTAGTTGGAATCTAGGTTAAATGAAAATAAAACTATTTAAAAAGCTACAAGTTGTATTTCTTGTGGTGTTGTTTCTCTAGGTTGTCCAAGCGGAAGCATGATCTAAAACGCTTATTTTATTCAAATAAATGGAAAGAAATGAAAGTGGAATTAAAAAGTAACTATTCAGAATCAGAAATGAACCAGCCACCATCGGTACTTCTTGTTACGTCTCTGTTGTGTTTGGCGTCCGTTTGTTGGGCTGCATTGCTGTTGGCCATTGAATATATTGTTGGGATAGAAATGAGTGGTACAGGCTTTCTTAGCACGTTAATCCCAGCCATGAGTGTTGGTTATTACTTCGGCTACAAGACTGGAGATGTAATGCCATCAAAAACAAGATGGTATGCTGTTTTACTGTGGACTTTAGCAAGTTTGGTAGTGTTCTCTCTTATCTTAATGTCGTTAGATATTTCTCCGTTTTATTTATTATCTGAGCTCGGTGGGGTAAGTATTTTTATTGCTATCATAATGCTAATAACGATTGGCATCGCCTACTTAATTTTAAAAAGTGGTGAGAAAATGGCGATTAGAGTATTACTCAAAGCCAAGGAAAGTCAGTAGATAAAATACAACAAACGATTCAATTAGGATCATGACAAGACGCCAGCCATAATGTGCTGGCGTTTTAGTTTCCTGTTTGTAGGATTTTTTGTTTAAAAGGCAAACCCATTTATTGTGTTGTCGTTTGAGTTAATGGTTTATGCCTTGTGCGCAAGATAGCTTAGCAGGTTTATGTATCGAGAAACGTGTGTATAATTCTCCACGAATTACGATTTATAGATATGAAAGGTAAGTATGGCAGTCCTCGAAATTCTCTCCATTCCAGACCCAAGGCTTAAAGTAAAAGCAGAAAAAGTCACTGATGTATCGACAGTACAAACGCTGATAGACGATATGCTAGAAACACTTTACGCAACGGGCAATGGTATCGGTTTAGCTTCAACCCAAGTAGGCAGAAAAGAGGCGGTTGTTGTCATCGATATCTCTGACGAACGCAATGATCCTTTAATCTTAGTCAATCCAGAAGTGGTGAGCGGAGAAAACAAAGCACTTGGTCAAGAAGGGTGCCTATCTGTTCCTGAGTACTACGCAGATGTAGAGCGTTACACGTCAGTTGTTGTTTCTGCACTAGACCGTGATGGCAACCCGATTACAATTGAGAGCGGTGAGTTCTTGGCGATTGTGATGCAGCACGAAATTGACCACCTATCGGGTAACTTGTTTATTGATTACCTTTCACCGCTGAAGCAAAAAATGGCGATGAAAAAAGTGAAGAAGTACGTAAAATCGCAAGCTAAGTAATATGAAAGGAAGTAACTCACAACCGCGAGTTACTTCCTTGTAAATCAAGAATAGGACGGTAGGGAGAGCGGTTTATCTCTGCTTTTGGGGGACATAACGCTTTACGACCTTCATAAGCTTCTGAAATGAAGAACAGTCCATATGTGCCTCATGAGGGCAGGTGGCAACATGGTTTAGGCTGTCTCGCACCGCTTTCAAACGTTTTATTTGCTCATCAATCTCAAGTGCCTTTTTCGTTAGTAAGTCACGATCGATATATGGCTTTGAAACTTCTGATTGATTCAACATTTCTGCCATTTCGTTAAGCGATATTCCAGCGATACGCCCCAAACTAATTAAATTGAGTGTATTGAGTACCTCTGGTGAATATTGGCGTCTCAATCCATTCCTTCCTATCGAGCGAATTAACCCCAGCTGTTCGTAGTACCTGAGCGTTGAAGTCGGCAATCCTGATTTTCTAACCACTTCTGCAATATCCATATTATTCCCCATTGACTTCAAGTTGGCTTTAAGTTGTAGCATGCAACTAAGACCTTAACAAATCAAAAACTTGAGGAGAGAAAAATGCTGCTTTTAATGGGATTGCAAGCGGTGCTAATAGGGATTGGTGCCACTTTGATAATGGATTTATGGGCATGGTTACAAAGGAGAGTGTTTGGTATTCCTTCATTAAACTATGCGTTGGTTGCGCGCTGGGTTTTGTACATGCCCCAAGGAAAGCTTATGCATGCGCCAATTATGGCGTCAGAGGCGATGCCGGGAGAAAAGTCACTTGGCTGGTTTTTGCATTATGCCATCGGCGTTACTTTCGCTTTGGCTCACGTTACTGTTTTTGGTCATCATTGGTTGGTAGAGCCCAGTCTAATGCCCAGCTTAATTACAGGCGTGGTAACGTTGATCTTCCCATTTTTGGTCATTCAACCTTGTCTAGGATTTGGTTTTGCTGCGAGTAAAACCCCAACACCTTGGAAAGCCCGTTTTCTTAGCACATTGGCGCATTTGGGTTATGGTTTGGGTTTATTCATAGCCGGGTTTGCAATCAAAGTTACGAGCCAGTATTTTGCATAGATAACATGAGCATCATGCAAACGAGTGGTTTTTATCTATGATGCTCAACTCTTGGTTGTTTTTTGCGCTTTGATCATAGTTGACCGATATGTTCGAAGTCTGTTGCATTTATCCAAGACGTAAAGTCGGCGGACATTTAACATTGCCTTAACGTCAGAATGGCAAGCGGTTTACCAAGAAAAACTAAAATTATCTGGTTTGACATAAAGAATATTAAGGGTTTCAGATGGCTTCAAAAGTGGCAGGGATATCAATACTGAGTTTATTGGCAGCGCCAGTTGCGATGGGAGAAACAGCCAGTGCTTATGATTTATGTTTGCTAGACAAAATAAAGCAAAGCAAAGGTGAAGAAACCATAAAGAGCATTCGCGCGCAGTGTGAGCTTGACACAGTAACCAGCACAGTGCCCGCAGATCCAGAAATTGAAGAGCCTGAAGAACTTCAGGAAAGTTTGGTCGACAAGCGTTTGGAATCAGAACGAGAAAACGCGTTCGAACCGTTTAGTCTGGTCGCGCATCGCGTTAACTATATTCTTCCGTTTACGTACAGTGATCGAGTAAATAAACGCGCGTATGCTGACACCAAATACGGCGATGAACTGCGTAAGGAAGAGGCGGAGTTCCAAATCAGTTTTAAAGTACCAATGAACTATGATGACTTGTTATTTGATGGCGATGGTCTGTTTTTTGGAATGACTCTTAAATCATTTTGGCAGGTATACACGGGTGCAGCATCTCGTCCATTCCGTGAAACCAATTATCGTCCAGAGCTTTTTTACTACACCCCAACAGACTGGAAACCACTTGATGGTTCGACTTGGTTAGGTTTTGGTATTGAACATGAGTCTAACGGTCAGAGACAGGAGCTATCGCGCAGTTGGAACCGTGTCTATGCCAACGTAACCTTTGCAAAAGACAATTTTGCGGTTTCTATCCAGCCTTGGTGGCGTATACCTGAAGATGAAAAGACATCGCCTAATGATCCCAAAGGTGATGATAACCCGGATATCGAAGACTATATGGGACACTTTGAGCTATCGAGTGCTTACAAGTGGAATGGTTACGAGTTTACCTTTTTAGGTCGCCAGAACTTTCAAACACATAAGGGTTTTGCAGAACTGGGTGTGTCATTTCCGATTTGGGGCAAAGTTCAGGGGTACGCACAATACTCAGCGGGTTATGGTAAGAGCTTGATCGACTATGATCATAATCAGCAGCGGATTGGTGTTGGTATTGCAATCAACGGTGTTTTGTAGTTTTTCGTAGATGGATAGAAATTAACACTGGCAATTGAAATTTCAATATTTAGAATGCGAGGCTGAAATTGATTTCTAACCTAGAGTGATTTTATGCTTCGTGATTACACCTTCGATTGTCTTGTAACTATGCCTCGCCATGAGCTGGAAGAGTTTAGTGCTCGTATGATCAGTAAAATGGTGCCAGAAGACGTGATGAATGAGCTGTTCACTTTTGATCAAGAAGAAGTGGATAGTGAAGACCGCATGTTGTCTGCACGTCTTGATGCAATGCTACGCATGACAGCAATCGCACTGAGTGAAATTCAACAAGCGTTTGATGACTCAGACAACGCAAAGCAAAATAGCGAGCGAATGACGCGATTGGTGCTTTGGCATTTCTACGCGATCTCATTCCGTTTGGAAGAGGCCATCACGCTAGAAACACACTGTGCTCTAGTGGAAAAACTAATCGAAAATGCACCTTCGGATGTTTTTGCGTGGGTAAAAACATTGACGGAGCTGCTGCACACTTACGCTGAAATCAACGCGAAAGAGAATCCTCAAGACTAAACACCTGTCGTTTATCGTTCAGTAAATTTGAAACAAGGCGAGCCATTTGGTTCGCCTTGTTTTTTCGCGTCAGATAAACCTTCGGGTTTGAAATAACAAACAAGCCTAGACTCAGATTTGTTCGTTCACTAGCGAACGGCGTGATTCCTTCTTACACTAAATCAAGGTGTTTGTTGCTAAACAAGCAAATGCATGACTAAGTCGTGTATTGTTTTCCACTTAAATGCGGATAATTTATGTCGAAGAACCTTCTGGTTTTTAAATTGGAACCGACTATTGAGCGTGTACGCTTTCCAGCTGAGCTTCATCTATCTAAAGGAAGTGAACGATGGATCCGTTAACGCAAGGTTTATTGGGTGCAGCTTTGCCACTGGCGGTGAGCAACAAGCGAAACCTTGCAGTTGTTGGCGTGTTGGGCGTGGTCTCTGGGATGGCTCCGGATTTAGATGTGCTAATCCGTTCTTCAACTGATCCTTTGCTGTATTTGGAATACCATCGCCAATTTACTCACTCGCTCTTGTTTATCCCGTTTGGTAGTTTCATTTGTGCTTTGTTGTTGTATCCATTGTTCGCAAAAAAGCGAGGACTAAGCTTCCGGCAGAGTTGGTTTTACTGCGCGCTTGGTTATAGTACCCATGCGTTATTAGACGCATGCACCAGTTATGGAACACAGCTTCTATGGCCGATAAGCAACACGCGTTATGCTTGGAACACTATTTCGGTAATCGACCCCGCGTTCACACTCCCTATTTTAATATTGCTTTTGTTTGTTGCACTGAAGCGAAGCCCAAACTATGCCCGCATTGCATTTTTATGGTGCCTGGCTTACCTAAGTCTTGGAACGATACAACGAGATAGAGCAGAAGTAGCTGGTTGGGAAATCGTCAAAGAGCGACAACACAACGCTATACAATTAAAAGCCAAACCAAGTTTCAGCAATCTTTTGGTTTGGAAACTAATTTATGAAACGGAAGAGAGCTACTATGTAGATGCCGTAAGGGTGGGGCGTTCAATAAAAATTTACCCTGGCGAATCAACTCCAAAGTTAAATATAAAAGAGCAATTTCCGTGGCTAAACCCGCAATCGCAACAAGCAAGAGACATCGAACGTTTCCGTTGGTTTTCAAACGGTTTTGTAGCGACGGATCCGAATAATGAAATGCGAATTGTTGATATGCGTTATTCCATCGTACCAAACCAAATTAATGCGTTATGGGGCATCAATCTATCCCCAAAAGCCAGCGCAGACGCGCACGTTGAATACACTGCTCATCGAGGAAGTACTGCAGAAGATCGCCAAGTTTTTTTCAACATGCTTACGGATTTTGAGTGATGGTTTTACTTTGGATGTCGATGCGGTTTCGTAATAACTATTACGCAGACTGAAAGTCCTTTACTAGGGTCGGCTTGCTAGCGAAGAAAATCTTGCCAAACAGGGACTTGTACTTCCAGCCAAGAGACAAAAGCCGTTTAGCTAAGTTCTTGTTTTCAATGATTGCAACCTCAACACCTTGGTAGTGGTAAGGATTGCTTTTGATGTAGTCGATAAATGCAGTAAGCACGCCTTGCCCGCGAACGGAGGGTGCAAAGTTGACTGCTACAATAGAAAAGCGTTGGCTACCTGCTGGGCAACGGACTAAACAGTGCCCAAGAGGATGAGTAATAGTCTCAGAAAATTCAGGAAAAGGGCGAGACTCAAGCTCTTGAGAAAGCGCATCGTATCGCTGACATAGATAAGAAAATAGTTGATTCGCTTCGCTGTTCATATCGGTGCCGCTTTTGTGTTGCTTGGTTTAAAGGCATTGATGTCTCGAATATTGTAACCATAGATAGCAACACAAAACGCGGTAAACTTTTTCAGTAATGATTTCCTATTTTTGAAACCTGAATTGTTACAAGTGAAGCTGATTGGGTTTTATATGGTAGTTGTGAACGAGTGTTTCTAGTTGAAGGGAGAATACGCTGGTTACTGGAATTCCTTTGTTAAAAGGCGAGCTGCTTGGTTTAATGCCGCTCGTTTAACTGCGAGTGGCATCTTTTGTATTTCGTCACCTTGTACAGCGACGATGGGACATGATGTGGGATCTTCTATCCTAGCTCTTCATGGTCTAAATATCTCATTAACCACTCAGAGCGCAGCTATTAGATTCCTAGTCTCGCCAAGGCTCGCTGAACTGACACAAAAACATCGTTAAACTCCTGTTATTAAATTATTTGGGCCGCCTTTGCTTATTTTTGAGCGCTTAACTAGGCGTTACTCCAAGTGCTTAAATTGCAATGCCACAAGTCGCTGATACAACTCACAGCTTTGCATTAATGATTGGTGGTTACCAACATCGACTAATTCGCCATTGTCGAGCACCGCAATTTTATCCGCATGTTGGATAGTCGAAAGACGATGAGCAATGATCAGCGTTGTGCGTCCTTTCATTAGAGCTTCAAGTGCTTGTTGAACGTGATGTTCACTTTCACTATCAAGGGCGCTGGTAGCTTCGTCTAGCAGTAAGATTTTTGGATCTTTTAGAATCGCGCGAGCAATCGCAATGCGCTGCTTTTGTCCGCCCGATAGCCTAACGCCGCGCTCGCCTAAAAAGCTGTGATAGCCTTCGGGAAGCTTCTCAATAAACTCATGGGCATGGGCTTTTTTCGCGGCTTCGATAACTTGTTCATCCGTCGCTTCAGGATTACCGTAGCGAATATTATGAAAAACATCATGGCTAAACAGCGCTGGTTGTTGTGGTACGAGCGCCATTTGGCGTCGAAGCTCGTTTGGGTCGAACTGTCGAATATCTTCACCACCAAACAACACTTGCCCTTGCTGTGGGTCATAAAATCGTTGCAGCAGTTCGAATAGTGTTGTTTTACCTGCACCAGAAGGGCCGACTAACGCCAGTACTTTTCCTTGTTCAGCGGTTAGATTTAATTCTTTGATTGCTGGTTGATTTGGGCGAGAAGGGTAGTTGAAACTCACCGAATTAAAGTTAACCTCAGCAGGCATGTCGGAACGGACAGGCAAATAGTTGTTCGGCGCTTTAATATCGCTGTCTACTTGAAGGATCTCAATCAGCCGTTCGGTAGCACCTGCGGCTCTTTGCAATTCACCCATGACTTCGGAAATGGTTGCAGTCGATGAGGCAACAATAATGGCATAAAACACAAATGCGGCTAGGTCACCCGCAGACATTTTTCCGTGAATCACATCGCTGCCGCCTACCCAAAGCATGCCTGCAATCGCGCTGAACACAATCACAATAACGCCTGATATCAGGATCGCACGCTGTTTTACTCTCTGTCTACCTACTTCATAAGCTTTTTCCACCTCGACAGCGAAAGCCGCTCGTTCATGCGACTCTGAGCTAAAACTTTGCACGGTTTTAATATGTTCTATCGCTTCTCCAGCGTAGCTGCCAACATCGGCCATTGAGTCCTGACTTTGGCGAGAGAGAGCACGCACGCGTCGTCCATAAAACAAAATCGGAACCAGAACCAAAGGCACAGAAGCAAGCACAATCAGCGTGAGCTTAACGTTGGTAGCGAATAACATAATGATGGCACCAAAACACATCAAAGCGCTACGCATCGCCATCGAGAACGATGAACCAATAATGCTTTGCAGCAATGTGGTATCGGTAGTCAGGCGCGACATTATGTCGCCGCTACTGTTGGTCTCAAAATAGCTCGGATGCAGCGTAATCACATGGTTAAACACCGCAAGGCGAATATCCGCACTAACGCGCTCACCTACGGAAGAGACAAGGTAAAAGCGAAAGAAAGTCCCAATGGCAATACACAATGTGACACCGACAATAAACTGAATCGCATTGGTGAGCTCTTGCAATGATTGCTGAGCAAAGCCTTGGTCGATAAGAATGCGCACTCCATAGCCAACGGATAACGTCAAACTTGCTGTCGCGACAAGGGCAACCAAGGCTGCCGCAACCCGCCATTTATAAGGTGCAATAAAGGTGCTGAGTTTAAGAAGAATGCTGAGATTTTTGTTATTTTTTCTGCTCATGAGTGACTCACAAAGCGTTTTAGGTACCTGGCATAGTAAGCCAGTTTGGTTGGTGAGACCAGCGAACTACCGCTTTCGGATCAGGAAATTAACTGGGATAACCAATATCGCATGTATATCGAAAATCACTTAAACGTCGAAGAGACTAGAATCAGCTTTTAGTTCGGAGGGGGTTACGCACGGCTTTTGGCGAGTAGCAGGTCGACTTTTCCTTTGGCTGTTTTACTGACCGTTTGCATCAACTGAAAACTTGGTTTTTCGACGCCTGAGTTTTCTATCCCTTCGACCATTAAGAGCCAAAGCTTGGCTGTCATTTGCGCATCGGCTAGTGCACGGTGGAAAACACCGTCGTTGTCGATATTTTTATAGCGAACAAGTTCACCTAGCTTATGTGATGGGGCTTCTTGAATGAGCCGTCTTGCCACTAGTAAGGAGCAAGCAAACTCACCCGAATAACCACAGTTGATTCGTTCAAGCTCCGCATCTAAAAATCGTTTATCGAAGGACGCGTTGTGAGCGATAAGGTTTTCGCCTGCAATGAACTCACTAAATGACGCCATTACCTCTTCGCAGCTTGGTGCCGATCGCAACATATTGTTGGTAATGCCGGTGTAGTTCTCAATGAAAGAACTCACTCTGAAACCGGGATTCATGAGTTGCTGAAAACTATCGACAACCTCGCCATTGACTAACTTTACTGCACCAATTTCTATTGCGCGATCACCTAAAGTAGGAGAGAGACCTGTGGTTTCAAAGTCGAGTACGACCACAGAGTTTGCTTGAGGCATAAAATTTTCCAGCTGAGTAATATTGTGCAAGAGTATTATCGAAAGCGACAGAAAAAGAAAGGCGAACACAATGGTGAATATCTGTCTATCTTTACTCCACAAAGTCAGTGTTCGTCGTCCACTGTTTATGGACAGGTACGTTCTGGCTTACCCATCGCGGCTTGTGCGGTAGCCTTATATTTCAAATGTTTTTCGGCTTTTCGATTCATTTCAATTAAGCATTAACTTTCGATACAACATACTGATTATAAATTGATTTTATAAATCAACTTCGGCATCATTCACGGCTTGATTTTGAGTATGAATATCATCACGGCAAAAAATTAGAACAACTTATAATGAGAGGCTAGGGAACGATGGAACCAATGAAGAATCATTATTTAGAGATACCTGAAGAAAGAAAATTGCGTATTTTTCGTGAAGAAGATGAAGATTTCTACAGCTTCTGGGAAAGAATGCTTGATGAAAAACAATCTTTTTATAAGCAACCTCTTAAAAGAATGAAAGGCGATGCTTGGGATTCGCTTCAGGCATTTTTTACTGCTTCAAAATATGGACAACATCAGGCCTCGCCAGCTTATATAAAAAGGGCGCTTGAGTTACTGAATAACGTCTACTTGCTGGCCAATCATTCAGACCAAGTGGTTGAATTCTCCGTTGGGCACCGACATTTTTCGGAAGTAGGTAACCGTTCTGTTGCAGGGGGAACGATGGATGCTTGGTTGGATGAAATCTGTTTAACGATGGCCGCGAGAGATTGGCGCTGCGTAGAGCTGATGACCATCATGGATGAGTCGTTAGTGCGTTTAAAAGATCCATTCGATGTTGCGCTAGTCGAGTTCGTTAACGGTGTATTTAGCAATTCATCAGCGTTACCTGAGTTATTGCAAACTGTGATGGAGAAATCTTCTCCGCAATACTTAGAATCAACCAGAGTGCCATATGTACACTCTTTGTTTATTCCATTTGTGAATGTGTTTGTTGCCATTATCGATGGCGATGAGGCACATTATCAAGAGGCACTGAGGGATGCGTTAGAGGCGCATTACCAGTTCTACATAAATGAAGATGTTCGCTATTCGCCAAAAGGAAATGTTTCTCTGAAACTGACTGGTCTTGCTGCATTAGCATACGATAAGTATGGCTGGACGATTCCAGAAGCCGCATATTTACCTAAATGGCTTGTTTACGGTGAGCATGATCTCTGTTCTAAATAAATCATTAGTAGAACACCTTATGTGGTGTCTGCGGCAATGCAGTTTGATGAAAGGTTGGCACAAATGCCGGCTCTGTTTGAGCGAACAAAACAAATCTACAAGATCATTGATGAGTTCCCATCTTTGGCGGTAAGACCAACCCAACCGCAAGCAAACATGTTGCACCTTATCCTGCCTTTCAGCTGTGAAAAGTTGAAAGAACTTCAACATACTTTCGCTACAGAAAAGGGCATTTGGTTTGGTAATCCGCAAGTCACGGCACATCCACATCAATCCATCGTTGAATGGTATGTCGGTGACTACCTGCTCAGCCTTGGTGACGAAGAATTAAGGTCGTTTTTCAACCAGTTACTCGGTGGTAAGACATAAACTTATCAATATGCGAGCTTACTAACACGCCATACGTGACACTTCATGTATTCTTAATTGAAGCGAAGAAGAGGATTTATAAATGTCAAAAAGCTCCAAGCTTCACAATGAAGACAAACTGGTTAAGAAGGCACTAGAGATTGGTGGGAAGATGGCGAAGCTACAAGGCTTTGACCTTCCTCAGTCACCACAACCTCTGAGAGTAAAAGCGATTTACCTATTCTTGGTCGACGCCAAACAGATCACGCCACTACCGGAAAGCAAGCTAGACGGCGCAAGCATCAAACACCGACTGGCAGTCTGGATACACAGTGCATTGCCAGACAACGACCCTCTAAAGTAGAAAACCTCAACAAGTCACACAGGTTATTAATTAGCAAGGCGAGCCAAATGGTTCGCCTTGTTTGCTCTTGGCAAGTGCACCGAGGTCTTTTGGCGTGGCGGTATCATTGATTTACAAAACTGAATCAAAATGACTAAAGATAAATCCCGAGAAGCGCTACAATGCAGGTGTTGCGAGAGTGCAACCAAGATTACTCATTTACAGAAGCCTTGAAGTAACCATACATGTCTAAAGATTTCGAATTCACTACAGAATACATACTCGACAAACCTTTCTTTGCTGAGTGTTATGATCAAACTAGCCAGCCAACGAAGTTCCCACAAGCGTACCTAAAAGGGATGCTGTTTCTTATCTTTGGTGTGGTTTTATTGGAGTTTGAACTGCTACCTAACGGTTACGTCGGTTGGTTCTTTATCGTATTGAGTGTGATTGAAGCGTGTAGCGTTTACTTCAAAAGAACTTGGTGGCTGTGGCGTCAAACCATCAGCTCAAGCCGCGGCAGTAAAGTGGTGTTTGAAGTGAATGCAGATGGCGTGCGCTACAAAAGCGGTAAAGTTGACCGCAGCCTCGCTTGGAATGATATCGACCAACTCGAACAAACTGATTTGGGCTTTATCCTTCACCTTGGTAAACAACGCCAATACATCAGCAAATCTTGCTTAAATGAAGAAGCGATCGCGTTTATAGTAGAGCGGCACGCGGCATCAAAAGCGAGCTAACAAAAAAGCGAGTCCGTGGGTTTGCTTTTTTGATCTTAGGGTTTGATGCTTATGGGGTAGCTCTGATTCAGGCTCAAAATCTGAACCACTACACTCGGTGTTTCTGGTTGCGTCTTTCCAGTATATGGACTCCTTAAGTGTGCTGCGGAGTTAGTGTGTAAACTGAACCAAAAAAGTGACAATGAGATAGTTTATTGTGAGCCTACAGTGATGACGCCAACTTCTAGAGCATTTTTGCTCGATTACTATGTTCGGCAAAGGTTTGACATTCGTTAGTTTGTTGGGTTTTCCCTAATAAAGTTCATGTGGCCAGTGTTGGACTTATGCGTCTAAAGGTAACTTCTATGCGGAAGAAACTTATTCGATTTGAGGGGGCTATCCATGGAATTGCGATTCGAGCCCCATGGGAGGCGTTCGAAGCTTTAGGTAAAGTAGCCTATGAGAATGGAGTGTACAGCGAGAATCGAACCTACATCATCATCAGCTTGGAAGGGGGCGCAGTTCGGGTTTTGTAAGAGCCATTTCCCATTAAATCTATTTAATGTCAATTGTTTAAGTTACTTTTCCAACAGAAATCCAAAAACAGTTGAAACTGTAAACCTACATTTTGGCTCCTAATCACGAATTTGAAAATAGTGAAAAATTCATTATTTTCAAATTCGTTTTGATAAATCGCGACCCGATTTGGTTAGAAAGTTTCATCTAAAAAGTGCTTAATAAGAATCCCATTTAGCGGCGTTATGTCAATGTCACCAGTTAACTTATGAGGTGACGAGTTCACCTCTAACTAAGCATTCACGTTACTATGCCATTGCAATGGTTAGGTTAACTTAGCAACGATATCGCTTGTTTAGATACTCTGACTAGTCGTCCAATGGTTCTTTCGAAAACCCATCTAATGAATCGGGCGGATAGATCCTCAACGATGGTCCCATAGTGACCGGCAAAAACAAGCATATGGCCTAATAAGCCTTTTAGTTGCTCTTCATTGCGCTTAGATGATTTAGCAACGGCTTCTAGCTTTCTTGAAAGCCAATCATAAAAGGTCAAGCCAGCAATCACGCCTGCTTGAATCGTTACCGTTGACAAAAGAGCCACATCTTTCAAATAGGTGATAAGTGCGCCCTGTATTCTATCGGCCCAATACTCCGAAAAAGAAGCTTGATTTCGTTGCTCATACTTTAGACGGATAGGGGTAAATAAGTGGTCATTCGATTTCCTCTTCAACGCTCCCCAAGAATCCGAGGAAGCAGTGTTTAAGTAACCCGGATTTTTGTTTCTTGCCATCAAATGGGCTGATATGCTTAACCCAGTGCCAGAGTCCAAGCGGTACTCGCCTGTTGAGATTGGAGCATGAATAAATGGCCAAAGCGGTATTTTGGGTACAGGATCAGCACCATGCGTACATCGATAAACACCATCGTTTAGCTTTTCCGATGAGCGTGCGTATGCTTCCAGACCAACTCTAGGAGCGCCAAAGGTGTATAAGGTGGTTCTGACCTTCATCTCATTACGCACCCAATCAGCGCAAAGTGATGCGAGTGCTCCACCTAAGCTGTGCCCAACGCAATGTATACGTTTTGGTTTAGGATTCATCTGCATAATATACTGCTTCAACTTGGGGCTAAGACTTTGAAAACAATTGTTGAAACCAGCATGAGCGGGCGAACCGTTTGGTGATCCTTTCACCCCTATATTCGCATTTGTGATCCAGTCATTAGCATTTTGTGTTCCTCGAATTGAAATGACAATTTCATTCTCAAATGTAGAACCTTTACCAGTGCCAACCACTGCAAACGCCTCTGAAGTTCTCATCAAGCCAGGGATAACTTTACGCAATACCGGTACATTGGATAAACCCGCTACACCGCCTGTAAAACCATCAAATACATCATCTTCAGAAAAAGAAAAGTGATTTGAAAAACTGTTTTTGCCCGGCATGATAAAACGGCCATTATTTTCATAAGCTTTGTAAGGAATATCCGCTATTTCTGAAGCCATTTTTGGTGTTAACTTTGCCATTACGTGTCCTTATTTAGTAATATTTTTTCAGAAAATCCTTTCAAATCACACCTACTAATAATTTCAAGATCGAGGCCATTCTCAACAAATTTATTTTTAAAAAAGTAACGATATTCGTCCGAATTAATCTCACAACTTAAATCAAGAAGATTATCTGAAATAAATTCATAGGGTTTCACGTCAGAAAAACGAGCCTCTAGTAAGTAGTATTTTTTGCCATCTACAAAAATGTAAATACCAATGTAGCTAGAGGATTCATGAAGGGCAGGTTCTTTAAACGTCTGATAGTGATATGTAGGTTGGAAATGAAAATAACCATTTTCTGACGTAATTGTCTCGGTGATATAACGGTTTTTAGAAAAAGCCGTGTGTAGATAAACTACCTCGCTAGTAAACGCTTTCCCGTCTAAGTATAAGCGACCAGTGATCTCTGAGCTAAGTATGTATTGAAACTTTTTTAATTTGAAGAAATTAAACATATCTGCGTTACAACCTGTTGAGAGCAATAATATTGTGGCACTCATAAGGGAAACCAGTATTTTAGTCATTTGTTTACCAATATTGTACATAGGTCAACCCATATCCACGCGTGAGACGATACTATGTCCTAATGCTCTCAAGTGCTAGCCTAGGACCGCCCCAATTCTCAAAAATAAGTCATGTCAAAGCTTATATCTAGGCATACTTTAAAAAATAATGTAAATGACATGTCTATTACTTTCATGGGGTAAACATAAGTAGACTCCCTCTGGCAAAAAAATACCGAGCTATTCGTTAAAGTACCTATCCACGTCCATTTCGTAAGCTTGCATACTCATTGTCTCATTCTGAATTCTTATCATGAAGACCAGTTAACAATAGCTACCGCGAAAATGGTTGTTTTTTTATAACCGATAAAACATGGCGCCATCTCAACTTTTTCAGCACCATTGCTATATCACAGCGAAAATACCTCGAGTTCACTATAAAGCTCATCGATGTGCCTGGGCAGGTTGGAGTGGTGTCAAAGATGAGCTTCCGAAAGCGAATGTTACTCTCGACTGGTTCCATATTGTGCAGTTATTACACTGGCTGTTGATGACGCTCGAAAAACAATGACATGCAAAAAGCTCTTCGTTGGGCGGTGTTAAAGGATGCTGAGAGTCCGATGACAGATAGGCAAGTACAAGCTTTAGTTGACTAGAGCCAGTAAGAAAAGTCCTAACAACCTTAGAAAAGCACCCAGAGAGAATACTTCAACGTTGGAGCTCGACCTATGCTAATACCGAGAATTTGACTGACCGAGGCACTGAATACTGTGGCCGTGTTGAACAGCATGATTACCAACTCTACCTAGCTATCAATGATATCGACCAATTCGAACAAACTGACTTGGGCTTTATCCTTCACCTTGGTAAACAACGCCAATACATCAGCAAATCTTGCTTAAATGAAGAAGCGATCGCGTTTATGGTAGAGCGGCACGCGGCATCAAAAGCGAGCTAACCAACTCACATCAAGCTGGAATGAGCGATCGAAAAAGTAGGTGATATATGATCGAACATTGTAACAAGTATATGGTCGATTCTGAATCAATTGGGTTTGATGTAGAAAGCTAATAAGGTTTAGAGGTTTCTCTTTCGGACATACTGCTTCGGTGTCATGCGCGCAATCTGCTTACACTCTCTAGTCATGTGTGCTTGATCGGAAAAACCTTGCTCTAGCGCCAACTCCGATAAAGTAAGATCGGGTTGCGCTCGGAGTTGCTCTAAAGTGTGCTTAACTCGTTTAATGCGTTGGTAATGTTTAGGAGTAATCCCCAACCATTTCTGAAAATTGCGCTCTCTCTGGCGCTGACTGATGGTCCCTGTAGGTTGGTCAATAATGTGGCCGACATACTGCGGTTCACATTCCTCAATCAGTGTTTGAACCCAGCGATATAACGTAGAAATCCTTGCATATGGCGAACGAGCTGTTTGCAGAGACTCAAATGTTGCTAGTGCAGAAGAAGCCAAAGGGTGGTCGTCTTGAATCCGCAATAGCTGTTCTAGACGTTTACCAAATAGTTGATAACCAACAGCAGGATGAAAGCGTACGCCAGTCATCACCGCGCCTGGCGGTAGGCAGACCTGATGTGCCAGAATGCTTATAGGCAGTAGGACAACCCCCGGCGTCTGCCACTCACCATCTATTTGTACTTCATTCTGTAAAATGAATACCACACCTGTACCAGCATCACTGAGTAATTGTTTACGTACGGTTTGCGTCGTATCAGGTTTGACGGATGCTGACCAAATGGCTTGAACATAGCCAGCTAAAGCCTTTTGAGGTTTTAAAATATCAAATTCTAAGTTCAAATGAATCATCCTATTTAACCTCAACTTAAATGAGAAAGTGATACACATGTAATTTTCATCCTATTAAGTTGAGGTATAAGCAGTGGCTTACAAGTAAGAACCGTCAAATAGAATTATCGAGGTTTATAGACTCCAACCTTTGGCTTAAATGCCTTAACTATTCGGTTCCAACTATTGATCGCGTTGATCGCAATTGTTAGGTTGACCATAGCTTCTTCTCCAAAGGTATTCAAGGTCAGCTGATAGGTATCATCATCTACTGGTAGGCCAGCAGTTAGTAGTTCAGCCCAGCCTAGTGCAACGTGTTCTGCATCGCTGTAGAATGGCATATCTTTCCATGCACTAAGCCCCCATATGCGTTCCGGCTTTTCACCTAACTGAAGCGCATCTTTACTATGCATGTCGATACAAAATGCACATTGATTGATTTGCGATATGCGTAACTTAACCAGTTCCCATATGATCATGTTCATGGTTTCTGATTGGCTAAATTGTTCATGGAAGTAAGCTTCCTGAGCGTATAGGATTTCTATTGCTTTTGGCGCTACTTCAATATAGTTGAGTCGTTTCTTCATGGTCATTCTCCTCTGTTTTTTACATAGTAAAAAACGCTCTTAGCAAAAGATTGAAGATTTTCGACATGTACTCAATAAAGTTAGATAAAAGAGTGAACGACGAAAGCGAAAAGTGTACCTATTGGAAACCAAGAAAACTTATGCCAATTAACAAAGTATTGCTCTAAATAATGGACTTAAGGTTGGCGTCTATTTTTACTCCACCACCTTCCGTAAACGAGCAAAAGGTGCTGAGTTACCTATATACACACCAGCCGCAACGATAAAGACGCCTAAAACATTTTCCCATTGAGCCTGCTCACCAGAAATGAACGAAATCAGTAGAGTGAATACCGGCATAATATTAAATAATGGAGACATCTTATCTGGACCAAGAACGATAGCGCCTTTCATCCAAAAGTAATAAGCAATCAAAGTTCCAAACAGGCTCATGTAAGCTATTAATGCTAGGTCTTTAAATGTTATGGCATTTAAGCTACGGCTAAAGTCGCCGTGGTACATCGCTATAGCGACCATTTGAATGGCACCAATACTTAACACCCAACGTAACTGCTGAGTTACTGGGATATGAGATGTTAAACGCTTCGCTAGAATTGTGTATAAACACCCACTAATTAAAGCAAATAACATGTATAGATCACCAATATTACTATTGCTGCTAATAGAATGAATATTTCCCCCTGTAATGACGATTACCACTCCACAAAAACTGATTAGTGCACCTAAAATAGTTTTAACCGAAATGGAAGTCTTGAGAATAAAGCCCGACAACAAGATAGTGACAAGTGGTAGGTTTGCCTGAACAACCGCTGCGTTAACTGGGGTAGTAAATCTCATTGCAGAGAAAATAGAGAAGTTTTGGATAGTTACACCCACGGTTGCTATAACAAACAACGACAACATACTTTTTCGTGTGAGTTTGGCTCCATATGGAGAGCGTTTAGTACCTCTTATCAGTAAGAGTATTAAAGCTGCAACGGAAAATCGTAACGTCGCTGAATCCAAAGGAGAGACATCGCTATTAATAGCCTTTATTACGTTAAAGTTACTAGACCAAAAAAAGATAGCGACAACAACACCGCACCAAATTGATAAATGCTTAGACATAGATCTTCCTGATAAAAATTAACTTGACGCGATAATGCTATATATTTCATATTTGATTTTTAATAGCCAAATTTAAGAGGGTTAATCCCAAATATGGAACGTCACTCTTTGGATGACCTTTTGTTATTCGTTTCTGTTGCTCGCTATCAAAGCCTAACACAAGCATCTGAGCGTCTTAATGTCCCGTTAGCCACGCTAAGCCGGAAGTTAAAAAGGCTGGAAACAAACTTAAATTGCAGACTATTTAACCGCAGTGCACACCACTTTGCGTTAACAACTGATGGCGAAAAATATTATCAACTCTGTGAGCCGTTACTTCTTAGCTTAAGTAATGTGACATCGAGAATTGCGACTGAGCGTCAGTCTTTAAGCGGAACGATCAAAATATCAGCGCCAATTAACATGACACAGATGTGGTTAAAGCGGTGCGTTTATGAATTTGCAGAGCAACATCCGAAGATATGTATCGATTTAGATGTACAGAATGAAAAAATCAATCTTGTATCTAACCGTGTCGATGTTAGTTTTCGTCTTGGTGATCTTATTGAACAAGACTGGATTGCTCAGAAATTATGGTCGATTCCATTTGCGCTTTGTGCATCACGAAGCTATTTAGAACAACACCAACCGATTACCCATCCAGAACAACTTGTTCATCATCGCCTAATTACGGTAAACAACGACTGCCAATGGAAATTAGTTAATCAAATCACCAATGAAACATTTGATCATCCGCTAAAGTTTCAATTCACTTCAAATGATGTACTGCTAGTTAGAGACGCCGTCATCCATGGTTTAGGAATTGCGTGGATTCCAACCTATTACTTTCATGAGCTAAATCATGATCAACATAACCTGCTGCCTTTGTTGCCAGAATGGCAATGCTCGGGTAAAGAAGTATTCATTATGTATCGAGACCGCGATAAAAGGCCTGCAAGAGTTGATGCATTTATTGAACATGTCTTAAATTGGAAAAATCGCATTCAAATGTTTGCTTGAAAGAGGTTTATCACATTGTGCTGTGCCGGTAACCTCAATTGAAGCTTCATGACTCTGCTTCAATTGAGTTCATTTATTTAACCTCTAAAAGAATCATGAATACATAGGCAGTTAATGGGATTCGAGTTTACAAGTGATTCGGTCAGCTAAAACTCAAGCTAAGTAGAAAGTATTTGCAGTTGTATTTGCCTCTGAAAATCGTTTAGAGCTTTCTCATCCGCGAAGTTCTATAAGAAATTATTAAGGATATATTTGTGTGCGATTTCGTGAAAAAAATTATTGTAGGTTTACTTTTCAGTGCTTCGTCTTTTGCTTCCTTAAGTCAATATGTTCCAGCAATGAATGATAAGAACGGTTATGTAGAACCATTTCAGATGTTTGATAATGTCTATTATGTAGGAGACAAGTGGGTCTCATCATATGCCATTGCTACAGACGACGGACTCGTTATCATTGATACGCTTGACTTCCCTTACTCTGAGTGGATACCTATCAACCTAGAGAAGCTAGGGCTAAAAGATAAGCCAATAACGCACATATTGGTAACTCATGGGCATTCTGACCACGTTGGAGGCGCCCAGTTACTTCAAGAGAAGTATGGTTCCAAAGTCGTGATGACCAAAAGCGCTCATGAACTATCTATACAGCAATCAAACAAAAGCGAAGGTGAGAACAAGTTCCTTCCTCCAAACTTAGACATAGAGATAAAAAGCGATAGCTCTATGGCTATTGGTGGACATGAGTTTAAGTTCTATCTCACACCTGGCCACACGGAAGGTGATTATTCCTTAGACTTCACTGTTGAAGATAATGGCGAACAATATCGTGCTTTTATCGTTGGTGGGCATAGCGTAAGTAGCAATGATCCAGAAGTTATTGGCCAGTTCCTGACTAGCATGGAGAAAATTAGAAAAATTTCACTACAGGCACCTATTGTGAACGTTAACCTTTCGAACCATCCACATAAAAATTTCCTTTTTGAAAATAGGAAGAAGCTCGGCACAAGCGGTAACCCGTTTATCAGTGAGGCAAACTTCTTCATGTTCCTTAAGCAACAAGAAGATTTAGCTAAGGGAAAACTAGAAGAACTATAATACCGTGGTATACGAGCAGCCTTCTTTATTAGGTTAGAGATTTGCTCTTGAGTTATAGCTAAGGCTTTAATAAGTTGCTCAATCAAGATTCGACACTGGTGGCAGCTATATTGTTTGTCGGTTCTAGTGACAAAGGCGCCGTGCGTAAGCATTCGTATTGTGTGCCTTACACATTTGCAAGGCGTTATGTGCTTTCTAGAAAAGTCTCAAAATAGAGTACAATTAGCGTTTTGACACAGCGGAAATCATCATGGCCAAAACTGTTCAGCAGCAAATCGGAAACATTGCTCTAGTCGTTGAAAATTACGACGATGCTATCGAATTCTATACTCAAAAACTTCAATTCACTCTGGTTGAAGATACCAACCTAGGTGGTGGTAAACGCTGGGTTCAAGTTTCTCCTCCAAACTCCAATGGTACAAACCTACTTTTAGCTCAAGCGAGTACACCGGAGCAAACGCATGCAGTAGGAAATCAAACAGGTGGTCGTGTTTTCCTGTTTCTGCAAACTAATGATTTTTGGCGTGACTACGAGTTGATGAAGAAAAATGGTGTTGTATTTAATGAAGAGCCTCGTGTGGAAGAATACGGGACAGTGGTGGTGTTCCAAGATCTCTATGGTAATAAGTGGGACTTACTGCAACTGAACTGAGAAACTACACAGCACCTGCATAACATAGTGTTCATGAGGAGTTTCCAACAAGCTTTTAAGGCTCTGAGATATTAGTGCTAATTCAAAGGTTCTCAGAAGTCACTGTATTTCTAAATCACTTTTGTGCAAACAATAACTAGCCATCATTCCTTCTCGATGTATCAACAAATGTTACGGCGGCACACCAAAAACAAAGGCGAACCAATCGGTTCGCCTTTGTTTATTTAGATTCTACAAAAATTAATCTTCGTAGTTATCGATGCTTGGGCATGAACAGATTAGGTTACGGTCACCGTATACGTTATCTACGCGATTTACCGTTGGCCAGTACTTCCAAGATTTGGTCGCTTTAGACGGGAAGCAGCCAATCTCGCGAGAGTAAGGGCGGTCCCAATCTTCAGCTGAAAGATCAACTTGTGTGTGTGGCGCGTTAACAAGTGGGTTGTTATCCAGTGGCCATTCACCGTTTTTCACTTTCTCCATTTCTTCGCGGATAGCGATCATCGCATCACAGAAGCGGTCTAGCTCTTCTAGATCTTCCGATTCCGTTGGCTCAACCATTAGCGTGCCCGCTACAGGGAACGACATAGTTGGTGCGTGGAAACCGTAGTCCATTAGACGCTTCGCGATGTCTTCTTCGCTGATACCTGTTTCTTCTTTCAGCGGACGAATGTCGATAATACATTCGTGCGCTACGCGGCCATTTTTGCCACGGTAAAGAACAGGGTAGTGTTGGCGAAGTGTTTCCATCACGTAGTTTGCGTTCAGAATTGCTACTTTTGTAGCATCTGTTAGGCCAGCTTCGCCCATCATTGCGATGTAAGCCCAAGAGATAGGCAGGATAGAAGCGCTACCCATATCTGCTGCTGATACTGCGAAATCTGCGCCTTCTACACCGTCTTCAATATGCCCTGGTAAGAAAGGAGCTAGGTGAGATTTCACACCGATAGGACCCATACCCGGACCGCCACCACCGTGCGGGATGCAGAAGGTTTTGTGTAGGTTTAGGTGAGAAACGTCTGAACCGATGAAGCCTGGTGATGTTAGACCAACCTGCGCGTTCATGTTAGCGCCGTCTAGGTAAACCTGACCACCAGCGGCATGAACCATTTCACACACTTCTTTCACTTTCTCTTCGTAAACGCCGTGCGTAGAAGGGTAAGTGATCATAATGCTTGATAGGTTGTCTTTGTGTTTCTCGATTTTCGCTGCTAGGTCGTCGATGTCGATGTTGCCTTCTTCATCACACTTAACCACAACCACTTTCATTGACACCATAGATGCTGTCGCAGGGTTAGTACCGTGCGCAGAGCTTGGGATCAAACATACGTTGCGGTGACCTTCGCCACGGCTTTCGTGGTAGCGTTGAATCGCGATAAGGCCTGCGTACTCACCCGATGCACCAGAGTTTGGTTGTAGTGAGAATGCGTCATAGCCAGTGATTTCACATAGCTTTTCTTTAAGGTCTTTTGCGAGTGCTGCGTAACCAGCTGCTTGTTCTGCTGGTGCGAACGGGTGGATCGAACCAAACTCAGGCCAAGTAACTGGGATCATCTCTGCTGCTGCGTTCAGCTTCATCGTACAGCTGCCCAGTGGGATCATGCCGTGCGTGAGTGAGAAGTCTTTGTTCTCTAGCTGTTTTAGGTAACGCATCATCTGTGTTTCGCTGTGGTGCGTGTTAAACACAGGGTGTGTTAGATATTCTGTTGTGCGGCGCAATGCTTCTGGAATGGCTGCAAACTCGTTGCCTGCGATTTCAGTTGATAGTGCTGCGACTTCTTCTTTCACACCGAATACTGCGAATAGGGCTTCTACATCTGCCACGGTTGTGGTTTCGTCGAAGCTCACACCTAGCTGAGTACCCAACTTACGTAGGTTGATGTCTGCGGCTAGTGCTTTCGCGTATAGGTCTTCAGTTTGTGCACCTGTGTTGATAGTGATGGTGTCGAAGAAGCTGTTGTGAGCAAGCTCGAAGCCGCCTTTAGTTAGGCCAGCGGCTAGGATGGCTGTCATGTGGTGCGTACGACGAGCAATCGTGCGTAGACCTTCTGCGCCGTGGTAAACCGCGTAGAAAGACGCCATGTTCGCTAGCAGTGCTTGAGCAGTACAGATGTTTGATGTCGCTTTTTCACGACGGATGTGCTGTTCACGCGTTTGCATTGCCATGCGCAGTGCTTGGTTGCCGTTAGTATCGATAGAAACACCGATAACACGACCTGGCATAGTACGCTTGTGCTTGTCACGTGTTGCCATGAAGGCAGCGTGTGGACCGCCGTAACCCATCGGCACGCCAAAACGTTGTGCTGAACCGATTGCTACGTCTGCGCCCATTTCACCAGCAGGTTTAAGTAGGGTAGAAGCAAGAAGGTCCGTTGCTACAGTCACTAGTGTTTTGTTTGCTTGCGCTTTAGCGATGATGTCCGTTAGGTCACGAACTTCACCTGTTGTACTTGGGTATTGAACTAGTGCGCCGAACACGTCTTGCTCTGGTAGTGATTCTAAAGAACCAACCAAGACTTCAAAGCCGATGAATTTCGCACGAGTTTTTACCACTTCGATGGTTTGTGGGTGAACGTCGTCAGCAACGAAGAATACGTTGCTCTTGCTTTTACCCGCACGCTTACAAAGTGTCATCGCTTCTGCTGCTGCCGTTGCTTCATCGAGCAATGACGCGTTCGCGATTTCCATACCAGTAAGATCCATCACCATTTGTTGGTAGTTTAGAAGTGCTTCTAAACGACCTTGTGAGATTTCTGGTTGGTAAGGGGTGTAAGCAGTGTACCAGCCCGGGTTTTCCATCACGTTGCGTAGAATCACGTTCGGCGTGAAGGTGTTGTAGTAACCCTGACCAATGAATGTACGTTTAACTTGGTTCTGATCGGCGAACTTACGCATTGCTGCCAGCATGTCTGCTTCGCTTTTCGCTTCTGCCAAGCTCATTGGTTGCTCTAGGCGAATTTGTGCTGGTACGGTTTCGTCGATAAGCGAATCTAGGCTAACTGCGTTGATCGCTTCCAACATTTTCTGTTGGTCAGATTTGTTTGGTCCATTGTGGCGAGCAACGAACTCGTTTTGTGTGCTGAGGCTTTGAAGTAATTCAGTCATTGTCCTTTACCTACTCCTTGGTTCGGGTAACGGATTTGCGTTACTGATAAATTAAATTATACGTCCGAACCTAGAAAAAAAGCTGTTCTCTAAACAGGCTAGGGAACAGCTTTCGTCACATCCTAATTACTCTTCTTCGATAGAGTTTAGGTATTCGTCTGCGTCTTTCAGGTTATCTAGTTCAGATACATCAGACATCTTCACTTTTACGATCCAGCCACCTTCGTACGGCTCTTCGTTAATTAGCTCTGGGCTGTCTTCTAGTTCTTCATTGATTTCTACGATTTCACCAGTGATTGGTGCGTAGATGTCTGACGCTGCTTTTACAGATTCAACGAGAGAGAAGCTTTCACCTGCTTCAACTTCGTCTTCTACGTCTGGTAGGTCAACGAATACCACGTCACCTAGCATTTCTTGTGCATGCTCAGAAATACCAATTGTTACTGTGCCGTCACCGTTGTCACGTACCCACTCGTGGCTATCTGCAAACTTCAGTGTTTTGTCCATTGCTTAATCTCCGAATAACTTGTCAGGAATTATTATGATTTTAAAAAAATCGTTTACTGGTATAGAGGAAAGCGACTGCAAAGTTCTTTTACTTCTTTGCGAACGCGTTTTTCAACTTCTGCGTCACCTTCAGGGTTGTTCACTAAACCGTCCAGTACGTCACCAATCCAATTACCGATGAGTTTGAATTCTTCAGCGCCAAAGCCGCGGCTTGTACCCGCAGGCGTTCCTAAACGGATGCCCGATGTAATCATAGGCTTCTCTGTATCGAATGGGATGCCATTTTTGTTACATGTGATCCCAGCACGCTCTAGAGCTTCTTCTGCTTTATTGCCTTTCAACCCTTTCGGACGAAGGTCAACCAGCATTAGGTGCGTGTCTGTGCCACCAGTTACGATGTCGCAACCGCGAGTTTGCAATACTTCCGCTAGGACTTTTGCGTTATTGATCACCGAATCAATATAAGTTTTAAATTCAGGGCCAAGCGCTTCACCAAATGCGACCGCTTTGGCTGCGATAACGTGCATCAGTGGGCCACCTTGTAGGCCAGGGAATACGGCTGAGTTGATTTTCTTAATGATGTCTTCGTGGTTAGTAAGAATCATACCGCCGCGAGGGCCACGCAATGTTTTGTGTGTTGTAGTCGTAACAACGTGTGCGTGTGGCAGTGGGCTAGGGTGCGCGCCTGTTGCGATAAGACCGGCGATGTGTGCCATGTCGACCATAAGAATTGCATTTACTTCGTCTGCGATTTCACGGAATTTTGCAAAGTCGATAGTACGTGGAATAGCGCTACCACCTGCGATGATCATTTTAGGTTGGTGCTCAAGTGCTAGCTCACGAACATCTTCGTAGTTGATTTCCAGTGTTTCGCGATCAACACCGTATTGAACTGCATTAAACCATTTACCAGAAAGTGCAGGGCGTGCACCGTGCGTCAGGTGACCACCTGCGTCTAAAGACATACCAAGAATGGTGTCACCAGGTTGAAGCAGTGCTAGTTTTACTGCGCCGTTTGCTTGTGCGCCTGAGTGTGGTTGAACGTTTGCGTATTCACAATTGAAAAGTTTTTTTGCGCGTTCGATAGCAATGGCTTCCACTGTATCTACGTGCTCACAACCACCATAGTAACGACGACCTGGGTAGCCTTCAGCGTATTTGTTTGTTAGGCATGTGCCTTGAGCTTGCATTACCGCTTTAGAAACAATGTTCTCAGAAGCGATAAGTTCGATTTGTTCGTTTTGGCGAGCGGATTCCGCTTGAATTCCAGCAAAGACAGCATCATCTGTCGCAGAGAGGTTGGTAGAGAAAAAGTTTTCCAAGCTGTGGTTAGGGTAACTCTTATTCATGGTAGTTGACCTTCCAAATCTGAAAATGAACCCGCAATAGATGAGTTATGATTTGCGGTTGTGGTTCATTTGTCCTCAAAAACAGCTGAACTGCGTAGCAGAACAGAGTGAACATCCGGCCCTAAATTTGGGCAAAAACTCCGTTGGATTGCGTGTTTCCTTTACCAATCTCTTACGGAAATATGCATCTCTACATCTAACAAGTTGGTAACATAGCGCCTGTGACGGGAACAATCAACCAAAAATTTCCTATAGGAAACAAGATTTCAAAATTTGTTAACAAGAGCACGGTTTAATTCACTTGGTGGACTTCTATCCACTATGTGCTTCATGCACAATGCGAGTAAGACAAAAAATATGGATATCTATAGAGGGATTTATGGCAGAAAGTATTTACGATGAATACCCATCGATGACGTTGGCAAAAGAGCAACATGACCAAAATATCGAGCCGTTAAAACTGGGCCAGCGTATTAAGGATATCCGCTCGAAACTCGGTATCACATTAGAAGAGGCCAGTCAGCGAACCGGGCTTGCTCGATCTACACTGAGCAAAATAGAAAATGAGCAGATCTCCCCGACGTTTCAAGCGATGCAAAAATTGGCACTTGGCTTACAAATTGACATGCCACAACTATTTGAGCCACCTAGAAAAAAGGTAGCGACAGGGCGTAGGGATGTTACCAAGAAGAATGAAGGTAAACCACACCCAACACAAACTTATGAACATGAACTGCTCGCGACACAACTTTCCAATAAGAAAATGATGCCGTTTAAGAGCCAAATTCGAGCTCGTAGTTTTGATGAATATAAAGACTGGGTTCGTCATGATGGCGAAGAATTTCTGCTTATCTTATCTGGTGAGGTCATGTTCTATTCTGAGTTTTACGAACCTGTTGTTTTAAGCGAGGGAGACAGCGTTTATTACGATGCAAATATGGGACATATGTTGACCAGTGTTAGCGAGAAAGATGCGCTCATTTTGTGGGTGACAGCCAAATAGTGATAAATACTTGTAAATTTCCTATAGTGAAAGCAAACGATTGCTGTTGGTGGTCGTTATGATGAAAAGGCGCTTTTTTGATGAGAACTTGCTCATTAAAGCGCTTTTTTTGTACGATTTGTTGTGATTAAAATGTTAAGAGTCACACTTTTGCAAGTCGATCTACGTCTTGTTCGTGCAAAATAGAATGAGCCATGTTTATTATTGGAAACACATCGAATGCCGATAGCATTCTCGGGTCTATCTAAATGGAGACGAAAATGACTCAAGAACTACTGAAAACACCACTACACGCACTTCACGTTGAAGTTGGTGCCAAAATGGTCCCGTTCGCGGGTTACGATATGCCTGTTCAGTATCCTCTAGGCGTAAAGAAGGAACACTTACATACTCGTGATGCGGCAGGTCTGTTTGACGTTTCTCACATGGGACAGCTTCGCCTAATTGGTGACGGTGCAGCTGCGTTCCTAGAAACATTAGTTCCAGTGGATATTTTGGATCTTGAGTCTGGTAAACAGCGTTACGCTTTTTTCACTAATGAAGAGGGCGGCATCATGGACGACTTGATGGTGGCTAACCTAGGCGATCATCTGTTTGTGGTTGTGAACGCAGCATGTAAAGCGCAAGATATCGCACACCTACAAGCGCATTTACCATCTGGTGTTGAGCTAGAAATTATCGAAGACCGAGCTCTACTTGCAATCCAAGGCCCTAAAGCGGCGGCTGTATTGGCGCGTTTTGCACCAGAAGTTTCTGAAATGCTGTTCATGGATATTCGTAAAGTCGATATTTTAGGCGCCGAGTGCATTGTTTCTCGTAGTGGTTATACAGGCGAAGACGGTTACGAAATCTCGGTTCCTGCTGACAAAGCGGAAGAGCTAGCACGTAAACTGACTGCTGAAGATGAAGTTGAATGGATTGGCCTTGGTGCTCGTGATTCGCTTCGTCTTGAGTGTGGCCTTTGTCTATACGGTCATGACCTAGACACAACAACAACACCTGTTGAAGCGAGCTTGCTATGGGGTATCCAAAAAGTTCGTCGTATTGGTGGTGAACGTGAAGGTGGTTTCCCTGGCGCAGACATTATTCTTAAGCAGATTGAGACTAAAGATGTGGCGCGTAAGCGTGTGGGTCTAGTAGGTCAAACCAAAGCGCCAGTGCGTGAAGGTGTTGAACTGTTTGATGCTGACGGCGTTAAAATTGGCGTTGTAACCAGCGGTACGGCGGGTCCGAATGCAGGTAAGCCAGTCTCAATGGGTTATGTTCGTGCGGATTTGGCGGCGATTGGTACTGAAGTGTTCGCTGAAGTGCGTGGTAAAATGCTACCAATGACAGTTGAAAAAATGCCGTTCGTACCACAACGCTACTACCGTGGTTAAAACGAATTGAAACAAAAATGCCGAGCTTTGTAGCTCGGCATTTTTTATGTCTTCTTTTCGCTTGTTTACTTTTAGTTTACTGCTTCATCAATAGTACAGCACATATCAATAACGATATCTTCAAGCTTTTCCGGATGAATCATCTCTTCTTTTGGGATCCCAAATTGAGAGGCCATAATGGTATTAAACAATTCCCAATGCTTGATCAGCAGTTTTTCGCGATTATCTGCAATATCCGGCCATGTTTCTTGCATCATTGGCGCGAGACTGACAGCACCATGTGCGAAGATCAACATTTGCCACTTTGATTCCCACTGATCAAATTGTGCATTAGGGTTTTCGCTGTTGTACTGCTCGAAAATTCCGGTAAATATCGCAGCGAACTCATCTTTTGACTTTAAGAAATACTGCAGCAGAGCACCGTCATCGCCTTGTCGAATGGCATCGGCGATCATCTGTACTGGATGAGGATTGACGAGAGCAAATGCTAGCATGCGAACCATAAACAGATAAATTTTTCTATTCGAAGGTGTGTTCTCCGGCATTTCATTGATGAGTTCAGCCATATAGCACTGCATGAACTCGTCCATTGCATCGCTAACCGCTTGCCAGATTTTCTCTTTGCTGCCGAAGTGGTGACGGATCAAACTATGTGAAACACCAGCCTTTTCACTGATATTGCGCAGCGAGACACGCTCGTAACCAAGTTCACAAAACATATCTGCTGCCACTTTAAGGATCAGACACTTAGTTTGTTCTGCTGCTTCAGCACTTCTACGCCCCTGCTTTCTTTCATTCATAGTTCGAATTTTCCCGAATATTAATCACGCGCTTACTTTTACCAGAAACCGAACGCTTTGACTAATTAATTTGCTATCCACCTGGAAAATATGTTGATCAATTTCAAATTCTGCTTATACTGCACGGCTGTGTAATATATAAAACCTACGGAGAAAGCGGGTGCGAAAACAATATTTAAAGCGCACTTTAGTTGGCGCAGTGGTGACATTAAGTCTTTCTGGGATGCTAACTGGGTGTAATAAAGCCATTTCTGAGCCGTCTGAACCTTTAATCAAACCTGTAAAATTACTGGCGGTGAAAGACCTAGAACTTGAAGACTCGCACGCCTTTTTAGCGCGTATTGATGCAACACATCGCGCGCAGCTTTCTTTTCAGGTTGGTGGAGAGGTTGATGAATTACGTGTACGCATGGGTCAAAAAGTCCAAAAAGGTGAAGTGCTCGCAACGTTAGACCCTAAAGATCTTCAGCTTGCGTTAGATGCCGCTCAAGCGCAGTACGCGTTAGCGAAAACACAATGGGACCGCGCGAAAAACCTTTACGGAAAAAAACTCATTAGTACTGATGAGTACGATCAGAAAGAAACTCAATATAAAGCGGCATTGGCGAACTACGAACAAGCTAAAACCGATTTGAGCTATACCAAAATTCACGCACCGTTTGATGGCATTGTGTCATATACCTATGTCAACCCGTTTCAAGTAGTAGCAGAGAAGCAGGAGATCTTGAATCTCATTGATAACACGACGTTGGATGTATCTTTCACCTTGCCAGTAAGTTATGCGGAATCTGTATCACTTGAGTCACTGCAAAACTCCGATATGTGGGTGACGATGGATAGCGAGCCAGGAAAACGTATCCCTGGGCAATTTAAAGAAATTTCGACGCAGCCAAACATCGATACCAATAGTTATGAGGCGATCGTGACCATCACTCGGCCAGAAGATCGCAATTTGCTGACAGGTATGACAGGGCAGGTACACATGGCTAAACAACATGTATCGGACGCGATGACGTTACCTCAGTCTGCTTGGGTCAACAAAAATGGGACGCAAGGTGAAGTTTGGGTAATGGACAGAAGCACGCAGCAGGTCAATAAAGTCACTGTCTCACTTGACGCAGCAGGTGGTGTGAAAGCCGGGCTTGATAACAATGATTACGTTGTTATTGCTGGTGTTGAGAGACTGGTTGAAGGACAAGTGGTGAAAGCTTGGGTTCGTGAGGGAGGCATTTAATGAAACGTTCTCTACTTACGATCTCTGCGATTGCACTTGCAGTTTTAACAGGGTGCAAAAATGAAAACCAAGCTATCGTCGAGCAGCCACTTTTTGTGTCGACTATCTCGGTGGATGCACCAGTACAAAGTCAACATCGCGCGTTCAAAGGCATAGTAGTGCCTGCAGAACAAACGCCAATAGCATTTCGCCGCGCTGGGGAAGTTCAGCACGTATTGGTTAAAGCGGGTGACGTTGTGAAGCAGGGGCAAATGATCGCAAAGCTAGATGATAGCAAAGAGAAGCAAGCCGTGAATGACGCAGAAGCACAATACACACTTGCAATTCGTCAGCTTAAACGCGGTGAAGACTTGCATGCACGTCAAATGATTTCAAAAGCGGAACTTGATGAGCTAACAGCCAATAAAGAGCTAGCTGAGGCTACTTTCTATAACGCGACCAATCAATTGAATTACACCCGTTTATTCGCCCCGTTCGCCGGTAAAGTATCTGATGTTTTCAAAGAACGTTTTGAGCGTGTGGCAATTGGTGAACCCGTGTTAAACCTATACCAAAACGATTTGGTTTACGTGCGTATTGAGCTTTCCGACAATGTTTTAGCGATGGTAGACCCAAACTCAGACAGCATGAGCTACAAGCCTAGAGCAACCTTTTCCGGCATCGATGGCAGATTTGCTTTGGACTATTTAGAGCACACAAGTGAACCCAACGCTGAAACTCAAACCTACGAAATGTACTTGACGATGCCACAGCCAAAAACAGAGATATTACCGGGAACCAGCGTAAGCGTTTTGGTCGATATGGTGAAGGCGGGCATTACCTCTATTGATGGTTACAGTGTGCCTGTCACGGCGCTTCAAGCAGGCAGTGAAGGGAATGAGTTCTTTGTGTGGAAAAAAGAAGGTGACATTGTCACACGGGTGCCTGTCATGATTTCTCAAGTGAATGGCAATGGAGCCATTGTGTCGTCAGGTGTTAGCCAGGGCGATATTCTGATTAATTCAAATCTGCGTAAATTACGCGAAGGTAAACATGTGGATGTTGTGGAGAATAACCAATAATGAACATTGCTGAGTATTCAATAAAAAACAAAGTCATCAGCTGGTTGTTCATTATTATCCTTGCTGTTGGTGGTTTAACGTCATTTTTGGAGCTTGGACGATTAGAAGACCCGGCATTTACGATCAAAGATGCCATGATCATCTCAACATACCCTGGCGCGACGTCAAAAGAAGTTGAAGAAGAGCTGACGTATCCTCTAGAAAAAGAGATTCGAAAACTCCCTTATATCGACAAAATTACCTCTACGTCTTCTAATGGTATGTCTCAAATAACGGTGAGCATGGAAATGGACTATGGTCCTGATGAACTGCCGCAAATTTGGGATGAAATGCGCCGTAAAATTAATGATTTACGACCATCATTGCCTCAAGGTGTTCAGTCTTTACAGATCATTGATGATTTCGGTGACGTTTATGGCGTGATGTTAATGCTCACTGGTGACGATTACGACTATGTAGAGCTGAAACGTTATGCGGATTACCTGACCCGTGAAATCGAGCTTGTTGATGGTGTTGGTAAGGTAGACATCACGGGCGATCAGCGAGAAATGCTATTCGTTGAGATCTCACTTGATCGCCTTGCTGCACTGAACTTAGACATGAATGTGGTTTCGAGCTTGTTGAACCAGCAAAACAATGTGGTTTCAGCAGGGGAAGTGATGGTCAATGGCGAAAGCCTTGTTATTCGCCCAAGCGGCACCTTAAACACTGTAGAAGCACTAGAAAATCTGATCATTCATGGCCGTGACACAGGAAATCTAATTCGTCTAAAAGACGTAGCAACGATTTCTCGCGGTATTCAAGAGAAGCCAGGCAACGTCGTACTCTTTAACGGTCAAAAAGCGATTAATATCGGTATCTCGTTTGCATCGGGTGTGAACGTGGTTGAGGTTGGTGAACGTTTGGATGCGGAGCTCGCGAGCCTTGAGTCTATCAAGCCTGCTGGCATCGATATGAACTACTTTTACAACCAAGCCAATGAGGTGGATGAATCTGTTAAAGCGTTTGTAATTAGTCTAGCGGAGGCAGTGGCGATCGTAATCATTGTGTTGCTGTTTACTATGGGTTTACGCAGTGGTGTCATCATTGGAGTTGTGTTGTTATTGACGGTATTTGGTACCTTCATTTTGATGAATTACAACAACATCGAACTGCATCGTATTTCTCTTGGCGCGTTAATTATTGCCTTGGGTATGCTGGTTGATAACGCGATTGTTGTCGTGGAAGGCATATTGGTTGGCCTAAAGAAAGGGCGTACCAAAGTTCAAGCGGCTGTCGATATTGTAAAGCAAACACAATGGCCTTTGCTGGGCGCAACTGTTATTGCAATTACGGCTTTTGCACCTATCGGCTTGTCGCAAGATGCGACAGGTGAGTTCATGGGCTCTTTATTCTGGGTGCTGTGTTTCTCACTATTTTTAAGCTGGATTACCGCTATTACACTGACGCCTTTCCTTGCCGATCTTTTGTTGAAAGAGGAAAACAAAGAGCAGGGTACTAGCGAAGATGATCCTTATAAAGGCTGGTTGTTTGTCGTATTTGGGGCATCGCTGAAATTTGCATTACGATTCCGCTGGCTTACCGTTGCTGGCATGGTGGCGCTATTAGTGGGTGCTGTCGTGGCATTTGGTAATGTAAAACAGCAGTTCTTCCCACCATCGAATACGCCGATGTTCTACGTGGATATGTGGATGCCAGAGGGTACTGACATCCGTGAAACGATCAAAAAAGCTGAAGAGGTCGAAAGCTACATTCGTCAGCAAGATGATATTGACTTTGTTTCTGCTTCGATTGGGCAGGGTCTACAGCGTTTTGCTTTAACCTATCAACCAGAAAAAAGTTACGAAGCGTACGCTCAGTTCCAAGTTCGCGCGACTGATCGTGAGAAAATGTTTGGTTTGCTGCATAAGTTAGATGCGAATCTGGCGAAAACATTTGATGCGCCTACGTTCCAGTTTAAATTGATGGAATTTGGTCCATCACCAGCGTCTAAGATCGAAGCGCGTATTACTGGCCCTGATCCACAAGTTTTACGTGACTTGGCGGTGCAAGTTGAAGACATCCTTCATACCGACCCTGGTGCCCGAAACATTCGTCACGATTGGCGAGAGCGCACCAAGGAACTTGTACCCGCTTTCAATGAGTCTAAAGCTCGTCGCCTAGGTATTTCGAAAGAAGATCTTTCAAGCACACTGCAAATGACGTTTGGTGGTAGCACCTTAGGTTACTTGCGTGATGGTACACATACGTTGCCAATTATGACACGTCTTCCTGAAGAAGAACGCGTAGATTTTGAATCACTACAAAACGTGACCATTTGGAGCCCTTCGTTGCAAACGTATATTCCGGTTGATCAAGTGATTGATGGCGTTCAACTGGATTGGAGTGAGCCGCTAATTCAGCGTCGTGACCGTAAGCGTACGTTAACCGTTCTCGCGGACCATGATGTGTTGAGTGACGACACGGCAGCAAGCTTATTTGCTCGTGTACAGCCTAAAGTGATGGCATTGCATGTTCCAGAAGGATACGAAATCACATGGGGTGGTGAGTACGAATCATCCAAAGATGCACAAGAAGGCCTATTCGGTTCATTGCCGATGGGTTACTTGTTGATGTTCATCATTACTATTTTATTGTTTAACTCAATCAAAAAGCCGTTGGTAATTTGGTTCACCGTTCCGTTAGCGATCATTGGCGTTGCTTTTGGTTTGCTTACCACGAACATGCCGTTCAGTTTTACAGCATTCCTTGGTTTGTTAAGCCTAAGTGGCATGATTTTGAAAAACGGTATTGTGTTGCTTGACCAAATTAACCTTGAGTTGGAGTCAGGTAAAGATCCTTACCTCGCGATTGTTGATAGTGCGATAAGCCGCGTTCGTCCGGTAAGTATGGCTGCGCTAACAACTATCTTGGGGATGATTCCACTGGTCTTCGACGCCTTCTTTGGCTCGATGGCAATAACGATTATGGCAGGTCTTGGTTTTGCTACTGTACTGACACTGATAGTGGTGCCAGTGATGTTTGCAATTCTGTTTAGGGTAAAACCGACCACTGCATAGGGACTCCTGGCTATTTGCCAGCTTCCTGCCTAGCCCTGAAGGTTTTCTTCGGGGCTTTTTTGATCTTACTAATATATACCAAACCATTCATTTGCTTGATTTTAATGATTTTCTTACGATTACAATGCAAATCATGCGTATACTCATGTAACGACACATCAAAGATTGAGATTACATGAATAAGCGCATATTAAACGGACTCTTCTTCATTGGTTCTTTCACCTTGGTTGGCTGCACCGCGACGGATAGCATGCCGACAGAAACCAAACAACCTGCCCCTAAAGTCAACAGTGTTAGTGCTGAAGTCATTTCCAGTTGGATTGATAGTAAGGTTTTAGCCCCTGAAGGGCTGTCGCTCGAGCAAGACAATCTACGTTATCTATCGGGTAGCGCCGACCTAAACAGCGACGGCAAGGCAGAACACATAGTGTTGCTTCAAGATCGCTATTTCTGTGGTAGTGGTGGCTGCTCTGCATATATGTTTGATAATGAGGGAAACGTTATTAATCGAATGTCGGTAACTCGCACGCCTATTGTACTAGCCGACAGTTACAGTAATGGTTGGCAGGACTTTATCGTTTGGAGTAATGGCTCCTATCGACTCATGAGTTACAACGGTGAGTCTTATCCAAGTAACCCGTCACTAGAGCCAAAGGTGGATCGAGACGCTAACCAGCAGGCGGCAATCGCAAATGTAATGGCGACAGAGCTTTATCAGCAAGACGGCTATGACATTCTGCCCGCAGAATCAAAAACCTTGTGGACGCCAGCTAACGTTTACCACTTTACCTTCAAGCACTACGGTGACCCGCATAGCGCTTATCAAGCAACGGTGGATATGAGCAGTGGGGAAGTAGACATTGTAGCCGTTCCGGCTGCGGAATAAAAAACACCTCCCTTAACCGGAATTAAAGGGAGGTGCTAAATGCCAAATTCGAGGGTGGCATTGTTAACCGGAGTCGCTCTAATTAAGCTGCGACTTCTTGTTTCGCTTCTGCTTTGCTTTTTAAGAATGCGTAAGTAAAGCCAGTTACCGCTGTACCCGCTGCAATAGCCACTAAATACATTAATACTGGTGAAATTGCGTTAGGAATTAGCAGCACGAATAGACCGCCGTGTGGTGCCATTAATTTCGCACCGAATAGCATCGATAGGGCACCAGTAAGCGCGCCACCTGCCATACAAGATGGAATCACGCGCATTGGATCTTTCGCAGCAAATGGAATTGCGCCTTCAGAGATGAAACACAGGCCCAAGACAAATGATGCTTTACCTGCCTCACGTTCATTTTGTTCAAATTTGTTCTTCGCAATGAAGGTCGCTAAACCCATACCTAGCGCAGGAACCATACCTGCGGCCATGATTGCCGCCATTGGTGCGTAAGTTTGTGAAGCCAGAAGGCCAACACCAAATGCGTAAGCGGCTTTGTTTACCGGGCCTCCTAGGTCGAAACACATCATTGCGCCAAGGATAATACCCAGTAGTACTGCACTGTCAGAACCCATGTTGTTTAGGAAGTCAGTCAGGCCGTTCATGATGCCTGAAACTGGGCCGCCTACGATGTAGATCATGACAAGGCCAGTGAACAATGTTGCTACAAATGGAATGATCAGAATTGGTTTAAGCGCTTCCATCGATTGTGGGAGTTTTACTTTGTCCGCAAGGAGCTTCGCTGCATAACCGGCAATGAAGCCAGCTGCGATACCACCTAGGAAACCAGCACCCGTTGAACTTGCTAGCATACCGCCAACAAGACCAGGAGCCAGACCCGGACGGTCAGCGATTGAAAACGCAATATAGCCAGCAAGTACAGGAATCATCAATGCGAATGCAGAACCACCACCAATGTTCATCAAGGCTGCTGCTAGTGTGCCTTCTTCTTTAAATGCTTCAATACCAAACACGAACGATAGGGCGATGATCAAACCACCAGCGACAACCACAGGCAGCATGTGCGATACCCCTGTCATCAAGTGTTTGTAAGCGCCTTTCTTCTCGTCTGCTGCCGAAGCAGAATTTGCAGAACCAGAATGTTGATACACCGTGGCTTGCTCGAATGCTTTGTCCATCTCTTCGGCTGTTTTCTTCAGAGCTGGACCTGTTTTCGTGCGGTACATCTTTTTGCCGTTGAAGCGATCAAGTGGCACTTCAATATCCGCAGCAATGATCACCAGATCGGCGTCTGCAATTTCTTGCTCAGTCAGTTGGTTTTTAGCGCCAACTGAACCACGAGTTTCCACCTTGATTTGATGGCCACGACGCTTGCCTTCTTCTTCTAAAGCTTCTGCCGCCATAAAGGTATGCGCAACGCCAGTAGGGCATGCCGTGATTGCAACAATCTTCTTTGATGCTGATGTTGTATCTGTAGTGATAGGGGCTGCAAGTGTGGTTGCTTTTTCAAGTAAAGTGGCGTTTTCAACCGCTTGCTGGAGAAACGCAGTTGCGTCTTTTGCTACTTCGCTAATTTCCGCTTGGTAAACCTTTTTTCCTACAAAACGAGAAGTGTCGACGCTAGTATTTGCCGCAATGACAATGACTTCTGCTTGTGCAACGTCAGCTTCCGTCAATAGTGTTGGTTCAACCACACTTGATTGACATTCTATTTTGGCATTCCAGTTTAATTTTGCGGCGGCTTGTTCTAGTAATCCTGCCGCAAGGATGCTATTTGCTACACCGCTCGGACAGGCAGTAATAATGGCAATATTCATACGATAACCTTCTGTTCCTTAGTTTTGTTCTAAGTTTGTAATAGGGTAAAGCGCGCTAACTTCAGTTTGTCGCTTGATATTTTCCAGTTCTTCCTGACTGGTTAGCCCTACGCCAACTTGACTAACTGCCAAAGCAGAAAGTGCCGTAGCGAAGCGCAATAAATCGTTTTTAGGCATCAGTTGCATGTGGCCCCAACACAAGCCAGCGACCAGCGTATCGCCTGCGCCAACGGTGCTCACGACATGCATTCGAGGCGGTTTTGCACTAAGCCATTCGCCTTGGTTGAGCCACATAACACCGTCAGGTCCCATAGAAACCACGATGTTTTCTATGCCTTTGTCGCTCAGTGTTTGCGCTGCAGCTTGGCACTGTTCAGGTGTTGCTAGATGTTCGCCAACAAAATCACCAAGTTCTTCATCGTTAGGTTTAATTAACCATGGGTGAGCATCAATACCTGACTTCAATGCGGCTTTGCTACTGTCGAACAACACCTTTTTGCCTTGTTGATGCAGTGCTTCTATCCATGCAGCGCATTGCTCTGCAGTAACACCGCCCGGTAGGCTGCCTGCCAATACAAAGTAATCGTGTGTTTCAGCAAGGCGGAATAGGGTTTCTTCAAAGCGCGCGATTTCTTCTGCCGTAACTTGAACACCAGGGAAGTTAATGTCACTAACGTTTCCATTAGCCTCAACGAGCTTGACGTTGATACGAGTTGCACCTTGTACTTCTACAAACTCATTCTTAACGCCGATGTCATTGAAAAGCTGATGGAATAGCTCAGGGTTATCTTTACCAAGAAAGCCGGTAACCGTGACATCTGCGCCTAAATCGCTCAACACTTTTGCTACGTTGACACCTTTACCTGCAGCGTGGAGATTGCTTTGCTGTACTAAGCTCACGGAACCAACGTTTAGTTCATTTACTGAACCTGTTAAATCCAATGCCGGGTTGAGCGTAATAGTGACAACCTTATTTGTTTTGTTTGTCATATCGGATCCTTAACCTTCACCAAGGCCAGAAGCGATTGCATTTCCGATAGACTCCAAGGCTTGCGGCGCATCAGGGCCTTCTGCTGTAAATTGAAGTTGGTGACCGTGCTTAACGCCCAGTGCGATGACTTTCATTAGGCTCTTCGCGTTTACTGCTTTTCCATCTCCGTCTAAGTTGGTAACACGTATAGTGGATTCAAACTTTTTCGCTTCTGCGACTAACATTGCCCCAGGACGAGCATGTAGGCCGTGAGAGTTTTTGATTTTAAATACAGCGGTATTGCCTTCTTCTGAAAATGCGGCTGTGACTTCTTCACCTTTGAACAAAGCAAGAATCTGTTCTACTGATGCATCTAAAAGCTTGCCGTGTTCATTGTTAAACACAATGTTAGAAAGCGTTTTTAGGATAGGTTGGTGAGCATTGTTACATGCCGCGAACGCGACAAGTGCACGCACTTTTTGACCTTCATATTCGCAGTCGTTTGCCGTCGAGACAAATGACACGCCTGTGCGAGTGACATGTTTGTCACTGCCAATTAACCACAGGCCATTACCTAAGTGAGTTGGTTGTTTGGTAACGAGATCTGCAACGAATTCGTTATCAGCACATCCCGTATTTTTCAACAGACCACCTGCAACAGCACTCATCTGTAGCATGTCGCTCGCAGGGAACATCAGTTGAATTAAAGAAGCGTCAAAGTCTGCTTCAAGCTGAACATCACCGTGTAGTAGGGCGATGATCTCGTCTTCGTTTTTTGCATTACGCAGACGCTCTTCTACGCCATCTGCGCCTAGCACTTTGGTGAGCTGTTTAAGAATGCCAAGGTGCTCATCAGATTTAGCTGCGATACCGATAGCGACGAACACAGTATTGCCATCACCCCAGTCGACACCTTGTGGGAAGTGGTGCACAGCAACACCCGTTGTTTTCACCATTGCACGAGTGTCGGTTGTACCGTGCGGTATGGCAATACCGTTCCCCAAAAACGTAGAGTTTTGGTTTTCACGGTTTAGCATGCCTTCAACGTAACCTTGCTCAACTAGGCCTTTATCAGTCAGGCTATGAGCAATACTCTTTATTGCTTCAAACTTATCTGTCGCTGATTGCGAGAGGGTAATGTCGTTCTTATTTAGCTTAAGCATGGTGCTTCTCCAGCCTTAAGGTATCAATTTAAAAATGTATTCTGTGTGAGAAGTTGAACGCCGCTTCTTCTGAGCGCTTATCACTCCTCAAACCTTTTATCTTTCAAGCTAAATCGATTCAGCTTGTTGGTAAATTTTTTAAAAGACTCAGAAAAACTGTTTTAAAAACTGAGGTTAACAAACGAGCCTTTGCCGCTGTCCTATAGCCTAGCCTACAAATTGGTTTGTTGTGTATTCAGGTGATTTACGTCAATTTTTAAGTTTTGCTGAATCCTTTCAGCTTTTATACTGAATCGGTTCAGCTTATAATTCAACTTATCGAAAGATCGTTGATGTATTAATATGATCGCGCGCACAGAATAAGGTTTAGAATATGACACTGGATGAAATAGCCAAATTAGCGGGTGTTTCTAAGACAACTGCAAGCTATGTGATTAACGGAAAAGCGCAGAAATACCGCATCAGCGAGAAGACTCAGAAAAAGGTGATGGCCGTTGTAGATGAGTACAATTATAAGCCAGATCATGCGGCGTCTTCCTTGCGGGCAGGTAATTCACGCTCATTTGGGCTTATCATCCCAGACTTAGAGAACACCAGTTATGCGCGTCTTGCAAAGCTGATAGAGCAGAACTCTCGGAAAGCGGGGTACCAAATTTTGATTGGCTGCTCTGATGATGATCCTGATACAGAGCAAAAGGTGGCGGAAGCATTAGTCAGTCGTCGCATTGATGCGTTGTTTGTGGCAAGTGGTATGCCCACTGCAAACGAGTATTACCTTAAGTTGCAAAATTCTGGTACGCCAGTTATCGCGCTAGACCGTCCAATGGATGATGAGCACTTTTGTTGTGTCATCAGCGAAGATTTTGATGCCGCACTTGAACTCACTCAGTCAGTACTGTCAGAGGATATTAAGTCCATTGGCTTAATCGGTGCATTGCAAGATCTTCAAGTCTCAAAAGAGCGTGAGCTCGGTTTTCTATCTGCTTCTCAACAAGGTGGCAAAACGGCAACAGTGGGTTATGGACAACACTTCTCCCGGGAAGAAGGCAAGAAAGTCTTAGAGAGATGGTTAATAGAGAACGCATTGCCGGATGCCATTGTTACAACGTCATACACACTGTTAGAAGGTGTGTTGGATGTAATGCTAGAAAAACCAGAACTGATGGGAAAGGTGCGTTTAGCGACATTTGGTGATAATCGACTGCTGGACTTCTTGCCTGTGAAAATCAACTCTTTGCCTCAACAGTTTGAGTTGATCGCGGACAGCGCAATGGAGTTAGCACTCAACGCTTCCGCCAAGCGTTACAAGCCTGGCGTAGAACTTATCCCGCGTAAAATTGTGAAACGTCACTAAGTAACTAAATAGGTTGCTCAAAGCTTTACTTCAGCCGTCAGCGCCACAAATGCGTGGTCGCTGGCGTTTTTATCTCTGTCATAAATCGGGTTGATCAGATGTTGGTTAGACACCTGATAGTCAACAACCTCGGCAACCGATATATCTGATAAGGTGTCAAACTCTTGTGAGAGCAAGATATAGTCGAGTACGTTCCCAGTGGAAAAATGATAATGCGTGGCGGGGCGTTCATCCTTCTGAGCGTCACTTTGCAATAACCAACCATCTTTGAGTTGTAATTCAGTGACGCTGTTACCAGTATTGGATACCAATGCGCTGTTAACGCTGATAGGAGTAATAGGTTGATTCATATCGCCCATTAACACTGTCGGCATTGGTTCTTTTCGATACCTCTTTTGCATCGCGTCTCTTAACATCGCTGCTTCCCAGCCTCTTTGCTGGGTGGATAACCAGCGCCCAATAATCGTGCTAGACGTTTCTGGTTGTTCTGAGTCGGCCGGGCGTTGAGATTTCAGGTGCGTTACGTAAACGGCGATATGACCAAGTACAGGATGTATTACTTGGGCATAGATAGGTTTGCGACTGAACTCTGGAGCAACACTTACTCCAAAAGGCTCAAGCGTTGCTAAGTCAAACTCTACCGCTTGTACTTTTTCTATTGGAAACCGAGAGGCGATTGCCACAACAGGGCTTGAGTAAATGTACTCATCCTCAACATGTGGGGTGTCAACGGTCGCAAAGTAGGGGTAGCCGATGGTTGAAAAGAATGCCTGGGTCTTCTCGATACTGAATACTTCTTGTAAGCCAATCACGTCGCCTTCCAGTTTTTCAACTTGACGTTGCGTCCACGAAAGTTTGTCTCGCCATTGCTCTAACGAGTATATGTTCTCGAAATCATAGTAGGCGTTAGGCGGTGCGACAAAATTAAACAAGTTCGCAGTGACAAAGGTAATTCTACTTGGTTGAGACAAAGTATTCGCTCTTTTCAACAATAACTTAGAGAGTATATACCTTCAGGTTGCGTAATTGCAGCTTCGTTTGAGCTACGCATCGGTATACAAGCTAACAAGCGACAAGTTAAATGGGTTAAGAGGTGCTCAAATGCCAAGGCGAATCGGTGATTGAACATCGGCAGAGGTTTCTATTTTTAAGCATTGCGTTTAAACTTCAGGGCATCAAATAGTAAGAGTAAGTAACATGACCCAAGATTACGACCACGAAGAGTATTTAGAAGGCGAAGAGATTGAGATCGAAGCGATTGGCATCGATGTTGATGCGCATCCAATCGAACTGTACAAGCTTTTTAAAATCGCAAACTTGGTCAGCGGTGGCGGCGAAGCAAAACATATCATCGAGGAAGGCTACGTCGCGGTGAATGGTGAACTAGAAACACGTAAGCGCCGCAAGATGTATGATGGTGACTTTTTTGAGTTTAACCAGGAATATTATGTTGTGGTTTGCGATGCGCCAGTAACCGAACCTGAAACGGCAGAGCAAAAAGCAGAAAAGAAAGCGAAAAAAGAAGCGCAGTCTTCTCGTAAAGATAAGTCTCGTCAAAGTAAGTCACCTAAAGCCTCTGGGCCTAAATCAACAGGCCGTAAAGCGGCACATAAAGAGCGTAAAGCGCAGAAAGAAGCGTTGTCTCAGTCTGCTAAGAAAGGCAAAAAAGAAGACAAACCGCAAGCCACTCGTGATCCGAAGAGTGGACGTAATTCTATTGATTTTTTCTAGGGAAATGAACGCTTAACTAAATAAGTGACATCTGAGTAAAACTAAAAAGCGCCGAGCATATTATATCGGCGCTTTTTTGGTTTCACTGTGCTGTAAGTGGGTAGTGTTAATGCACTGTCGTCTCGATGTTTAGGCTATCTGTCCAGTGATGAATGGCGCAAGGCTTTCCTAAGTAAAAGCCTTGGTAATAATCCAAATTAAGTTGATACATAGCTTGTAGCTGCACGTCTTCTTCAACCCCTTCTATAATGACTTTTGCTCCCATATGATCCGCTAGATCAACGGCGCTATGTATGGAAAAGGTTTCTCCGGCGCAGTAGTCTAGTAAATAGGAACGATCGATTTTGATGATGTCAGGGCAGAGCTGCTGAACACGTGCGATATCAGAATGTTGGGCGCCAAAATCATCGATAGCAAAGATAAAACCATTTGCTTTCATTAACTGTACGGCTTTGATTAATAAATCCGTATCTCCGCATGACTCTTCGACTACTTCAAAAACTACGTCTGATGGGCTCATACCAAGTTCGGAAAGGCGTTTGTAAAGCAGGCCGTTATCTTTAAAGCCCATGTCTTTGGTTAGTGTGAGTAGCGTTTGAGGCATGACGTTAAGAAACAGTTTGATCGGCGTCCCTGCGAAATAGCGTGCGAAATTTCGAATGTGCATTGCTCTGGATAAAAACTCTACACATAAGCGAAAGTAGGGATCAAGACCATTATTGGCCAGAAACACGTCAGGACGAATTAGGGAACCATCAATGCCACGAATACGCAGTAAGGCTTCCATACCAATAATACGTTGGCGTCTATCAAAAATTGGCTGATAAACACTGTGAAAAGTGAATTGATTGAGAACTACGTAATATTCACCAAGATTATCTTGTTTTATGTATCGCTCGTAGTCGGATTGATTCTTTAACTCCATGAAAAACGCCGAAAATTTAGCATCTTGCCAATGTAACAGGGTGCAATTCTGATTTGAAGAATCAAATGTGCCTAATTACATATGCGGTTGAGTTAATTTGAAATGGCTTCCGATTTTGCTTCAATATGGCGGAAAATAAGTGACAGACCAAAACAGATTAAGAAGTAAGCAAGGCCGACAATCAACCAAATTTCAAATATATACCCTGATGAATTTGCCATCTCTGTCCCAACAAACGTCATTTCTTGTATCGAAATCAGTGAAACAATAGAGGTGTCTTTCACCAAAGAGATTGTTTGACCGGCAAGTGCAGGTGTTATTGATTTAAGCACCTGTGGCGCGATAACAAATCGGTATTTCACCCATCGAGACAAGCCCAATGAGTCAGCCGCTTCCCACTGACCTTGGTCGATACTTTGTAAACCACCGCGCACAACTTCTGCAATGTAGGCAGAAGAGAGTAAGCCGACGCATAACACGCCAGAGGCAAGGTTTTCCCAAAGGTTTGAAGGCCCAAACAGAAAGCGCTGTAGTGCATTTGGTTCGCCGTTGTAGTTTCGTAGAAGATCTTCCAAACCGAGTAACGGGATCAATTGGTTAGAAATGAAAAAGTAGAAAATAAAAACAAACACCAACGGAGGGATGTTTCTCACTAACTGGATAAACGCATTGGCAGGTGTGCGCAACCAAACGGAACGAGAGAAGCGTGCTAAGCCTAACAAAGTGCCAAACACTAATGCGAAGCTGATGCCCCAAATACTGAGCCTTAACGTCGAAATCAAACCTTGGAAGAAGTAGGGCAAACCACCACCTGCTCTAGGCGTGAAAAGTAATTCAAGCGCCTCTTTCCACTGCCACAAATAATGCACACCAACAGCGGACCGATGGTACAGCCAAACACCACCGATACCGCACATAACAAGTAGTACCCAGTCTAGTGTGTTTAATTGCGGTAAAAGGTAGCCTGTGCTGGATTTCGCGGGTGCTGTGCGAGTGGTAGTGTGTTCGCCCAAAAATTTGACTCCGATAAGTTATGGAAAAGTAAAATGGATGATTGGAGAGTATAGGCTCGCGGCGTCCACGAGCCATTTAGATTACTGGCCTTGCGCGACTTGATCTTGCCAATCTAATGTCGAGAACCAGTATTCATAACGTTGTTTTAACCATCCATCTTGGGTTCTTGTTTCAATCCATTTATTGAAAAAGGCCTTTTTATCTTCTTCCCCCAAGCGAACTGCAAAGGCTTCGTTACCTTGTGATAGTCGCTCAGAGAATGGAAGGAATAGTTTGTCGCTGTGTTTCACTGTCTCATGTTCTGGTTTTGGGCTAGAAGCAATTACCGCGTGGGCGTTACCATTCAGCACCTCTTGGAACGCTTGCGCGTCGTCATCAAATTGCAGGATCTTCGCTTTCGGGAAGGTTTCTCTGGCTACTTGAACGGTGAATGCGCCGCGACGAGCCGCAATTTTTACGCGTCGTGAGTCAAAATCCGAAAATTCGCTAAAACCAGAGGCGAGTTCTTTGTTTGCTGCTACTTGAACGCCTGAGTGCGAGTAGGGCTCAGTAAACAAGACGCTTCTGGAACGCTCAGGCGTAACCGACATGCCACCGATGATCACGTCGAACTTTTTCGCCAGTAGTGCGGGAATAATGCCATCCCACGCAGTCGGTACGAATTCCACTTTCAAACCTGAATCTTGTGCTAAGCGTTTGGCAACATCGATTTCAAAACCGATTAACTCGCCTTGCTTGTTACGCATTGCCCAAGGTACAAATGTTGACATACCAACGCGCAAAGTGCCTCGTTCTTTGATTTGATCTACATTGGGTGTGGCGACATCTTCTTTCGCGATTGTAGGCATAGCTATGGCTAGCCCTAATAATGCAGTAATGGTCGCTTTGAATAACTTCATGTTATCTCCTTATAATTTGCGCCAACTGGCTCCGAGTTTGTGTTCTAGCCATGCAGACAAGCCAGAAAGTGACAGAGTGAGAGCAAGATAAATTGCTGCCACGGTAAACCAAATTTCGAACGGCATCGCCGTCTCTGAGACGATGTTGCGTGCCTGTGTCGTTAGATCAAAAATCGCCATCACGCTTACAATGGAAGAGTTTTTGATCAAAGAAACCACTTCATTGGTTAATGGCGGTAATGTGCGCTGTAAAACCTGAGGCAAAATCACGTCTTTGTAGGTGTAAAACGGTGATAGTCCGAGAGTTTGTGCTGCTTCGAATTGCCCTTTAGGAATACTGTTTAAACCTGCACGGAATATTTCCGCGGTGTAGGCACCTTGGAAAAGGGATAATGCCAAAACGGCGGTGCTGAATCGGTCCAAACCAATCACGGGGCCAAACACGAAGTAGAGTAAATAGATTTGCACCAACAACGGCGTGTTACGTATTACTTCGACATAAGTGGTACCAATAACATTGCCGACTTTCGAATCGCTAAGCCTTAGTAACGCGGTGACCAACCCCAACACTAAGGTAAAAAATAGACTAATAGCAGAGATGTTAAGCGTGACCAATAGCCCATCAATAAGTTCTGCCGGCCACCATTCGCCATCTTCATAAAAAGCGATGTAATCAGGTACGCGCTCCCATTGCCATTGATAGCCCATAGCGTCGGCACCAGAGTCCAACACCCACACAATCGCTATGAAGAGGAGCGTCATTTGCAGTAAAGCTTGAAGGACAGGTTTGATTACGCGAACTATCATCAGTAACTTAAAATTTGGTTCAAAAATGCTTGGGTGCGTGGATGCTGTGGTGTCTCAAATAAGGCGACTGGAGAGTTCATTTCCAAGATTTGGCCTTCATCCATAAATACCACGCGGTTCGCTACTTTTTTGGCAAATCCCATTTCATGCGTGACGCAAATCATCGTCATTCCGCTTTGAGCCAGCTCAACCATGACATCCAACACTTCGTTGATCATTTCCGGATCAAGCGCTGAAGTTGGCTCGTCAAACAGGAGTAAATCCGGTTCCATACACAAGGAGCGGGCAATCGCGACGCGTTGCTGCTGACCGCCAGAAAGCTGGATAGGATACTTACTCGCTTGCTCTTCAATATTGACTCGCTTTAGGTAATGTTTTGCGCGTTTTTCAGCTTCTTGTTTTGATAATTTGAGTGTGCGAATCGGCGCTAAGGTGAGGTTTTCCAGTACAGTCAAGTGAGGAAAAAGGTGAAAGTGTTGGAACACCATGCCGATTTTACCGGGCTTGAGAGATTTTGCGTGAGAAGGCTGGTCGAACACATGAAGCTGGCCTTCTTGAATCGATTCAAGATGGTTGATGCAACGAATGAGCGTTGATTTTCCGGAACCTGAAGGGCCACACACCACGACGATCTCGCCAGAATGCACGGAGAAGTTGATGTCTTTTAGAGCGTGGTAATCGCCATACCACTTATTTACGTCGCTAAACTCAACGACGGGAGTATTCTCTTTCAAAGGGGCACGCTATAACGGAAAAATATCCTTTTACAATAGCAAGTTGTGCGCGTAATTTCATTAAGAATAAGCTAATGTTTAGGCGATGATTTTAAGACTCTATTCAGATCGCTTACAAGATACATCCATGTTTCTTTAATGTTGGTGCAGTCTAGAGTCTAGAGTATGACTAACTCAGTTCAACGAGATACGGATAACGAACAACAATCGCAACAACAGACATAACCATTAGTGTCTGTGCAGAATAGTAGGTCACCATGACAACTTGTCGTGAAAATATTGACCGTCCTCCAAAGCGTTCGAAAGCCAATACGATGCCAGAGATAATAAAGATAAAGCTTCCGAGCACTGCAAAAGAGGAGGATTGTGTTTTCCCACTCAAATAATACTCGATCGAAGCCCAGCACATAGTCATCAGTACCAATATATAACTAGCAACTGGCCGTTTTTCTTTACCGAGATCCGGTCGGAACAACCAGTAGACGCATATACCGAGTCCGAACAAGGCAATTGGGAGCCAAGGTGTAAAATGCCACGCTGACATGATGGCAAAACCATAACTATAGGAGAGATGTGCAGAGCAAAAGAGCACTAATCCTGTAATGAACTTGTCTCTAGGGAGCATTAATAACACGTCACCAAGCAACGAGAGCGATAAGCCAATCAAAATCCAATGCGCATATGGCATTGGGTAAGCCGGGGACTGAATTAAAATACCAAGCATACAGAGCACTGGTAATGGTTTAGAAACGTAAAAGAGCCATTTAGAGCCTTTACGGATACTGATGATATGTATGAATGCTAATACGACAACAACTAGCCACATAAAGTGTTTTCTCGAACAGACAAAATTATGTAGTACATCACTACAACAAATCAAAACTTAATTAACGAGTTAACTCGTTCTTTGATCTCAATTATTTTTATTTGTGTAAAGCTGGACAGTTGTCTCTTTACTAACCAACACGGCCGATTTTTTGTCTGGAGGGAATCGTTGTTTTTAGAAGCCTCCTCGTTTTGAACGTGATGTGGCTTACAAAATAGCATAAAAAAACGGTATTGTGACTGTTAAGTCACAATACCGTTAAACCCTAGGAAGGGCAGTGAAGAATTGTTGCAGTTATGAGACAGCTAACTCTAAGATTTCTCGGCTACGTTCAAGTGTGATCGCCTGGTTTTCACCTAAAACAGTCATGCCGTGTTTGTTTAGTTGATCAATGATGGCATCGATAGCTTGTTCACGGCTCTCACCATAGTTTTCGAGCTTAGTTGCGACATCAAGTTGATGATAAAACGCTTCGATAGATTCGATTGTGCGCTCTGCTAAATCTTCACCTGCTTCAAGACCAAATACGTTGCGACCCATTTGTTCTAACTTAGGGCGCTTAAACTGCATTTGGTTACGAAGTAACGACGGTTGGACAATTGCAAGAGAACGCGCATGATCAACGCCCCATAGAGCCGTTAATTCATGGCCGATCATATGTGTCGCCCAGTCTTGTGGAACGCCACTACCAATTAACCCATTCAATGCTTGGTTAGCAGACCACATTAAGTTTGCGCGCCACATATCGTCGTCTCGTTCCGCAAACTGTTCTCCGAGTGTTTTTAAAGTTTTCAGCAGTGTTTCTGCGTAACCATCTTGAACCATTGCACCGGTAGGAAGCGTCAAGTATTGCTCACATACGTGCACCCATGCGTCAACAATGCCGTTGATAAGCTGGCGTTCTGGCAGTGTTTTCATTACATCTGGGTCTAACACGGCAAATTTTGGCTGCACTGCTGGAGACATGAACGGAAGTTTGTCTTGAGTTTCTTTTTTAGTGATAACTGCGCCCATGTTTGACTCTGAGCCTGTTGCTGGCAATGTCAAAATTGCAGCTAGAGGCGTCGCTTCAGTGACTTGGTGCTTACCAATCATGATATCCCAACCATCACCATCATACTTTGATGCCGCTGCTACGTATTTGGAGCCATCGATGACTGAACCACCACCTACCGCTAAAATAAAGTCAACGCCATGCTCTTTTACCATTGCGACTGCTTTATCGAGTGTTTCTTTGGTTGGGTTTGGTTCAACACCTGAAAACTCTAGCCATTCATGTGCCTCAAGAGCTTCTGCTACTTGGTCGTACACGCCATTTTTTTTGATGGAGCCACCACCGTATACCACTAAAACTTTTTGGTCGGATGGGATAGCTTCTTTGATTGCTGCGATTTGTTTTTGACCAAAGAAAATCTTGGTTGGGTTTACATAAGAAAAGTTCATTATTAGCCCTCTTGCTTCCAGTGAAGGAGATTGAATACATGCATATTAGTCCTGATTAACGATCGTTAACAGGTCGATTTCTGCAAATAATTTGCCTATTTCTACAAAATTAATGCTCTTGAGCTAGAAAGTTAAAGTCGAGAGGAAGTATAGTGCTCGAAACGATAATAGAGACCAAACTCGTTGGTCATTGATGGAGCACTCTAATGCACACTCTCGCAGATATCATGCAGCAATATGTTGAAAAGCAGGGGCTGCATGACCTAGAAGGTATGAAGAAAACAGCGATAGATGGCGTATGGTTTTATCGCAGTAGCAAAGGGAATCATCGCCAGCCGTTTGTCTATCAGTCCGGCATCATCGTATTGGGTCAAGGGCATAAGAACATTCATATTGGTGATACACCAGTGCAATATGGGCCCGAAGATTACCTTGTTGTCGGGGTTCCCATGCCATTAGAGTGCGAAGCGTTTGCGACAAACAATGAGCCTTTACTTGGCATTTCGATAGATATTTCGCCAACGCTTCTTCATAAACTCGTTAAAAAATTAGAGGCTGAGAAATTCAGTAATAAGTGTCTGGATGCAACCCGTTGCGGCCTTAAGTCGGTACGTATGAATGAAGGTATGTTGGATGCGTGCAAGCGGTTAATGAAAGCAATGTGTAACGAGCTTGATGTCATCATGCTTGGCGAGCTGCTTCTTGAGGAAATTGTGTATCGTACTTTGGTGAGCAAAGAGGGGTATGTTTTATTTGACCTAGCACATCAAGAAGGTTCTTACGCGAGGGTCGCTAAAGCACTAAATCGCGTGCATCAAGCGTATCATGAACAGTTGAACGTACAAGCATTGGCTGAAGAAGCCAACATGAGTGTGTCTGCTTTCCATCAAGCATTTCGCAATGTCACGCTTGAATCTCCGTTGCAATATATTAAGAAAGTTCGACTTAACAAAGCGCGCGAATTGATCCAGTTAGAGGGGAGACGTGTTAATGATGCAGCGAGAATGGTCGGTTACACGAGCCCATCACAGTTTAGTCGCGAGTACAAGCGGCATTTTAATGAAACGCCAAGGTCAACAAAGGCTTAGTGATCTTTATTTCAAAATGGCGACTTTTTTTACCTTTTTTATTAATTTGCGAGTGACATATTTATTTGAGTTATAAAATTAGTTACTGGTGCCAAATAATAGGTACGTTGTTGCAATCATTTAGTGGATTGTTGCGAGGCGGTGTGGAAAACTCGTAAATAGATAGTGTGAAATCACCAACTTGTACTTAAGTTATTTTACGTCGAAATAAAAGTATAGATGCGCTTCGTTTAGCGCATTTAGTATTGTTTTAACAATAACTTAAGGAAGAGCGATTATGCACCTTAAAAACGGCAACGCAGTGAAAAACGTGTTCACACTAAGCACACTCACCGCTTCTTGTCTTATGGCCTTCAATAGCTACGCAGCAGTTGACTGTGCCCCTCTAGAAACTTGGCAATCATCAAAAGTTTATAACGGTGGCGACCAAGTTCAGCATGAAGGTAATGCTTATAAAGCGCGTTACTGGACGCAAAACAACAATCCAGCGCAATCTGGTGAGTGGGGCGAGTGGGAAACACTTGGCGCTTGTGATGGCACTGGACCGGTTGATCCACCTCAGAATGAAGTCCCGACGGTTACTCTGACATCGCCTTCTGCGTCGGCTTCTGTGACTGCGGGTGATGTTGTTAACCTAGCTGCAGATGCGGCAGATACTGATGGGACTGTTAGCAAAGTAGAGTTCTTTGTTGATGGTGTATTAGTTGGTCAGGCAACGTCTGCGCCGTATGCTGCATCGTGGACAGCAACTGAAGGACAGCACGAGTTCTCTACCAAGGCCTATGACGATGCAGGTGCCGTTAGTACGGCAAGTGTTGTGACGTTAACTGTGGCATCAGCGCAACCTGGTAACGAAGCGCCGACAGTGGATGTCGCGCTTTCTGCGAGCTCTATTGACCTGGGTGGTTCCGTAACACTGACTGCAAATGCTACGGATGCGGATGGTACCGTTGCTAAAGTTGATTTTTATGTTGCAGGTGTGCTTGCTGGCACTGCTACAACAGCGCCATACACGCTGGATGTAACCCCTTCACAAGCTGGCTCATTAAGTGTTTATGCGAGAGCAACCGATGATGCTGGAGCAACAGCAGATTCTGCAATTGCGACGTTAACAGTAAACGGCGGCGTAGTGACATCTAATTGTCGTCCTGATGGTCTTTATCAAACAACGGGTGTAGATGTTCCTTACTGTTCTATTTATGACGAAGAAGGCCGTGAGAAAATGGGGGCTGATCACCCACGTCGTGTAATCGGCTACTTCACCAGTTGGCGATCAGGTGACGACCCACAATCGACTTACCTTGTTAAAGACATTCCTTGGGAACAACTTACTCACATTAACTACGCGTTTGTGAGCATTGGTTCTGACGGCAAAGTAAACGTTGGCGACGTAAATGATCCTAACAACCCTGCTACAGGTAAAACTTGGCCAGGCGTTGAGGTAGATCCCGCTCTTGGTTTTAAAGGTCATTTTGGTGCACTAGCAACTTACAAGCAAAAACATGATGTTAAAACGCTAATCTCGATTGGTGGTTGGGCTGAAACGGGCGGTCACTTCGATACGAACGGCGATCGTGTAGCTGATGGTGGCTTCTACACCATGACGACGAATGCGGACGGTTCTATTAATCATGCTGGTATTGAGAAGTTCGCAACTTCTGCCGTTGAAATGATGCGTCAGTACAAGTTCGATGGTCTGGATATCGACTATGAATACCCGACGTCAATGGCTGGTGCTGGTAACCCTTACGACAAAGACTTCATGGAACCACGTCGTCAGTATTTATGGGCGTCTTACCAAGAGCTGATGAAAGTATTGCGTGAGAAACTTGATGCGGCATCCGCGCAAGATGGTATTCATTATATGCTGACTATCGCAGCACCATCTTCAGGTTACTTGCTACGTGGGATGGAAACCTTCGATGTAACTAAGTACCTAGACTACGTAAACATCATGTCTTACGACTTGCATGGGGCTTGGAATGATCACGTTGGTCATAACGCGGCTTTATTCGATACAGGTAAAGACTCTGAGCTAGCGCAGTGGAACGTATACGGCACTGCTGCATACGGTGGTATCGGTTACTTGAACACAGACTGGGCTTACCATTACTTCCGTGGTTCTATGCCAGCAGGTCGTATTAACATTGGTGTTCCTTACTACACCCGTGGTTGGCAAGGTGTTACTGGTGGTGAAAATGGCCTTTGGGGCCGAGCGGCACTACCAAACCAAGCAGAGTGCCAACCGGGCACAGGTGAAGGTGAGAAGAACAACTGTGGTCACGGCGCTATTGGTATCGACAACATGTGGCATGATACCGACCCTAAAGGAAACGAAATGGGCGCTGGTTCTAACCCAATGTGGCATGCTAAGAACCTAGAAAACGGTATATGGGGCTCTTACGCAGCTGCTTACGGTCTTGACCCAGTTAATGATCCTTCAGATAAGTTTGTTGGTACTTATACTCGTCATTACGATAGCGTTGCTGTAGCACCTTGGTTGTGGAACGCGGAGAAGAGCGTATTCCTATCTACGGAAGATAAAGCTTCTATCGAGGTGAAAGCCGATTACGTTATCGATAAAGAGATCGGCGGTATCATGTTCTGGGAACTAGCCGGTGACTACAACTGTTACGTACTGGATGCAAATGGTAATCGTACGGCAGTAGATGCAACTGAACAAGCTTGTGCGGCGGGTAATGGTGAATACCACATGGGTAACACTATGACCAAAGCTATCTACGACAAGTTTAAGTCTGCGACGCCTTACGGTAACAAAGTAGCGACTGGTCCAACACCAACTGAAGCAGTAGACATTACTGTTAGTGTTGGCGGCTTCAAAGTTGGCGACCAAAACTACCCAATTAACCCGAAAATCACGTTTACGAACAACACTGGTCAAGCGATCCCTGGCGGTACTGAATTCCAATTCGATATCCCAGTATCTGCGCCGGACAATGCGAAAGACCAATCAGGTGGTGGTTTGAAAGTGATTGCTTCTGGACATACTCGAGCAAACAACATTGGTGGCTTAGATGGCGTAATGCACCGTGTGTCGTTCTCTCTACCAGCATGGAAAGACTTGCCAGCGGGCGGCACTTACGAGCTTGATATGGTTTACTATCTACCAATCTCTGGTCCGGCTAACTACTCAGTGATTTCTGGTGGTAAAGAGTTTGCGTTTAAGTTTGAACAGCCAGATCTACCAATTGGTGACCTAAATGCGGGCACGGGTGGTGGTACCACTGAACCAGGTACGTGTGATACGACAGGTTTAGTGACATACCCAGCTCTGCCACAAACGGATTGGGCAGGTAATCCAAGCCACGCTAACCAAGGTGATAAGATCATCCACAACGGTGTGGTTTACCAAGCGAACTGGTGGACAGCGGCTGAACCGGGTACAGATGGTAGCTGGTCAACGGTATGTAACATCTAATTATTATGGATTATTTGTTATAGCCTAATGTTTACAGGCACTTAAACAAAAGCGCACGATGATTATCGTGCGCTTTTTTGTTGTGATAGTTTGTCGTTTAATCGAATTGGTAACTTTCAGGTATGACGACAATACCTTTGTCTGAGATTTTAAATCGCTTCGCATCTTCAAGTTTGTTGATGCCAATTTGAGTATGTGGCGGAATACGAACATGTTTATCAACTATGCAGTTGACCAACTGACTTCCTTCACCGACTTCTACGTCATCAAAAATGATGGAATCGACTACCGTTGCACTATCTTGAATGCGTACATTAGAGGAAATAATGGAGTGCTGTACCGAGCCTCCGGAATTGATGACACCGGTAGCAATGATGGAGTTAATAAAAATGCCTTCATTACCCGTGGCCGACGATACAGTACGAGCTGGTGGAAACTGCGGCTCGTAAGTACGAATCGCCCAATTAGACTGATAAAGGTTCATTGGCGGCACAGGTTCTAGTAGATCCATATTCGCTTCATAGAAGGAATCAATGGTACCCACGTCGCGCCAATAGCAATCTTTATCGACGCGCCCTTTACTGCCACAGAATTGATAAGCGTAAACGGATTCGGTATCAATTAGCTTAGGTATGATGTCTTTTCCGAAGTCATGGCTTGATGAATCGAGTTTTGAGTCTTCTTCAAGCGCTTCTTTCAAAACATCCATATCAAAGATATATATTCCCATAGAAACAAGGCTTCTGGTCGCGCTTCCAGGAAGAGTAGGTGGGGTTTCAGGTTTCTCTATAAACGAAGTAACGAGCCCGTTTTCTGTGGTGCCCATTACACCGAATGCTGAAGCATCCTCTACGGGAACATCCATACAGGCAACGGTGAGCTTAGCACCTTTCTCTTTATGCTCTTCAAGCATTGCGGCGTAGTCCATTCGATAGATATGATCGCCGGATAACACAACCACATACTTTGCATCATTTCGCGATAGCAACCACATGTTGTGATAAATCGCATCGGCGGTTCCTTCATACCATGCACCACCTTTGCGCATTTGTGGTGGAACAGCAGTAATGTACTCGCCTAGCTCTGGATTGAATATCGACCAGCCGTCTCGTAAGTGTTTTTGAAGTGAATGAGATTTATATTGGGTTAAAACAAGGATCTTGCGTAAACCCGAATGTAAACAATTGGTTAGTGTGAAATCTATAATTCTATATTTTCCGCCAAAAGGTACGGCTGGCTTGGTTCTGTCATCGGTGAGTGGGCTGAGTCTAGACCCCATCCCTCCTGCTAAAATTACGGCGAGTGCGTCTTCCATAGTATTCCCTTTCCCTTTTCTGACATGCATCAAAACGGTGCTAACCTGAAGGAGGTGGTATGCAACGCAGAGGTTTTGAAAAGCATGTGCTAATGTGCTTATTAGTGAAAAGTCTACTACAAGAATCGAGCCATAGAATATCTCCTTAAAAATCAAGGAGGTTAAAATTTCACTGTAAGACAACTGCACCATATTAGTGAAGCGCTAAATAGCCCGTGCATCAAATTGGCGCAAAATTGTAGAAAGGAGAGGTCAACAAGTATGGATTTACAATGTAAAGTGGCTACAAAACAAGAAGATAAATAGGGTTTTCTAGCTTAATAACTATGGCTAAACAAGGCTTAGGGTTAGCGTCTTAACTCTAAAGGTCTAAAACAGGCGCGTTGATGTAAGGCAAGAGAGCTTTGTATCAACAATTCAAGAGTAGAAGGCCTGAGACAACTCTTTTCACAGTTGTTGAGAGTGAGTGGATAGGTAAGTAGACCACTCACTCAATGAATATGTTCACTATCACTGATAGCGATACGTTATCACTGCACTAAGAGAGACCGACGATATTTCCTTCATCATCAAGATCTAAATTCATAAATGCGGGTTTATCAGGTAAGCCTGGCATCGTCATCACGGTTCCAGATAATGCATAAATGAATCCTGCGCCCGCACACAAGCGCAGCTCGCGGATTGGGACGGTAAAACCAGTTGGTGCGCCTTTGACTGCGGAGTCCGTGGTTATAGATAGTGGTGTCTTCGCGATGCAAACCGCTAAGTTGTTAAAGCCTAATTGCTCAAAATGTTTGAGCTGTTCAGTCGCGATAGGAGTCATTTCTATATTGGTTGCTCCATAGCCCGCTTCACATACTGCCATGAGCTTTTCGAGTAATGATTGCTCTTTGTTGTATAACGGACAAAACTCTACAGGCGTGGTACACGCATCAATAACATGTTGAGCTAGTTCCGTTGCGCCTTGTCCGCCTTGCGAAAAAGCGGTGCTGATGGCTACTTTAACTTCGGGATTAAATTGGTGAATCAGCTCTTCAAGAGCTTTAAGCTCTTTCACACAATCTTGTGGAAACTGGTTAATGGCAACGACAGCAGGTAAACCGTATTTATGAACGTTATTTATGTGCCATTTTAAATTTTCAAACCCAGCCTCCAATGCTGCTTGGTCCGGATTAAAAATGGAATCTGGAATAGCCATACCTGGCCGTAAATCGTAGTGTCCGGAATTCGCTTTGAGGCCGCGTAATGTTGCTACGATCACTACACAGTCCGGGGCTTTGTTGGCGGCAGCAGCTTTAATGTTACACGCTTTCTCAAATCCCATATCCGAACCAAAACCGGCTTCAGTTACCGTGTAACCTGACAGTTTTAGCGCAATATCGTCCGCGATAATGGATGAATTTCCATGGGCGATGTTTGCAAATGGACCTGCATGGATCAACGTAGGAACACCTTCTAGAGTTTGCATCAGTGTTGGTGCAATCGCCTCTTTTAGTGTTACTGCCATTGCTCCTGCAACTTGTAGATCTTCCGTAGTGACGGGGGTTCCGTTCAAATCGTACGCTACGACAATTTTCCCGATACGTTGACGTAAATCTTTTAAATCTTTGGCTAGTGCAATTATAGCCATTAACTCGGAAGCAGCTGAAATATCGAACCCTTCGTCACGCTCGAAACCATTGATGGTTTTTCCTGCATCATTGAGGCCAATTTTGACTTTACGTAGTGCACGATCATTATGGTCCATCACTCGTTTCCAAGTAATACTTGCCGTGTCGATTTTAAGTGCTCTTAACCCGGTGCGTGATTCAAAGGCATCATAACCCTCGCGTTGCTCATGGAACAAGCGAGCGTCAAGAGCGGCTGAAGCAAGGTTGTGCGCCGCTGTCACTGCGTGAATGTCACCAGTAAGGTGTAAGTTTAACTCTTCCATTGGAGCTACTTGAGAATAACCGCCGCCCGCTGCGCCACCTTTAATACCGAAGACGGGTCCCATCGAAGGTTGCCTTATACATGCAATAACAGATTGATTAAGCTTTGCTAAACCTTGCGCCAGGCCTATCGTCGTAACGGTTTTTCCTTCGCCAAGAGGAGTCGGCGTGATCGCAGTGACGAGTACAAGTTTACCGTCATCATTTGCTTTGAGTCGTTCCAAACATTTTGGGTGGACTTTGGCTTTGTGCTTCCCGTGAGTGTCATACTCTTCGGGTGATAGTCCTACTTTTTCCGCGATAACATCAATAGAAGAAAGTGGTGTTTTTCGGCAAATTTCGATATCTGACTGCATGGAGAATCCCCAAAGTGGTACTCAGGTAGCGTTGAAAAACTACCTGAGTTATAACGAGTATTATTGTGAGGCAAAGGTCTGCTTGGTGATGGTACTGTTTCGGTTAGGCTTGTAAAGAGTTTACTGCTTCGTATTGTGCGACATACTAACAAAATCTACTCGTTACAGTGCTAGACAAAAACAAAAAGGCCACCAAATGGTGACCTTGATATATTTTTAGCTTTAAAGCTGTCGTTTTAACGATCCCAATAAGTCTCTTCTAAGCTATCTTCTCGTTCAGGAAGCGCTTGCGATAGGCGAGGAGAGTGCTGCGTCAACACTTCATAGCTTACTCGGTTTGCGTATTTACAGATCTGAGAAAGCGAGGAGTAGGTTAAGCATCGTACTTCGTGCTTTTCTGAGTTAGGCACTTCTTTTTGGTGGAAAGAGTTTGCTGCCATGTCATGCAGTAAGGCTGAAAGGGCTGCATCACCTGCACCGTTAGTGTTCTTAATCTCTAGTGGTCCACCAAGGTAAGGGCCGATGTGAGAGTAGACCTTCATTGGGTTTTGACAGTCTTCTTTACGCATCGCACGACTAAACTCGTACTGGTTAAAGGCTTCGAGGGAGCTTTCAAGGATGTCGTGTGTGGTTTCTCGTTTTACTTTCTCGTCGGTGTAACCAGCCATGTACAGACCATTTGGTCCTGCTGTACAAAGTACGAGATCAACCCACTCAAGTGCTTTATCAGCAGCTGCTAGCGGCTCTGTTTCACCTGTTAGCGCCGCACCTTCTTCTTCATTCATAGCGACAACAGAAATGTTTTCGCGAATGTATTCTTGCCACCACTGTGCGTTACCTTCGATAACGTACTTCGTCCCTAACGTAAGTACAACAGGGACATCGTGCTTCTTAGCAAAGTCGATCGCTCTTTGTACCGCTTTAGGCATTGGATCTTCTTCTTTACCACGCATTAGGTAAGAAGAAACAACCAGGGCTGATGCTTTCTCAAAGATCTCTTCAGGAATGCTTTCCGGAAGTAGTTGATTCATATGACCTTCGTTGATAGCAAATGTACGCTCACCGTCTTGAGAAATTAGGGTGTAGCAGCGACCAATAGGGCCATCTACCGTTTGTAAATGGTTAAGGTTCATGCGTGAAGACGTACGGCAAAGGTAGCGGTAAGCAAAAGAACCGACTTGAATGTTCTTAGACATCACACCGAGCAAAACGGATTTGCTATCGGCTAAAACTGAGTAGTTGTGAAGAGTATTGCCAATCGTGTCACCTGGGTATTGGTGTGTGATCAGGCCTTGCTCAACCAGTTCTTCGTAAAGTGCATCTGCTTTGCTTTCTTCAAGAACGAGCGAATGTCCTTTACTCAGGTTGTATTTCTCTAAAAACGCGTCATCTACACGTGCTTCGATATCTACAATGGTTTGACCGACACCAACAATAGTTGGGCGATATAGCTTAGGTGCCTGTCGGATTTGGTTTACTAATGGATCTCGAGCGTGAGTTGGGAAGTAGTGTTTAGATTTACGCTGACCAGGAAACTTCATGCTTGTTCTTGAGTGAGAAAAAAAAGAGGCGGGATTGTATCACAAAAAAATGAAAATCGTGGCGATTTATTACAAAGAAGTCTGCTCGCTGAAAAAATCAGCGAGCTGAGTAAATAGCAACCAAAGCAGCTGCAATTTATGACGCTTGTCGTATTGCAATGGGTTGTTTTTTAAACTTGTTGCTCAGCAGCGCCCGGAAAGAGCCTGCTCCGCGCTAACTAAATTTACCCGCGTTACTTTTTCACTTCAGTTGGCTCAACGTAAGCCTTGGTACCCCAAAGTGGGACTGTCGAAAGGCTATGCTTAAAACTACCATCGGTCTCTTTTGTTGTATAAGACAAGTAGAGTAAGGTTTGGTTATCGGCATCATAAATACGGCGAACCTTCATTGTTTTGAAGAAAATGCTTTTTGACTTCTTAAATACAATTTCACCGGACTTACTCTTATCTATTTTTGCAATCATTTCCGGTGTGATTTCGCCAGTCTGACGACATGATATTGAGCTATCACTTGGATCTGCTAAGCTGAAATCCGCTTCGATAGAGGCGATGTGACATGTGACACCTGTTACCACCTCGTCTTTCAACTCACCGACTTTGATGTCTTTCAAAGTAAACCAACCGAGCCCCACGTCAGCAACATCGTTATCTGAACAACCAACTAGAGTAGTAGCAAGCAATGCACTTAACAGCATCTTTTTCATTATTTTTGTCCTTAACTAGGAAAGATATTGATGAAATCTATCAGAGGTTTGCACCTAAAACAAAATTTAGCCACGGAAAGGTCTATGTGCGCTAGGTTTGTTGCGGGCTTCATGCTAATGTACTGCTCTAAACGAAGGTATCAAGATGAATGAACAACAGTTAGCCAGTATCGAGCGTAAAAATACATGGCTGTATGATCTGGTCGAAGTTGAATTTCCGACACCAGAGAGTTTGAAAGGGCGCGATGTCTATTTCAAAACGCTAGAAAAAGCAACGTATCAAGTAGTCGACAAAGACACACTACTGGAAAGTGACTCTGAATTTAACCCCGACGACATTTTTCTGGTCGATTTTCATCGACTGACCATTATGTTCTCTATCTTGCAATCTCAGCGCTGGGAACAGCAGTATGATAAAGATATGATCATTGAATATCTGACACAGATTATCCTCACGCCAGATTTTGAATTATATGTTGGTTTTAAATCAGGAGTCCCAATTGGTGCTGCTATTGTTAGCCATCTCGAAGGAAATACACTCATCTCTGATGTTGCTGTTTCTGAATCAAAATACAAAAGCTCGTTTGTGGCTGATCTGGCTAAAAGACTAAGCACCGAGCAAAAACTGTTAGACTCAGTGGTTATCGAAGACTAACTTACACATCAATGTGCATAAAAAGTAAAGCAAGATGACGTTGGGTGATCTTGCTTAGAAAAACTGTAATTGCTCCCTTCTATTTCCATGAAATGCCAAGCTCGTCGTTTCAACAATCCCAAACTCAAATAAGATTAATCCAAACATTCTTAAAATCAGCTTGGGCTTGAGCCTTTAAGACGTCTGGAGATGGCTATGGCAATTACCAATATTAAGTGCGTGATATTTGACTGTGATGGTACGTTGGTCGACAGCGAAAGACTGTGTTGCCAAGCGCTCGTCAATGTATTTAACCAGCATGGGGCTGAGTTAACGATGGAAGAGTGCGTTTCTCACTTTAAAGGAGGAAAGCTCGCTGACATCCTTTTAGATACTAAAGAATTGAAAGATATCAAAGTCCCAATTGATGTTTTAGAACCGCAATACCGAGAAGAAGTCCAGTCTCTTTTTGTGCGTCACTTACAGCCGATGGATGGCGCAAAACGATTAATTCAGTTTTTGGATTCGCATAATATCGAATATTGTGTGGCGTCTAATGGACCTAAAGATAAAATTGAATACGCTTTGGAGTTAACCGGTTTACTCGATGCTTTCCGAGGGAAAGTGTTCTCGGCATTCGATGCGAATAGTTGGAAGCCTGAGCCCGATTTAATCATGTACAGTGCTATGAGCATGGGCTTTTTACCAAGTGACTGTCTTTATATTGATGACACGCCTAAAGGAGTCGAGGCGGGACTAAACGCCGGTATCAAAACGGTGCAGTTATTTAATGGTGAAGCTATCAATCGTGTTGATGACGAGCGTGTAATTCGCATCCATCATTTAGATGAATTAAAAGAGCAGCTGTGTGGCTGCTCTGTTTGACCTACTAATGGCAAACCGGACTTAAGCTGTGGATGTGCTTAAGTTTAGACTGTAGGTAAGGCGTTTGATGTAGACATTGGATAGATGAGAAGTTTTTTGTATGAAATCCGCAAGCAGCGCATGTGAATTTCTCGCCATCCGATGAAATGAGATATTCATCTCCTTGGCAGAGTGGGCAATTCAGGTTCTCTATGTCTTTTGTGTCTTTGTAATTATTCATATTGTTTTCCAGCAGCAAATTGGAATTGGCAAGATCAAGCATAGCGGAACGCTTTGTTTAAGAACATTATTTCATCCGGTACAGCGAGAACTTGAGATTCACTTCAAATATCCACTTGGATGTCGTAGAAAATATCGAAGGTAATAGTTGAACACGGTTTAAAGAAAAGGGCTCCTTAAGGAGCCCTTGTTGATCATAAGTTCCACAACCTTATGCGGTGCGGTAGCGTTGTAATATCTCACCAAGAGAAACGGAGGCTTGCGTGAGATTAGCGACGCCAGCGGTAGATTGCTCCGCCACTTCTCTGATTGTGCTTGATTGACTACGAATTTCTGAAAGTTCCGATGCAATATCGTTAGCAACTGCGCTTTGTTCTTCAGCAGATGTGGAAATCTGAATGCTCATGTCCATTAATGAGCGTGCTGACTCGGCAATAGAGGTAACATCATGGCCGATTTCATCAATAAGCTGGCTGCTGGTTTGAGCTTGCTGAACGGTTCGGTTGGTGATTGAAGCAATGTTCTGGCTCTCAATTTGAAGCTTCTCAATCATGGCTTGGATCTCTACTGTTGCCTGTTGAGTTCTGCTTGCTAATGTACGTACTTCATCGGCAACCACTGCAAATCCACGACCTTGTTCACCAGCACGGGCTGCTTCGATTGCTGCGTTTAGCGCCAACAGATTAGTTTGTTCTGAAATGGCGTTAATCGTTGTGATCACGTCATTAATCTGCGTCGTATTCTCGTTTAAATTGGTTACTGACGTAGAGGCTTGTTCAATATAGCTAGATAACGTCTCTATCTCGCCAATCACGTTTTGTACACGGCTTCTGCTTAGTTCGATCTTCTGGGCATCTTGGTCTGACTGCGTCGTTGCTTGTTGAGAAATACTTGATACCTCCTTTGCAGAGGCTGTCATTTCTTCCATTGCCGTCGCGACTGAATCAAGCGTTTGATATTGATGAGATATCTGGGTTTCACTCAACTGCATATCTTTTTCGAATGCAGAAGATGTCTCGCTCAACATCGTTGCATTATTTTTAACACTATTAACCAGTTCACTTAAGGTATCCATAGACTTGTCTAGCGCACAGCCGATGGTACCGAATTCATCTCGACCAGGATGGAAACCAAGACGAGAGGTTAAGTCACCGTCACCAATTTTTTCGGTTGTTGTATATAAAACCCACAGAGCTCCTCCGATAAACGTTGCCACCCAGTAAGAGAATAGGGCAAAAGGAATAACCCATAAGAAGCTGAGTAATAGTGACGATAGAGCTGATGATTTTAACGATTCGTATTGTGTGGACACATTTTGAGTCAGCTTAATCACTTCTCCAGAATGCAACTTGGCATAAGCGGTCACAGACCCATCGACAAAAGAACTCTCGCTTACGCGGTTCGATTTCGATACGCCGTCAATTTCTGTAGCGCGGTTTGATTGAGCATCAACGATACCAGAAAGCTTCGCTTCGCTCGCCGAGATGGCTTGCTGCTCAAATTGTTGTATTTCATTGAAGTAGCGGCTTCCAGCCACTGAAGTGAGGGCTACTAAAAACAGTAGGAATATAACCCACATTTTGTCGTTGATAGACATCTTGATAAACAGCCTGTCTATCGTTCTAAACTCAACTTCTCTCATTTAAAGCTCCATTAGAGATAAAAGATATTGACCAAATCTATTGCTATATCGAAACAAAATATGCGAAGTTAATCAGCAAAATATGTAACGAATACTAAATTTAGTTTAAGAAATGAGATCTAAGGACGCCTATAACAGTATGTTATATCTTTAAATTGACATGAATGTTGATAAAAGAGTCATTTCTCTAAAGTGTTAAGCGGATATGAAACTTAATTGCAATCGTTTACTTTTGATTGTGCTCATAGGTTTTTAAATCTTTACTTCTCGCTGTCATGAATGTGTCATATAAAGACTATAAAAAGGAGTTGCTGATGTGGATATGTGTCAGCAAGTAAAAGCAAGAGAGCTTAAAATAAAGGAGGTCACAATGAGCGACCAATACCAAAACGATGAGAGCCTAGAGCTGCTAGATGCGCTTGAAATTGGCATTATCTTGTCGGAATACGTTGGCTCAGACAACGAAGCCGAATAGCGGAACACTCTCATCTCGTCGTAATTGACGTTATACTAGGTTCATGTCACACCAAGCCCTAGAGGCCAAAACTGGCGTCGAATGAACTTTCTAGCCCACCTGCATATCGCAGATCACAGTAACAGCCATTTATTGGGAAACTTGCTTGGAGACTTCGTAAAAGGAGATCCAAGCAAGCTGTATGATCGCGATATCTCAAATGGCATCAGATTACATAGATTTGTTGACCGTATTACTGACCATCATCCAATCGTCAACGAATGTAAGCCTCATTTCACTGGTGTTGCGAGACGTTTTGCACCTATCGCTTTAGATATGTTTTGGGATCATTGCCTCGCAAAACACTGGAACGACTTTCACTCCGTGTCTCTCGAACACTTTGTAAAAACGGCATACGAGAGAGTAAACCGAGAGGTTCATGAACATTTGCCGCCACGTTTTTTGGTGCTCCACAGCAGAATGTGGCATGGCCGATGGCTTCAATCCTATCAAGATCTAGACAATATAGAATTTGCACTACATCGGATGTCGCAAAGAAGTCCTAGGATGGCAGACTTAACCACAACATTTAAAGTGATTGAAAGTGATTACACCGAATTAGAAGAGAAGTTCTCGTCACTTTATCGAGATGTTTTGCGCCAGTCGTATGATTTTCAGCAACAGCTTAATGACTCAACTCAATGAGATAGAAAAGTAGTATGGCTTTAGGGGCTCTGGTAAACTCTGCGCTCCAAAAATAATGAGGTTACACATGTCTGTTAATTTTGCTGATTTAGGCATCGAACAAAAGCTAATCGAGACGCTAGGCAATCTAAATATCGTGACGCCAACACCAGTGCAAGAAAAGTCAATTCCACACGTCCTTGCAGGAAAAAACTTACTTGCTGCTGCACAAACTGGTACGGGAAAAACGGCTGCGTTTGGTTTACCTATCATACAAACCGTTCAGCAAAAGAAACTTAACGGCACACCTCAAGCATTGATTTTGGTTCCAACACGCGAGCTTGCACAGCAGGTATTTGATAATTTGAATCAGTACTCGGCAGAAACAGAACTTCGCATCGTGTGTGTTTATGGTGGTACAAGCATTGGCGTACAAAAGAGAAAGTTAGAAGAGGGTGCTGATATTTTGATTGCCACGCCAGGCCGCCTTTTGGATCACCTGTTTAATGGTAACGTAAACATCTCCAAAACCGGTATGCTCGTGTTAGACGAAGCCGACCGTATGTTAGATATGGGATTTTGGCCTGACTTGCAGCGCATCTTCCGACGTTTGCCTGCTGAGAAACAGATCCTATTGTTCTCTGCGACATTTGAGAAGCGAATCAAAACTATTGCGTATAAACTCATGGAATCGCCAGTTGAAGTCGAAGTTTCACCAGCAAATACGACTGCTGAAACGGTAACACAAATGGTTTATCCAGTGGATAAAAAACGGAAACGTGAATTGCTAGCGTACTTAATTGGCTCGCGGAATTGGCAGCAAGTGCTTGTATTTACAAAAACGAAGCAAGGCAGTGATGAGTTAGCGAAAGAGCTCAAGTTAGATGGCATCAAAGCGGTTTCTATCAACGGCGATAAATCACAAGGCGCCCGCCAAAGAGCTTTGGATGAATTTAAACAAGGTAAGGTGCGTGCTTTGATTGCAACCGATGTGGCAGCACGAGGGTTAGATATTCAAGAGCTAGAACAAGTCGTGAACTTTGATATGCCATTCAAAGCAGAAGATTATGTCCATCGAATTGGCCGCACTGGAAGAGCAGGAAAGTCAGGTTTGGCGGTTTCTCTGATGAGTAGAGATGAGGAGTACTTGTTGCAAGCTATCGAGAACCTGCTTGATCAACGCTTACCCCAAGAATGGCTGGCAGGTTTCGAACCAAGTCTTGTAGAAGAAGTTGAGCCTGAACAAAATGGGGGTGGGCGTCGTCGTAGTCGTTCATCTGAGAAGCGTAAGCTAAAAGCAAAATTGGCGATTCATAAAAATCGTGGTAAATCACGTAGCTCTCGCTAAACCGCGCAAACTTTTGTTCTTACATAGTCAGGCTGTTTTTGCCTCTTCATAGACGTCTAACGTTTGGGGGATAGCAAGTAGGTACCCTTGATACATATCGAAACCGAGCTTTTTCATTAAGCGAAGTTGATGCTCGGTTTCAATTCCTTCGATAACGGTTTTAGAGCATAACGCTTTTGCGAGTGATAATGCATCGTTAAGCGCTTTAAAATCACCGTTTTCATACCTTAGCAATAAAGAGCGATCCATCTTGATTATATCTGGGCAAATGCTTCTCACTCGCTCAGTTGTCGATGCATTGACGCCATAATCGTCAATCGCTAATTTAAATCCTTCAAGACTTAACTCCCGAGTAGCTTGAGACAAAGAGAGTTCATCCTCCACCTTCAATTCAAGTAACTCCATGACGATTTGTTCATTCATCAAATGCGATTCATAAATGGTTTGTTTTAGCAGTCGGTTATACGTGATGTCTTTGACTAGTATCTCTGCCGCTACCGGTAATACATTGAGAAACAATTGTTTTGTGTGAAAGCGAGACTGAGAGAAATTTTTGATATGGATTAGGCGACTTAAGCGTTCAACATTGAGCAAATCTTGAGTGGGAGTCGCTTTGGATTGGAAAAACTGATCTGGCCTAACCATGTTGCCATTGGCATTGCTAATTCTTACCAGTGCTTCAAGGCCAACGATGGAAATATCGTTCTTATATATGGGTTGAAAGACACTGCGGAGAGTGAAGTTCGCGTATTTCGCAATATACTGCCCGTCGGCTTGTTTCCGGATGCAACTAAGTAGTTGCGAGATGCTCATCATTGTTACCACAACCTATATCAATGTCTCAACATCAGCGTTATCGCGCTAATTTTTCTATTTCATTGGCAATGAATCTAAGTGTGCTCATTAACTCAAGCAAGAACGATGGTAATGGATGGGTAGGTTTGTCGAGTGACATCAAACAAATTGATGAAATAATTGATAATCTCAGCACTTCAATTTGATGCTACCATTGCAGTACGGCATACAACTGCAAATATTTTCTGACTAACTGCTGTTTGTTCGAACGCCGTAAAGGATGCCCAAACTTAATGTAACAAGGGCTAATACCGAATCGAGTGTCCAACGATTGCGTGAGTTGCGACTCGCTAGTGTACAGTGTGATTCCTTGTTCTGTGTATTCGTTGATCTGATCGGGTAGTTCACCCATCCACCAATGAAGCAATTCTCGGCTCGTTTTGCTGCGACTTATCCAATGATCGCAAACCAAAAAGAGTAGGTCATTAGGCTGTAAGGCATAACCATATTCACTCTGCCATTCCGTAATTGATGAGAGTAAGTTTTCCCGGCAAGATTTTCCGGCACTGACCATATGGTGACTCAGAACCCAGACAGTGCCAATGTCGGATGAAATTCGATAGTGATGGGGAAGGTCTGGAGAATCCAACACTTCGATTGGCTTTATCACGCAGTTGTATCCAAAGTGACGAAAAGTATGTTCCATCCTTCTTGAAAACGCGAGACCAAGATGATGCTCACTCATGCCTTGGTTATGCACCGCAGGGTAATGCTTTTCACACAGCTTAAGACAGTCGTCTTGAAAATCATTAACACTTTGAATAACTAGGTCGAGTAGCAAAGAATATCCCTTAATAATTACAAAACGAACTGCAAAAGGTTAGCATAGTCTTTTGAGAATAGACTAATTTACTTCGGCAACTTCTTGATCTAAACACCAAATTTCTCACAAATGACCGTGTCTAATCTTTAATAGAGCAACACGAAAGAAGCAGAAGTTGAACAAAAATTTGAAAGGGAAAAAATGATAAAGCTAGAACGCGCACAAAAAGAGGCGTTGGCCACCGCCATTCAAGATTACATGCAAGACGAGCTAGATGTTGAAATTGGCCAGTTCGATAGTGAGTTTCTAATTGATTTTATTACAGAAAAACTAGGACCAATTTATTATAACAAGGGTGTTGAAGATGCTAAGTTACTGGTTGAACGCAGAATGTTAGAAGTTTCCGAAGAGCTGTATGAGATAGAACAAGAAATTAAGCTGTAAGTTTCAGTTTTACAAACGATTTAAAGTTCCTTCAAAAAATTCGAACAACTTGATAGATACGGCACCATTGGCTGGATGTAAATGATGGTAAATAATCTGTTTCATATGACGTAAATAGGTTAATGTAGTGTTTCTTGCTCAGCATTAACTTAGGAATATATCTAGGAACTTGAGATGGATACACTGGTAAAGAATTACAACCTTACTGCACGCGTGATGCATTGGTTATCAGCGCTGTGCATTATTGGTCTATTTGCAGTGGGTTTGTGGATGGTCGACCTTAGCTATTACAGCGAATGGTATCGAACTGCGCCGCATTACCATCGCTCTGTCGGTATTTTACTCGCTATTTTAACTTTGGCACGCATCGTATGGAAACATGTGACGGCGTCACCAAAGGTAGAAGGCAAACGTTACGAAGTGCTTGCTGCTAAAGCAGCGCATGGTGTCATGTACCTACTATTGGTCACCATCTTTGTTTCAGGTTACCTCATTTCAACGTCTGATGGACGCGGCATCGAAGTGTTTAATTGGTTCACCGTGCCAGGAGCGGGAGAGTTATTCCCAGGCCAATCAGATATTGCAGGTGAGATTCACTTCTATGCAGCTTGGGCAGTTATCCTGATTGCAGGTTTACATGCTATTGCTGCACTAAAACACCACTTTATCGATAAAGACAACACATTAAGAAAAATGTTAGGAGCTTCAAAATGAAAAAGTCACTTTTCGCTACAGGATTAGCTATCGCTATGGCACTGCCATTTGGTGCGCAAGCTGCAGATTATGTCATCGATACCAAAGGTGCTCACGCTTCAATCAACTTTAAAGTTAGCCACTTGGGTTACAGTTTCATCAAAGGTCGTTTCAATACATTTTCTGGTGACTTTTCTTTTGATGAAAACAACATTGCTGACTCAAAAGTAAATGTTGTTGTTGATACAACCAGCCTAGATTCAAACCATGCTGAACGTGACAAACACATTCGTAGTGGTGACTTCATCGATGCTGGTAAATACAGTGAAGCAACCTTTACGAGCACAAAAGTGGTTGATAAAGGCAATGGCAAACTAGATGTAACTGGTGATCTAACGCTACACGGTGTTACTAAGCCTATTACTATTGAGGCTGAATTCGTTGGTGCTGGCAGTGACCCATGGGGCGGCGAGCGCGCTGGCTTTGTTGGCAACACTCGCCTAGAGCTTGCTGACTTTGACATCCCAGTAATGGGTGCTTCAAGCTACGTCGATATGGAACTTCATATCGAAGGTATTAAGAAGTAATTAGTTCCTTTTAGATACACTAAAAGCGCTCTTCACTTGAAGAGCGCTTTTTTATTATCTTAATCACATCACTAACATCGATAAACCCGTCAGTGATAGCGATTGAAAGCCAATAGACGTTGTAAATGTTTAGCGAATTACGCTGTTTCTAACTCGCTTTTTTCCACTAGGTTTAAACGCTCACCAAAAATCGGGCGTAGTGCTTTTAATACTTCAGTACGAGTAACCACCCCGACCATCTGCCCATTTTCAAGCACAGGAAGCACTTGTGGCTTACTTACTTTGATACTTTTAGCGCGTTCTTCGAGAGACAAAGACGTCAAGCGAGTGGCAATACCCATACTGCTCGCTGGGTACAACTGCTCTTTATCGATACATAGGAATTCCACAACATCAACGAGGCGATCATCAGCGTCAATTGCGACCACATCTCTGCTCATGATGTCGACGACTTTTTGGTCTTTCACCGGAATGTAGTCCTCACACCATAGTTCTACCATCACATCGTGAGCAGAGAAGAAGCCAACTAATCGATTTTGTACGTCTACAACAGGTGCGCTCGTTACGTGATTATCAAGTAACACATCCAGCGCGGCTGCAATTGGCGTTTCTGCACGAATGGTGACTGGTTTTGGGTTCATAATGTCTTTAACAAAAGAGGCATTTTTCATGGTGAAATCCTTAACTGACGACAGTGTTGTAGTTGTAGTGATAGAAGAAATATTCGCTGCTTTTAGTTCTGGTCGGCGAAAAATACACCAGTTTGAAAGGCCAACTAATATCGCTCCGCCGACGATGTTGCCAAGCGTGACAGGAATTAAGTTAGCGGTAATAAAGTGGCTAATGTTTAGGTCTGTGTATTGTGACGCGGGCACACCGACAGATGCCCAAAAAGATTCAGGTGCAAAATTCGCGATAACAATACCAAGTGGAACCATAAACATGTTCGCAACACAGTGCTCAAAACCGCTGCTGACAAACATTGCCACAGGCAAAATTGTCATTGCTGCTTTTGTCATTGCATTTGCAGAACTAAATGTCAGCCAAATCGCTAGGCAGACCAACAGGTTACAGAGAATACCGAGTGCAAACGCTTGAATGAGAGTGTGGTGAAGTTTGTGTTGTGCGATGTTAAGCGCATTTAATCCCCATTGACCGCCATCCATCTGATAAAGACCAGCAGCAGTAACCAGCGCAAGTAGGAACATCGCACCAATAAAGTTACCAACGTAAACTTTGCCCCAGATCGAAAGCATCTTACCGAACGATATTTGCTTATTGGCCCAAGAAATACTGGATAGGACGGAGCTGGTAAATAATTCACCACCGCAGATCACTATGAGGATCAATCCCATGCTAAATGCGAGTCCACCAGCTAGGCGGCTCAAGCCCCAACCAGCGCCCGTACTACCGGTGGTCACCGTGATGTAAAACAAGAATGCTAACCCGATGAACGCGCCGGCCATAATGGCGAGGCTTAATGTCATACTGCTGGTTTTGTTTGCCTTACTTAACGCAAATTTTTCCGCTTCAACCATCATCTCTTTTGGAGAAAAATACTGGTGATTTTGAGAACTGGTCACCGCCATATTGACTCCTTAATTTGTAATCGCATAAAAAATCCTTGGTTATTAACTCAAAAATGAAATTGTTGTTTTTATTAAGAGCCTCAATGACTTCGGTTTCAAAACCATTGAGGCTTGCGGTGTTCCCGAACCGCGTACTCAGAATAGGGAGAGCGGTTAGTAAGGTAAAATTGATAATATTTAGAAACCTCATCAAATTAATTGATAACTTTACGGGGCTAGGTAAAATGAACTCTATTGCTTATTGGGGCATGCTTTAACAATTGTGGGAATTGGGAAATACCCACTAATAATGGAGGACACTTTGCGCTACTCACTTAAGCAATTAGCGGTTTTCGACGCAGTTGCAGATACCGGCAGTGTAAGCCAAGCCGCAGAAAAATTGGCTTTGACACAATCAGCGACGAGCATGTCGCTTGCGCAATTAGAGAAGATGCTTGGCAGGCCGTTGTTTGAGAGGCAAGGCAAGCAAATGGCGTTAACCCATTGGGGGATGTGGTTACGACCAAAAGCAAAACGCTTGCTACAAGATGCATTGCAGATTGAAATGGGCTTCTATGAGCAACATTTATTGAGTGGTGAGATTCGTATGGGAGCGAGTCAAACCCCAGCAGAGCACTTAGTTCCCGACCTTATCAGTATCATTGATAATGACTTTCCAGAAATGCGTATTTCTCTCGGTGTACAAAGTACAAAAGGGGTGATTGATGGGGTATTAGATTACAAGTATGACTTAGGGATTATTGAAGGGCGCTGTGATGATAACCGTTTACACCAAGAAGTATGGTGTCGTGATCATCTTACTGTTGTCGCAGCTTCTCATCATCCTTTTGCGCGTAATCAGTCTGTTAGCCTTGCGCAGTTAGAGCAAGCGAAGTGGGTACTAAGAGAGCATGGCTCTGGCACACGAAAAACATTTGATAGTTCTATTCACCACCTTATTGAAGATTTGGATGTGTGGCGCGAGTACGAACACGTTCCGGTGTTACGTAGTTTAGTTGCTAATGGTCAGTACCTTACTTGCTTACCGTATTTAGATGTAGAGCGATATATAGAAGCAGGTCACCTTGTGGCATTAAATGTACCTGAGTTAAAAATGGAAAGGACGCTTTCATTTATATGGCGTTCAGATATGGCAGAAAACCCATTAGTCGACTGCATTAAAAGAGAGGGGCTGCGAATGATGAAAGGGAAGCCTTCAGTTCTTTAAAGGTTGATTAAATATGCCTACGAGATGAGTTGGTTTATTCCCTAAATCTGTTGATTTATCGGTTGCGTCAAACTTTTAATGTAAATTGTGAAAATAATAATATCTTATTGTGATCAATATCACCGATAAGCTGAGCTGATGTATCTAACATGTGTCCTTGATTTCAATGTATGAAGGCAGTTATTGAACCATATAGGTACGATAATAGCCGAGTAGGTATGACTACCATGACGACACTTTTAGCTATTTCTATTACTACTGGAATTTTATCTGGCGTATGGGGTTGGATCGCCATCTCTTTAGGTTTGCTTTCTTGGGCTGGTTTTTTAGGTTGCACGAGCTACTTTGCAGCGCCAACGAGCGGATTGAAAGGACTAGGCATCAGCTTAATCACCAATATGACAGGCGTATTCTGGGCAATGGTAATTATTCACGGTTCCACTTACGTGGGGTTGGAAATTATTGGCTATGTGATTACCGCTATTGTGGCATTCTTCATGTGTATTCAAGCTAAACAGGCTTGGCTCGCGTACATCCCTGGTACTTTTATTGGTTCATGCGCAACATTTGCGGCTGACGGAAACTGGCAACTTGTCATTCCATCGTTGTTGCTAGGTGGTGTGTTTGGCTATCTAATGAAAGCGACAGGGCTATGGTTGCATACGAAATCAACCGCTACTTCTTCTTCGCTTGCTGAGCAAGCACAGTAGTGAACCCCCGATCTTATTGGTATCCACTGTGTATTGAGTTTTATCCCTCTCAATACCCTTAATCAAAATTAATGATGTTTGATACAAGCACACCAAATTGGTGTGCTTTTTTTGTATTACAAGACAATACGCTGAGTGTGAAATACGCCTAACTCATGTATTGCCGTTGGCCATGGTAACAACGCGTTTAAGTGTCCAGCGCAGAAGAACAGGAATACACTCCATGCCTTTCTCTTCACAATGAGAAACAATAGCCAAAGCTAAGTCCGGTTTTGCATGTTTTTTCAAAACACGATTTACGACTTTTTTAGCAGGGATAGGGTGGTCATGAGGAACTTTGATGATGTCCTTAAAGAAAAGTTCAAAACCATTGTTGTACAGAAAGTGCTCGATGTCTCGGTCGGGTAACTCCGTAAGTCGATGCCTTTCCTGATCATGGTCGAGCTGTGCTCGCACTGCATGCGCGTACTTTTTCCCTGCTGGGTCGCCATCGGTAACGACATGCCAATCAATACCAAACTCTTTTGCTACTTTGATGAGTGATTTTAGACCTGATTGAGCAAACTCAACGATTTGAACCCCTTCGGCAGCCAAGTCATACCCGCATTGACGAGCCAGTTCATGAAAAAGCCAAACTTCGGTTTCGCCCTCAACAAGTAACCAGCACCGTGCAAATAATGCTCCTGAACGATGAAAACGAATATGGAAACCAATTCGGCGCAACTCATCTCGACCAAACTTTGTTGAGTTTAAACTCTTAGCGATGGTTCTGTCTGATAGCCGAATTAAACGTCGAATTGAATACAGTGGAACAGAACCGAGTAACGTGCCACTGTTGGTGGTTAATATCTTTTGCATTGGCAACAATTGCAATAAGGACCACGCTCTCGCTAGATGAGTTGGATGCAGTCGACCTTCTGGATCTTCAATGATCAGTATTGGTCTCGCACAGCGCCTTAAATCGGTGGGACCCTTAGCTTGAAGATAGGCATTGAGTAACCCCATTAAAAGCAAGCGGCTTTGTTTGTCATTGGTTTCTTTCAAGAACTGACTCAAGCCTTTATCAGAGGAAGGGCTTGTATAGAAAAGACCATCACGAGGTTTGCGTGGGTTGCCTTTACTGACACTTCTGAACGCGAAATAGTGTTCAACAAGCGTTTGCATTGAGTCGAGGCTACTACGAATCTCACCTTTATTCACATGGCCAGGCATAGCCAATAAGCGTCGACAGGTGTTGTTGATTCGTTTTTCAATCCGAGCATTTTTACCATCGCCGTTGACATGGTTTAAATCTGGGAAGCGTCGGGAGTCACGTAGTCGGATTACAGGATGAAGTGTCATTAACTCAATAGCGAGTTTCTCTGAGTGGTGAAGTTTTTTGGGTTTGCCGTTATGATCCAAAAACGCGTACTTTGTATTAATGCCGTGCTCATCGCGAGACGCACTAATACGATAGTAAATGACTTGCTCACCATCTTCGTTGGTGCACCATGTAGGCTTTATGCGTCTGTAGCGTCCCGCTTTTACTTCGTTTTTATCCTGTGCTTTAAAACAAACAATGATCTGTAAGTGTTGTGTTTGTGGATGAGAAATTGAGTAGTCAACGTGAAAATCTTTCAGTTTGAATTGATACAATGAGCCATTGGCAGGTAGTGCGATGGAAAGGGCATCGAGCAATGATGATTTGCCCCACGTGTTTTCACCGATGAGCGTGGTGAGTTCGTCAAAAGAGAGTGAAAGGCGTTTGATGCCTCTAAACCCGGAGATTTCGATGCGTTCTAGTCTCATCTCAATCCTCCTTGCAATTATTTGAATTATCGAGAGTTATTTTGCTACTCCTAAGCATATATGAATTCGGAATTTTTGAGTTAAGCTCAGTTCACAAAATTACGAGAGCCTCTTACTGAATAGAGACCGTTACAAGCGAGGCTTGTTTTCAAAGCCGGGGGACAGCATCGTGATCACTTAAACATGAAACCCTAAATCGCAGTTTCATAAAATTCATGATTCTGTCATGATTCACTTCTTATTATTATAAGGAATGAAAAAAGAGAAGATGAAGATGAATAACAATCATAAGCCAGTGAGAATCAAACTGGCACACATCAATGACACACATTCCTACTTTGAACCAACGTCATTACAGTTAAAGCTTAAGATAAACAATGAACTCACGCTAGAACCCTATGTCAGTGCTGGCGGCTTTTCTCGTATCGCAACCAGAGTCGAGCAGTTAAGAGATGATGCTCAGCGCCAAGGTCATGGGATGTTGTTCCTCCATGCCGGAGATTGCTTCCAAGGCACGCTGTATTTCTCACTATTTAAAGGCAAAGCCAATGCCGACTTATTGAACGCATTAAAGATTGATGCAATGGCGTTAGGTAACCATGAATTAGATATGGGGAATGAGCCAGTTGCATTGTTTTGCCAACGTACTCAGTTCCCATTGCTTGCTGGCAACTGGGATTTATCCAATGAATCACTTAAAAAACCTCACCGTATCAGTGATTGCAAGGATGTATATAGTTACCAACCGGATACACAGAGCGCTCAATACATTGTTAAAGAATTCCATGGTGAGCGGGTCGCGATTTTCGGATTATCCATAGATAAAATGAGCGACATCGCAAACCCTGATGCAGACACGCCTTTTCACTCAGCAATTGAAACCGCCAAGGCGACCGTAAAACAAATCCATTCATCAGGTATAAAAAATATTATTCTTCTGAGCCACTTAGGTTATGAAGGTGATTTAGAGTTAGCTGAGCAAGTCGCAGGTATTGGAATAATTGTTGGTGGACACAGCCACCGGTTGCAAGGTGATTTTTCATCAATAGGGTTAGGACAAGACGATCCCTACGGTATCAAAATTAATGATACCTATGTGGTGCAAGCGGGTTTCCATGCTTTGACAATGGGGCACTGTGTCATTGAGTTTGATGAACACGGTAAAGCAACGATGTTGAGTGGACAAAATGAACTGTTGCTGGGTCGACGTATTTTTTGGGACTCGACGCTAAACCAACAGCTCGACCAAGGTGTATTCGAAACCGCGTGCGACTTCATCCATGGTCAACCGAATGTCGTGGTTTGTAAGAAACACCCGGAAACTCAAGCGATCCTGAGCGATAAATATATTCCTCAGGTCAGGCAGTTACAGTCACAAGTCATTGCTAGTGTTGACACCAAAAAGCGTCATGTGAGAATTCCCGATGAATTTGGTGAGAGTGAGTTGGCTTCCTCCGTTGCCCGATCATTTCTGCACTGTTTAAACAAACGTGGATATGACGTTCAATTTGCAATTCATAATGCGGGTGGCGTGCGAACCTCTTTGAACCCTGGCAACATTACAGTGGCAGACATTGCCGGACGGCTGTTGCCTTTTGCCGTTCCTATCGGCTTTTACGATGTAAAAGGCAGCGCTATTCGCCGTGCACTTGAAGGCGCGATAAATAATGCACTCAACAATGGCGTAGAAGGCACTGGATCTGGCAGTTATCCGTACACTTACAATTTAAACTTCGAGTACCACGCAGATGCCCCAAAAGGTGAAAGAGTTCAATCATTAGTGATTTTTGATGGCAAACAATGGGTTGGTGTTCAAGATGATGTTTGGTATCGAGGGACTTCTTCTGCCTATACGATGAAAGGGAAAGAGGGGTACGACGCATTGCAGGAGATGAAAGGAGAAGGACGTGTGACCAGTTTGTCCATGGCTGATTGTTTTATTGAACTCCTGACCGATGAGCCAAACTGTTTGAATCAAAGTCACAAACTTTACACAAAGCGACGTCGATAATAGATACTGGTATTGATTTTGCTGCTCTCCACTTACTACATGGGTTGATGAGGATGGCAGTATGTGGAATAAAGATTGGGCAGATACGGCAGTCGTGGTTGCCTGGATCGCAATTTGGTCAACACTGGTCTACTTTGTGCCTCTAAGCGGCTTTTGAATTGCTAAGAATGTGGATGTTACAAAAGGGAGCAGTAATGCTCCTTTTTTGTATCTATCTTCCCCGTTAGGGCCCTAACTAATGAAGAGTTTGTCCCGAGCCATTTGCTGCTTTTTGTCTGTTTACTATAGTTCAGGTGGTTGAATCCATTTCTTTCTTTTTATAGTGCTTCCTGATTTTTGATAAGAATTTTATTTCGATAAGACAAGGTTTTTTTGTTGGAAAGCCTGACGCTCGGCGTTATTATGTCGGCGTTTGGGGAGTAGTTAGCGCAAGTTTACTTATCGTCATCTCGTTAAGCATCAGCTTATCCGGTAAGTAAAGGTGTTACGTGGTTCATTCACGTCAACACTTCAACGAGACCAACGCATTCATTGACTAGCAGCACATAATCGTTATGTGGCTGTTGGTTGTTATTGTCTGCGGAAGGTCACCAAACGAAGTCCTTCCGCCATGGGAGGAAATATGTCTCTTATCGAAAATACCACCCAATTGAGCCAATCGGTGCCTCTTCAAGAATCATTAGCGATGTATGGTGCTTTTGGTTTATTTACCCTTGTTCTTGTTACGCTTGATATCTATCAAACACGTGGTGGCGCTATCACGATGAAAAAAGCCATCGTTTGGAGTGTTTTTTGGTTCTTGCTTGCCTTTGTTTTTGCAGGTTCTATTCATTTATTCTGGGACTTTTACGCGCCACATAGCGCTTATACGAACGACAAAGCAACGATTTCATTCTTAACTGGTTACTTACTAGAGAAGTCGCTAAGCGTGGATAACTTGTTTGTGTTTGCCATCATCTTTGCACAATACAGTGTGCCGGAGCACTTGCGTCCGAGAGCATTGCTTTGGGGGGTGATAGGTGCGCTAGTTTTACGCGCTGTCATGATTGCGGTTGGTGCTCAGTTACTTTCACAGTATCACTGGGTATTGTACTTATTTGCTGCTTTTCTTATTTGGACGGGTGTTAAGCTAGCTCGCGACAAAGGCGAAGCAGAAGAGGTTAATCCATATCCGGAGCAGTTGATTCGAAAGGTATTGCCAGTTACAGATGACTACCAAGGAAATCGCTTAATCTTAAAGCAAGCTGGTAAGTGGGTGGCAACACCGATGCTGATCGTTGTTGGTGTCATTGCAGTAATGGACGTTATGTTTGCGTTGGATTCTATACCAGCTATATTCGCGGTAACGCGAGAGCCATTTTTAGTCTTAGCCGCGAACGTATTTGCATTACTGGGTTTGCGATCGCTGTACTTTGTTCTTCAAGCAATGTTAGACAAGTTTGTATACTTAAAACCAGCATTATCAGTAATCATGATGTTTATCGGGGTAAAAATGCTATTGGTTGGAACAGAATATGAGATTCCGACAGCATGGTCTCTCACATTTTTAGTTGTTGTGATGACATCGGCAGTGGTTGCATCACTCCTAAAAAATAAAGCGAAGCGTCAAACTAGCGTTAATATTACTAATCAAAAAATATAAAGTAAGCACTAAAATCAAAAGAAATAACGAAAAATATTGTTAAATATATGTTGTTGCTTAAGGGGCAATTATGCAGGTAATGTTCAGTTATTCAATGTAATTACAGCAATTGTGATTATTTATGCCGTTATTATTCATTTGTATTTTTGAGTTTTGTAATGAGTTTGTTTTATTAGAAATTCTAATTTGAATGGGTAAAATTTGTCATTTCTTAAACAATAAGAAACTGACTAATATACAACCAACTAAACAGACTACTGCTTTTAAAGAGAGGCAATCATGGCACAAGCAATGCAAATGACAAATGTAGCTTTACCAACCTCTATGGATAAGAAAACCTACGCGGTTAACTTCAAAGGACTGATTGCTCACTTACTGGACATTCTATTTGTAGATAACACTGCGCCACGCAGTTACTACGCAGAAGACTTGTCAGCACATATTCAAAAAGACATCGGTATGTACCGTTGATATTGAAATAGTGTAAGAAATACCGGCCTATGAGCCGGTATTTTTTTTATTTGTAAAACATGCCTACTCAACCTACGCCCTAGAAAAGAAACACTCTAGAGGAGGTAGACATGACTGAAGTGCGATATTACTTCTTGCGGCAGTATTCTGCGATCACGTACATCGACTGACCACCATTTGCCTTACCCGAAACTAGCTTTGGATCATCGCCAAGGCTAATACCACGAATCACTGTACCTTGTTTGATTACTTGGTTAGTGCCTTTTACTGGTAGGTCTTTAATTACTGTTACATCGTCACCTTTCTTAAGTTCAGTGCCGTTACAGTCAACCGTTTTATCGTCAGCAGACATCCCTTTCATTGCCCAGTTCATTTGCTCTTCTTCCATGTACATCATGTCAAGAGCATCTTGAGCCCAGCTTTCTGTGTTTAGGCGAGTGAGTTGGCGCCATGCAGTCACTTGTACAGCAGGAACCTGGCTCCACATACTTTCGTTTAGACAACGCCAGTGGTTAATGTCTTTTGGCTCATCGATCTCACCCAGACACTTATCACAAACCATGATGGCAGTATCAACCGTCACATTACCGTGAGGTGGGACAGCGTATGCAGTTAGTTGAGATTCAGAAGAACACAGTTCACATTTTGACTCGCAGCGCGCAAGCAGAGTAGCTTCAATAGACATAAGGACTCACCTTAGTAATGTTATTTTGTGGCGGTATTATCCACTTTATCCTGAGAAATAAAAGGGTGTTAGCGAATTAAAGATTAGATTTTACAATACTCCAACCTGATTAAGGTGAAGATGTAAAATATTCGCTAAATAAATAATACGGAAGTATAAAAGACACTATTAATTGTTTTGGTTTATGAATTGGTTGTGTCAATTTCTACAACGATTACAAACCTAAAAGAGGTAAATGTAGAGAGAGGGTGGCTAGAACATAGCCCTCTAATTTACAGAGGGCCTGTCGTTAACGTTCGACAATCTGGACAATTTGCTCTTTTGAAATACTCATTTCTTTACCATCCATGTCTTCATACTCGTACATACCCGTTTCCTCGTTCAGGTCTGGTTTACCGTAAGAGGTAATAATTTTCCCTTCATTTGTCGACATCAGATATTGGCTACTTCCGCATGCAGCAAGAAGTAATACAGTGGCAATAACAGTCAATACGCGCATAGAGTTTTCCTTTTAAACAAGTGAGTTAGGCAAAGACATCGTTTTAACTATAGCAGAGGAAATATGAGTGGGTTTGAATACAATTGAAATGAAAAAGCCCAGTAGAAACTGGGCTTTGGTAGGAAGGGCGTTGCGATTACTTCAAAACAGAAGTGTTAGTGACACCTGTTAGTGCGTCATCCATTAAGAAGTCAGTGTTTTCCATCTGCATCTCTACATGATGATCAATATCAGACAAAGTGCCATTTGGCGAAGCAAAAGTACTGTGCGATGCAGTAGCATTAAACTGTACAAAGCTCGCAGTTGCATTCACAGTAGTGTCCGTACTGTTCACAGTCTTCAACCCTAGCTTATTAGCAAGCGGTTCAGTACCCGCGAATGGTGCATTTGGAACGCTGTTTGGTACTGTGCTATCGCCATCCACTTCTGTCATAAAGAATGGTGTCGTTAGCGAACCAGATGCCACTAAATCTGAAGCGTTTGTGAACGGATCGACAGTGTCTAGTGTAGTCTGTGCTGCATAGATAAATTGTGAGAAACCTGCTTCTAGCGCTGCTACTTGAGCTTCCGTTGCCGCAGCCTCAAATGCTTCGTAACATGTTTTATCTTCTAGATCCGCACATGATGCATCAGCGTAATTCGCATAGTCTTTTGATGCTGCATAAGCGAGGTTATGTTTGATCTGAGGGCCGTAATTGTCTGAACCCAGTAACAAATTACCAATTTGTCCACCAGAGTTCTGTACTGATGCAGAACTAAAGGTGTACAGTGCATCCGCAGTAGAGCTGCCCAATGTATTGTTTGCTGCTGCGACGGCAGATGTAGCGACAATACCGCCAAGTGAATGACCTAGCATTTTGACTTTTGAACCCGTCATTGGGTTGAAGCCTTGCAGAGGACCTCCAGCTAAAAGACCGCCTTGAGCAGATACTACCAAGCTAGCGCGCAAACCTAACACATCCAGAACACTTTGACGTAGGTTGTCACGCGCAACGGCTAAGTTGGAAAGATTTAGATAAGCCAGTACATTCGCATTTGCGGAACGTTGTTCATCTAAGCTGCGCGTACCATGAATAGGTAAGTCAATAGCGATAACTGCCACACCTGCTTTTACCATATTGAACGCGAACGCGTACGCATTCTCTTTCGCAGAGGTGATGCCGTGTTGATAAATCACAACGTCTGTCGCGACGCCAGATTTAGGTGTGAAGACCAGTACTTCGACATCTTCAACCGATTTCACTACGGGAACAGGCGAGTAGCGAGTAATAATACGCTCACTATCAAGCTGGGTACCATCGGTAAGAGTAAGCTTAGCTCCAACAAGTTTTAGCTGCTCTGTAGGATCTGTAGCAAGCTTTGTCACATCAACAGGATCATTTGCAAAAACGCCTGTTGATAGCTGCTGAACCATGTTTGCTTGCTCGTTCGGATCCGCTAATGCTGCGCTTAGCTTCGCTAGGCTTGGCATCGCAGATACCATTGGTTGCATGTTCCAGCTTGCGCCTTTTTCCAAGTAATGAGGCAGTCTTACCACACCTTGTGTCACGCTTACATCGGCACCTGATTGCATGTAAAGGCCTTTAATTGCCGTTTTAGCTGCGTCTAGATCGCTAATGTATTTACTAAAGTCATCGTCAGAGTCTAGCGCAGTGCTAAAGTCTTGGGTTTCACCGAGCGTTATTGTGTAGGCCGTTGATAAGTCTACTGAACCTTCGTTTGAGTCATTTTTGTAAACGGTATTTAGTGTGTTTGCGCCAGTAGAAAAACCAGTAGCGGTTACTCCTTTGACTGCCGCTAACGTATCACCTACAGACTGGGTACTGAACCATGAGGAGTAAACGATGTCGTTAGGGTCAACTTGAGCTAGACCAAAAATGCCTTCAACCGCCTGAGTGACTGCTTGAACAGAAGCAAGGTCGCCAGTTTCATAAACGATTTCTTTCGATTTAACTGTCGCATAACTTGCTGATGTACCAATTGGCTCACCATTCACGTCAGTAACATCTTGTGTAACCGCAAAAATGTACTCGCTTGACTCATCAAGTGCAGCCAAGAACTGGATGTATAGAGAGCTACCTTTTGCTTGAACTACGTAGTCCTGATTCTGAACGAGTACCTCTTCGATTGGGTTAGATTTACCGTCCCACTCGGTTAAGCGTTGGTTAATCTTGATGACTTTAACACCAGACGACAGCATGCCCGTTGCAAAACCGTCGCCGTTGAAGTTAAGAACGATTGGCATAGACGTTGACCATCCATCCATCGTGTTCATTGAGGCTCTAGGGTTGGTTAAAGCATCATCGCCATCAGTTGGCAGACCAAGCGTACCATCGCTTGTGTCCATTAATAAGTAAGACGGTGCCGGTACATCTGCGTTCGCTCCTTGAAGCGTAAAACTGATGGATGTTTCGCGATCAAGCAATGCTTGGACTTCATCTTCAAATTGAACTTTGTCGGAAGTACCAGAGCTGGAGGTATCATCACCACAACCAGCAAGAAGGATTGCAGAACAAAGCATTGATAATTTAAACGTGTGTTTCATTGGTTTACTCCGTAATCCCATTATTTGAAGGTGTAGTTCATCTGTACCGCGCTGATGTAAGCAGTACCTTCTGAGTCAAACTTAATCTCTTCACCCAGAGCATTTGTCTCAGTGAAAGAGCCTGATTTACTCTTAACAAGTGCAAAGCCTGCATCGAAAGTTAAATTCTCACTCATTGCGTAAGTTAGGCCCGCGCTGTACCAAAAACGGTCACTGTCAGGGATACTCAATGTCGCTTCACCTGCTTGTTCGTCGTACGCAAAGCCTGCACGGAATGTCCAGTCTGTATTAAGTATGTAAGTTGCACCAACGGAGTAGCGATTGTTGTCTTCATATTTCTCAGGTTTAAAGAAACATACTCCGTCATTACATTCGTTACTGGTCGCTTTTAGTTCTTTAAATGTGCTCCAGTCGGTTTGTTGCCAGCCGTAATGTACAGCCCATTGTTCATTCAGTTGATGGAAAGCCGATAATTCGATAATTGAAGGGAGAGAGATTTTTAAACGGCCATCAACTTTTGGTGATGAAGCTCGACCAGAGTCGTAACTACTAAACTCACCGTCATCAAAATCTAGATCAACCTTAGAGCGGTAGCCAAAGCCAAAACGGTTGTTTTCATTTAGCTCAAATAAAGCGCCGACATTCCAACCCCAAGCGAAAGTTTCACCTTCCATGCCGACAAGGTTATCGGACTTATTACCACCTAAAATACCGGCGAGTGCGCCTTTGTGACGAGTCAGCTCTGCTTCAGCGTATACGAGGTTGATACCACCACCGACACTGAAAGACTCGTTGATACGGTAAGCGACATTAGGGTTGATGTTTACTGAAAGTAGGGAAGTGTCACCCGCCATATCACCTGCGGAAATATCATTTGGATAGTCAGTGGCAACACCGTATGTTGTGAACATACCGATGCCCCAGGCCCAGTTATCATTGATAGGGCTGATGTAATAACCTGCTGGCACGATCTGTAAAGGGGCGACATCTTTCGCGTGTTCATTGTTTACAGTGTCGTACACATCGACTTCAGGGTCGATGATAGATAACGCGCCCGAAAATTGAGCTTCTTTGAAAAGTGTCATTGCTGCAGGGTTACGAGCAAGGACGCTGGCATTATCTGCAACAGCCCCTTCACCTGAAAATGCTCGACCAAGACCAGATGCCGAATGTTCAGCTACCTGGAAGCCCGCTGAGTGGGCATTACACGCAAACAATATTGAAATTGTAAGCAGAGAGCAGTGCTTCTTGTTCATCCTTGACCCTCCTAGGGTGTCATAATGCTGGACCGAAGTCCTTGTAATTGTTGTGTGGTACTTACACCAATTGTTAATACGCGAAATACAACGATGATGTAAATGTAATGTTAATTGTATGTTTAATAACTTGTCAAAGTTTGAGCGTATTTTGCGTTTTAAATATGATGCATAGGTCAAACGATGGCTTGTAAGGGCATGTATTATCGTTATATTTTTGAAGAGAATGGTACGACCAGAATTGTTTTGCGAGCTTTATAGTTAAATAACGATCAAATCAAGAGATAGCTCGCTTTGCTGTTTCTTCACTTCACAGGCATAATTCGCGCTCGCTATGTAGTTATTCAATAGACGCAATAGGAACCGCATTGGAATTACTGAATGTTGAATTTTTAGGTCGTTCGCTAAGGCTCGAAGGATCGATGGCTGGGTGGCAGCAGTTATATTGGGATAATACGTTGGTGTCTCAAATCGATGCCAGTGACAATACCGCAGAGACTTGTCTACACCAGTTTAGGCTCTCTGCGGGTGAGGAAATCCTGAACTGTCATTTAGAGTGTTCTTTAACATGGCAACCGTTTGAATTGAGTTACAAGGTCACAATTAACGGTGAGCTCGTCAACGAAGGTTGTCGAAATGAAAAAGACATCGAGCGCCAAGTGCCAGAAGTTACGCCACCATCCGAAAAGCGTTTAAGTATAATAGGTCTCGTATCTCTTGGGATGAAAGCACTTAAAAGTGCGAAAGTTATTAAAGTGGCGTTAGCGTCTGCAAGTCTCGCTGCATATTCTTGGCTATTTTCCATCGAGTTCGCGCTAGCGTTGATCGCTTGTTTGGTTTTTCATGAATATGGTCACATTAGAGCGATGAAGTATTTTGGAATGAAGACCAAAGGAATCTATTTGATTCCATTCCTAGGTGGTTTGGCGCTAAGTGACGAAAAGATAAACACGCGCTGGCAGGATGTGGTTATCTCAATCATGGGACCATTTTTCGGTTTAGTACTTAGTATTGTTTTTACTTTGCTTTATTGGATGACTGGTGAGGTGATCTTCGCTGGGCTTGCTGTGTTTAACGCCTTGCTAAACCTATTTAATCTGCTGCCTATTTTACCATTAGATGGTGGCCATGTGCTCAAAAGTATTACCTTCTCAATGAACACTTGGGTCGGGTTAGTTGGCAGTATTGCGACCGCTTTATTAGGCATTTTTATCAGTTACTATTTCGGTCTGACGTTGCTAGGGTTTTTATTGTTAATGGGAATGTTGGAAGTGGTGATGGAATGGAGAGCTCGACATCAAAGCCATTTATTGCCATTAACCCGTTATGGGCAACTATTTTCACTTGCTTGGTACTTGGTCTCTGTCGGAGGTTTTGTTTCTATCATCTGGTATTTTGCCACTCTCGGAGATAGTTTGTTAAGTTTGCCGCTACAGATATTGGGCACTTGATTAGAATCATTAAAAAGCTCCCTAGGGAGCTTTTTTATTTGGCAAGCTTAAGTAGTAGACGATAGTAGCAAGTAGCAATGAATTAGCCACATCTTGGTGCTTTCGCGTTATACGCAGGTAGCTTATTTATGGTTGCTTGTAAATCTTTAATGCGCGTACTGTGCGATGGGTGGGTTGAGAAGAATTCAGGTGGTTGAGAACCACCTGATGCAGCACTCATATTTTTCCATAAATCGACACTTTGACGTGGGTCGAAACCTGCTTTTGCCATGAATTCCAGCCCGACAATATCAGCCTCGGATTCCTGAGTACGACCGTATGGCAAGATAACACCGTATTGAACACCGACACCAAGTGCCGCCATCGTCATTTGTTGATACTGTTTGTACTCGGAAGCTCCAATGGCAACGTTTGCTAGAGACAACCCGGCATTTGCTAACTGACTTTGTGAGAGACGTTCATTACTGTGGTCAGCGAGGACGTGAGCGACTTCGTGACCAATGACTGTTGCCAACTGATCTTGGTTTTTCGCGACATCTAAAAGCCCGGTATACACGCCGATCTTCCCACCTGGTAGAGCAAACGCATTGACTTGTTCACTATCAAAAACAACGACTTCCCAGTCTTTAAATCCAGATTGAGCGGGAATGGTGTCAGTGATGTGTTTGGCAACGCATTGAACGTAGGCATTCGTTTTGCGATCTTTGCTGATTGGGATATCTTTCTTCATTTGTTCGAAAGATTTAGCGCCAAGCGATGACATTTCCTGATCTGAAAACATCAGGATCTGGTTGCGACCCGTCGGTGATGCGCTACACGCTGTTAAACCCGCGATAGTTAAAAGAGCAGAGGCTTTCATCCATACCTTCATAACAGGCTCCATTTAATTTTTTGTTTTGAAGCAATAGTATATACCCAAATAGTAACATGATGCATGGATCAAGTTATTCATCTGATTAATAAAGAAGGTGAGATGTTACGTCTTGAAGTTATGCCCAAGTAGCGTCTATGCTAGCTTCCTAGCACATCGTTACAACCTAACAAACCAGTTTGTGAAACTAAGAGTAAAACAATGAGTATATGGAAAAAGCCCGTAAGCATAGAGATTCTGAATGCCACGTCAAAAAATACCCTGATCGAGCACCTACAAATTAAATATACAGATTTCACTGACGACTCCCTGACAGCAACCATGCCCGTATGCAGCTTTACTCATCAACCTTTAGGAATGCTTCACGGTGGTGCATCAGTCGTGCTCGCAGAAACATTAGGCTCATTGGCTGCAAACTTCTCTGTCGATGAGGGCAGCTACTGCGTCGGTTTAGATATTAACGCGAACCATGTGCGAGCCATGCGAAGTGGTCATGTGATTGGTACGGCAAAACCGCTTCATCTGGGTATTTCAACGCAAGTGTGGCAAATCGATATCACTGATGAGCGAGGCCGTTTAGTGTGTACCAGTCGCTTGACCATCGCTGTGAAACAACACAAAACAAAGTCGGTATAAACTAAGATGGTGATTGAGTTTTCATTAGGAAAAATCATTGCAACCCAGCGTGAAATAGTGATTAAGCTCTCCGGCAGTGCAATGGTAACCTTGCAAGCGCAAACCGATGCAATTCAGTTGCTGGGTAGAGGAGCGAACGTTGTTTTATCTCATGGAGCAGAGTGCAAATGGTCTATCAAGCTGGACAACGAGGTACAACTGGCTGAACTTTCGCGAGAAATTGGTATCGATATTCAATAATTTATAGTGTGATGTTTGCACTTTTTGGAAAAAATGAGGAAACTTAGCTTATCGACAACAAGATAAGAATTTCCTCTTTATGAGTAGCCCTCGTTTACGTGTTCAGTTCGAAACACTGTTTGAAAAATTTTCCGGTCACGATACGGACGTTCAGCTCGAAGACATCACCGAAGCGTTGTTTTGTACACGTCGTAATGCTCGTATTGTTCTAAATAAACTTGAAGAAGAGGGCTGGATTGAGTGGCATCCGGCAGCGGGTCGAGGAAAACTTTCGAAACTCGTTTTTAAACGTAATCGAAGCGACGTCAGCGAAAACCTCGCCAGGCGTTATCTCGATGAAGGGAAAATCGGTCAGGCTCTAGATGCGCTTGATAACGATGCGGCACGATTGACGCAAGTTATCCAAGGTTATTTAGGGCTTCAGCATCGACAGGGCGAGCAGGTCGTGCGTTTGCCTTATTATCGACCATTGTCAATGTTAAACCCGCAGAAACCGATGCGGCGTTCTGAACAGCACATCGCCAGACAAATTTTTAGCGGACTCACTCGCCTTGATGAAAATGAACAACTTCAACCAGATTTAGCCCACACGTGGGAAGCAATTTCTGATACACATTGGCGTTTTTATCTTCGTCGTGGAGTACGCTTTCATAATGGTGAACCGTTAACAACCAGTTGTGTTCTTGAGAGTGTGCTTGCGTTAAATGGCTTGAACTTGTTTTCTCACATAAAGCGGGTGTCTTCACCACAAGAGTGGACCGTTGATATTGAGCTCGTCCGTCCTGATCGCTACCTTCCTCTGGCTCTGAGTGAGTCGCAAGCAAAAATTTTGCTACCGAGTGCTTTGCGTTCTGAAAGCTTCGATAGACAACCGATAGGGACAGGGCCGTTCCAAGTTAAAATGAATGATGATAAGCGTCTTATTTTGACTGCTTTTGATGGCTACTTTGGTTTTCGCCCTTTACTTGACCAAGTGGAGGTGTGGGTAATCGATGAAGCCTATTCTTCAATGGTTTATCCAAGCCTGTCAAAGCCGAAGATGGATAAACAAGGTTCATCCGATGAAGTAGAGCTAGACCCTGGCTGTACATTCCTATTACTAAACAAAAACACCGGAATTGCAAAAGATCCACGTTGGGCAGAGTTCCTCTCGCAAACCCTCAACAGTCACCAGATTTACGCGCATGTTCCACAAGATAAAGTGATGGAACTGGGAGTATTGCAAGCCTTTGGCCTTAAGCCCGGTTGGATTGACCTCAGGCCAGCGGAAGCGGGCAGCGTACCACAGGCTAATAAGGTAATTTCCGTAGCGTATCAGAAAAAGCATCCGATGTTTCCAGTAGTTGCCAAGGCCATCAAGACACTCTTAAAACCGCACGGTATAGAGGTTGAGTTTATTCGTTATGATTCTCAACCGCCCGCGCCTGAGGAAGTGGATATCTGGGTGAAAGCTATGGGCATTGCAACGAACCGAAATGACGCGTTGGCGGGCTGGCTCCTGGATTACAGTGATATTGAGAAGTTCAGTTCAGGTTACGATTTTAGTGAATGGGCTAAACTTGTCGATCAATGGCGTGCCGGCATGCACACAGACTTTCCTGCGCGTGAGCTAGGACGACAGTTAGTAAAAAGCTGTCAGGTGATTCCTATGTTTCACTGCTGGCTAGGCGTGAATAAAGACCACAGCGGTGCGTTACAAAATGCAAAGTGTAATGCCTTAGGTTGGTTTGATTTTAATAATGTATGGGTCAAACCGGATATAGAAAGTAACCATGGCGAAACCGAATAAAAAACAACCGACGAAAACCGTCGATATCTTTTGCTCTAAATGTAAAACTCAACTATTTAAGTACCGTAAAGGCGGGAAAGGCGCACTGGTTAAATGCTTCAAAGAGCGCATTGTTGACGATTTCACACAAACCCCATGTATTTGCCCCGCTTGCGGACAAGAGTTTGCAAGAGATACTTTAGTAAGAGGAACCCCCGCTTACAAAATGATTGGCGGCAAAGTGACGATGAAATAATAAAGGGCTAGAAAATGAGTATGAAACATGACTATTGCATGGTTTTAAGTACAACCAGTAATGAAAAAAATCGAGATCAGATCATTAAAGGTTTGCTAGATGCTCAATTAGCCGCGTGTATTCAAACGATGCCTATTGAAAGTCACTATGTGTGGAAAGGGGAGATTTGTACTGACAACGAATGGTTGCTGGTGATCAAAACTCGTCGAGAACTTTATGAATTGGTGGAAGAGAAAATAGAAAACCTGCACGAATACGAGGTAGCTCAAATCGTACAGGTTCCAATTGTTGATGGGTTTAACCCTTATTTAGAATGGTTGAGAGAATCGACGTTGAGCCGACATTAAGAATAACGACAACACTGCACCAACGGTATCGCACAACATATCTTTCTGGGCGTCCCATATGTCACCTTGCGAGCCCAGAAAGGCAATTCCCTCATCGCCACCAGCCAACTCCGCATACCACCATTCGATAATCTCATAGCCAGCAGCAAGTGACATGATAGCAAACAAAGCAAACCAGCAAGAGAACGCTTTGTTGAACCGTTTTTTGTTTATCAAGTATTCAGCGATCGGATATGCGTAAAGGCCAATTGAAAAGTGCGCAACGCGATCAAAATTATTTCGCTCTGAACCAATCATGTCGTTAAACCAGTCAAATGGCACTTCGGAGAACGTATATTTCGCACCGATAGTGTGCAAACAGAGCCAGATGAACATTAAAAAGTAAGCCGTATTACTGAACTGATAGCGAATCGAAATCGCCCAAATAGCAACAAGAATACCAATCGCCGGGATAATCTCCGCAAACCAAACTGCGCGTGAGTTAGGTTCCAACGCAGAAAATAAAAACACGATGGCATAAAAAATCGTTAATCCTAAGAGTGTCGAGGTGCTTTTCATAGAGTTACTTGATCCTTCAATTTATCTTACAGTGGGACTCCATAGATTGTGTTAATGATTGCACTTAATTGAACGCTGTGCAATTGATATTTTAATGGGTTTTTTGATCACTGAAAATGTTGATTTATTGGCAAACTGCTCAACATTAAAACGTTTGCGCGTGCAGTTTTCATTAAAGTTTGATTTACAACATGCCCATCCATAGAATCCATGATTCAGTCTAATAAAAAAGAAGTAAAGCCATGAAACTGGAAACTGTCGATTATCTTGCTGACGATGCTGCTCAACAGTTCGTTACCTCTCTACGCGAAACGGGGTTCGGTGTGTTGAAAAACCACCCGATTCCACAAGAGCTTGTAGAGTCAATTTACAAAAACTGGCATGAGTTTTTCTGTTCAGATCAAAAGAATGATTTTCACTTTAACGTAGACACCCAAGATGGCTACTTCCCACCTTCAGTGTCTGAAGTGGCGAAAGGGCACAAAGTGAAAGACATCAAAGAGTACTTTCATGTTTACCCTTGGGGGCAGATCCCAGAGCAGCTTAAAGCTGAAATCTTAGAGTACTACGAGCGTGCCAATGCATTTGCTCAAGAGCTATTAGGTTGGGTTGAAGCGTACGCACCTAAGGACGTTCAAGAGAAGTTCTCTATCGCGTTGTCAGAAATGATCAATAACAGCGACAAAACATTACTACGCGTGCTTCACTACCCACCGATGACAGGCGAAGAAGAGCCCGGCGCTATTCGCGCTGCTGCGCATGAAGACATTAACCTGCTAACGGTTTTGCCTGCTGCCAATGAGCCTGGACTGCAAGTAAAGAGTAAAGAGGGTGATTGGATCGATGTACCATGTGACTTCGGAAACTTAATCATCAACATTGGTGATATGCTTCAAGAAGCGTCAGGTGGTTATTTCCCTTCAACGACTCACCGTGTAATCAACCCTACGGGTGGCCGTCAAGAAAAGTCACGTATCTCATTACCGTTGTTCCTGCATCCAAAGCCGGAAGTGGTGTTATCTGAGCGCTACACTGCACATAGCTACCTTATGGAACGTTTACGTGAGCTAGGGGTTATTTAACCTTTACGTGATCTCCTTACAAAGGCCGATGGTGAATGACTATCGGCCTTTTTGCATTTATGCTACAAAGTGGAAACTATGTTTTTTGTGCCGTGAATGGGGCCCTAAACTCGTGTCAGAGAGGATGAATGGAAGGACAACGTACTGTCAATAGTATTGAGCCTCATGCAATAGAAAATCCGCTGCTTTGGCCAATGTTAGAAATTCTGAGAAAACAGCCCTCTAATTGGAAAGTGCACACCTTGGCAAGCTCGTTGGGTGAACAAGGTTATATTTCAAAGCTGGACGACTCTCCCGATAAGGATTTATTCAAAAGAAATTTCCTGATCATGAATGCATTATATCAACTGCAAGATACTCTGTATCCGGATAGCTGGCTTCAAGTCGAAGCCATGGATATTCAGCTCATGTCTTCGATGGAAGCTTTGAGGCATAAGATCGATATTCATGATCCTTTGCGTGAGTATTACTTAGATTGGCGCAATTACGAAGCGGACGAAGATGAAGTGCGTCGACTGTTGAATGAATTTTGGACAACTTATCAAAAGTTCATCGGTGGTTCGTCAGTAGCCAGCGTAGATAAGACAAAGGCACTGTCACTATTTGAACTTAACACTGACGCTACGCCTGCGGAAATTAGAAAACAATGGCGAAAACTCGCGCTTCGTTGGCATCCTGATCGAGAAAATGGCGATGCAGAAAGATTTAGAGTTCTTTGTGAAGCGTGGAATGTACTGAGAAACGAATGATTCGCTAAGAATAAAGATAAAGGAAGGCAGCTAACTATAGCTGCCTTTTGATTGAACTGTCTCTGTCAGCGTATCAAAACTAGCATGATGACTTAAACTGAGATTTTCGCATGCGGTTGAGGGCAGCCATAACGTCTAGTGTGCGTGGTTTGGCTAAGTCGCCTTGCTTAGGAAGAGCGGCATGCCACTCACCAGACAGCATTTCTTCAATCTCCTTCGCCGGATGATTACACCAACCTGGAAGTTGAGCAATTTGGAACCATAACCAGCCAATTGTGTTGACTTCATCGGCTGACTCTATCTGTTCCAAAGCGCTAAGATCAGTAAACTCTTTACCAAATCGAAGTGACTCTTTGCCTTTCGCATTCACACGGAACTTGCCGTCAGTAAGAATATTCATCAACGCAACGCGGTTCAGTGCTCGAGGTGGGAAGGTCTGTAAACGTTCTTCTGACTCGTTATGGCGTTGAGTAGGGTGCTGAGCGATAACTTCTTTCGCTTTTTCAGTCACATCAACGGCTTGGTAGTCGTGCATTTGAATGACGGTATCGGCAACGTCTAAGTAGTCGCCCGACCCACCCATAACGATAATGGTAGAGATATCAAGATCATCTCGTAATTGACCAATGCGGTCGACGAGAGGAGTAATTGGCTCATCACCTTTTGCCACCAATGCCTGCATACGCTCATCTCTAATCATGAAGTTGGTAGCAGAAGTATCTTCATCAATCAATAATGTGCTTGCACCCGCTTCAATAGACTCTTGAAGCCAAGCGGCTTGCGACGTTGAGCCTGATGCGTCTTGAGTAGAAAAGTCCGCCGTATCTTTACCCATCGGTAAATGGTTGATGTAGTTTGACAGGTTCAAGTGGTGTACGCATCGGCCATCTTCGGCACGAATCTTCATAGCCTTGTTATCGGCAACAATGTATTCGCGACCATCTCCTGGAATATGATCGTAAATTGAACGCTCTATTGCATTTAATAAGGTAGATTTACCGTGGAAGCCACCACCTACAATCAGTGTGATACCTTTTGGAATTCCTAATCCTGTGACATGGCCCTTGTTTGGCGCATGTAAAGTGACTTGTAGAGATTCAGGGGCTTTAAACTCAACGGCTTCTTTCATTGGAAGGTCGCAATTACCTGCAATTCGAGGAAGAATACTGCCGTTTGCGACAAACGCGACTAAGTTATTGGCCTCTAACTGTTCTCGTAGGGCATTTTGGTCTTCAACAACTTGGCAGTGCTTAATTAAAGCGGCTTTGTCGAGTTCACGCTCTAAAGTTGCTCGACGGATAAACTTAGGCAGGTGGAAAGTCAGTATGTTGTTGGCTTTTTTCCCCAATACTGAACGACCCTCGGCTGGTAAGTTAACTCGAAAACGCAGTTCAATACCTTCTTCAGTAAACAACACCGCGGTGCTATCCAGTACAGTTTGGCCTGTCAGTGAAATTGATACTGAGTTTTCTTGTTTAGCAAACTGTTCAAAACTACGCGCAATAAAATCACGTGCAGCTCTTTGAAATGCAGGAGACTCGTCTCTTAGCCACTCAAGACCAGTCAAAGACCATGCGCGAGTCGCACGAAAACGTGACGCCGATGCATAAGGGTCACCCTGTACATGATCGATAAACAAAGTGAAATCAGTGAAGTCGTATTGACCTTTGATTTGCTGATAAGCTCGGTAGTTCTGCTTTTCAATTTTCTTAAGCGTGGCAGTCAACTGATCCATGAAGATATTGGCCTTTTAATAGAAGCGGGCGGCGATTATAGAAACCACCGCCCTCATAGTAAAGAGAATGCTTAGGAAGAGTAGGCGTATTGCCCGCCAGAAAGGCGCTGATTAAACAAACTTTGCTCAAATTCATTACAAGGCATAGGTTTACCATAAAGAAAACCTTGTCCGATATCACAACCCTCACCAATAAGAAACTGCTCTTGTTGGTGGGATTCAATGCCCTCGATCACTACTTGGAGTTCCAGTTTTTTTGCAATGTGTATGATTGAACAAATGATCTCGCGATCATCATCTGACTTTTCCATTTGCTGGACGAAGCTTTTATCAATTTTGATGGCATCAAACGGATATTTCTTTAAATAGCTGAACGAGGCATATCCTGTACCAAAATCATCAAGTGACAATGTCACACCTAGTTTGTGCAACTTATTTAACGTTGTGCGTGCTACTATTTCATCGGCAATTAGAGCGCTCTCGGTTACTTCGAGTTCGAGAAAGTGTGCTGGCAAATGGAAAGTGTCGAGTAGGTGTTGCACTTGTTCTGCAAAATTTACGTTTTGTAATTGAATGGGAGAAACGTTGACGGCAATTTTGAAGTTATCGATTAACTCAGACCATTGTTTCGCTTTGTCTATCGCGGTACGCAGAACAAAAGAGCCAACTTCAAAGATAAGCCCGTTTTGTTCGGCCATATGTATCAATGCTTCGTTGGAAACGTCGCCAAGTATTGGATGTCTCCAGCGAAGCAAGGCTTCTGCGCCAATCCATTTACGTGTTTTGGAGTCTACTTGAGGTTGAAAGTACAACACTAAATCGTCGTTACGCACTGCTTGTAAAAGGTAACTTTCCAGTTCATTGTGACTATTGAGATCCGCCGAATGATTTTCTCTAAAATAACTAAAAGGTTCGCCGGATTCTTTACATAGAAGCATCGCGTAACATGCATGTTGAAGGATACGCTTAGCATTGCTGCAATCTTTGTAAGCTTGAACTATACCGATATACGTGTGCAAATGTATTTCTGTTTTGTTGAAGACAAATCCATCTACGCTAATTTTAGTGATATCATCTAATAGTTGATTTAACCGAGCTTCAATATCCTCTCCCCAAATCAATAAAACCATGTCATTCGAACTTGGTCTACCAGTGATAAATCCGCTAGCACCGTGTCTGGTTAATCTGGAGTGAAATTCTTTTAAAATGTTGTCAAAGACCTCGAACCCGTGCCTGGTCTGAATACTGCGAGCGTTACTAAAACCAATGTTGATGACCACAAGCGATTGCTGATCACTATCAAGGGACTGTAAGGTGTATTGGACAATGTTCTCAAGTGCAGAGCGATTTAGAAACCCAGTCCCCTGATCATGTGTTTTTTGGTAGCTCACTTGTTTTTCCGCGGCTTTACGGCGATCAATTTCTTGTGTTAAGGAGTAACTTAACTGGGCTAAATCCGTGGTACGATTTTCAATTCGACTCTTTAGCTCGGTGTTAAGTCGCTGAAGTTTATGTTGTTGGTACACAACTGAAAGCTGTGCTTCGATTGAATCTTTGAAAGTTTCAAGCAACTGACGGTAACTATCGTTGTACTCGTTTCTCTCAGAGTCAAGCATACAGATTGTTCCAAATGTCTCCCCATTTGGCCAGAATAGCGGTAAGCCGCAATAAGAAATCATGCCTAGTTTGATGTCTGGGTTATTTTGCCATTCTTCATCTTCAAGCGCATTGGGGATTACAAGCTCGCCTTTCTGTTCTATAACTTGCTCGCAATACAAACCGTTACCAAGCAGCTCTGCATCGCCAGTACGATAAGGATTACCTAGAGTTTCGCTAGATGTATTTACTTCTATGCGATCCGGATGGATACGCATAATTAATGTGGTGGGTACGTGTGTTATTTGAGCCAGTAAGTTGACGATTTCCTGCCAACTTCTTCGCATAGACTCAGGGATTTCGTAGTCTAATGTTTGCAATCTCCCCATATAGGTCATCCTTTACGTGGTTTCACTTCCTGTGAATTAAAAATGCAGACTGCTCTATTTTGTTCTCGCTTTTTAATAAAGTATAGGGTGGCTAGGGCTCGAAACAAAAAAAAGTCCTGAAAAGTGTTCAGGACTAGGAATAGTTGTCACATATCTCATCCTTGAAACAGGTAACAAGTATCAAGGCTTAAGCGACATTAACGATTCAATAGAAATGTCTTGCGAATAGTCGACATCTTCAAAGTTAAAGCCATTGAGCTTCATAAACTCATCTTTAAAACCTTGGTAATCACCAATCTCTTTAAAGTTTTCAGCATTCATCTGTTCTAAAAGAGCGTGGACTTCTTGTTGAACTTGCGGTTCAAGTTCCAAGTCATCTATTCGAATCAAGCGTTCGCCGTCAACTGGCACTTTCTCTTGATCGTATAACTTCGTAGTAAACAGCCGCTGCATTTGTTCAATACAGCGTTCGTGAGTACCTTTTTCCTTCATCACTCTATAAAGCGCTAACAGGTAGGGACTTAGCGCAGGGATGAATACACTGGCTTTCGTCACCAACGCCTTACACACGGTTGCGTAAGCACCGCCGTCAAAGTTGGCGAGTTTGAGGTTTAATGAATGACTGGTTTGGTGTAAATCGATTTTCGCTCGACCTAACGTACCATCGAGATAAATTGGGTGCGTAATGTCAGGGCCCATGTAAGAAAAGGCGATGGTTTTGCAGCCGTTTGCGATAGAGTCGTTATTGATGAGTGTGTCAATCCAGCTTTCCCAGTCTTCGCCTCCCATTACTTTAATGGTGGCATTGGCTTCCTCTTCTGTTGCAGGCGTTAAGGTGGTTTCTATCCACTTATCGTTCTCCAGCATGATAGAAGCGCCAGTGACAGGTTCACCAATAGGTTTAATGACACTGCGCCAAAACTCATCAGATTCAGGTTTAGGTCGAACACCGGTTGCCAAGCTATAGATGACTAAGTCAACTTCACCCTCAAAGTACGTTTCAATGGCTTCAATCACTTGATTGCGCACCGAACCAGAGAATGCATCGCCAACAATATTTATTGCGGTACGCCCGGCTTGATTTGCTTCTTGCTTAAAAAAGACGTTGTTATACCAACCCGCACTCCCAACCCCTTTCTCTGAAGGGCCACGCTCAAATGAGACGCCAATGGTATCGGCGTTAGCGCCACCGAACGTTAGGGCGATTCGTGCCGCTAGGCCGAAACCAGAGGAGGCACCAATAATCAAAACCCGTTTTGGGCCTTTTTTGATCTGTGGGGCGTGCTTTACGTATTCAATTTGCTCTTTAATAGATGCATGACACCCTTTGGGGTGCGCAGAGCGAGCAACAACACCTTGAATTAACGGTTCTATTCGCATGTTGTTATCTATCCTCGATGAGTGGAATTGAAAATAGATTAACGTAAAGTTACGTAAAACTTATTGAGCTAGACCATTAAAATTAGAGATGTTTAATTAATTCTTGAGCAACGAAATCAGCGATCCAAGGTTGTGCATCTGGTTTTGGGTGAAGGCCATCATCCATCATCCATTCTGGTTTGGTGACAACATGCTCTAAGAAGAATGGCATCAAGGCAACTTGTTGATGCTGTGCAAGCTTAGGGTAGATATCGTAAAACATATCGCTATAGCGCTTACCATAATTAGGTGGAACCCGAATTTGCATCATGACAACGTCCGCACCAGAATCTTTTATCATGGTAATCATTTTTGAAAGATTCGACGTAATAAGTTTAGGAGGGAAGCCTCTTAGGCCATCGTTGGCACCTAACTCAATAAGTACCATGTCAGGGCTATGCTGAGTTAGCAACTGAGGTAACCGTGCTAAGCCATTGCCGGTTGTATCGCCAGAAATGCTGGCATTAATAACTGTTACATCTTGACCATGTTCTGACAACGCATCAGGGAGTAAGCTAGGCCAACTCTCTTCGATCGGCATCTGATAGCCTGCACTCAAGCTATCACCCAAGACAAGTAGCTTTTCGCTCGCATGTGAAGTAGCGGAAAAACAAAAAAATAGAACTAAGGAAAGTATACGAATCATGCAAACACCTGTACTTAATGCACCTATTGTTCAAGCCAATTTGGTTTCTAAACAAGTCTCTACTAATCAAGAACAATTAACAATCCTCAAAGACGTAAATGTTGACATCCGAAAAGGAGAAAAAATCGCCATCGTCGGAACTTCCGGTGCAGGTAAGTCAACATTGATGACGTTGCTAGCTGGTCTTGATACGCCGACATCAGGCGAAATTACTTTATTAGGTCATGAATTATCAAAACTGGACGATGAAGCACGTGCGAAAATTCGGGCTGACTCTTTAGGTTTCGTTTTCCAAAGTTTCCTGTTAATCCCGAGTTTGAGTGCATTACGTAATGTCACGCTTCCTTGTCTTTTACGTGGTGAAGCCGAAGATGAAGCAAGAGCAGCGGAATTGTTAGCTGCTGTTGGGTTAGAAAAACGTGTCGACCATCTACCAAGCCAGTTATCTGGTGGTGAACAACAGCGAGTTGCGCTAGCGCGTGCATTTATGACACAGCCTGAGCTGTTGTTCGCAGACGAGCCTACCGGCAATCTTGACCATCAAACCGCAGACAAAGTGATTGAGCTGCTATTCGATCTTAATGAACAGCACGGGACAACTCTGATTTTAGTAACACACGATGGTCATCTAGCAAGCCGATGTGACCGTATCTATCGTATGGAGGCGGGTGAGCTTAAGGAGGAGATATAATGTCTGCAGTATCATCAAGTGAAGCAACATCCACAGAACAAAACAGTACAACACAGCACTCGCCGAATAAAAGTTTGATACGTTGGAGTTTCGGCGAAATAAGGCAGGGGAACCTTTGGCCTATTAGCGTTGCTCTTATTCTCGTGATTGCGAGTATCTTTGCGCTTTCTGCATTAGCAGAACGAATGGAGCAGGTGATCGTCAAGCAAGGGAAGGACGCATTAACGGCAGATGCGGTGTTTGTGTCTGCTAATCCCATTCCGGACACGTTGTTAGCCTCGACTGAAAGCCTTGAACGTTCGATGATGACGCGATTTGCCACTATGGCATTTAGCGATAATGGTATGCAGCTTATTTCGGTAAGGGCGGTGGATGATAATTACCCTTTAATGGGAGAGCTCGTTCTCGAAAATAATCCGGCCGGTCGCGTTAAAGAGAACCAACTCTGGCTTGATGAGCGGATTATGACTCAACTAAACGTAAAGCCAGGTGACAGTGTCACGATAGGCGATGCCGAGTTTACTGTATCAGGCGCAGTATTGATGGAACCTGGCTTGAGCTTTAATCCATTTCGGCAAATGCCTTCTGCATACATTCATCAAAGTGACGTAGATAAAACAGGAGCAATTCAAGTTGGGAGCCGAGTTCAATACCGTCTGTTTTTACAAGCCGATGATAAAATACTAAAGAGCTTACAAGATGATACGCAGCTTTCTCCGAGCGATCGCTGGCGCACGCAAGATACTGCCAGTCGTAGTAATGAGGTTTTTGAACGCACGACGCAGTATCTGTCTTTGACCGTAGCGATTGTCATCATTATGGCGGCGACAACATTGGTTCTTACTTGTCAAAATTACGTGAACAGCCGGACACAAACTATTGCGATGTTGAAAAGTCTTGGTGCGAGCCGCCGATGGATTGAAAAGTGGTTATTTATTCAAGTCACAATCCTTCTCATTAGTGCCAGTGTCGTCGGTCTATTGTTAGGGAGCGGGCTGGAATATTTATTACGCATTCCACTCAAAGACTTATTACCCGATCCACTCCCTAGTTACGGTGTCACACCATTTTTGGTGGCATTTATCTCAGCAGTCTTGATTACGGTGCCTGCTCTCGGTATACCATTGTTAGGCTTGATTAAAACTCCCGCGTTAGAAGTGCTACAGCAGGGTAAAGCGCAACGTTCTTGGAAGCGAATGTTACTTGTTCTAGTTCCCGTTGTTCCACTGCTTTTACTGTATGCAGATAACACCTTAGTTTGGATCGTGCTCACTGGTATAGCGGTACTGTTTGTGGTACTCGCAGCAGTTAGCGTCATACTCACAAAGCTGTTTGCACGTGTTTCAACCCATCCTGCAATGAAGCTTGCGTTGAGTCGTATCAACCGGACGCCAGTAACCAGCGGTCTACAGTTTGGTGCTTTGGCATTATCTTTAATGTTGCTGTCTATCATTTGGCTTGTGCGCAGCGATATTCTCGCTGATTGGGAGAGAACCTTACCTGCAGATGCGCCAAATGTGTTCGCATTGAACATTGGTGATTATGAACTCGATAACTACCTAGAAACCCTAGATAAAAATGGAGTTACGCGGTCACAAGCTTATCCAATAATTCGTGGACGACTAACAGAGATCAACGGTCAAAACGTCAAGGAGATTGATTACGAAGGAGAAGGTTCTGACGCGATACGTCGAGAGCTAAACCTGACATGGGGAGATAGCCTACCAGAATATAATGATGTGCTTTCGGGTGAATGGACAAACAAAGGGAGTGTATCTGTAGAAGCGGATGTAGCAAATGACTTAGGCATCAAACTCGGTGATACGCTGCGCTTTGTAATAAACAGTCAGAATTACGATGCAGTAGTAGATACCATCCGTTATGTCGAATGGCGTGACATGAAGCCTAACTTTTATTTTATTTTCTCATCTGACGTGATGGCTAATTTACCTGGTTCTTACCTCATCAGTTATAGGATTGAAGAAGGAAATGAAGCGTTGTTGACGTCAATGTCACGTGCTCACCCAACGGTCTCTGTTTTAGATATCCGAACTATGGGCGAGAAAATTCAGGCTTTGATTCAGCAAATCGTATCAGCAATCACTATCCTTGCTCTTTTAGGCGTTGTTGCTGGTCTGCTGCTCATCTTTACTCTACTGAGGTTAAGCTTGTCCCAACGTCAACAAGAGATTCGTTTGTATCGCACATTAGGTTCAAGTAAGAAACGGATCAACACAACCCTGTGGGCCGAGTACGGAATTATGGCGTTGATTGCTAGTGGTGTTGCGGTATTCGCTGCGGAAGTTTGTGTGGCCGCAGTCATGACATATGGATTCGATCTCAATGCACAAATTCACCCCGAATTGTGGATAGCTTTACCGCTTGTAACATTTGTTACGTTGGCACTTGTAGTGATGAGTTTGTTGAAAAGATTGTTAACGCCAGTAAACACTTAAGCGCAGCGAGTGTTATCAAGTTTGGAACACTCCATGACACTTTTATTTTAGTTATCCACAAAAACAGTGGGACTCTCAGCCCATTAAATCAGTGGCTTACATGATAATGCTTGAATTTGTATACCACTGATATCATCAGCGTATGACAATTTTAATGAGTCTGTCAAATCTTCATAGTTGATTTACGTGTAGTTCTAGACATAAAAAACCCCACCAATAAGGTGGGGTAATGTCATATCTTAGATTCTAGTTTGAAGGTGATAGGTTGCTATAAAATGCCACCATTCGATCATCCTCAGCGCGGTCAATTTCACCACGAACAACAGGGATGATGTTACCAGAATTATCAACATCAGAACGAACGTGAAGATTTACATCTACTTTTTGAGGTTGTGTTTGAATTGAACTAATCTCTTTACCAGCACGACCAAGTAGATCGAAGATATTTGTATTTAAGAACTCGGTATATTTATTTTTACCAAAAAAGTTTTCAGGATCTAACAAGCCGCCTTTTCTGCCCTCATATACAGCGTATCCGCCCATTAACCAAGGGTTAGCTCTTGCTGCCATACCTGCTGCTGCTCGTGCTCCACCTGCTGCTCGTGCGGCTGCACCACCTTTAACACTTGCACTTGTTGCACTACCAAGACCTAGTGCACTTGCTGCACGGCTAATAAGCTTGAACAAACCTTTGAATGCATTTGTTAATGTATTTACAACACTCAAGCCACCGCTTAATACAGTGAAGATTTTCGAACCGACCCAAATTGAAGCAATTGTTTTACCAATCGTGATAATCTCATCACCATGTTTAACTGCTGTGTTAACGAAAGACCTTACAGATTCACCCATTTGTCGGAAAGTAGGCTGTAATTCTTTTAAGTCAGTCATAATGGAGTTGATATTACCTCCACCAAACCCAACAAGAAATTCATCCATTAGGCGACCAAACCCTTCCCCGATTAACGAAATGTTTTGACGTGCTTTTACTAATGTTTCAATATCTTGCTGTGTGAGGTTGAGGTTAAATCGTTCTCGTTGTGCTCGAATTTCCTCAATATTAGCCATCGCTTTGAACTGGAGGATTGCGTCATTACCGAAACTTTCCATGAGGAACGTGAGCTTATTCATATCCGTTCCACGGCGTTTAGCTTCTTCTTGAATCAACTTCATTGCTTCGAGAGGTTTTAGCTCTTTTAGCATCTCCTCGGAGATCTTATTGTTCTTCTTCAACCACTCAGCCACATCGGAGAATTCGCCTCCACCTGTTAGTTGGTAGTCTCCGAGCTTGTCTGCGAAGTCTTTGTACTGGTCTGAAACGCTGTCCATTGATAAACCGAACTTTTCTGAGGCGGCGCTAATATTTTGAAACGTGATAGCATCTAAACCACTCTTTTTAATGGCTTGGTCCAGCTCGGTAGCTCGTTGTAAACTCTGCTGTGCGCCTAAAGCGGCTAAACTACCAACCGTTAAACCTGCTGCCATACCAGCACGTTTGAGTGATGACGCTGCCGCCTTACGGCGTTCATTGTGCTGATGGGTTATAAGTGCGCTCTGTTTAGCAAGTTCTCGTGTCCTTTGTTTCTCGCGGCGGTTGCGATCTGAGATTTGGTTTTTCAATCGTTTCTCAAGGTGAAGCAATTCTTCTGTGCTTGAAGCTTGTTTGAGCTTGTTCAGTAAAACTTTCTTCTCAGCAACACCCACGTCACGAATTGCACTTGTGGATTGAGCAAAGCGTTTCAACACTTTCTTTTGTGTAGCCTCGAATTTCTCTTGTTCTTTTTGGAGCTTACGGAAGTGTTTGATATGAGCGTCTTGATCTTGTTGTCGTTGTCGCCTAGCTCTAGGAGAACCACTAACACCAAGAACATTTTCAGGGTTAGCTTTATCGAGTTGTCGAGCCAGCTTTCTACTATCTTTCAACACCTTATTCCAAGACGGACGATCGAGCTTCCATGCAATCGTGTTTGTAAATTTATGAAGTTGTCGAGCCATATGAATTAACCTTCTCTGTTAAAAAATTCTTTAATAATTTGTTCATTCGATTTTTGTTCTAACCCCATGAGATTTACATAACCATCTTTATATAAATCAGGTAGTTTATTCACCTTCCCACTAAAGCCGTTATTTGTGCTGCTAGTTTTGTTTTGACCATCAATGCTTTTTTGTTCATCGGCAAACGTTAATAAGTAGCCTCGTTCATAAGACACGTTTCGGATATGTTCTAAGATTAAACGATATTCCATAGAATCAGTTGTGTTGACTTGTCGAGGCGTATATTTAACAATGACGTAGTCATTTAAATTGTAAAACTCATTCACGATTGTTAACTTAGTGCTTTTGTTAAACCAATTGAGAAGAATTTGATGGGCATTCAAAGGGCGTTGCTCTTTGTCATCAATACTTAACAAATTACCATTTATATTTGAGAGGGGATTCTTACCAACGTAACAGGTAAGTGATAATGTAGGGTTGCTCTTAACTACATTTGAAGTGATAACGCTCTTATCGCTTACTGGGTATTTGGTAGCATTAGCTTGATAACTAGGTAGGATTTCGGTAAAAGCATCGGCATAAAATCTACCAAGGTCATCATTAGACATCAAATAGGTAGGTGTGATCATAATCTTTCCTTATTTTCTCAGTTCTTCATCCACAATCTTCTTTATCTTCTTCAATACTGTTCGATAATCTTCTTTAGGATCTTTCTCTTTTGGTTTACCAAATAGGGTATTGATAATTAGAATAGGGATGAGGATCAGAAGGAGGGGAGGTAGTTGTATAAATTCCATAGGCATTTTATTAACCCCTTAGTTAAAAGGGGCAGTTATCATTTTATTTGTTATATTGGATACTCTTATAGTCTAGATTTTCAGCTTCACTTTCTTTCACCCAAAGTTTATGCTGTTTATCATCAGCGAGATATTTACGAAGAGGGATGAAATTTAAATGGGTAAGAACTTCTTCGATATCTTTGTTTGAGGCGTTTCCACACATATCTTTTAAATTATCAAAGAACCAATAATCTCTTGACTCAATGCTATCAAAGTATTGTGAGAAATTAACATACATATCATTTAGGATATTAGCTTCACTAGCGGCTAATTCAGCAATAGCTTTATCATAAGCTGCTTTCTGTTCAGAATGCTTGTTTTGCGCCCAATTCGTTGCTTTTACAACATCCATTTTTTCTTTACGTTCAATTTCGTTGAGTTCATCAAGAATAGATAAAACTTTCTCTTTGAGAAATTTAATATCTTTTTCAATCAAGCAATCAGGCTTCTTCAAGATAAGCTTATTAACACTCAATTGATGGAATAAATTGTGTTCTTGATTAGAGACTGTTTTAAAACCTCGATCAATTAACTCAGCATGCTTTCCTAGAAGCTGTTGTAATCCTTCTCGGATAAATTCATGGTGATATGCACACAGTTTATTCTCTTTTACAAGGTTGCTACCACTTAAAAGATATGTAATTTCATCCTTACGTGAACTAAATGCTTTAGGTGCGGACGTGGAGATATAAGGAAGGTTATAAGAGGCTAGGTTGAAATTAACCACCTTATCAACACGTTCCTGATCAATTTGTTCTGGTTTAGTCACTTGAGTGCGATAATATTCTTTGATAAGTTCTTCAACAGTTTGGATATTTGGTAAGGTGTCGGTTGCAATGCTCATTTATTGTTATCCTTATTTTGTTTTTTAATTAGGGATTGGAGAGTACGGAGTTTCTGTAAAACTAGTTTGGTTTCTTCTGCCATATTACAAACCTCGTTTCTCTTTAGCTCTACGAACTGCCGCTTCAAGTTTAAGTTTGTGTTCTAATTTCTCTTGCTCGTAACTTAGTTCTTGTTCTGGTTCACTCTTAACTACAGGCTTTGAAACACTCGCTAATGCGGTAGCTTTGGCTTTATCAAAAGCAGGGGTATTGCTATTACTTGCGGTTGCTTTGGCGGTTGGTGTAGGTTTATGGCTGTATACGCTATTACCATGCATGTATGTTAGAAACTCTTCTTGAGTCAGTAACTTATCGACAAGTTTCAAGCTTAGTGCTTTATCCGCACTGTAAACTTTTGCTTGAGTATCAATGACCTGTTGCTTACTAAGTGGACGATAGTTAGCTACATGTTCAACAAATTTGGTGTAAGTTTCGTTTACTGATTCTTGTAAGTCGTCTAAAAACTCTTGTTTAAAGCTACCATCGGCTGCATAAGGGATTTTATTATTTCCAGCGTATACGAAACTGCGTGAAATACCTTGCTGTTCAAGGGCGGCGCTATCGTTATGTAACTTAATGACCACCCCAATTGAGCCGATACTGTAGCTCTCTGGGTCTGCAATAACATCATGTGATGTTGAGGCTAGGGCGTATGCGGCGCTACAGGCTTCACCATCAATCCAAGCAGTTAACTTAATACCGTTAGCATCAGCGATTTTTCGTAGTTGTTTGGCACAGTAGAAGCAGTTAAAAGCTTCGCCACCACCGGAACTAACATTCAAAACTACTTTTTTCTTACCTGAATCAGCTAGTTTTTGCATGTTGGCAATTAGATCACTGTAGTTAGTTCCACCACATAACGCTTGGAAATTTGTTGGTCTGGCGGTGAGGACTCCAGAAACGTCCAATACACCAAAACCTTGCTGTTCTAGTTTATCTTTTAATGGGTTTGGTGAACTCAATGCTTCACCAGATAATGCTAGTTGGCGAGCCTCTTTGTTTTCGATAACCTCTGCGATTGTTTCAAAAAAGCTAAGGCTGCAAAGTTGAGGTTTTTGTAATACTGCTTTACTTAAATAATTCATGATATTCCTTGTTATAGTTATTTGATGTAGGAAATTTTGATATAGCCAAATGTTACGCCATCGTTTACATTAATAATCTTATTATCTGTGATACGTCGATATAATGTAGCGAGTGAAATGTCTAATACATTCTTGTTGATTTCATAGAAAAGCCTCACACTATTAAAATACTCGACCTTTCCAGTCAGACTGTCGTAAATCTTGAATTCATATCCAGAACTTTCTCTAATGTTTTGCTTCCTACTACGAATAATACAATTGATAGGTGAGTACTCTCCTTTATCAAAGAGTCTACAAATATGAGGGTTATTGATTGTAAAGTAATCACGACCTTTCGATTTTTCAGATAGAATAAAGTCGATGAATTCAATTAAGTCTGTAAATTTGAAATCAACATCGTGATAGTATTTATGATGTTCACATTTACTATTACAGCGACCTTTAATGCTGTAAAAATGACTTCTCAATTTAATTAATTGTTGTTTGTTTAACTGTGGGTATAGTTCGATAAGCTCAGTTATCTTCATGTTACTTCCTTTTTATTATTATAGGGTTGCTGCTATTGGTAGGGGGATAGATTAGAAATCGATTGATTTTATTTTTCTAGAAGCTTGATACATTTTTAAAGCGGCATCGATAATTTCAAATTGCTCTTCATCTTCATATAGATTTCTAGCTCTCAGTCGCATGATATATACATTTTTAATGTTACGACTTCCGGTTATCAATTCATTTAATAGTTCTTCGGGTGAACTATATAAAATCCGTTTTCTAGGCATGGGTTGACCTCCATTGTTAAATTGGATTAGGTTTAAATTAAGTGAGAGTATAAGATTGTTAATTCACTGTGGAAGTGATTAGAAGGTATAGAGTAATTGTAAACTTTTTGACTACAATTAAATGGTGCAAAACCTCAACTTTATATTAGATAGAGGAAAGGAGGAGCCTCATCACTAATAAAATAAGTTGAGTAAAACGCTTGGAGTAACGTTTTTAGCATTGCAACACTAGAGGTAACAAAGGAAAATTTTATCGAAAACATAGGAAGGATATCGAATAAAACTATAGAAGTCTTTTAAATCACTCTATACAAGTATTATACCAAAAATATATTTATTTGTATAGTAAATACATTAAAATAATATAGACTATTGCTTATTTTTATGTTAACTGATCATGAGTTTCTTGAATTAAAATACATAGTTCAGCATGGGGTATCTTAGTATTATAAAACCAATCGTAAACGGTAGGCTGTCTTTTACAGTTTATAACATTCTTCATATGTGGAATTAATCGGTTGACTTCGGTTAAAGTTGTCATGTGTTTATCTACACCTGCGCCAGCGTCGAAGTCTTTGAGCATCTTAATGAACCTTGCACTCAGTGTCTTAACGGGTTTTTGTCTCTTAGGAGGTGATAAAGAACGTTCTAACCAGTTATTTAAATAAGGCATTCGTGCCTTTTCAGGTTTAATCTTATAACTATTGAAACCTACATCTAGAAGAATGGTTTTGTATGTCTGTGAGTGTTTTAGGTAAGCCTGAAACCTTATTTTAGAAACTGATAATCCACCACCCATAGGTATCAATTGAGGGCTTTGCTCGATGACATAATCAGTGTTAGCTAGGACACAAGCTAAATCTTGTTTGTAGATTGGTAGCCACTCATTAACTAGTTCCTCAAGTTTCGCCTGTTTCTTTGGCTCTAGTTTTGAAAGAAGCATTTCATACTTTTTGTGTAAGTCTTCCATTTCACACCAACCTTGCATAGTTAAAACGGCGGCGAAATTGCTTCAGCTTTCTAATTCGGTATTTCTTCACGATATGATTTCCTTATTGTTATTACCTCCCCATACAAAGGTGTGAACATGTCTACAAGCTATTCAGCATGTATACGAGAGGTTTTGTATTCGGTTGTATTTAGAGAGGGGTTAGGTTGGGTTAGGTTGCCTTATGAGTTTGATAAAACTCGTACAACTCGTTATCTAATCGAGTTGTCACTTCTTCAATGTCCTTATAAAACTCTCTAGCTATTAATTTGCCAACCACACGAGGGTATCTTATCAACAAGGCTAAAAAGTCATCTGAATCTAGTTGTTCATATACAAAAACGTCATGCTGTTTTGATGTTGGAACTTTAAATTCGTTGTCATTCAAATCTAACCACTGATCTTCATATAGCTCGATAATCTCCTTTGTTTCCTTAGTGGAAATAGGTAACTCAGTGAGCATTAGTTCAACCGAACTATTTACAAAAATCTCCTCGATCTTGTGATCTTGGCGAGTAATAAAAATGGTGTCATAACCTTGCTCTGGCTTTAATACCGTGAAAGTGTTCATATCATTGTTTCCTCTTGTTTGGAGTGATACATACAAGTAGCCCTACATTGTGCTTCATTCAAGCATGTATCAGGTTTGTTTTAGTGTTGTTTGGATTAGCCTGTAGAGGCTGAATAAGGTGTTAGCGTTGCGCTAAAAGGGGATGGGTAGATTATCTCTATTGTTTATCATTAATGGGGTTAACTCACGACCTGACTGCCGCCAAACTCCTGCAAGTTGTTCCCAATCAAAGAAGTGTTGAACCGCACCGTTAACAAATAATCGGCGTTCTTGCTCGGTAGTTGTTTCCATCCAAAGATCATAATCTTCACGTTCTTCTAGTTCTTCCGTTGGTGCTGGTTTACCGTATTTGAAATCAACCTTACAATTCATGTCTGAACCCAATACTTCTCGCCAGCCATAAAACATTGCATCAACTAAGGCTTTCCATGCAGATGAGAAAGTAATGAAACTATCATGTATACAGATGTATGGTAGGCCATGTGCTTTCAAGTAGAGCATTACTTGCTCAGCAATACGACTATCATAATTTTGTAGTAGGGCAGCCGATTTACCATTAAAATATTTTTCTATCTTATGGTTCTTTTTCCGTAGCTGGCGAACAATATCATGACACTCAGTTTCTGTTGGTTGTCTGTGCAGGTCTTTGAAGACTAAAGCCTTATCACCGACAATTTCAGAGGGTAAATAGTTATCCAGTTTAGTGAAAATCTTATCTATTTCATTGAATAAACTCTTACCAGGATTACCACTGTTAAACATCATCATCATTGCGAGTTTATACACAGCACGTTTAGCCTCTTGGGTTCCTTTAATTGGGCTATCACAATCAGGGATCATGTATGGCTTAAACTCTCCGTGCGCTTGCTCTGGCCTAATGCCTTCTAATTCGTAGGCAATGAAAGCATGATTCGATGAATAGTCTCCTTCACATACTGGTAAGTCATTAATCGTAATGTCCTTACGCTGTGGCTGTCTCATACTTTGAAATGCATTCACATAACGACCATAGCTATCGAACATCGTTAAACCATTATTCTTTTTCTCATTGGAATACAAAGAGAATTTTCTACCCATTTGTGGATCGACAATTACGCCAAGATGATTTTTAAAAGTGAAATCGAGTAGGTGTGTGTTCAGTTCGTTCAATCGTCCCTGTTGAATCTTTTTACCCTTTGCTGGAACTTCTTCTTCCCAAACTTTACTGTGTTTGATAGTTGTACTTACGCTGTTTCTAAGGGTTTTAATCTTGGTATTCGGTGCTTTATCTTCGTTCATCCCATCAAGTAGAGTGAATGCTTTATCACTAAGTTGAAACACGCTTACGTATTGTTTACAGATCCCTTCTTCGTTTGTACTGTCGCCAATGTAAAGTGCCCCATATCCTTCATTGACCGCAACCTGAAGCATGTCTATCCATGATTGAAAAGATACATCATCCTTACCTTTGTCTTTGAATAGATGTTTATCTAGGCTAACTTTGAACCCAACGTTATTACGGCTTTTTGCAAGATTAACCATGTAAAGGAAAAGCCTTGCACCATAGGATTTTTTACTGCCTGATAGGGTTTGTAGTTGTGTAATGACACGGTTGTATTGTCTGTGAAACTTAACACCGCCGTTATATTCTATATTGATTTCGGTTTGTTTTAATGAAGAGTAAACGTTGTCAATGAAGTGGGGGGATTGCTCTCTTACTTTAGGGTGAGATTTATTATCGTACTTCGTTCCCTGCATATGTTTCCGTCTCCTCTTGTTGGGATATAGCTTTGTAAACAAGTTGGTTAATGATGTAACTAATAGATTTGTTTTGTTGTTGTGCCATTTCTGCAATTACTTGCTTTGATTGCTCGTTATATATTGTTGCTCTCATTGATATTCTCCGTTGATTTTTAATTTCAGTTTATAGTTAAAATTAACTCAATCCCTTATGTGGCTTGGGTTACAGAGTATCTATAGTGTATATGAGTGGAGGATTAGATTAATAGGATAGGAATGATTCAGGAGTAAGCCATATCATATAATTCCCAGTTACTAAGTAAGCATATTCCTCACCGTCTTTATGTTCCCATTGTCCTTTATAGAATTTACGTTCTAACTCAATAACACGGTCTATAGTTTTCTTTCTCTCATCATCAATTTTATTCATCAAACTTCCTCTTCAATATTACTGTTAAATTCTTCAATCAATCGAAAGATATACACTGCTAACCCATAATGAATAGCCTCGCTGAATTTGCCTTCTTTAGTTCTAACACTCTTTCGTTGACTAACATTAGCTGGAGTGGTGTCACCATTCATTAACCGCCGAAGTTGCGGTAGGGTAGTTAAGTTGATTTCATCTGGTAGTGTGTATGTCATATTAAAAATCCTTATATTGCAGATACGAGAAAACCACCAACGTGTGGTTCTGAACAAGTTCAGCACGTAGTGTATAAATTAGATTGTGAGGTGGTAAGGTGATCGGGGACGATCTGAATGCTAGAGTAGTAAACTGAATTACTATTCTTATATAATAACACTAAATGAGAATGATTGTCAACAACTATTTGTGATGAATGTCGCTTTTTAAGTTATTTGAGTTGACTTTTGTTTATATCTATACTTACCAATCTACCATTTAAAAATAGTTTGTCAAGCGAGGGTGGGTAAGTTGTTGAAATCACTGGCAACGCTGTTTTATAGCGTTTCCGAATATATCAACCACGGACAACGATTTCCGACAACAATGTCGAAAAGTCCATCCCATCTTGACGGATCTTAGGTAACACTTCTTCACACACCCAATCTTGGAATTTCTCTGCAGCGGGGAGTGTTGATTTCATTACAAGGCGATATACATCTGACTCAGGAATCCACGATTGTTTAGCAATAATCTCTCCATGTGAGTAACCACTATCAGTAAGAGCCTTGTATGGTGTAACATTTGTCTCAGAGACGGATGCTAGTTTAGCAACATCAAGTTTTGATAATTTCAAAGGTTTAGTGCAGTTCTTACGTACCGCCTGATTTACGTCCTCATAACCCAAGATTATAGCAACACTACTTCCATGAAAATAAGGTACCGTTTTACCTTTATCGTTTTCATGAAGAATTGTCTCAACCTTCATACCATCGTAATCAAAAATCTGCATTTCTTTGTTCATATATTTTTTTTTTTTTCTCCTCCTCCTCTTCTTCCTCCACTCATATACACTATGTAGTAACCAGAACCCTTGATACATAAGACTTCCGAGTAATTTTAACTAGGAAATCAAATTAAAACTTGATGATATTGCTATACTCAAACTTGTTGCTTTAACCCTGTTCAGAAGTACAAGAGTCATCACCATGAAACGATTATTACTAGCTACTCTCTGTCTACTCCCAGTTGTTACCCAAGCAGAAACCATCTGTAAAACCGATGCGATAGGAATAACACGTTGTAAGGACTCCAATGGGGTAGAGACAAGGTACAGGACGGACACTCAAGGCACTGTTAGATCATCGGACGGAACAACGTATAAGGTTGACGCTCATGGAGCTATACGAGGCTCTGACGGCTCAATATATAAGACTGATTCAAACGGAATCATTAGGGATAACAAGGGTAATACGTGGCGAGAAGATGCTCACGGAAACTTGAGGGGGTCGGACGGATCAATCTGTAAGAAAGATCCTCACGGTGCCGTAAGATGTACGGATTAAATGATGTTCTGAATTTTTATCTTAGAAACATCTTGGTTTGTTTCAATAAGAGTAATAGCCCACAGTTTCTTAATCACATCTTTTGCTTCTCGTTCTGAGCGAAATCTCTTTTTACCTCTTTCAGTTCCAACCATACCATTCTCAAAATACTGATCTTCGAATGTTTCAATCAGGTCTTGTCTTAGTTCATGCTCTGTTGTCGACTTGTTATCCTCTATAGATTTTATACATGCTCGGAATTCTTCCATTCCCATCATTAGAGTTTTACAGTTTGTTTCACCTTGTTCTAAGAAAATAAAAAGTCCACCGAAACCACCAGTGATCTTAGTGTGGTATGCCTTTTTATCATCATCTCCATATCTAATGTACACAGATTCAATAGCATGAATAATCGCTTTATCATTTGCAGTGAGTGTAAACGGTATAAACTTAGAAACCTCCCTTTCTACTGCCTCGGTTAAATTCAGGTAAGGAGCAATACTCCTTATTAATTCATCTTCATTTACAGAAATGATAGAGTCGTTTTCCATTACTAAAGACGGGAGATAGGTAGGAGAAACAGGTTTGTCCTGCTCTAGTTCGGAGTGATCACCAAGAAATCGTTTATAAACGTAATGAACTTTGAGGTTGATTACATCTGTCATTTAAAATCTTCCATAGTTAGTTGAGAGAATCAAACCTTAGCACACTGAATAATCATGTTATCTAGCCTGCTCACAAAGCAACATCAACATATTTACAGTTCTATTCATAGGTAGTTAAGCAGTACAGTTAATCAATTCAGATTCATAGAGGGTTGTTTAGCACACCTCTCTATCCATTCTTACCCCACCGATTAAAACTTTCCATAAATGGTAATCAATTTACCAAAAATGCAACAATCGATGCTGAATAATAATTCAATCAATGAATATAGACCATATGTGCAATATAAATGAAAATACTCTGATATTAAGTCGATTTGTGCATTGGATGTGTGAGTGTGGGGTAATTGGTGTGTAAATGCTTCTATGCGGCTCAGACAAGCGTTTTAGCGGTGAATTGGTGTAATTGTATTAATGTTGATTAGGACGTTGTGAGAGGACAGGGATAATGAACAATGAATTAGTAAATTCTAATTTATCTTTATATACGATGTTGGTGAGGTATCTATACAAAGCTACCTGTTTTTGCAATGCCCCAATATAGTGCAAATAATTTCAAACTTTTCTTGTTCAAAACTCCCAACTTTAAAGATAGAAAACTATCGAAAATACACCGTTCAACCTCAATTTACAAACATTAGAATAACCTAATTTAACATAATGGATCTATCGCGCACTTGAAACAGGGTGTTGATGGGCGAAAAGTGATTTAACTTATTGTTGTATAATACTTTATCTCTGATTATAGGGCAGTGCGTATATTATAATTTTCCTATTGTTTCAATAAATTATGTTGGTCACACCGTGACAAGGAATTGTAACAGCAACGTCGTTGCAAAGGGTAATGTTTAGAGCTTGTGTACGCTTCTATGAGAAGGTTAATTGTTCGAAGAAGACACTTGCATGGAGTAGTTATAAAACGGCTGTGTGTGCTTGTACGGACGTACATAGAGTGGGGTGTTTGAATAGAGTGTCTTCTGTATGCAGGTAAGGTGCATAAATATTTCTACATTTCTACGATTTTCACATCTGGGCGTGTGTGCTGTGCTTAAATGGTCTCTCGCTCATTTCTAACCTTCCAAACCTTTGATTACGATATTTACCTGTAACAATGGATATTTCGCCACTAATAAACAACCATTGAAAAATTTAATTTTATGTGTAACAAAAATTTTAGGTAAGTATATAAATATTGCTACTTATGATATAATTGTTACATGTATTAAGATAAGATTTTTGATTAATCCTCTTAATAACACCTCTAAATAAGCAGTACACCCAATTCTAGATATTTTCATCATAAGATTGCTGAGAGTTTTTACCATTTTAACGCGCATTTTATTGAAAATATAATTACTGAAAGTTGTGTAAGTTATTGATCTATAAATAAGCAGCACTCCTTTTTGACAACATGTAGGACTCTTACTCATGAACCGAAATCAAAAGATTTTGTATGTTCAAGGGGAGATCTTAAGCCTAAATTCCAGTTTATTAAGCAGTACTAAAATTTCACCAGAAATTAAGCATGTAATATACCTATTAGGGCTAAATCTACCTTATTCATACATTGAAGAAACAACAGGATTTAAACAATCCTACTTACGAAAAATTAAATCTGTACACAAACAGGTTGTAGATTGCCTACAAGAAGAAACAGCCAATCTTTACAGTATTAACGGCATTAACTAATAAGGATAATAATAATGAATAGTAAGCCTTTACCCGTTGTAACAAACATCGGAAACCGTCACTCTTTACAAAATCACCTCGATACACTTCTAGATGTAGCCAGTGCTCAAGATAAAAACCTGCAAGCCATCAATAAAGCTTATAGCGGATTGATTAAATCTCTTATTGCTGCTGCCCAAGGTAAAGAAGAAATCAGCAAATCACAGCTAGATTGCATCAAGATCTTACTCGCTGAACACAAACATCTGAACAAAGTGGTAGCGGATATTGAGGAGTTGATTAAAAAGGTTCGTATCTACCAAGATGAAGAAGAGGCTAAACACACTCCAAGTAAACCTTCTTCAAAACAAAAAATTTCACTCCCTCGCATTCCACTGGACACACCAATGTATGGAGGCGAGAAATAATGCACGTTAATTACTTCGGTGTTCATGCTGAACTGTGCCATAGCCTGCTATCGGTTTGGGGCTTCGATGAAGAAACCCTTAATCAGCATCATATCTACCTACCACTGATTACGTTATCCTCACCAGAAACGAAAGCTACGTTATGGCGGTCGATTCTACAACATCAAGAACTACTGCAAGCGGTCTTAGTTAACGGTGGTGACTATGGTGTTAAATACCTTCTATACGTCCTTCAAGAGTTCTGTACAGCTTGCAGCGATAAAGTAGGGTGTTTGTATGATGATGTAGAAGAAGGGACGTTACAAGCTGCTTGGGAGCATGTTAAGACAAACGTAATCCCATCTTTGAGTGATGAGAAATGTGTTATTACGTTTGGGGCTGTATTCCCAGAATGAATACTGTGCTGTTATTCTGATTTTTCAAAAACTACACCAATGAAGTTTTTACCAAATTCGGTCAGCCGCAAAACTTGTCGGTCTTTTGCGAATGCATTATCGTGGACAATACTCGTTTTCAAATCCTGTATATCGTTGATAAGGTCAATTACTACCCTTTGGGTGTCCTCAAGTCTTCTTGGTGCAGAGTAACTCCTGCGACCGACAAAATTATTTAATTCTGAAGGGGTGTACTCTCTTTCAACCCACCCAACTAAGCCTAAACGTATCAAGTTAGAAATAGATTGAGATTCATACGGCTGTTCCTGATCTGTCAAAGAAGTCCGTTGATAACGAGAAACAAATGAAATCAGAACTTTTGCGTCAATTGTAGTTAATTCATTAACTATTGAGGCATACCCGGGATGAACCTTATCTGCATACTCAGTATCACTAGCGGAAATTAACAATTTAGCAAAGAGCTTCTGTATTTCTGGCTCTTCTGCTGCATACGCTACATTTTTAAGAACTGAACAACCGACTCTCAAAGTAGGCTCGATTCTTCTTTTTTGAGGGATCTTTTTGTAACCCTCTTTGTATTGTTCTCGAAACGTCTCCAAATGACTACTTAGGAAATCTGCAGGCAAACCTACAACATTGTCGATTAAGCGTAGAATAGAGTCAGCGGTTTTAGCCACACGCTTAACTGGAGGCCGCACATCATTAACGATCTCACCTTTAAGAGTAATACCATTTGTATTTATTGTTATTTCGTCTTCAGAACTCATGAAATTCCTTATTCGGTAGCAGTCGTGGGTAATGTTACTGGTAAAACTAACTATCAAGTCATAAAACTTGGTCTAGTGGAGGCAAAACCGCCAAGCGTTGGGAGCAGTCTGAATGCTTTCTTAAACCTGTAGCTCAATTTTGATACTTAACTAAACACGAAGTAAATGCCTCTCGTTCCCCTGACGTATTAACTAAAGCTGCTGCACTACTTTCCCACAACTCAACATGTCCACTGTTTAAGACATCAGCACTTATAACCAAGATCCGTCCCCCTGCAAATGTTTCTACTCGATATCCGTCAGAGCGAATCTGTTGCTTTGTATCAATATCACTTAGTATGGCATGAGCTTGCGAGAAACCATCGTGCAAACAGCTAGTAAAATCTAGAACCGACGAAGGAGCGATTGATCCAGTCATTAGTGACTCAAACTCTTCGACATCTTGACGTGTCGGTGCTGAAGTGCAACCAAACAACATGCCTAACGATAAACCAAGTATGATTTTTTTCATATTATGCATTATTTATTTAATTAATCAGTAGGTTATAGAAGTTACGTTAAAAATCTTCATTTGAAAAGTGAATACCTTCACATAAACACTACTATTGAAGCGTCACAACCCAGTTACCACCTTTATCTTCAATTTCATATTCATAGTTGTGATTGTTACACCACACGGAAAATCCCCGAGAAAATGACATTTCAACAATACCTGATACTGTATTGCACTTGTAACCGTCCAAAGAAATGATCTCTGTAAGTTGATTGATTGCCTCGGGGTTTTCTTTGATGCCTTTTGGAACATTAGCCCCTGATTCGAGTAACGGGTGAGTGAAAGCTTGCTTGCGTGTCGGCTGTTTACCCTGAGAAGCTTCTTTTTGCTGAATCTCACCCATAATCGTCAACGCTAAAAATATAATTGGCCCCCAAATCAATAACGTTTTAACCTTAGATGGTTGTTTTACTTCACTTTCTGAATCCTCCTGAACGGCTTGCTCATTTTGAACTGTAGGTTCAGGAGTAAAAGATTGAGGTTCAACCTCTAAACCGTTTTGTATATCTGTTTGTTCAGGTTCTTGTTGAGGTGGTGGAATATTTACTTCAGTAGGGCAACCACAGTTTATACATGCGCTTGCTTTGTCGCTGTATTCCTTTCCACACTCTGTACACGTTATCAATGCCATCAACACACCCTAGATCATGCTCATCTAGTTACATATTTTAGTGCCTTAACCTTAAAGTAAGATTGCACTAGTTCAAAAAGTGTAGAAATTGCACTTATGGAAAAATCCCACGTCACTGTATAAATGTACAGTTATAGTGTATTCTTGCATTACTTTAGATGTTAGGGTGTCAATATGAAACTTACTGAGAGCCATTGTACACGACAGTTAAAATCTGCATTGCTCGTAGAATACCGTTGTGAATGTGGTGAAGGTTTTTATCGTGTATCTCAAGACCACCCGATAACGAGACACAATCAGATACCACACCTTTGTTCTAGCTGTAATCAGTTAGTCTATTTTGCTGCACCGTACCCCTTTGTAAGAATCAACAACGAACACGACTTTGTACACTGGCAAACGCTGCGAGGTGCGAACTTGAAAGGTAAATAAGGCGGCCGCGTTGCTGCCTGTAGTTCTACGTGAATTCATAGCTTAAGCAATTGATACTCTCCGCTAATGATGGAACGTGTTCAACACCTCTATCTATGTAACGTTGTTTTGTTCCTGTATGGCTGTGACCCATTAACCATTCAATGTGAAGCTCTGAAACACCACCAGAAGCCAAACCAGAAGCAAAGTTATGTCTAAAGCTGTAAAAGCTTAGTGGTAGGCCTTTGCTATCTTCTTTAGACATACTGAGAGATTGCATCAAACGATTAAAACGTTGTGTGATGCTTTGAGAGGTGTATATTTCACCACCTGCTTTAATATAGTCGACCACACCGAACTCTTTTAGCTTAGAGTGAATAGGGATGTAACGCTCAGCATTGACGGTTTTAGTTCCTCTTACATGTATGTAATCAACACCTTGCTCAGTCTTAATATCTTCTGGTTGAATGTTAGAGATTTCACTATTCCTCATCCCACTATACATTTGAAGAAGGATCGCTACTTTGAAACCATCTAAATCATTAGTCGTTGCAAAGGTTTGAAAGTCATTCAACTGAGCTTTTGTAAATGAACCACGTTCACCACCTCCAACAAAGTCATTAAAGCGCATATCTTTCACTGGATTGTTATCTATCACAGCCAAACGCCAAAAGTGGTCAAAAAACAAATTAACAGCCGTTTTAATCCTACCTAGTGTTTTACCTACACGTTCACCTTCTGGAACATCACCTTGTTCTGCTGCTTCTATGCGCTCCTCAAGGGTCATCGACTTCCAAGGGTTGTGTTTGGTTAAAGGGAACTGACTATACAACCTGAAAGCTCTATCAATATCCTTACCGTTGATGTCGCCGATTGGTTTATCCTTCAACAAGTGCAGAATTAAACCTGATAGATAGTTAATCTTTTCATCTGAGGCTTTCTTACTAACAGGCTTGTTTTTATTAATGTACAAGTTGCTCGATTTATCATGAATATATTGATCTAAGGCTTCTTTGAAAGTCGGTGTGGTTGGGGAATCTACTAACTCAGTTTGTGACGCTGTACCAATCTCAAAACTTTGTTTTAAAGCAGCTAGGTTGTTGTGAGCCGTAACTAGGTCATCATTGGCTAGAGCGTTAGCAATCGATTTTTTATATGTGTCGAGTAGTCCTAACTCTTGGGTAGGCTGTTCATAATGTTCTTCTAAACCACAATCGTTTTCATCTGCTTGAGGTAAATTCGAAGGTCGGCGAAGCTTATCAACCTGTGATTCTCTAAAAGTAGGCACATGTTTGTAATGCTGGCTTAGATCTTCGCTTGCCATTCCTTCTGCATCTTCTACCTGCATATTGTGTAAGGTCGCGCCTATAGTCTGCTTGTAGTGAGCTTTGATAGCTGCCTTACCTTGAATTGAACGGGGATATAGAACGGCTGTAACAGCATCTAACGCAATCTCTATCTGGTCATCAACAATAGCTTTCAGTAGCTCTACAGACATTTTCCCAATTCTCCTTGTTTCGATTAATACATTTTCTACCATCTCTTGAGCAATCGGTAGTATATCGGTTTTAAGTGACTTCCTAAAAATTTTCCCTTCGCAACGGATAGAAATGTAAAAAAATCTTCCTCTTTTTATTAGGTAATTTGAACCATTCGTGTATGACCAGACGTATGACATGTGTATATCATCCAGATAATCATGCTAACCTACCGGAAAGCACGTGTTTTACTTATCTGAGAACCCCGAATTGTGGATAGCTTTACCGCTTGCAACATTTGTTACGTTGGCACTTGTAGTGATGAGTTTGTTGAAAAGATTGTTAACGCCAGTAAACACTTAATCGCAGCGAGTGTTATCAAGTTTGGAACACTCCATGACACTTTTATTTTAGTTATCCACAAAAACAGTGGATAACTTTTGGGATAACTAAATGGGGTAAAAAGTGGGGTGTTTCTGCAGGCTTTGCGCCATGGGTCTTACAGTGAAATTCTTATTCACATAGACACAAAAAAGTGTCTTCTTAACCATGTCGTCAAGTACTTTTTCGCAAATTTTTTCTACTTTAATGCACTTTACAGGCGCTGTTGGATATTTCGCAAACCCATGAACTTTTTGTGATTTTAATCAAGTCCAAACACGAGTAGAATCCACCGTTAGTAAAGAATTTTCCTTATAAAATTTTTAGTGAAGCAATGAAGTCTGAGTTTCCAAGTTATAAAGATAAGCATATCGCTGTTGTTGGTGGCGGTGTAGCAGGTGCAACAGCAGCAATTCATTTTGCGGAGCTGGGTTTTAAAGTTTCCGTAATAGAGAAGGGCGTATCACTAGTAAATGGTCCACCCATTTGTCATTTGCATGCTGGTGGTAATTTATATCGAGAGATTTCCGAGCAACAATGCTTAGACTTGTTAGCACAATCTATTGATACTGTTCGCCTGTATCCGCTTTCACTGAATATTCGTCCGACAATCATCGCGGTTCCTCATTCCGATGGTGGAGACCCATCCACACTAATTCCGCGATTAGAGGTTGTGAAAAGTGCTTATCAAACGCTCGTTGATAAAGATGAGAGTAATAAAGTGCTCGGCGAGCCAAGTGAATACTACAAACTGTATTCAAAAGCGGAGCTAGAAGCTCTCGCGCAACGTACTCAACCAAGTCATCCTACAAACTTCGATGAGTGGTGCATTCCTTTTGCTCAACATGCTGATCTTGAAGCGCTAAAGTATCCTGTTGTCGCAGTTCAAGAATATGGTTGGAGTGTTTTTCGCCTCGCCGCAATTGCCAACTTAACACTAGATACGCTTCCTAATGCTTCGGTCTTCACACAAGCAAGGTTTAAGCAAGCCGATTGGATGGGGGAACACTGGCAACTTGGCTATGAACGTGAAGGTATCGATTACCTGATGACATGCGACTACTTGGTTAACGCGTGTGGCTTTGAAACAGGCTCAATTGACAACACAGTTGGTGCCAAGCGTGACAGGTTGGTGGAGTTTAAAGCCGCTTACGTTACGAGGTGGGCAGACTGTGAACAACAATGGCCAGAAGTTATTTTTCATGGCCCGCGTGGAACCGATAAAGGAATGGCTCAATTGACGCCTTATGGCGATGGTTACTTTCAACTTCATGGTATGACAAAAGGAATCACGCTGTTTGAAGATGGTTTAGTAGAGAGCACGAACTCATCTGCTCAACCTGAACTGCCTATGCCTTTACTCTCGAAGATCCGTAACGGCTGGAGAGAAGAAGTGTTAGAAGAGCGAACGAACAACGCCATCAAACACATGGCACAGTTCATTCCCGACTATCACTCTGCTGTAAAAGGAGGAAAAGCATTATTTGGCGCTCAGCAAATTCCCGGAACAGATCCAGTACTCAGAGCGGCAGATGTGACTTTTGAAGATAACCACTACGCGAGAATAGAGGTGGTAAAAGCGTCATCGACACTACTCGCAGCGCAAAAAATGCTTCAATTCTGGTTTGACATCGATCCTAACCAAAATGTGGAAACACAGCATCCGGTCGCTGTAAAGTTGTCTGAACAAGAGGTCGAGCAGTACGCGATTAAACTCACTCAAGAGCGAGGCTATCCACAAGCTTTAGCAGTGCGTTATGGTATGCCTACATAATCGGCTGTGTTTGGGCTCAGTGGTTGTATTAGTACCCAAAAAACTGAGCCCATTGGCACCATACTTCTTGCAAGCCTAGCCTATCTCCTTTCACAAAATTGACTTTTTGTCCGGGCTTCGCCTGTGCCAGTCTAGGTAAGTCAATACGGGCTACGCAGCCAAATTTAGGATACCCGCCAATAGTCTGGTGATCGTTGAGCAGCACAATAGGGTTACCATCGCTAGGTACTTGAATTGAACCTAATGCAATTCCCTCTGATAGGACGCCTTCGTAAGGTGGACGAATGTTATTGCCCTCAAGACGGTAGCCCATGCGATTCGAATTGGGGGAGATGATGAATGCTTTGTTGTAAAATACTTGGCGAGCGTCTTCATCAAAGTCCTCGTTCTGATAGCCTTCAATCACTCTCAGCTTAATGGGTAAGTTGTAATCTGGCTTAAAGCGAAACGTCATTTGCCTTGGTTTACGTTTCGGTAAGTTATGAGGGACAAAGGGAAGAATATCGCCAGCTTTCAAAGCGCCACCATTTGAATCATAACCACCTAGAGATTCTCGCAAGACGGTCGATGCGCTTCCTAAGTGCTGAGCAACATTGAATCCACCTTTAACCGCTAGGTAGGAGCGAAGCCCATTCCTTGCGACTCCGAACTGAAGCTTCTGTCCTTTTTTCAACGTAAAGTCAGACCAATTTGAAATAGGTTCACCATCTATTTTTGCATTTAAATCACCGCCACATATAGCAAGGTGGCAGTTATGCAAGGCAATAAAACAAGCGTTACCCAAAGTAATTTCAATCGCAACGCAATTGACTACGTTACCAAGCAAATGGTTGGCCCAACTGTAAGCATAGTCGTCGACCGGGCCACCTTGAGTCACACCGACATGCGCCAAGCCAAAACGACCAAAGTCTTGAACTAAAGAGAGCGGTCCTGGCTTTTCCACCAGTAATCCACCGTAACTCATAGTACGCCTCCTAAATCGATAAACTCTTGTTTTGAAATAGCATTAAAGGTGACCTTGTCACCCACTTCAAACGGTATAAAAGGAGGAGAGTCGGAGAAGAGCGCAAGCGGGCTTTTACCAATAATGTTCCATCCGCCAGGACTATCTGATGGATAGACGGCCGTTTTAGAGTCTGCGATTCCGACACTTCCGGCCGGCACGTGAGTTCTTGGTGTGGCAAGCCTTGCCATGTGCAATTGAGTATCAACGTCAGAGAGAAATGCAAAGCCTGGAGCAAAGCCAATTGCAGAAACCGCGTACTCGGTTTTCGTATGCAGGGTAATAAGATCGTCTAATGACAGACCTCGCTTTTTAAAACGAGATAGATCTAACGCGGTTTCTTCAGAGTAATATACAGGGATAGTAATGTGATTCGGCTGGGAAAGCTTAAGTGATTGAGTATCAAACTGGCTCACGATTTGTTGCAGCTCATTGACTAAGTTCTTTTCGTTGATTCGAAAAGGTAAGTAATCAATGAGAATAGTTTGATAGGAGGGGACAACGTTCATAACAATTGAAGCGAAAGTTTCTCTTATGCTGCGAGCAAGCTCTCCGACTGCATTTTCAGAAATACTCTCATCAAACTTAATGAAAATACTGCACTCGGAGATCAAAGAGATATTAAATTTCTCTTTATGCATTAATTTCCTCCAGCGTATAGGCTTTGGCGGATCTTTTGGAGCAGCGCGATCGACTCTTCATTGTCACCATGAACACAAATTGTATCGGCTTCCAATAATATGTAACCGCCTGAAGCGGTTTTGACACGCCCAGAGTCAGCTAAGGTCCGGACTTGCTCAAGTATCGCGTGCTCGCTTTTTAACACGGCATTGGGCTGTGTTCTAGGAGTCAGTAAGCCGTCATCTTGGTATAAACGATCTGCAAATGCTTCAAATAGCAAGGGAACATCATAATCGTCTGCGATTTCTAAGTATTTTTCGTTTTCCTGTGAAGCTAGGATCATTAACGGTACTTTGAACAGTGCTGCCGCCTTTACTACCGCTCTAAATATCGCATCACTTTTCATCATGTCGTTGTATAGAGCACCATGAGGCTTTATGTAACTGATGTCTGTGTATTGCGCCCGGCATAATGCTTGTAAAGCACCAACCTGATATATAACCATGTTCGTAATTTCATCACCCGTCATGCTTATGCTTCGTCTGCCAAAGCCTTGTAGGTCGGCGTAACCTGGGTGTGCGCCAATATCAACATCGTTGTCATTCGCTAGGGTGATGGTGTCGTGCATGACATTAGGGTCGGAGGCATGAAAACCACACGCGATGTTCGCCATATCAACATGGGGCATCACGTCTTCATCTGCGCCCATACTCCAAGAGCCAAAGCTCTCGCCCATATCACAGTTCAATGTAAGTTGCTGTTTATTCAATGTCATACGTTTTATTTCTACACAAGCAATGGGTTTACGATGCAGGAAAATGCATCTAGGTTCAGTGACTCACTTCATTCTTCTATCATGAAAACGAAGCTTTTTGAGCAGATAGCTGACGAAAAAGATCACGTTAGTCCATAAAGATGTTGCCGTTATTTGAGTTGATCCGAATTTTAAGGTATTTCGTTTCTTTTCCATCCAATTTTTGAGAATTTAAGGTTATTTTGCATTAGCATCGTGTTAATCTTGTCGCCCTTCATGGGTGATAGATTGCATAATGGTTCTTCTGTCATTTTTGTGGTTGTCTGCGACAGGAATATATATGTCATTACGAGCGAAGCTTATTTGGCCTCTTCTGGTCTTTTTAACGGCTATCTTTGTTATCTCAAAAGGTCACACCTCGTATACTGTATACCAATCGTCTAAGCATGAACTGGTCGAGCAGACAAGAAAGTTGATTAACAACGTTTCTTTCTCAATTAAAGATGCGCTGACGACAAAGGACAAGCAAAAAGCTCAAACTATTCTCGCCAACTTTTTAAACCAGCCAAATGTAACGCGGGTCAAACTTTATGACCAAGATGACCAACCATTCGCTGTTATGGAGATAAGTGGGGCACTAGCACCCGTTCCCAGTCAAACCGAAAGAAGTAGGTTGCACGCTCTAGGCTATGCCTTATCAACCAAATTTCTTTATGTTCTAGAGCCGATTATCCATGATGGCTATGTCATTGGTAGCATTAGAGTCACGCTTTCTCATCGTCCAATCGTAGAAGCCATGCAATCTTTACTTCAAGATAGCGCTTTACTTCTTCTGTTTCTGATCGCTGGTGGCACTGTTTTTTACATAAGTATCGAGAGGCTTGTTCTCAAGCCCGTGATGGAACTCAACCGCGTAATAGAGAATGTGACACACGGACGAAACACGGAAAATCAAGCTCGCTATTACGCCAAGGATGAAATTGGAGACCTCGCGCGCTCTTTCAATCAAATGATGAATAGGTTAACAGTACGTGAGAAGCAGCGGCAACATTCGCTAGACACACTAGAACAAAAGCGCGCATTTTCAGAAGAGGTTATCGAATCTGTTCAGCATGCATTAGTTATTACCGACAATTCCGGACGTGTTATTCATTGTAATACGGCGACCCAGCAAATATTTCAAAAAAAATTAGATGAACTTAAATATGCCAATATTCGTGATCTAATTAAAACCAAAACACCGAATGAGCTGAGTCAGATCCTGAGTCGAGGCCTAGAGTGCGATGATATTCACCTCAAAAATGCAGATAACGAACAGCAGTTGAGCCTAACCAGTCGTCGCCTCTCGACACATGAATACTTACTGTTTTCGATTCAAGATATCACCGAAATTGAAGAAGCCATAAACCGGCAACGTGTTGCGGGGCGTGTTTTTGAAAGCAGCCAAGATGGTCTCATTGTTCTTAATCATCGCGGTGTCATTACGATGGCAAACCCTGCCGTCACTAAGTTAGTCGGCTTAGAGGTGGATCAGCTTATTGGGAAATCATTCATCCAAACGCTAAAGTGGCGCAAGTTACAGGAAATGATGCCTAGTATCATCGAGTCGATAGAAAATTATGGCGTTTGGCAAGGTGAAGTTATCGAGAAGAACCATATTGGTCAGTTTGTACCGATGTTTGCTCGAGTCAATCGTATCGTTAAGTGTGAAGACTATGGTTTCTATGATCTGGTTATTGTTCTTACCGACCTTTCCGGCGCAAAAGAGATGGAACGATTGGAGCATTTAGCTCATCACGATGCTTTAACGGGGTTAGCCAATCGATCTAAGTTCCATTTAGAGTTGGAACAACTAGTACAACGCTCTGGATACTTGCGTGACGAATTTGCAGTTTTGTACCTCGATCTGGATGGATTTAAAGAAGTTAACGATACCTACGGTCATGATGCAGGTGATGAAGTTTTGAAAAAAGTTTCCGAGCGTCTAACATCTGCGACGAGACATAGTGATTTAATCGCAAGACTTTCTGGTGATGAATTTGTCATGTTGGTAAATCCCGCCAATCAAAAAGTGGTCACCCGAATAGCAGAACAGTTGCTCGAGAGCATATGTGCTCCAATTGAGTACAAAGGTCACTTACTCAAAGTTGGCGTTAGTATCGGCGTAAAATTAGTCGGCGTAAATGAGCGCGATGCTACTCGAGTTTTAAAAAGTGCGGATACGGCAATGTATCAAGCAAAGAAAGCCGGAAAAGGCCAAGCAATATTAATGGGATGCGAATTACAAGAGACAGTTTAAATCGTAACGTCAAAGCTTTAAACTAACTCAATTCGCGTCAGAAGGAATAATAAAATGAAAGTACTCGTTACGGGTGGTATGGGCTATATCGGTAGTCATACGTGTATTCAAATGATCGAAGCTGGCATGACGCCAGTGATTCTAGACAACCTGTACAACAGTAAATCTACGGTATTAGATCGAATTGAAAAGGTATGTGGTGTAAAGCCAACCTTCATTAAAGCCGATATCAGAGATAAATTGGCGATGGTAGAAGCACTAAAGTCGCACAATATTGAAGCTGTTATCCATTTTGCAGGTTTAAAGGCCGTCGGTGAGTCTGTAGCAAAACCTTTAGAGTATTACGACAACAACGTTAATGGCACTTTAGTATTGGTTGATGCAATGCGTGAAGCCGGAGTTAAATCGTTGGTATTTAGTTCATCAGCGACTGTATATGGTGATCCTGCATCTGTACCCATCACAGAGGACTTTCCAACTAGCGCAACTAACCCATATGGGCGCAGCAAATTAATGGTAGAAGAGTGTTTAACCGACTTCCAAAATGCGAACCCTGACTGGAGCATTACACTTCTTCGTTACTTTAACCCGGTAGGTTCACATCCAACAGGCGAGCTAGGTGAAGATCCTCAAGGTATTCCAAACAACTTAATGCCGTTTGTTTCTCAAGTTGCGGTAGGGCGCAGAGAGTTCCTTTCTGTGTTTGGTAGTGATTATCCGACCAAAGATGGCACAGGCGTACGTGATTATATTCATGTAATGGACTTATCTGATGGTCACGTTGCTGCATTAGAAAAAGTAGGTAGCAAAGCTGGCCTTCATATCTATAACCTCGGTACTGGTAACGGCTACAGTGTACTGGACATGGTGAAAGCATTTGAAGCCGCAAGTGGTAAAGATGTCCCATACCAACTTGTTGAGCGTCGTCCAGGTGATATTGCAGAGTGTTGGGCGGATCCATCAAAAGCGATGAATGAGTTAGGTTGGAAAGCAACTCGCACTCTAGAAGAAATGACTGGCGATACATGGCGCTGGCAGTCTACTAACCCTCAAGGTTATCCAGATGCCTAATCTTTAATTTACATAATAGTAACAAAAAGGCGCGTGATTGCGTCTTTTTTGATCCAAATCGGAAAAAATCGTAAATTACTGGTTAAAAGGTAGCAAGTATATATAGAGCTGTTAAACTATGCCCGACTCTTAATTTGGGTTATAAATTTTCTCATAGCTATTGGGGTAGTTCATGGAACTCGGTCTGATCATCACTTTCATCATTGCAGCAGCAGTAATGGTGAAAAAAGAGATGGCAAAACAGTAAACTTTCATTTTTCATACTTTTCTTTACATTTTTGAAATGAAAGCCATAAAAAAAGCCAGCATTACGCTGGCTTTTGTGTTTTTAAGGTTTAGAACTCGTATTTAACACTAATGTTATAATTACGCTCAGCTTGCGTTTTGTCTCGACTTAACTCAGTCTTACCGCGAACATCGTTCCAAAGATGGTATTCTTCATTCGTTAGATTCATAACACCAGCACGAATGGTTATATCTTTCATTGGTTTGTAGTACGCCGTTAAGTCAACGACTGTCGCAGACGGCAAAGCAACTTGGTCTTTGATTCCGCCTTTATCACCATCAGAGTTGATATCACTGTTCGATTTCTTAGCCGTGTAGTTTACTTTTAGGCTTGTCCCCCAAAGTGCATTTGGTGAATCGTAATTTACAGCAGCTACGGCATTCCATGGGTTTACACTGTTCAAAGGATTACCATCACCATCTTCACCTTCTGTGTATGCTGCAACAAAGCGAGTTGTCATGCCTGATGGAAGACCAGCAATGGCATGCCAATCAAGACGGTTAGAGAGCTCAACCCCTTTAATGTTTGCTTCACTAATATTGATATTTGTGAATTCAGTTAAGCCACCATTGTTTGATGACGTTTGCTCAATAAAGTCACTGTAATCACTGTAGTAGAACGCTACTTCAGTTGCCGACGCTGCAGTGTTATGACGGTAACCAAGCTCATAAGACAAACTCTTTTCAGATCCCAAATTTGGGTTAGGGCGGTTGGTATAGCCATGAGCCGGATTATCGTAGGTGTAGTAAAGCTCGTCGAACGATGGCGCTCGGAACCCTTGGCTCACTTGCGCGAATATCGTGCCTGGTTGCGATATAGAGTAAGTTGCTCCTAAACGACCAGTTAATGCAGAGTCGCTAAACTTCTCGAATGACTCTTCAGAAGTATTTGAAGGATTAGTAGAGAAGTAATCGTAACGCACACCTGGAGTCAGAATTAGCTTGTCATTAAGAAGCGAAATTTCATCTTGCAAGAATAAACCAAAGCTTTCTTCTTTTGCATCCGGTGTGTAAACGTAAACAGTATCTGGCGTGCCAGGATCGGAATTAAACTCGCGATTGGTATTACTGATGTCACTATGTTTGTACGATATTCCGTAAACAATATAGTGATTTTGAATCTCTTTATCTAACTGAGTTTCGAATTCAAATTTGTCTTCAGTATATTCGTAATCTTTTTTCTGTTGGTTGTCACCACTAGGCGGTACGTAAGGTGGGTAACCAGGGCTAGCTTCGATAAAGCGATTAGAGACGCCGTTTTCTTCTTTACCAATCCATGTAAGCTTGGACGTGATCGTATCCGAGATAGCTGCATCTGCAAACCAAATGTGCTTGAGCCCAATGCGATTTTGCTTGGTTGTGTCTTCAGCGTTGAAGTTTTTGTAACTTTTATGTGCGATCTCTGAGTCAGTCTCGTTGTAAATAACTTCTCCCAAAAACTCCAAGCGATGAGCGTCATTCAATTGAGATTGAAGTTTTACCAATAGATCGTTTTTGTAATAATCTTGGTTGTCCACAGAATAGTTATCGTAAGGCGCCTTAGAGAAATTTTGTAGCTCTGCACCATCACGGCGTGTAAAGGCTATAAGTGCTTCTGTATTACCGAAACGCTTTGCTAAAGCTACATGCTCACTAAAAGAGTTATCTTCCGATGAATAAGAGAGTTTAGCTTGACCACCAAAGTCTTTACCATCTTTGAGGAAATCCTTCGGATCTTTTGTTTCGAATGCGACAACACCGCCAATTGCATCACTACCATGTAGGCTAGAAGCTGCTCCTTTAACAATTTCGACACTCTTTAGCATATCGGGGTCGACAGTAACGGCACTAGAATTGATAAACGAATATGGTCCACCGCTGAATACACCTGGTTGAGATGCACCGTCTACTAAGATTTTAACTCGTTTACCTTCCATCCCGCGAATGTTAATACTTTGGACGCCTTGGCGTTGAGTGCCATTAACAGTAACACCTGGCGTATACTCGAATAGATCATTCAAGTCCTTTACCATGTTTTCTTCGATGTCTTTCTCTGATACAACAGCAACAGAAGCAGCAACAGTGTTTATGGTTTGGTTGGTACGGGTGGCCGACACAACGACTTCTTCAAACTTAGAAGCTTCTTCCGCATAAGCTGTATGGGAAAGGGCAACTAAAATGGAGGCTGACAAAATTGATTTTTTATACATTGGCTTCAATACCTTAGATCCATAATAGGTAACAACACGCGGATATTAATGGATCTAAATGGTAATTACTATCATTACCATTGTCATTTATTGATTTGTATTGAATCTTCTTCTTAGGCTATGAGCATTCCTAGTCTTTAGTTATCAATATGTTATATTATTTGTCGTTAGTTCTTGATAAGTTCATCCAAATACAACGAATGTGATGAATGTCACATTAAGAGAGGCCGTGTGCAGAGTCCAATTACGTTAGAAGCACTCCATATTCTAGATGCTATTGATCGAAGAGGGAGTTTTGCTGCTGCTGCGAATGAGTTAGACAGAGCCCCGTCATCGCTGAGCTATCAAATCCAGAAACTCGAGCAAGACTTAGACATTATTATCTTCGATCGCTCTGGTCACAAAGCCCATTTTACTGAAGCAGGTAAGCTTATTCTTGAAAGAGGAAGAGCCATTTTACAAGCCAGTGAAAAGTTAGTGAACGATGCAACGTTATTGGCGAATGGCTGGGAACTGGATATTACCATTGCCTTCGATGGCATTATTCCTATATCCAACTTTTTCCCGATGGTTGATGCGCTGGCCGAGGTCAGCTCAACTCGAGTCAGGCTGCAAGAGGAGATTCTGGCTGGTAGCTGGGAGTCGTTGAATACGGGGAGAGCTGATTTACTGATTTGCCCATCACTGGATACGCTTCCTCAAGAAGTTAAGTCAGAAAAAATTGGTAAAATGAGTATGTATTGGGTAGCTTCCGCTGATCACTATGTTCACAAGCGTAGTGGTAAGTTTGATGAAGCAGCGCGAGAAAAGTATCGGATTATTGCTATTGCAGATACCGCACGTGAGCAACCCGCGCTCTCAATTAATATCATTCAAAAACAGCCTCGCTTGACCGTCACCAACTTTACGGCAAAAGTAGAAGCGCTCACTGCAGGTTTAGGCATTGGTACATTACCAAGCCAAATTGCGCAACCTCTTATTGATAGTGGTGTATTGAAACGAATCGAAGGCACTGAAGAACAGCCGATGGATATTATTTTGGCATGGCGCCGGAACACTATGGGTGAAGCAAAATCCTGGTGTATTCAGTACCTAAAAAAGAATTGGAAACTAAAGTAACAACGTAACTTTTACTTCTTAAATTCCCATTGATTATCGAATGTAAGAAGTAAAAGTCATCGCTAATGCTGAGCTTTTCAATTTAAAGGGAGCACCATATCTGCCGTACCGTCTGCAAACTGGACATCGATCTCAAACCCCAAGTTCTGAGCCAACATCAACATTCCTCTATTTGTTGGCATGGTCATTCCAGACATTTGCTTTGTGCCTTTAACTTTGCAATAGCTGATTATTTTCTGCATCAGCACTTTGCCTAAACCTTTTCCTTTCAAATCTGAACGAACCAAAATAGCAAACTCAGCGTCACTATTGTCTGGTGTAATCAATGCGCGGGCTACCCCTATGATAGACGGTCCGTCAGTATTAAACGCTACCGCAACAAACGCCATTTCGCGGTCGTAGTCGATTTGAGTAAAGTTTGCCAAAGCCTCATGGTTGAACTCTCCAACTTCAGAAAAGAAACGTTTATAGAGATCTTCTTTCGATACGCTATTAATGAATTGAGCATGCAGCGGTTCATCCTCAGGCAAGATAGGGCGAAGCAGGATAGGTTGGCCATCTCGAAGCGTTACAGTTTCGACAAACTCTGCCGGGAAAGGGCGAATCGCTAGCCGTTTTTGGGCGTCTCCTTCGTATTTACACAGTGTGACATCTGCATCAAGGATAGTTAAATCGCTTCCGGATACCAGCACTGGATGGATATCCAGCCTTTGTATTTCTGGTAACTCAACTGCCATTTGGGAGATACGAACCAAGAACTTCGACAACTCAGTAATATCGAGCGCATCTTTGTGTTTCTGCAGGCGAATCTTTCCAGACTTTAGGGCAACAACGACAAGGTAGCGCGCAAGCGTCATGTTCAAAGGAGGAAGTGCAGCGACGGCATCTTGGGCGATATTCCACTCAGAGCCGCCTTGACCAAGCAAGATCACTGGTCCAAAGACTTTATCTACTGCAATACTAATCCGTAGCTCTTCAGCGCTGCCGAGCTTTGCCATCCCTTGTACCAACAGCCCATGTACATTGGCGGAAGGGTAGCTGAGCTTTACGGTATCTAAAATGGATAGCGCTGCGTTGGAAACTTCTCGACTGTTTCTTAAATTTAGAGCGACACCGTGAACATCCGATTTATGAGGAATGTCTGGAGAACGCAATTTAACCGCAACAGGATATCCAATATTTTCTGCCATATGAACGGCTTCAATGTCGTCAGATGCAATCCACGTAGGCAAAACGTTAAACCCGAACAGCTTAAATAATGGGCTGGTTTGATGCGTATCCAAGGTGACTGTGTTTTTATCCAGTAGTCGTTCGTTTACCCATTCTTTTGCTGAACTCACACTTCCAGAATGTAATGGCTCTGCCGTCGTTGGCGTTTCCATTAGTTGTTTCTGGTTTCGTCTGTATTCGACCAAGTGCATGTATGCTACAACCGCACTTTCAGGTGTTCTATAGGTTGGAATGCCTGCTTGAGTAAAGGCCAGTCGCGCTTCTCTCGACGTTTGTTCTCCTGACCAGTTGGTCAAGATATTAAAATGCTTATGCCGAGGGTGAGATTTGATTGCATTAATAACGGCTTGAGCAGTTTCAAGAGGATCAGAAACAGCAGAAGGACTATGCATAATCAATATCGCATCTGCACAGTCGTTATTCATCAGTGCGTTAATGGTATCAATATAGCGTTTTTGGGTTGCGTCACCAGACAGATCAATTGGATTTCGAGCACGCCAGTTGGATGGAAGTACTGCTTGTAATTGCTCAATGGAAGCGTCATCAAGCGTTGCGAGTTGGCCACCACGTTCAATCAAAGTATCAACGGACATAACAGCAGGGCCGCCGCCATTGGTGATGATCGCTAAACGCTCTCCACGAAGTGGCACAGAATGCGTGAGTGTTTCTACCGCGGCAAAAAGCTCATGCGTATTGCTGACTCGTAACATACCAGTTCTGCGAATAGCAGAATCGTAAATTACGTCAAGTGTATCTCCGTCTTGCTGCTCAAAAGTATTCATCTCTTTAGAGCGGCCCGCTTTTAGCACCAATATACGTCGGTTACGTGAAGCGGCGCGCGCAGCAGACATAAATCGGCGAGCGTCTTGGATATTATCAACATAAAGCAGAATAGCTTCAGTGTTTCCATCCATACTCAAATAGTCGAGCAAATCTGCAAAATCGATATCTTGTCCGCGCCCAATCGAAATGAACGAAGAAAAACCAATGTTCTTATCATTTGCCCAGTCTAAAACCGTGGTACAAACCGCCGCGGATTGTGAGATGAAAGCAATTTTTCCGGGTTTAGCTGCAACAGGGGAAAACGTGCAGTTAAAATTGTGCCAAGGAAGGATGATACCTAAGCTGTTTGGGCCTAAGACTCGAATGTTCAATGATGAGATATCTAAAGGATTAGGGTCATCAGAGATAACAATCGCAAACGGTGTGCCTCTCTCATCTAGCTCTTTAAGCAATTGCTCGTTACGTGAAACGTTCGTACACAAAATTGCAATATCTGGCGTATAGGGCAGGGAAGCTACATCAGGGTAAGCGATCACGCCAGATACGGCTTTATATCGCGGCGTTACTGGCATAATCGCGCCACCAAATCCACTTTGTAGAAGGTTGCGCATCACAACATGTCCTGCTCGCAATGCTTTTTGAGATGCCCCAATAACGGCCACAGAGTTGGGTTTAAAGAGTTTATGTAGTTTATTCATGCTGACTCCTGGCCGTTTGTAAGTCACGTTGGCTTCTCGGTTTCATATCAATCATAAACGAATAATTTACTGATAAAACATCTTCAGACCAGACATTGCAGAAAATGTGTACGATGCTTATGGAGTTTGTGTTATTCATCACATCAAAATCACAGATTATTGTATTTGATGCTTGATAAACGGCCCTGCTATCGGCATGATTTATCGTAATATTTATCCAGAGCATTTGTTACTTCATGAAAAAAATCGCAATCATCGGCTTGTCAGTTCTGCTTTCTGCTTGTGCATCTGAAACTTACATCACGGATGTGACCTCAGAAAGTTACCGAGAGGACTACAAATCAGATCGTATCTCTAAACCAATTATGGCGTCTGAAAACGCTGTAGTAGAAAAAGACGTACAACCAACTGTTGTGAAAATGACGGCAAAGCCTGAAGAAAAGAAAGTAGTCAAGCTAACGCCAAAAGAGCAGGCGAAGCCAGTTAAGATCGTACCACCAAGTAAAAAGCAAGCTGGCATTCAACGATTCGGCTATACCATTCAAGTCGCAGCTGTGGGTAGCCAAGCTAAAGTCGATCAGTTTGCAAATAAGCTGCCACAGAACGGTCAGCCAATTTGGGAAAACTACAAAGTTGTAAACGGTACTAAGTGGTTCTCAGTTTTATACGGAGACTACGCAACAAGCGCAGAAGCCAAGCAAGCGATTTCGACTTTGCCAGCTCAATTTCAGCAGTTAAGACCATTTGTTAAAAGCATTGATGCAATCAAAAACTCAGCTTACCCAACGCTTAACAAATTAAATTAACACATCAAATAAGGGAGCGAATAGCTCCCTTATTTATTTGCTCAAATCCTATTCGAACAACATTCCTCACATTAAAATTACTGTACGTCACACTTCAAAGGTTTATCATAATAAATAGTATCTTTTGTAGGTCACGGAAAGATGGATTCATGATTAAAAATATTCTTTTACTATGCGGCGGTGGCTCTTCTGAGCACGAGATTTCATTATTGTCTGCAAACTTTGTCGAACAACAACTAAATCTTATTGAAGACGTTCACGTTACACGCGTAGAAATAAAAAACGAAGGTTGGATGACCAACCAAGGTGAGTTGGTTTACTTGGATCTCAATACCAAGCAGTTGTGCTCAAGTGAATCTAATCAAACCATTGATTTCATCGTGCCTTGTATACATGGTTTTCCTGGCGAAACAGGCGACATTCAATCTCTGTTTGAAATCGCAGGTATTCCTTATCTTGGCTGCGGGCCAGAAGCGAGTAGCAATAGTTTCAATAAAATCACATCTAAGCTTTGGTACGACGCTATCGGCATACCCAATACGCCATACTTATTCTTAACGCGAAACGATGAAGAAGCTCACGTTCAAGCTCATAAAGCCTTTGAAAAATGGGGAAAAGTTTTTGTTAAAGCCGCTCGCCAAGGCTCTTCCGTTGGTTGTTACAGTGTCACAGAAAAAGGCAAGCTTTCTAATGCAGTAAATGATGCTTTTGGGTTTTCTGACCAAGTGTTGGTTGAGAAAGCAGTAAAACCTCGAGAACTTGAAGTTGCTGCATATGAGATGAATGGCCAACTACATATCACTAAGCCAGGCGAGGTCATCGCGCCTGATGGTGCTTTTTACTCGTACGATGAAAAGTACAGCAGTTCAAGTCACTCGCTCACAGAAGTTGAGGCGAAGAATCTAACTCAAGTACAATTAGATTCCATCCAACACGCGTCAGAGACGGTATTTAGACAAATGAATCTTCGTCATTTATCTCGTATCGACTTTTTCCTAACGGAAGATGATGAGATTTACTTAAACGAAGTAAACACATTTCCAGGAATGACTCCGATCTCAATGTTCCCTAAAATGCTTCAAAACAACGGGCACAAATTTCATGAGTTCTTGGAAGATTGTATAAACAGTGCAAAGTGATTAACGTTATCGAGACGCGTTTTATGATACAAGTTGTTTTCTAGAGCAAGGATTATTCAAGCCGTATTTGAATATTGCTCAGTAGCAATTATGATTATATCAACGCATTAAACAGATGACTCAGTGGTATGGCGATTTCAAATTATAGAGGTTTTAACCTGCAGTCAGTCGGATCAGATGGCAGTGTTTGGAAGGTTAAAATCAAGAACCACGTTTTACAGGGCAGTTTGACGGCGGTAAAGAAAAGCATTGATTGGTGGTGTGACACCGCATCGATTATTGATCCCAAAGAGTTTGCTTCACTCGGGCAAAGAGTGCAGCAAACTGGTGTTGCAAAATCAGAGGTCTTTAACGGCTATACTATTCAAAACGATACAGGCCAACCTAACTCTTGGTACTGTATGTTTAATGGTAAACTGATTAAGGGCAGTAAAGCCGCTATTCAACGCCATATCGAAGCTTATTTGGTTGCAAAGCAAAAAGCGATGCAAGCTCAACAACAAAAGAAACAATAGAATGACTCTGGTATATTCAACAGAAACCGGTCGAATTAAACCGGAAGAAGAAAAAGTATCTCGCCCTAAAGGCGATGGTGTTGTTCGGATTCAGCGCCAAACGAAAGGCCGTAAAGGTAAAGGCGTATGCATTGTTACAGGTTTAGACTTGGATGATGCACCTTTAAAGTTATTAGCGGCAGAACTCAAAAAAGTCTGTGGCTGTGGTGGCTCTGTAAAAGATGGCAATATCGAGATTCAAGGTGATGCTAGAGACAAGATCAAGGCACATCTTGAAAAGAAAGGCATGACAGTCAAATTAGCCGGTGGCTAATTTAATATTTCCAGTAAACAAAAATGGCGTCTAAAGAAATAGACGCCATTTTTTATAAGTTGCTAATTGAAGAGCAAGCAATCGTAGATTGATAGATCGATATTAGCTATTTTATGGTAAATAACCATTATGTTTAATGCTCACAGTAAGGCCCTTAAATTTAAAATCTGCAGGGGAATAGGAGCATACTCAGACAACATTTGGCGTACGGCGATATACAATTTAACATAATATACATAATGCGAACTTAAGGGTTAGAAGATTATCATTGGTGAAGTCAGTTTAGTTACACCGTATTTGGCTGTTGCTGCTTTGCAAGCCTCATCAGCTGTCTTGTATGGACCGTGAACTTCGATTTCACCACAGCGACAACTTGATAATAACCAGTCATCAACTTTAAAACCGTGTGGCTAATTAAGTTCCTTCATTGTATCTTGGGTTACGTTCAACACAGTACACGTTGGTTCTGCATCTTGCTCATTCAACATGAGTCAACATGGACACGCATTTGCTTAACCCAAACGTGTAAGTACTACATTAGTTTTATAGGAACAAGGAATCTAACAGATGTAAACTCTCTACTTTTCAATCTATACCTAGATCTTTCTTCATATGTTCACTCAACTCGTTAGTGGTTCTTACATTAATCTTATGTTTGCAATGATGGATTCTCAACTCTTCACCAAATAATTTTACTAGTGATTTGGTATACAAAGTACTAATATTATTTATTATTCTATACAATGTATCTTTCTGATAAACACATCTTTTCGAATTTTGTATTGCAGTCTTCATATTTCAATATCCTTACACGTTTAACTTTATAATTTAAAAAATCAATTTCAACTTTTATTATTACTTTTTTCGATATGTAATGAGTCATTATCAATGATGCACAATCAACAATTAAATCACCCGAATCCAACTTAGTAATTTCACGAGACAAATTCTTTATTTTTAAATCTTTATTTTCTATATTTAATCCGATTGAGTTAATTTCTTCAGGATATCGGTTTAACTTAATATCCAATATAGTTTTATTAAGATAGTAGTCTGCCATTATTTCATGGCGGCTTTTAAATATCATTGTCCCCCTCCGATGATGCAAGTTATACTTTCCCACCAGTTAAAAGACAACGTGACTCAGAGTTGCAAAAAGGTAACAATCATGGAATTGATGAACAATGAGCTGATCTGCTTTGCAGCCATTTGTAAACACCTCTCTCTTACAGAGGCATCAAAAGAACTTGGAAAGTCGAAGGCTCAAGTCAGCAGGCAGCTAGCAGCATTAGAAAAACAACTTGGCGTAACACTCGTCCACAGAACAACAAGGAAACTCGTTTTAACTGATCATGGCGAAAGCATTAGAGAGCTTGCTATCAAGACGTTAGAGAGTTTGCACGAGTTAAATTACAGAGCTAGCTCGTTGAGTGAATGCATTGATGGAAAGTTTAAAATCACAATGCCCAACTCTATAGCCTCTTCTATTTTTGGTTCTGTTCTTAAAGACTTAAAAGAACGATATCCAAAAGTTGATTTTGAAATATCGTCAAGTAACAATGTAGAAAATTTATTAGAAAGCAATGTAGATTTAGCGATTAGGCTTAATAATGTTATTGATGACACTCTTATTGCACATAAAATTGGTGATTATAGTGATGTTTTGATATCTAGGATAAGTAATGCCAACAACAAAACACTATTAATCTACAAACATCATTCGAATAAGGAATCAATTAAAAATCAATATACTGATGTTATCGAAGTTGATAACACCTCTATTTTAATAAACTTTGTTTCTGAGGGAGTTGGGGTTGGTGTCATTCCAAACTATCTTATTAAAAGTAACTATATAGACAAAAACATCCGAATATCGCAAACTTTTGATATAGAACGTTCCATGTATATTGCCTACCCTTATCAAAACCCTTTGCCAAGAAAGCTAGCTGAGATATCTACTTTTATTAGGTCTGAGTTATCACAAGTATTGAAGAGTGAGTCATTTTAGGGCGGTTGTTCAGATTTAGAATTTTGCGTTGTCTACGCAACTAGGCCTAACGCTAATCTTTGTAACATATTGTTTCAGCGGTATTTATTAACACCCCCATCTTTATGCTTGCTATCACAATGTGAGATGCTCTGCCGTCTTGTTATCAAGGTTTTGCGTGGAATAAATCACGTGGGGTAAACGATAGATTGACTTACATTAAAATTTTCATCAAAAGCAACTTTGTATAAAATTGATTTCATACCAATCTATGTGTATCTTCTACCCATATCCCCACAATAACCAAGGAGAATGCCATGGATAAGCTACTCGCGTCTGCATTAGAAATTAAGCAGCGAACTATGGTGACTGGCTTTTTTGCTAGAAATGGATTCAAAATCACTATGACCGATTTTGATGATGTCACTTTTGAGCGAGAAGGCGTGCAAGTTAACGTACATTTTGATCTGCAGTCAAACGCGGAGTCTGCATCTGTTTTATCTCATGAGGCATCAATCATTCCTGGCTAAAAACTTTTATTATCACCGATACACCAAGCCGAACATAAACGTTCGGCTTTTTAGTGACAAAAAATGATGAGTGCGAACAAGAGTTGTCGATCACTCGTCTAAATAGACGATTAATAAATCAGCTTCAACTTCGTTCACAACCTTTGGTATCGATGAAAAAAAGCGACTCAATAAGTTGTGATGATGACCACAGACAACTAAATCTATCCCCTCTTTTTTGACGATTCCCGATAGTTTTATATGAAGATCGCCTATTACTACCATGGTCTCGTTTACTGGGTATAAGCATTTATCAGCGAGCTCTTGCAGCCTTCTTTCCAATTCTTGCTCTTCCTTCGCTTCCATGACTATGCGATCAACATCTACGTAAACAAATGAGAGTTTGCTGCTTGAGTTATCTGCTTGCATTATTGCTTTTTCGATAACGGCTTGGCTAGATTGAGATAAGTCGACAGCAACCAAAACGTGCTTATAACCCATCATTCCTCCCTAGGTTAGTTTTTGTTCTCATATTAAGTCTAGTCCACATAGAGCGAACACAACATCAAAACTACTGCTACATGATAGTTAAAGGAGTTTAGTGTAAAACAGGCAAATAGTTTTCATTGCAACCTTGTTGCTTCCTCTCATCCAAAGATCAACGATGTTTTTCCAATTTCTTCTCTAATTATCGGACTATTTAACAGGAAGGATGCCAGAAAACATTACGTTGTAACACGCGTTACTACTCTTGATTTCTACTACTCTTGAGGTTTTATATTACCCACTTCAACGTCGCCTAGTTTAGTAAAACTACTTTAGATTAAGCATGCTCAATATGTAACGCTCCGCTCAAATCCAGGAGACGTATTTCGGCTAAAAAAAGCAGCTCAATAAGATGAATTTCGCTTCATCTATTACATATGTCTGCGAGTGCTTACTGTTTTTATATCGCTTATTTAATAACTCCAGTTGAATTATCGTTATAAGTTACGGTGTCTCTTTTTTCTTTTTTTAGAATAATCTTCCGCCTGAGAACGAGGCTCTCTTGGGCTTTGTAATTAAATTACAAGATCAATCGCGACCAATATGGTTGGCAGATTAAAAGACCGAGGTAAATAATTGATATAATTGAGTTTAATTTATAAGTTCTTTAAAAAATGCCTAATTACCTGCACTGTGTAAGCCAAGGTTAATATGATGAGGTAAAGTTTTACTAACCCGCTATTTAGTTTTAAAGGTAATTGAACAAGATTACAATCATAGAGGTATAGTAAATTTTAGTTACAGCGTAACTAGGGTGGTATTTGGGAATGTAAAGGAATAGAAAATAGAAACGCAAAAAAAACAGGGCGTATGCCCTGTCCATGAATTGATTAGTTTTGTTGCTGTTGTTTTTCTGCGTACTCAGATCGAATCCGTTCGGCAACAATTTTGATAGCTTCTGCAGTACTTGTGCCCTTCGCCATCAATTCTTGAATTCTCTCTACAGCTTGTTGTTGCTCTTGGTGAGATAGAGGGGGTAAATCGTCAAACATAAAAAGCTCCTCATTTTGAGGAGCTGACTATAACGATTCAATTAATAGGTAGCAAGGAAATTAATGGATGCACCCATAGCGTTCTCGTTTGTGTACTGAGCTGCGATATCCAATTCGAACAACTTAAGTGGAGACAACCCGATACCAGCAGTAATGGTTCCTTCGTCATTACTTCGAGCTAAGTTCTTCATATACCCTGCTCGTAATGCCATTTGACGCAAAATATCAAATTCAATACCAGCTCGAATCATTTGCGTATTATCATCAAAGGATGAAAAACGTTTTTCTTCGTTAAGATCGTAGTCAACACTCATCGTAAAGTAATCGGCAACAATCCCTGCCCCAACGGTGTATACAGGACGCATGCTATATTCGTATGATTTTATCGTATCGCTGCCATATTGGAATGACTTTGTTTTAACGTCTCTTCCGATCAAATTTTTCGCTGAAATACCGAGACGATATGGGCCAAAGAACCAAAGTGCGCCGGCGTCTAAGTTAAACATCGTTTCCGCGGTCTCATTTTCACGTAAGTCTTTAGTATCAAAATTCTGAAAACTCGTGGCGTATGAGTATGTGTATATACGCTGAAGTTTAGGAGTAACACCAAAAGAAAGGTGTTGGTTCATGAAATTAGTGTATTTAGCAAGTGAAATACCAGCTTCAGCCACGCCAATAGAAACACCTTGTACATAGCTATCATCTAATGGATTAGTACCTGAGGTATCAACATTTGGTTGTACGAATGATTCAGTGTATAGCTTACCGTATGCAGTTGCAGATAAGAATTTGTTGGGAATACCAATGGCAACGACACCACCAAGATCAAAGTCTGTCTTTTTCCCATCGATAGCATCCATCGATTTTTTGATTTCATCGACGTCTGTCAATTTGCTGATGCGTTCGATCTCATCAACTAGATCATATTGATCATCGTAGCTGCCACCAAAACTTGGCACGATCATGCCTGCATCGTCATTTCGGCGATAAATCGCAGTAAGAGCGGGGTTGAAAAAAGGCGCAGTTAGATAAGTTGCTGATACGGTACCAACGCCACCCATTGCATCACTACGAGCCTCTATCGCATAAGTAGCAGCAGAGGCAGCATTAGCGAAAAGAATAGTAGCAACAGAAGTGGCAAGAATTTTATATTTGTTTTTCATACTACACTTGTGATTTTAGTTCGTCCTGAACCTTTATCGGCACAAGTAGTATTTCTTTAACTATTCTTCCTGGGAAAGATCATAGGTTCGGCTAATAGTTTGAGCCTGCTCAACAATTATATCGCCCTGCCAACGGCGACTATTGATACTTACCGCCAATACGTATCTATCGTTTGGGACACCCGCTAGCTCCAATGAATTTGGATAATTAGACTCGTAAGTCTTTTTCCACATTTGCTCGTACTGGCCATCAATGTAGTCATACAAACCGACTTCAAGTTGCGGTAATGGACAATGGGGATTACGAAGTGCGCTCTTTTCTACTTTCCAATTCTCTTTAGATGTCCAACGAACATATTGAGAAGAGTTTGAATCTCCAAGTATTACCCAAGTTCGATACTCTTGTTTATCAGTAGAAACAACGGTTAAGTGATATAAACCAGCTTCAAGCTTACCTGTTAAGTTATAGCGTTTCGAGTAACTACGCTCGTTGGCAAGTTCTGTCCCGTTCGGCTGTTGTTCATAGCTGAATGAACTGTCCGCGGATATAGAATCATCCACCCATCGATTAAATGAAATATTTTCGATGTCAGTTGTAGCTCTTAGCTTGATCACCAATCTAAATGTATCTCGCCCAGGGCTTTGAATAGTCTGACGAATAACGTTCACACCACTTATCCAATCAGGCAGCGTTACACCAGTGAGAGCCTTGCCACAGTTTTTAGATAGTGACTGACCAAGAAGATCATTAAGGTGAGGAGTCAAATCTTTACTTGGTTCTGTTTGCCAGAGTTCAACAAGAGAGTTGAACATACCCGCAAGATCATCTTCAAGTAAGTGTTGATGTGCCTGTGTTAAAGGCGTGTTAGTTTGAAACCAGTCCATCGCATGGACTGGTTTCACTAACGCTAATGAGACAACTACAGGGAGTAGTATTTTCATTACGACTTATGCTTTCATCTTGTAGCCAACACCACGAAGTGTTTCAATTTCCAGTCCTGGCAGTTTTTGACGAAGCTGTAGTACATGTGTATCAACCGTACGTGTTGTCGGGAAATGATTGTAACCCCAAACGTGGTCAAGTAGCTCATCACGAGTAAACACGCGACCTAAGTTTGACGCCAAAAATAGCAGCAAATCAAACTCTGTTCGAGTAAGCGTAATTAGCTCGTCTTTATAAGTCACTTCACGAGTCGAGCGGTCAATCTCTAAGTCTTTTGTAATCACTTTATCAGCGTTGCTTTGTTCTGCTGAATCCGGTGCTCGTAGCTGTGCACGGATTCTCGCAAAAAGCTCCGCCTCAGCAAAAGGCTTTGTTAAGTAGTCGTTCGCGCCGGAATCAAGGCCTGCAACTTTATCTTTTACGGTAACAAGTGCCGTTAACAAGATAACTGGTACGTCTTTAATCTGTTTCCATTCTGGGAGACATTGTACAGAGTCACCATCTGGGAGTTGGCGATCGAGAATTACCAAGTCAGCTTTTTTCCATTGTGGCTCTACGTCTGCAATACGCTCCACATGTAAACACTCATATCCTGCTTGTTCCAGGCTTACTAACAGGCCGTCAGCCAAGTTTTTATCGTCCTCAACGAGAAGCAGTGTCTGTTTCACAAGGTATCTCCAATATAAAAGTTGTAGGTGGTCCCATTAAGGACATTTTTCCGCCCATGCGGCCTACCATAGATTCAACGATTGTTAATCCAAGTCCTAACCCGCTCTTACTTACGAACGGTTTCTTCAAATTTGCCCAATCTTTAGCCGTTAGGCCTCCTGCATCTCGGACTTGGAATACTATTTTTTCTTCACTAGTTGAGACATCCAATTCAACCGGTGCGACACCGTACTTAAGCGCATTACGAAGCAAGTTATCGATACAAGTTCCTAACCAGTACACATTAACTTTAGCAGCCACATCTTCATTGATGTTAAAAAGCACGGCACTATCAAATTCTTCTTCGATCTTAAATTCTAACCAATCTGCAACGGATGGTACCCAGTCTGTTGCAAGCATTTGGTTATCAGATTGCAAATAATCTTTACTCGCTTCTGCCAATTGACGCAGGCGGCGCGTATCTTCACACAATCTGCGGAATTCGTCATACACACTTTCAGGCAAATGCTCGAACTCTCGACGAAAGCCCTCAACCGTTAGTGACAGAGATGCAATCGGTGTTCTGAGCTCATGCGTTAAAATTTGCAACACGAGCATTCTACTACGTAGTTCTTCTCGCTTGCTATTCCAACGGTACACCGCCCAACCAATCACCAAAAGAATATTGGCGATTACCAGTATGATCATACTGATCCGCAAAACTTGCGAGTGATCTTCTACATCCCAACAAATATTACCTCGTTTAACAAAGCAACTTTTGCTTTGAGACGCTAGAGCGTATGACAGACCCGCATTCGCTACGTTCTCTTGCCAGATATCTTTCTCGAAAACAAAGTAACGGTCACCACGTCTTAACCAAAGTTCGTTACCTTCAATAAACATGCTCGCGCCTGCAATCAAAGCATTAATGGCGTCGTCATCCATGTTTTTCAAGCTTTCTAGCAACTCATCCCCTTCCTCGTTATCACGCTCTTTTATATGCATGTACTGAGATAGTTTGGGTTTGAGTTCTGGATACTTATCCACATAACGTGCCGCATACGTCCCACCACCAGGGTGAATGAGACCACTACGCGAGAACCAACGAGGTGTCAGCTGCGTCCCTTTACAAATCGCCCTTGTAAATACTAAAGGCTCAGTAATTAAAGGACTTAATGGTAATTTGCCACGACAAGTATTCGCCAAGCTGTAAAGCTGTTGGATATCTTTTAACGGATAGTCAGACGTTTGCGGCAGAAGCGAATCTGGCGCAAGTAACTTGGTAGGATAATTTGATTGCAGAATACGAATATCGTACGACTTAAGAGCTACTTCATAGTTAAATAGCTCTGTAAACGTATCTATTCTTTCTGGTAGTGAATCGGAAAATGCAGGTGCCGAAAAAAGCGGCAATACAGTTGCAAAACCGAGCAAAAACTTTTTAATCAAACTGTTACCGTCACTTGTTACATTAGCCAAAACTATACATCAATCTACAAGCAATTGACATCTGCTAACAGAAGGATTTGCATTACTATAACATTGAAACGGAACAAAAAAGGGCCAGCGATTGCTGACCCTGTATAGTTTTAAATCAAGAATGGTTAAAGTGCTTTAAAAATAGACTCAACACTTTCTTTCGCATCACCAAATAGCATTGATGTATTTTCTTTGAAGAACAGTGGGTTCTGTACTCCTGCGTAACCAGTATTCATTGAGCGCTTGAATACCACTACGTTTTTCGCGTTCCATACCTCCAATACGGGCATACCAGCGATTGGGCTGTTCGGATCTTCCAGTGCGGCTGGGTTGACCGTATCGTTAGCACCGATAACCAATACGGTATCGGTTTCTGCAAAGTCATCATTGATTTCATCCATTTCAAGAACGATATCATACGGTACTTTTGCTTCAGCGAGTAACACATTCATATGCCCCGGTAGACGACCCGCTACTGGGTGAATCCCAAAGCGAACTTCAATACCTTGTGAACGAAGTACATCAGTAATTTCATGAACAGGGTATTGTGCCTGAGCTACTGCCATGCCATATCCTGGAGTGATGATTACTGATTTTGAGTTCTTCAACATCTCTGCAACTTCTTCAGCCGTTGTTTCACGATATTCGCCCTGCTCTTCGTCACCTGAAATCACTATCTCTTGACCAAAACCACCGGCAATAACACTGATAAACGAACGGTTCATTGCTTTACACATGATGTAAGAAAGAATCGCACCTGATGAACCTACCAAAGCACCTGTTACAATCAATAGATCATTTGCTAGCATGAAACCTGCTGCCGCTGCTGCCCAACCTGAGTATGAGTTCAACATAGAGACAACAACTGGCATATCTGCACCACCGATTGAAGCGACTAAATGGTAGCCGAATGCGAACGCGATCAAAGTCATCACAATAAGAGCGAACATGCTGCCATCTGCTTTTACGAAGTAGATCATAAGAAGCGTAGAAATAACAACCGCTGCGAGGTTCATTTTGTGCTTATGAGGCAGATTAAGTGGCGACGAAGAAATCACACCACGCAGCTTACCAAATGCGACAATTGAACCGGTGAAAGTTACGGCACCGATGAACACACCCAAGAATACTTCTACAAGGTGGATAACATGCTCAGCATGTGTTGCTGCTTCTGGCGCATCTAGGTAGCTGTTGTAGCCAACTAAAACCGCAGCTAAACCTACAAAACTGTGTAGAATCGCAACCAGTTCTGGCATCTCGGTCATTTCTACTTTCTTCGCATAGAAAATACCGATCGCACCACCTATCGCCATCGCGATAATGATCCAACCAAAACCTTGCGCATCTGGGCTAAAGATCGTCGCTATTAGCGCGATCGTCATACCAGCGATACCGTAGTAGTTACCATTACGAGCAGACTCTTGCTTTGAAAGCCCCGCCAAACTCATGATGAAAAATAATGCAGCAACAATGTAAGCTGCTTGTACTAATCCTGCAGACATTGTGACTCCTATTTATCTTTGCGGAACATTTCAAGCATACGCTTGGTGACGGTGAAACCACCGAAGATATTGATACTCGCGATCAATACGGCAATAAAAGATAGGAATGAAACGACGCCATTACCTTGTCCAATTTGCAGTAATGCACCAACGACAATAATGCCAGAGATAGCATTCGTTACTGACATTAGTGGAGTATGAAGTGCATGGGTAACATTCCATACTACGTAGTATCCGACAACACACGCTAGAACAAATACAGTAAAGTGAGAAAGAAACGCTGCCGGAGCAACCGATGCTACCCATGCAAAGGCTCCAACAGCCGCTGCCACACCAATAATTTTCTTCGTTGGAGACGTAGGTTCTTCTACTTTAGGCTCTGGCTTTACAGGCTGTTCTTGTTTCACTTGCGGCTGAGCTGAAACCTGAATTGGTGGCGCTGGCCAAGTAACTTCACCTGCTTTCACCACGGTAACGCCACGGATAACAACATCTTCAAAATCAATATTGATGTTGCCATCTTTCTCTTTACAAAGCAGTTTTAGAAGGTTGACAAGGTTTGTCGCGTAAAGCTGAGAAGATTGTGTTGGCAAACGACCAACCATGTCAGTGTAACCAACAATTTTTACGCCGTTATCCGTCATGATAACTTGGTCTTTCACTGTATATTCACAGTTACCGCCATTAGCAGCTGCCAAGTCGACAATTACACTGCCCGCTTTCATGCTGTCGACCATTTCTTTGGTGATCAACTTCGGCGCAGGTTTACCAGGGATGAGCGCGGTCGTAATAATGATGTCAACATCTTTAGCTTGCTCTGCGTATAACTCTGCCGCTTTTTTGTTGAAGTCATCAGACATTTCTTTTGCGTAGCCATCCCCAGAGCCTGACTCTTCTTGAAAGTCAACGGTCAGGAACTCAGCGCCCATCGATTCAACTTGCTCTTTTACTTCTGGGCGGACGTCAAACGCACGGACAATGGCACCTAAGCTACCTGCAGCACCGATAGCCGCCAAGCCAGCGACGCCAGCACCCGCAACCAATACTTTCGCTGGAGGTACTTTACCGGCAGCCGTAATTTGACCTGTAAAGAAACGACCAAACTCATGAGCTGCCTCAACCACTGCACGATAACCAGCGATATTAGCCATCGAAGATAGCGCGTCTAAGGCTTGTGCACGTGAGATACGAGGAACGGAATCCATGGCAAGAACGTTAATGTTCTTACTTGAAAGTTGTTCCATCAACTCAGCATTTTGAGCCGGCCAAATAAAGCTAACCAGTGTTGCTCCATCTTGCAGTAACGCAATTTCGTCAATGCTTTGCTCATCATCCACAATTGGCGCATTAACTTTTAAAATAAGGCCAGATACCCAAACTTCTTCACTAGAAACGATTTTCGCACCAGCTGCTTCATAAGCGGCATCATCGAAACTCGCTAGCACCCCCGCTTGGGATTCGATCGCGACATCGAATCCCAATTTTATTAACTGCTCAACCGACTTCGGCGATGCAGCCACTCGCGATTCACCCGCGAGTATCTCTTTAGGTACACCGATTTGCAAAACGCATACTCCTTGTATACATATCAATAAATTAGTCCCAAAACAGAGCGTCGCTCTACTCTAATTCTTTTTTATTTCTATCTGTTTACCACGCAAGACAATTGCAAACGAAAGATGATGTTTGGGGACACCCATTTGCACAATAACACCTTGACTAACAGCCCTGTTATTATTCTGTTTGTATCGAACGCGTCTCATTACTTCAAGTGTTTTGTAATTTAAATACTAAATTTCATTACATATAACGCTAAGTAATGAATGATTGTCGCTCTGTGCTCGAAAAATAACAACGCAACACCGTACTAGACTGAGGTCTAACCAGGTAACGATTAAATACTGACTTAACAGAGATTTAAGCGTTAAAAAGAAAGAGCCACTAGCATATACACTAATGGCTCTTTTTAAGATGACTGGAATCAAATTGCAGTAAATTGCTAGTCGAAGATTTTATCGCCCATTTGATCAATAAACATTTGAGATTTCTTCAACATAAGGTCATTGGCATCTTGCTCTGAGCCAAGTAAATCGGAGCGAATAAACCGATGTGTTTTCACTTCATCATTGTCATGCTTTTCTATTCGACCAGCGATGCGATATTGTCCGCCCTCTGAAAGGCTCTCTGGGTAAATAAGGAAACCTTTATATTCAACTGGTTCGATATTTTTGGCTTCAACCGTTTTCTCACTACCACCAAACAAACGCGAAAAAAATCCCACGATTCCTCCTTGGGTCAGCTCACTAGTCAACTGAGCGACTCTTACTTAATATTAACGTTAAGGATCGGTTTTTCATACCAATCCAACTCTTTGTCATCATCATAACTAGTATGGGAAAAAATTACAGGCACATCATACTCTCGGTTCTTACGCCTGTCTTCTTTCACCATTTCTGCGGCGTTTTTCACCGCTATATCCGCGCTTTGCTTAAACTGGCTTAATTTTTGTTCAGGAAGTGAAGACAAAAAATCAATATCATGACGGATATAGACAGGCTTGAGCTGGATAAGCGCAAGGCAAGCAATATCGGCTAACTGTTCGTTGTCATACTGTTCTAAAAATTCGGGCAAACTGAGAACCTGGCCTACTAATGTTTCCATGTAGTTGTGCACATCTGAGCTTATCTTCATCTATAAATCTCCTTTTTCCTATGAAATGAGTATAGCAACGACTTGTTTATAACAACTTATTGATTGCTCTTAATTTAATCAATCTCTCTCTTTTTGCCGTAATGTCTTCCAAAATACTTGGGAAAAGGAACAAATAGACGTATTCTTGCTAGTTCTCAAAGTTCGAAATTCAATAACGGATAAATATCCATATTGATAAAACGATTTACCTAACCAATTATATAGTCAACTATTTTCAGGCAGTTTGTAATAGATGTCCTCATCGTCAATGACTTCATCAGGCTTCAGATTCTCATTCCCTTTTTTGCTACTGGGCATAGTGAGTTCGGGCATGGACAGCATTATTCAGATGACTCAGGCAAACTGGGGCATTGCCGCAAACTTGCCGTACATACTATTAGGTTGTGCGCTACTCCTTTGTTATTCATTTAAGCAAGGCAGAGAGTCCATGGTGTGCTTGGCAATGTTGCTAGCCTACTTCGTGATACAGCACCGCCTACAAGTCCCGCTTCAAAGTGGTACCGCTTTACTTGAGCTAACCATTTTAGCCACGTTACTTCCTGTCTCGTTTCTTACGGTATTTTTGTTTAGTAAAGAAGGTTTTGACTCTAGAGCCATGTTGACTTACATCTTGATGTTAGCAATGTTCGTTCTTTGGTCTTATCTAACGCTAGCATATTACGTTGAAGGAGGGTTTGAACAATGGACAAGCGGTATTTTATTTATTGTACCTACGGTCTCTAAACTGCCTTTAATTCTTGTTTTATATTGCGTGGGTATTGTCTGTTTTCTTGGAATCCTTGTTTTAAAGAAGAATGAAATTATCCATGCGATGACCTACTCTGCCATGGTATTGGCGTCTGCGACGTTCATTTTCTTTGATGTGCAGTACATATCAAGCACCATGTTTACGCTAACAGGGCTGCTTATCATTATTTATGCCGCTTCCGCTAGCCATCAACTGGCTTTCACCGATAGCCTAACGCTGATTCCGAGCAGACGTGCACTTGATCTCGATCTAAAACACATGGGTAAGAAGTTCACGATCGCAATGCTTGATGTTGACCATTTTAAAAAGTTTAACGACACCTACGGTCACGATACTGGTGATGACGTTCTAAAAATGGTCGCTTCGCGCCTCACTAAAACCCCAGGCGGCGCAAAAGTTTATCGATTTGGCGGAGAAGAATTTACCATCGTTTTTAAAGGCAAATACGCTGACGAATGTAAGAACTTTTTGGAAGAAGCTCGCAAATCGATTGCAGAATACGAGATGATATTACGCGATGAAGAATCTCGCCCTGAGAACCATAAACAAGGACAAAAACGTCGTGGTAGCAACAGTTCGAAAAGAAAGTCGGTTTTTGTTACCGCAAGTTTCGGAGTTGCTGATAGCCGGAATGGGCAAGCTCCTCTGGACGTCATTAAATCAGCGGACGAAGCTCTTTACAAAGCGAAAAAGGCCGGACGTAACTGCATAAAGCTTCGTTAGACCCTCACCAATCGTGAAAGTTAACAAGCTTGTCTGGGTTTACAACAAAACCGAACTTCCCCATCAGCATAATAACTGCACTCATCGTTGCCACTATCCCGATGTTATCTATCTAATCAAAGGTATAAGGTATACGCCCGATTGCGACATTCCGTTCGCACTGTTTGCCTATCTTACTTTGAGTTAGCTTTAAAATAACCACCAAAAGTGACAACGCAACAAAAAGAATAGCATTCATAAGATTTTGTTTTTAAAAAGAATTAACTACAGTATGTGTGTTTCTTCCCAAAGACTTCGAGGTATATAGTGCTTTATCAACGGTTGCATACAAGTCTGATTGCACTTCTTTCCCTGTCGGTTGAAAAACAAAAACACCCTGTGACACTGTCACTCTATTTGACACACTAGAATACTCATGTGGGTAATCGAGAAAATACATAGCCTCTTGTATACGCTCGGCTTCTCTTTCTGCTGTTTGAGTGTCGGTACACCCTAGCAACACGACAAACTCTTCTCCACCATATCGACCTACATATTCCCCAGAGCGACAAAACGTCGCCTTTAGTTGATTCGCAATCGCTTGTAAGCAACGGTCGCCTTCAATATGACCGTAGTTATCATTAAACGGTTTAAAAAAATCGACGTCCAATAGAATCAAAGCCATTGGCATGTTGTGACGGCCATGCCATGCAACCATCGATTCCAACTTATGGTCGATATAACGGCGGTTATAGAGTTTGGTTAGGCCATCTTCATTCGCTTGCTGAGTCAAAAGTTGATTAACCTGCTCCAATTGAGCTGTCGCTTGCTTAAGCTCTCGTCTCATATGAGCAATACGCTGCATTGCGATAAGTTTAGAGTTCAGTACCAGTTTATCTACCGGCTTAATTAAATAGTCATCACCGCCCGCATCTATGGCTTTAGCAATCATTTCTGGCTCTTCGTGACTACTCAAGAAAATAATTGGGATCCAATCCGGAAACGTTTCTCTTATATGAAGAGAGACTTCAAAACCGTTCATATCTGGCATTGATATATCGAGTAACACCAGTTCCGGATCAAAACTCTCGTAGGTATTTAACGCCTCTAGTCCACTACCTACGGCTTTTACAATATGTCCAAGTTGCTTTAGACGAATAGCCAACTGCATCCTGTCTAGCTGAACATCGTCAACCAGAAGGATTCGCATCGATGTCCCTGTCGGTTGCATAACGCGTTCCATTTTTAATTATGTCTTTATTAAACATATACCATACTCATAGAGTTGTTGCATTTGACTCATAATTAAGTGCTATATTTTTGTTTGAATATCACGGAATCCATTGCATAAAGCAGTTAGACTGGACGTTACCCTATCTAATCATGGCCTGTGAGCAGAAGTTCAACAAACTCATTCACTTTGGTCATCTTGTGGATTAATGGGTATAGCTATTTGATGCATTTGGTATTAATATTCCCGCCTTTTTGTAATGAGAGACACACCATGTCAGAAGCAACTAACAGCGAAAGCAAAAAAATCGATCTAGCCAGCATTTCTCCAGAGCTACGTAAAGTTATCGAATTTGACGAAGTTCCAGAGCAAATGTTCGAAATGGTTACCTCTATCCATGAAGTGTCTGAAGAAGCGGTACGTGAATCATGGGACGAAATGCCAGCAAGTGCACAGAACATTCTAGACAACTTTGAACAGTTTCATGCTCTAGTTTCTGTAGGCCAAGCATTCGCTGGTATTAATGTGATGGAAGAGTTTCCGACTCTTAATCTGCCAGAAAACATGACAGATGAAGATAAAGAAGAATACCGTGCTCAACTACTTGATAATGTGCTTCACAACTGTGTGAAAGACATGGTTAAGCAACTTAAGAAAGCACGTCGTGACCCACTTCTTAAGCGTGAATTCAAAGAAGTATTCGCGAAGTAATTCCGACATTCTTCTAGTAACAAAGGCCGCACTTTGCGGCCTTTGTTGATCATGAAGCGTAAATCAGTCTAAACGGTTAATGAGGCGCTAGTGCCATATCTTTTTGTGTCACACTGACACCTTTAATTTGTGCAAAAACACGGCTACCAACTTTTAGGTTGAGATCATCAAGGGCCCACGGTGTGATCGTTGCCCACAAATAACATTTCTCGTCTAGCTTGAGTGATACATTAATACTCTGTTTGTCATCGGCTGCGTTAAACACTTCGATGGAATCGACAATAGCAGGCAGAATATTTCGAATCGACGTCGCCTTGGGCTGCTCGAGCGTGATAGAAACGTCATTGGCACGCACTTGCAAGCGTATTGGCGTGTCTGGTGTTCCGTCAATCTTTTGCACCCACAGGAATACATTAGGTGCAAGGTTGATACAAGTCAGTGCATAACGTTCATGATGTTCAGCAATCCGGCCTTCAAATAAGCTGCTTTGATCTGAGAAAGATTGCCATGGACGCATAGCATGAGAAGCCCACACTTCCTCAAGCTTACCTGAACTCGAAATTTTACCTTGGTCAATAATTGCAAGGTGCTGAGCAAGCCTTAAAATTTCCTGGAGACTGTGTGTGACATAGATAATAGGGATATTTACCTTCTCCGACAACTCCTCAAGAAAAGGCATTACCTCACGCTTTCTTGGCATATCGAGTGAGGCAAGTGGCTCATCCATCAAAAGCAAATTGGGTTTAGATAGCAATGCGCGCGCAATCGCAACACGTTGCTTTTCACCACCAGAAAGTGATACCGGAAAGCGCTTTAGTAACGGTTTGATAGACAAGAGTTCGGTGACTGCATCAAAATACTCGTCATCTTTTTCTTTAACGCCATATAACAAATTGCCTTGAACCGAATAGTGAGGAAACAAACGTGAATCCTGAAACACATAACCAATACCACGCTTGTGCGTTGGTAGGTTGATTCCCTGTTCACTGTCAAACAAAACATGCTCACCAACCGCAACATACCCTTGTCTTGGAGTGACTAATCCGCTGATGATGTTAATCAACGTCGTTTTACCTGCACCAGATCGTCCAAACAAGGCACTAATTCCATTACAGGGTAACTTAAGTTTGATGTCGAAGTCAGTCTCACCAAGCATTTGTTTAAATTGGACTTTAATCGTCATTGCTTCGCACCCAATCTGCTTGCCGCTTTACGATTTAGCCATTCAGAGATCATTAATGTAGACAAGGCTAACGCGATAGAAATGATACACAGACGAGCCGCCTGCATTTCTGCACCTGGCGTTTCAATAAAGTTGTACATTGCCAGCGGAATCGTTTGGGTCTCACCCGGAATGTTAGAGACGAAACTGATCGTCGCCCCGAATTCGCCAAGACTACGAGCAAATGACAGCATCGTGCCCGTAATAATTCCGGGAATGGTCAGTGGTAACGTGATGGTGAGAAACACTTTTAAAGGAGAAGCGCCTAACGTAGAGGCTGCGTGCTCCAATTTAGGGTCGACGCTATCTAAGCTTAAGCGTACTGAACGAACCATCAAAGGCAAAGCCACGACAATACAAGCGACTACTGCCCCTTTCCAATTAAAGCTAAATACTACCCCTAAGTTTTCATAGAGCCACTTTCCAAGGACCCCTTGTCGTCCTAAAGAAATCAACAATAAATAGCCGATTACCACTGGCGGCAATACCAGTGGTAAATGAATTAAGCTATCGAGAATCGATTTACCAAAGAACGTTTTTCGAGAAAGTAGCCAAGCAAGAAAAACGCCGAGAGGAATCAGCCAAAGTACTGCGTACGCGCCTACTTTGAGGCTTAACATTAAGGCTTGGTATTCCAGTTCTGTCACGCTTAGTTCCTATAATTGAAGGCCGGTTTATTGCTGAAAGCCATATTGAGCAAAAACGCGTGCGGCTTCGTCCGATTTTAGGTACTGGAAGAACTGCTCCGACTCAGTAGAATCATTCACAATTGCAGCCGGGTAAACAATAGCCGCATGCGTATCACTCGCAAATTCGCCGAGAATTTTGACTTTATCAGTTAACTGAGCATCGGTTTTGTAGACCACACCTAAAGGCGCTTCTCCACGTTCAACCAACGCCAAAGCTAAGCGCACATTCTTTGCTGGTGCGACGTGAGTTTGAACCGCTTTCCATACACCCAGTGTAGTCAATGACTCTTTCGCGTACATACCAGCAGGTACTGACGTCGGATTGCCTAAAGCAAGACGATTTCCATGCAATGCCTTCTCCCATGCCTTTGTATCAGAAAAGTTAAATGAGGTTAATTCTGAAGACTGGGGAGCAATCAACACTAAGCTATTGCGCACTAGATTTGTGACATTGTCACGATAAATGACGTCTTTATCGACCAAATAATCCATCCATTTCGTGTTCGCAGAAATGAATACATCCGCTGGTGCGCCATTGATAATTTGTCGAGCGATAGAAGAAGAACCACCATAAACGGGAGTGATAGAAACGTCATACTTTTCTTCAAAGTTTTGCGCGATCTCGTTAATCGCATTCGTCATAGAAGAGGCTGCATACACTTTTAGGTTCGTTGCTGCGTTTGCTGAAAATGAAATGCTTAATACTGCCGCAAGGCAAGCATGCTGTTTCCATGCTTTCATAGAGATACTCCAATACAAGGCAAGCGAAAGAACAGGTTATTTGAATATAAAGTTCAATCAGTTAATGTGCTATTTAAACAAAAAATCAAGGCGCATATGTTGTTCTATCGCATCTGCGATGCGATTAATGCCTTGCTCCTTTAACTCTTCAAAGTCTTGTTGTTTGATTTGGGTGCCGTTTACCCATTCTGATACCAGGCTTAAGACATCTGCCTCGTCAAAGAACCCGTGAAGGTAGGTTCCCATGATTTGGCCACACTCGCTGATCGCCCCTTCCGCTTCACCGGAACTGAATGTAAGAGGTTGCAGGCCCCGTACTTCACTTCGCCCTACGTGGATTTCATAACCCTTTACATTGGCTGTTTTGCCGTTAAGAGAAAGCTGTGCTTGTGTGTTTGTAAGCTGTTTGCTGTTAGTTAGCGTCGTAGTGATATCAAGCAAGCCAAGTCCTTCGCTTTGACCTGGTTGGCCTTCGACGCCGTTTGGATCATCAATCAAGTTTCCAAGCATCTGGTAGCCGCCACAGATACCAATCACTTTTCCACCAAGACGAATATGACGTAATATATCGTTATCCCACCCTTGGCTTCTTAGATACTCCAGATCGTCTCTCACTGATTTGGTCCCAGGCAAAATAACCAGGTCGGCTTTATCTATTTTTTCGCCTTTACCTACATAACGTAGATTGATGTCTGGATTCAATCGCAGCACATCAAAATCAGTATGATTACTAATCCGGGTTAAAACAGGCACAACAACATTCAGTTTTACCTCAGAGTGCAACTCTTGCTGTGCAGTGATCGCGTCTTCTGCTTCTAAATTCAAACCATGAAGAAAAGGAAGTACACCAAGTACAGGTTTACCTGTTTTTTCTTCGAGCCAATCGAGGCCCGATTGCAATAAACGAATATCACCTCGAAAACGGTTGATAACAAATCCTTTTACTCGCGCTTGTTCAGATTCAGAAAGTAACGCAAGTGTTCCGTACAAATGTGCAAACACTCCACCACGATCAATATCAGCGACAATGATCACTGGTACATCAGCGGCCTCAGCAAAACCCATGTTTGCAATATCGCCTTCTCGTAAATTGATTTCAGCAGGACTCCCCGCGCCCTCGATAATGATCGAATCAAATTCTTGAGTCAGACGAGAGAAGGAATCTAACACCGTGTCCATCGCCACTTTCTTGTAATCATGAAAGCCAGCCGCATCCATATTGGAAATCGCCTTACCCTGCAAAATGATCTGAGCACCTGTATCACTGTTAGGTTTAATTAAAACCGGATTCATATGTACAGTTGGCTCAATATTACACGCCTGTGCCTGAACGGCCTGTGCTCGACCTATTTCACCGCCATCTTTGGTTACCGCACTATTTAGTGCCATGTTTTGTGGCTTAAATGGGGCAACATTTATCCCTTTTCGTGCTAATACACGGCATAAACCTGCCACAAGGACACTTTTTCCGGCATCCGAAGTGGTGCCTTGAACCATTAAAGATGGGATCGCTGATTTCATGAACATTTGTAAGGAATAGAGGAAGATGAATAATCATAACGTCATCGTCCCCACTTACTCAAGCAAATGAATAGAATATGAATGTTGAAATCATCATTGGTTCAAACAAGCCCTGCTTTAATGACCCCATCAAAACAAACCGATGAGGATGTAACATGAAAAAGAATACAATTATCGCAACAATCGCCGCCTTAGCTATTGCTCCTTCTATCGCATTCGCGAAAGATAACGCTCAAAACCAATCAAACTTGCAGTTTAACGGTCCTGTCACTGTGGAAAAATTGGATGCCTTGCTAAACGACTCCAATATGTTTACTGAAAAAGATGTGGTCGTTGAAGGTAACTTATTGCGTCAAGTTCGCGCGGATAAGTTTGTCTTTAGCGATGGTTCCGGTGAAGTGATGGTCGAACTCGATGACGATATTCAGCTAAATACTCCGATTGATCACACGACTAAAGTCCGTCTGTTTGGCGAATTTGAAGGCGGGAACAAACCAGAGATTGAAGTCGAACAACTCGTGGTCATGTAAAACAAACCCCGATTGCTGTGCATATCAACATGATGTAGTGACGATTACAGCTAAATAGTGACGGCAAGCACTTAAAATGATAGCTTTATCAATCTTGGTCTGCTTTTTGCAGACCATTTTTTTGTTCATTTTAATCATCTTGCCCGGAGACACCATGCTAGGTAAAGCTCTAAAGGTTGCAGCCTTTGGTTTGTGTGCTATTTTGCCACTTTCCGCACATGCAAATAATTTCAACTACAACACGATGGAATTTCGCATGGGCACTAGCCCTGGTACATTTGGTGGCGAGTTCAATACCTACTTTACAGAGAATACCCATTTCATTGCTCGCGCAGACAGTGAATTCAGCGGAGACTGGGACATTGCTGGTGGTATAGGCTTTAATGGGCCAGCAGGCCAATTTGCAGATATTTATGGCCAAATGTTGGTACACAACATTAAAGAGAACGGCAGTGATAAAGTGGGCGACGAGTGGCGCACGGAAGTGAATATTGGTACTCGTATTTGGTTTATGCAAAATGTTGAGCTACATGGCCGTATCGGCCAAATCATAGATAATGACGATTCGAACACCATTTACAATCTGGGCGCACGATTCCACTCAACTCAGCAACTATCGCTTGGTGCAGATTTCAAAAATAATGGTGTCTATGGCCAGCAAATTGTAATGTCTGCTCGTTTTGCATTTTAGTGGACATGACTATGACTACCAGGGCATCACAAGCAAGCATATGATTCAATAAAAATGGCCTCCAATTTTGGAGGCCATTTTTTGTTAATCACGAATTATTAGCTTGTAGCAGAAACTAGCTGTAATACATCAGTTTTTAGCGGTTTTTTTAGGTTTATCTTGCACATATTTTTTCGATACATCTACAACGGCGATATCTCTAAAAAAGCTTCGACCAAGCAAAATTGGAAACGTCATATGTCCGCGATCCGCTAACGTAAACTCTGTCTTTTCTTTGTGATCCCCAACGGTAATGTAGGCTTTTACCACCGCTCGTTTATCCACCTCTTCTGACGAAGACTGCTTAACTTTAGCCCAGCGCTCAACGGGTACTTTAAATTCTTTGGTGTCTTTGTCACCTAAATCTATCTTAAATTTAACCCAGTCTTTACCATCACGCTCAAACGGAACAATGTCAGTCGCACTAATTGATGATGTTGTCGCACCTGTATCGACTCTAGCCTTGAAAGTCTGGTCAATTTCAGGAACATAAACCCATTCTTCAGAACCAAGAATTAACATGCCATCGGGTGTTTTTGTGACCTTGACTGGCTTCTTAGGCTTTGGTTCCGGCTTTTTCTCAGGTTTCGCTTCTGGTTTGGGCTCCACCTCTGGCTTTGGATCTACATCAGGTTTCACTTCTGGCTCGACTTTAACGGGCGCTTCGACCTTTGGCGACTCTGGCTCAACAGGTTCCTGCGTCGTTTGAGTTGACGTACAAGCAATTAAACTGCCGCTCATCATAAGCGGCAGAATCAGTTTCCAGTTTTTCATCCACACTCCAATTAAGCTTGAGATACTTTCTTAATTGCGTCCGCTACGTATGGAATATGAGTTTCGGTAAGTCCGGCAATGTTAATTCGACCATCGCCAACACCATAAATGCCATAATCTTCACGCAGTTGCGCCATTTGGTTTCCACTAAAGCCTAGCACAGTAAACATGCCTTTGTGACCCTCAATGAAATCAAATTGATCTGTATTATGGTTGTTTCTCAACTCGTTACACAAACTTTGACGAAGGCTAACCAAACGATGTTGCATTTCACTCAATTCTTGCTTCCAAACGGAAGTGAGATTGTCATCTTGCAGAATGGTCTTAACTAAAGCTGCACCATGGTCGGGTGGCATCGTGTAAGTCGAGCGAGCTAGAGTGAGGAGTTTACCTTTTGCATTGGTTACATCATGCATGTTCTTACCAACCACAATCGCTGCACCAGTTCGTTCACGGTACAGACCAAAGTTCTTCGAACATGAAGTAGTAATCAACATCTCTTCAACGTTATCTGCCATAAAACGAAGGCCTTTTGCGTCTTCTTCTAGGCCATCACCGAAGCCTTGGTAAGCAATGTCCACAAATGGGATGAAACCGTTCTTCTGCGACAATTCTGTAATGGCTTGCCAAGCAGAGAAGTCAATATCCGCACCAGTTGGGTTGTGGCAACAACCATGAAGAAGTACCACATCTGAAGGCCCAGCTTTCGCAAGATCATCCATCATTTTTTCGGTGTCTACTTGTTTCGTTTCCGAAGAGAAATAGTGGTAGAACTTAACTTTAAGGCCTGCTGCTTCCATCACTGGCTTGTGGTTTACGTAGCTTGGGTTGGAAATCCAAACCGTCGTATCTGGCTGTGCGATCTTCATTAGATCACCGAGCATACGCAGCGCACCACTTGCACCTGGCGTTTGAATTGCTGCAACACGATCCATTGCAGACGTTCCCGTCAGTAGCAAATCGATCATGCTTTTATTAAATTCTTCGCAACCTGCAAGACCAACATAAGACTTGGTTTTTTGAGTTTCAACAACGACATCCTGCGCCATTTGAATGGCTTTCATAATCGGCGTTTCGCCTGCGCTGTTTTTGTATACGCCAATGCCAAGGTCAACCTTGTTTGGACGTTCATCGTTACGGTATGCAACGGATAGAGATAAAATAGGATCTAATACGGGAGTTGGGAGATTAGAAAACATGAAAGTCATAACCCTTTGAAATTCAAGTACCGAACCTCACGTTAACACCATCGCAAAAAATGACGAAATGATTTTTCACTTATTTCATCAATTAGAGAACAAAATTCTGGATTGCGGTGAGTTTTGTGCGCTCTATCGTTCAGAAAAAGAACGATTCACTCCTCGTTGTACCAATCCACTCTACCGTTTTTTCTAAACTCTCTTGGTGTCATGGTCGACCACGCTTTAAAACGTGTACTAAAGTTAGCGCTGGTCGGATATCCGACTATTTCTCCAATATGCTGAATTGGCCATTCTGTTGAACGAAGTAACCTAGCAGCATATTCCATGCGCATACGCGTTAAATGTGCCATTGGGCTTCGACCAAACTGCTTTTGAGTCAGTCGATGCAAATGAGGCTCCGAACATGGATATAGAGCCGCCACCTGCTCAACGCTCCAATCCTTATGGAGCTGACGTTGGACAAGGTCAAATACACGCCGAAGCCTCAATTGGCTGCGTGATATCGACTCTGAGGGCGGCATGTTTAACATCAGCTCTAACTGAGCCACACTATGCTCACCTACCGCACCACCATAATCGATTGGAAGGTTAATGCTGCGTAGTAACGTTTGGATACATGCATACATCACTTCAGGTGTAGATGAAAGCTGGTAGCGAACATCGCATTCTAATATCGGCCACTCTCTATCAGGAGCAAGAAAAAGCCACGCGATCTGCCAAGGTTCTTCTTCTATACCAAAACCGTTTTCAACACCTGCGGGTACTGTAATCAACGAGCCCGGTTCCAAATCGTATCGATAAGTCCCACTCTCTAGCCACCCTTTACCACGCACCGTATAGAGCAGCATGTGTTTCTTTTGGTTTTTACGATAAACAGAGAAGAAGTCACGACAAGTGGCAATGCCGCACTGCACAATGCCTCTCTCCTCAAGTGCTAATACTCGACTGTGATCAATAAACTCTTGATAAGTTTTTTCTGAAATCGCGTAGCGTTCTTGTTTATCTTCCATGATTTATTGGCTCACATGTGCGTTAGTAGAGAGTTTTACAAAGGTTTTGGATTCCTTTGAAAAATACACCGCCAAATCATGAGGATAAACTACTCGCATTAATCTTTAAGGAGAAATGCGATGCTCTTAACACGCGAATACATCGATAAAGCATTTTGGCAAAAGCTGATTACGATTGGCCTACCTGTTTCACTTCAGTCCATGCTTTTTGCTTTGCTCGGTGTCGTGGATATTTTCATGGTAAGCCTACTCGGAGAATCTGCAACGGCAGCAGTTGGAGTTGGAAATCGTATCTTTTTCTTCAACCTAGCGGTTGTCTTTGGCCTGTGCGGTGCAGTTACCGTACTTGCTTCTCAATACTACGGCTCAGGAAACCTAGCCGGAATTCGCAGAACTTTGGCGCAATCTTGGTTTATTTCCATTTTGGTGACGCTGCCGTTTATCGTTCTTTATGCGATTTTTGATGAAGAGATCGTCTCTTTTATGTCAGACGATCCTGAATACGTCACTTATGCAAGTGATTATCTTGTGGTTACGGGCTTTAGCCTCATTGCTACGGCGATAGTAGTACCGATTGAAGCGGTATTGCGCTCCGTGGGCCAAACCAAACTGGCAACCAACGTTAGTATCTCCGCCATTGTCGTTAACGTCGCGCTTAATTATGTTTTGATTTTTGGTTTATTTGGTTTCCCTCAATGGGGCGTATTTGGTGCAGCCGTAGGTAGTTTTGTTTCTCGATTTTTCCAAACCGCCGTCTTGATTTATTTTTTCTACAAACGATATGCTTACCTAATTCCGACTAAGTTCGATTGGGTACAAGGCCGCTTAAAACAGTATCGAAAAAAGTACTTTAAGGTTTCTTTACCCATGTTGGTCCACGATGCGCTTTGGACTGGTGGATTGATCGTTTACAGCATCATCTATGGTCAATTGGGCGTTTCAGAACTGGCGATCATCTCATTCTTATCACCGATTGAAGGGGTACTGATTTCAACCTTTATGGGATTTGCGGTCGCTGCATCCGTTCTTCTTGGGAATGATATTGGTGCAAAACATTATGACCGAGTCGAGAAAACGGCGTGGTGGTATGTGTTAACCAGCGCAATCTTAGCCACCTTGCTGTTTTTCCTAGTGTGGTTGAGCTCGCCCATGATTCATCACCTATTGGTACTGAGCCCGTTAACCGATGCAGACATGGCACTTAACGTATGTTTAGTCATGGCGCTAGGTATGATTTTGAGGGTGTTTAACATGGTTGGGATTGGCGGCGTACTAAAGAGTGGCGCTGATATTCGCTATAGCATTTTCATCGACACGTTCGGTCAGTGGGCTATTGGCATCCCCCTTACTTATTACACAGGCATGGTGTTAGGGCTGCCTTTGCATTTTGTCTTGATGTCTCTGCTCGCAGAAGAGTTAGTGAAAGGCGTACTGACGACTTACCGTATTCAATCTAAACGTTGGATAAATAATATGGTTGAAGATGACCAATCGGTGACAGCGTAACCAAAAAGACATTAACGAACTCACACCAAAAGGGCTCACCCGTTATGCACGCGTGAGCCCTTTTTATGTGCGGAGAATGCTTGATTAGATGTCCGTAAATCGATGAATGATTTGGTTTGAACTGCCACGCCATTCGAGATTGAGGTCTTTCTTGTCTTGTTCAAACTTACCATCAATCAAAACATCGATGTATTGCACCACTTCCCTTTGCGCGTCATTCAGTTCCGTCAGCGTGTAGCCAGTCCAAACCCAAATGTCTTTACCTGGGCACTCCTCTCTCACCCTTTTCACTATCTTCAAAATATGAGGCACATTAGCAGGGTGAAGCGGATCTCCACCCGACAACGATAAGCCACGGCGTTTGATACGCGTGTCGTTTAAGTCAGCGATGATTTTGTCTTCCGCTTCTTGCGTGAAAAGTACACCAGAATCCAAACGTTGCGTCGACTGGTTATAACAGCCACGGCACTGATGCACACAACCCGACACAAACAGCGTGCAGCGCGTACCCGGTCCGTTAACAACGTCAATTGGATAGTATTGGTGGTAATTCATAATGCGTCTCTGTGTTATCGCGAAAGAGAAAATCAACCTGTTTAAAGTTGATTTTCAAAGTGTTAAAACGAGTGGTAGTAAACCTTACAGGTGTTTAACTCGGCGCTTCACTTCTTCTTGCTTACCGAAGTTAAACGGGCGTGCATCTGGGCTGCCTAGGTAGCCACAAACTCGACGTGTTACTGATACTTTGGTTGAATCATGGTTGCCACAGCTTGGGCAAGTGAAGCCTTTACTTGTACAGTCAAACTCGCCGTTGTAGCCACACTCGTAACACTCATCAATTGGCGTGTTTGTACCGTAGTAAGGCACTCGGGTGTAACTGTAATCCCATACGTTTTCTAGTGCTTCAACGTTGCGTTGCATGTTCGGGAACTCGCCGTAACAGATAAAGCCGCCGCTTGAGATTTCTGGATAAGGCATCTCAAAGTCGATCTTGTCGTATGGGTTCACCTTCTTCTCTACATCCAAGTGGAAGCTGTTGGTGTAGTAACCTTTGTCTGTTACGCCATCAATCACACCGAACTCTTTTGCATCGATGCGGCAGAAACGGCTGCATAGGTTTTCACTTGGCGTTGCATATAAGCTGAAGCCATAGCCAGTTTCGTCAGCCCATTGATTCACAGCATCTTTTAGATGCTTGATGATAGCGACCGCTTTTTCACGCAAAACAGCGTCATCATAAACGTGCGCTTCTGTACCGAATAGCGCGTTAATTGTCTCGTGTACACCGATGTAACCAAGAGAAATAGACGCACGACCGTTCTTGAAGATATCTGCGATTGAGTCGTCTGCTTTCAAGCGAACACCACATGCGCCTTCCATGTATAGGATTGGGGCCACACGTGCTTTCACGTTTTCAAGGCGAGAGATACGTGTCTCTAGTGCTTTACGAGCAAGACGTAGGCGGTCATTTAGAAGCTCGTAGAATTTCTCTTCGCTTCCGTTTGCACGGATAGCGATACGAGGAAGGTTCAAGCTCACGACGCCAAGGTTGTTACGACCTTCGTGAATCAGCTCACCGTTTTCTTCGTAAGTACCAAGGAAGCTACGGCAACCCATTGGCGTTTTGAATGAACCGGTTACTTCCACTACCTTGTCGTAGTTAAGAATGTCTGGGTACATACGCTTAGACGCACACTCAAGCGCAAGTTGCTTGATGTCGTAGTTTGGATCTTCTGATTTGTGGTTCAAACCATCTTTGATGCCGAATACAAGTTTAGGGAATACCGCTGTTTTACGGTTCTTGCCTAGACCTGCAATACGATTCTTCAGAATCGATTTCTGGATCAGGCGTGATGCCCAGCTTGTACCAAGACCAAAACCGAACGTAACGAATGGGGTTTGACCGTTCGCTGTATGCAGCGTGTTTACTTCGTATTCTAGAGATTGAAATGCGTCGTAACACTCTTTCTCAGTGCGCGCTTTTGCGAACTCTTCTGGCTCAGCAATGTTCCACTCTTTTGCAATCTCTAGGTGTTTCTCGTAGCTTGTGATTACGTACGGTTCTAGAACCTCATCAATACGGTTGATGGTTGTACCGCCGTAAATGTGGCTCGCGACTTGAGCAATGATTTGTGCTGTTACCGCTGTTGCAGTCGAAATTGATTTTGGCGTATCAATCTCAGCGTTACCCATTTTAAAACCATGCGTCAGCATGCCTTTAAGATCGATAAGCATACAGTTAAACATTGGGAAGAACGGTGCGTAGTCTAAATCGTGGTAGTGAATGTCACCCACTTCGTGCGCTTGAACCACATCGCGAGGAAGAATGTGCGTCTTCGCGTAGTGTTTCGCTACGATACCAGCCAACAAGTCACGTTGAGTCGGAATTACTTTGCCGTCTTTGTTCGCGTTCTCGTTGATTAGATCCAGATTACTTTCTTCAATCAAACCTTCGATTTCGCGAGTTAGTGCACTTTGCTTCTCACGAGCGATGTCGCGATCGTGGCGATATTCAATGTAAGAACGCGCTAGGGCTTTGTAAGGACCTTGCATGAGTTCATTTTCGACTAAGTCTTGAATCTCATGGATGTGAACTTCATCGTGTTCTCTTAACTGTAACTCGACAGCAAGAGCCACATTAAGAGCATAAATAGCGACATCTTTATCTTTGTTTTCCGCTGCTGCTTCAACTGCTGCTTGGATACGATCCCTGTTGAACGGAGCTCTTGATCCGTCGCGTTTGATTACGATTGGTTTCACCTTGTTCTCCTTACCCGAGCATACTCACAGAGTTATCCACAAACACACTATATGGGGTTATTTTTTATTCTAGCAACACAATATATTGTGGCGTATTTAACGAGAAGCACCACTCAAAAACATTGATTTTGATCAATAAAGATTGGCTAGCGAACAAGAAGAAATCGATCTTATTGGCGTTGATCTCAGTTGCGAAGAAAACCATGAAAATTGCAAAATTGGTACTAAATCTACTTGCTATTTTTGGAGGTCTTGTAGGATAAAGGATGGAAAGGAATACGCTAAAAGATAGGAGTGCAACAGGCCAAAATGCGATCACTTTTTGTTACGTTAATATTACTTTTTAGTTCTCTTTCATTTGCTCAAAACTCCATCAATCTAACCAGTTGGAACATAGAATGGTTATCTATAGATGGTGGAAAAGTGTCGAGAACACCACAAGATTTTGAAAAACTGACCCACTATGTGGATAAAACACAAGCCGACATTCTTGCTTTTCAAGAAGTCGAAAGCGTCGCTGCAATGCAAAAAGCTGTTGGCAATGACTTCACTATTTATCTTTCCGATCGTTCAAACGCCTCCAACCGACACCTTCAGTTTAACGACACCAACCAATACACAGGCTTTGCCGTGCGCAATGGCGTAAGCGTATTAGACAAGCCAGACTTCTCTATCACACGAGGCAACAGCAAGCTGCGCTTCGCGAGCTACCTTGTTTTAAATCCAAACCAAGAAAACGAGACTCACCTACTCTCTGTACATCTGAAAGCGGGTTGCAGTGGCGCGTATCGTAATAACCGCGATTGTAAGATAGTGAAACAACAAGGACAGGCACTAGCTAAGTGGATAAAGGCGCGCGAGGACAACAAACAACATTATGTCGTGCTTGGCGACTTTAACCACAACTTGGGTTATCAAGGAGATTGGTTATGGGACGTGATATCAGACAATACTAGTGCAAAGCTAGTGACTAAAGACACTAAAGCGGAATGTAAAGTGCGTTCTAATCGTAATCCGAATAAAACCCACCAATTCCGCTCGGTGATAGACCACATTATTGTGAGTGGTGATTTAAAGGCGTCGTCTGGTGTTCAAACCGTTTTCAAAACACAAGATGTACTCGACTATAAACTGAGTGACCATTGCCCGGTTTCTACGACACTCACTTTTTAGCGTTTAAGTACTATTTTTAACGTTGAAGTACTTTCTTTATTGACGAACCACTCTTTTAGCGGTGAATGACCCAGCCAACATTGCCGCTATAAAGAGCAGAACTTGTGTGTTGCCAGTGAAAAGGCTGGCAACCGCAGGACCAGGACACACACCCAGTAACCCCCAACCAATACCAAACAGTACGGCACCACCGACTAACTTTTTGTCTATCGCTTTAGAAGTTGGGCATACAATCTCATCACCAAACACAGATTCGCTTCTTGGCTTTATTAATAAAAGATAAGCTGGAACGAACACCGCAAGTGCTCCGCCCATTACAAAGGCTAAGCTTGGATCCCATGCTCCAGTAATATCGAGAAAGCCAATCACTTTTGCCGGTTCAGCCATACCAGAGACCACCATACCAATACCAAAGAGCACACCAGAAAATGCAACAACGGACATTTGCTTAATACTTTTCATTACATGAGTTTTCATAACGGCACTATTCCTCACGATACTAGCAAGACGGTTAACATGGCTGTGGCCATAAAAGTACACGTCGCGACCACAGAACGGATTGAGAAACGCCCTATCCCACAAATGCCATGACCACTAGTACAACCATTGCCGATACGCGTACCGACACCGACTAACAAGCCAGCAACGATAACTAAAACAACAGAACCGCTGTACTGTTCTGGTACATGCCCGCCAAGAACATAAACAGCAAACACGCCACCTAATACCATCGCAATTAAAAAAACAATGCGCCAAACGCGATCTGCGTTCTCAACGGCACCGTTTAAGATCCCACTGATCCCAGCAGTCTTGCCAGTAAATAGCATCAGTGTTATCGCTGATACGCCAACTATTATGCCGCCCAACAGCGACATCCAAGGAACTTCAAACATAGCAACCGCCAAACTAATTACTTACAGAAAACTTGCTTAAAGGCCTCAACCAGCGGACCAACTCTTTCATCAGAAATTGAATAAAATACCTGCTGAGAAACTTTTCTAGCTTTAATAATGTCGTGCTTTCTCAATACGGTGAGATGTTGTGAAAAAGCAGATTGGCTTAATGATGAACCTTCAAACAGTTCACCGACCCCTTTCTCGCCCTCAATCAGCTTACACATCACGATTAGGCGCTCTGGATGAGCCATAATTTTAAGCAGCTCACTCGCTTCGGTCGCACTTTGTAGCATACTGTCGCCCATTCTTATGCCTCTTCATTACTACATTACATTTTATTAGATATTACTAATTAATATTATTAAGTCAATGCTAATGTAGATTAAATAACATTAGACTTAGCTAATTTATTTAAGTAAGGTGTAGGCGTTTTCGATCATTCAGCAGGAGAAATCCATGAGCAAAATCGTGATTATTGGTGGGGTTGCTGGCGGTGCATCTGCAGCAGCTCGCGCTCGTCGTCTTAGTGAAGACGCAGAAATCATTATGTTTGAACGCGGTCCATTTGTGTCATTTGCAAACTGTGGCTTACCCTATCACATTGGTGGCGATATCCAAGAGCGCAGCAAACTGCTTCTTCAAACGCCTGAGAGCTTTTTAGCGCGTTTCAATGTTGATGTCCGTGTGATGAACGAAGTGGTTTCTATTAACCGTCAAGACAAAACGGTTACGGTTAACAATTTGCTTGATGGCTCGGAATACCAAGAGAGCTACGACTTTCTTCTACTCAGCCCTGGCGCAGGTCCAGTTGTGCCGCCTATTCCGGGTATTGATAACCCGTTAACGCACTCGCTGCGCAATATTCCAGATATGGATCGCATCATTAAAACGATCGAAACCAACAAAGTTGAACACGCTACGGTCGTTGGTGGTGGTTTTATCGGTTTGGAAATGATGGAAGCCTTCCACCAGCTAGGCATAAAAACCACATTAGTTGAAATGGCGGATCAAGTGATGACGCCCGTTGACCGTGAAATGGCTGGCTTCGCACATGCTGAAATTCGTGAGAAAGGCATCGACCTTAAACTTGGCATCGCACTTGAGTCGGTGAAATTCGTACCTAACGAGCACGTGGCAAGTTTCGACTCTGGTGAGAGCGAAAAACACCAACATCTAGAAGGTGAATTGGAATTAACACTAAACAACGGTGAAAGACTCACCACCGATATTTTGATTATGGCAATTGGTGTTCGCCCCGAGACCAAATTAGCAAAAGAAGCTTGCTTAGAAATCGGCGCTCTTGGTGGTATTTATACCAATGAATACATGCAAACCAGCGATCCTTCGATCTACGCTGTCGGCGACGCGGTAGAAGAGAAAGACTTTGTGACTGGCGAGCAAACTCTAGTGCCACTTGCGGGCCCGGCAAACCGTCAAGGCCGAATTGCAGCAGACAACATGCTTGGCCGCCAAGAAACTTACCAAGGTACGCAAGGCACGGCGATCTGTAAGATTTTTGATTTAGCCGTCGCTTCTACTGGTAAAAACGAGAAACAGCTGAAACGTGAAAACATCGCTTATGAAAAAGTGTATGTGCATACAGCAAGTCACGCGAGTTACTACCCAGGTGCAGAAACCGTGTCATTCAAAATGCTGTTTGATCCAGTAACAGGTAAAATATTAGGTGCGCAAGCAGTAGGTAAAGACGGTGTTGATAAACGTATCGACGTAATGGCAGTTGCTCAGCGTGCTGGTATGACGGTAGAGCAACTGCAACACCTCGAGCTAACTTACGCGCCACCTTATGGCTCTGCTAAAGATGTAATTAACCAAGCGGCGTTTGTGGCAAATAACATCATCAAAGGCGATGCGACCGCGATTCATTATGATGAAATGGATTCACTGACAGAAGACCAACTGTTACTTGATGTTCGTAATCCTGGTGAATTGGAGTCCGTTGGTTATCTTGAAGGTGCAATTAATATTCCTGTCGATCAACTACGTCGTCGCATGCACGAACTTCCTAAAGACAAAGAGATCGTGATTTACTGTCAAGTTGGGTTACGCGGTAACGTAGCATACCGTCAGCTGGTCAACAATGGTTACAAAGCCCGCAACTTGATTGGTGGATACAGAACTCTCAAATTTGCTCGCTTATAACTTGATAATAAAAAAGAGAAAACCACGTGCTTGGTTTTCTCTTTTTTTGCAGGAAAGAAAGCGTAGATCATTCACCTTCAATTGCCAAACGGACTGCTGCTTGAGCATGGATAGAAGTGGTATCGAGTAGTGTAACATCGGTGTGACTTTGGTTTACAAGTAAGGCAATTTCAGTACACCCGAGAATCACAGCTTCAGCTCCGTGCTCTTTTAGTTTTTCAATAATTTGCAAGTATATCGTCCTTGACTCCTCTTTGATTTCACCTTGGCATAACTCTTTATAAATAATGTTATGTACTTTAGAGCGGTCGTCTTGATCGGGAATGACGACATCAAGCCCATAACGGTCGGAAAGCCTTCCTTTATAAAAGTCTTGCTCCACTGTGAATTGAGTACCAAGGAGTCCGACCTTTTGAACCCCTTTCTCACGAAGTAACTCAGCAGTCGCGTCTGCGATATGTAGTATGGGGATATTAATACTGGCTTCAATTTGAGGCGCAACTTTGTGCATTGTGTTAGTACAAATAAGAATGAAGTCAGCGCCCCCTTTTTCTATTAAAGATGCAGCATCAGATAGAATGCTTGCCGTTTCTTCCCATTTACCTTGATGTTGAAGTTTCTCTATCTCCGAAAAATTCACGCTATACATACAAATTTTTGCGGAATTTAGGCCGCCTAACGCCTCTTTGACTCCTTCGTTGATCAATTTGTAATAACTAAGCGTCGACTCCCAGCTCATACCACCTAGAAGACCGATAGTTTTCATATAACTCTCCAATCGTTATACACCACCGTGCCAGGGGTGTTTTTACAAAAAAAATCAGCCACTTAAATAAGCAGCATTCAAGCGTCTTCACTATTGAGCATTGGGTAACACGAAAATAAAATCATTCCCACAAGGACCGCTACGCGATTCTCATATATCCTCGCAATATCGTTACTGCATTTCCAGAAAGCTTAACGTGCTCAGTGCTTAACAACTCTGTATGGACGACCCCACTTCTCTTGGAGGCTTGGAAGCCTTTCAGTTGCTTTTTGTTGAGCTCTTTAGCCCAGTAAACACATAAAGCGCAATGTGCAGAGCCTGTAACTGGGTCCTCATTAACACCTACCCAAGGCGCGAAGTATCGAGAGACAAAATCGGCGTCAGTGCTTGATTGAGCAGTGATGACGACGCCACGGCCTTTTTGTTTAAGCAGCGCACCAAAATCAGGGTCGAGCTGTTCAAGCACAAATTCATCATTAATGACGATCAACTGCTTATTATCAAACTGACCGTAGGCGACTACATTGGCGGCATCTAGCCCCAAGCCATGAAGTAAGTCTTTGTTAATACTCGCTCTCATATCTAAAGTTGGCGCAGGAAACACCAAATGAATTTCTTCATGATCGAGTTGTGCAGTTAAAACCCCAGATAGCGTAACGAACTCAATCGTATCTCCAGTATTATATAACCCCTGCTCTTTCAGAACGTGCGCCGTTGCAAGTGTGCCGTGTCCACACAAAGCAACTTCCGTCCTCGGTGTAAACCAACGAAGTTGCATTGTATTGAGTGACAGAAATGCCGTTTCAGATAACGACATCTCGGCCGCGATGGCCAACATCGTTTCCTCATCAAGGCTTGACTCTGTGATACAAACACCCGCGGGATTACCTTTGAAAACCTCTGATGTAAACGAGTCAACCTGAAAAATTTTAACTTCCACGAAATATCCTTAAGTTCTATCAAACACGTAATTCTGTATCACGTGATTTTTAATATCTGTTGTTTGAGCGAAAAAAACCTATGAAATTTTCTACCAACCTTATAGGTCTTGTTGGAAGCGCTAACAAACAGGAGAATGTAGTTAATTATGCAAAACGTAAAAAGCCATCATCAATGTGACTCAATTGGATATCTTATCGGAGTTTTCGGCGTTTCTTTAGTTCTAATATGGATTGGTATTTATAAATTCACACCTACAGAGGCCAAGCTTATACAACCGCTCGTTGAAAATCATTTTCTGATGAGTTGGTTGTATGATGTGATGTCAGTTCAAGCCGTATCAAACATCATTGGCGCAACAGAAATCATTGTCGCTATTGGATTAATCGTTGGCCTTAAAAACACACGAGTCGCTTATTTTTCTGGCATAGCCGCCGCAATTATTTTTCTTGCGACACTCAGCTTTCTAATTACGACACCGAATACATGGAAAGTGTCTGATGGGGTTTTGGTGACAAACTTCTTTTTAGTAAAAGATATTCTATTTTTAGCCATTGCGATTAGCGTCATCGAACGAAACAAGCCAAACAGAGAATAACTCTAAATAGTTCGAAATCTTGTTTTTCCAGAACGTAGCCTGAAAGGTGCAAACGACTTACAAGTCGAAACAAGTCGAATGGTTCTGTCAATAACTCTAAACAAAGGCTCTTAAATTTAGAATGTTTAAGAGTCTTTGCCTCTTAATTATGCGAAACAACATCTTAGCGTAAAGTGAAAAGAAAAGCCTTTTACTCTACTGCTAAGGTTTATTGATACTTTGCCGAAGTAATGAACTCACCGAATGTCTCGCACCATACAACAACCGTATTGTATTCAGAAATTGAAGTGCTTTGAGGAACCTCAACAACGAAGTTATCGAACGTTTTTACATCACCAATTAAGCTCATTTCAGATTTAAGGTCATTAAACTCTTGTTCCGTTTCGACAAACTTAGGAGATAGATAGAGTTTATAGTCTGGTCCGGGAGCGAGTTTTCCTACCAACGTAATGACTTCAGAACTCAAATGAATCTCTCCCTCTCCCCAATGAAAAGCATCGCTACCTTTGAGTTCCCTCTTAAACACTGCGCTGTATTCTGCACCTTGCTTGCTCTTAGCAACTTGTTCATCGGTCGGCGCAGGTGGTGCAATAAGGATCGGTAAAGTATAGATACCTATCGCAATGCCAATAGAAACTGCCACTAAGTGACTGATTGTTAATTTAATTATATTTTTCAAGGTCATAAGCATCTTCTTATTAGTTTTACTACTTGAAATTAGATTCAAATCGGCCTTATCTGTCTATTATCGAGCAGCATAATGTCATTAACATTATACACAAGCTATGCGCACTAAATGCAGACTGAGCGCAATTAAAAACGGCTGATAATTAATATCAGCCGTTTGCTTATCGGAAATGTCGTTGTGCCGGTTTGGTCACTATTCCGCTTCCACCAAAGCGATCTTATCGGATGTCGATTTTTCCAATTTTATCGCAATAAACTTAGAGGTTGGCGTAAACGTTCTATCCCCATAACTGTCCAAAGGAACTAATGGGTTTGTTTCTGGATAGTAAGCCGCCGCCTGACCTGCTGGTACATCATAGGCAACAAGCGTAAATCCGCTCACACGGCGCTCAACGCCATCTTCCCACAATGACACCATGTCCACTTTGTCGCCCGGTTCAAAACCGAGTTTACGAATATCCGCTTCATTGATAAACAGCACTTCGCGCATACCAAATACTCCACGATAACGGTCATTCAAGCCGTAAAGTGTCGTATTGTATTGGTCGTGTGAGCGCATGGTTTGCAAGATCAAATCTGGCTTTTGGCCTTTTTCGAGTATCGCTTCGCTGATCAACTGTTTCGGCAACTCACTAGAGCTGAACTGTGCTTTGCCGCTTGGTGTATTCCATCGACGCTCAGCAGCTGGGTTTACCAAGTGGAATCCACCCGGGTGTTTGAGCTTATGGTTAAAGTCGGTAAAGCCCGGAATCGTGTCGGCAATCAAATCGCGAATACGGTCGTAATCTTCAATCACCCACAACCAATCAATTGGTTTTGCCCCGAGTGTAGCATTGGCAATACCGGCAATAATCGCTGGTTCTGAACGCAAATGCTCCGAACGCGGTTTTAGCTGACCAAATGAAATATGTACCATGCTGAAGGTATCTTCAACCGTCACGCCTTGTGGGCCAGTCGCTTGCTGATCAATCTCAGTACGGCCTAAGCATGGAAGAATAAGCGCATCTTTACCTGTGACAAGGTGAGAACGATTTAACTTCGTCGAAATGTGTACGGTTAAATTACAGTTTCGCATCGCGTTGTGCGTACGTTCTGTGTCTGGCGTTGCTTGTGCAAAGTTACCGCCCAAACCGATAAATACTTTCGCTTGCCCTTCTTCCATCGCTTTAATGGCTTGCACAGTGTTGTGGCCTTCACCACGCGGGACGGCAAAGTTAAATCGACTTTCAATGCGATCCAACAACAGATCTGAAGGTTTTTCATCAATGCCCATCGTACGGTCGCCCTGAACGTTACTGTGACCTCGCACAGGTGAAAGACCCGCGCCCGGCTTTCCAACGTTACCTCGTAACATTTGCACGTTTGCGACTTCTTTAATGGTTGGCACAGAGTGACGATGCTGAGTCAACCCCATTGCCCAACACATGATCACACGTTCTGCACGTCGATACATGCTCGCCACCATCTCGATTTCACTTAAATCAAGACCCGATTGTTCCGCGATGTGTTCCCAAGACGTTGCATCCACTTCAGCCAAATACTTATCAATACCTATCGTGTGTTGTTTGATGAATTCGCGGTCAAATACCGCTTTGCCACCGTTTTGCAATGCCTCGCGCTCCCATTGCAACAAGAATTTCGCGATGCCACGAAACACTGCCATGTCTCCACCTAAAGCAGGACGCAGGTACGCCGTGTTTGTAGGCTCTGAGCCGTTACTCAACATCTCAATCGGCATTTGTGGGTTTTGGAAACGCTCTAACCCGCGCTCTTTGAGCGGGTTTAGACAGATAACCTGTGCACCACGTTTTACCGCTTCGCGCAGAGGTTCAAGCATTCGTGGGTGGTTCGTGCCCGGGTTTTGACCAATCACGAAAATCGCATCAGCTTCTTCAAAATCATCAAAAATCACTGTGCCTTTACCAACACCAATAGTGTCTTTCATCCCGATTGCACTGGCTTCGTGACACATGTTGGAACAATCTGGGAAGTTGTTGGTACCGAATGCGCGCACAAATAGCTGATATAAAAACGCCGCTTCGTTGCTTGCACGACCAGAGGTATAAAACTCCGCTTGGTGCGGTGAATCCAATTGATTGAGATGTTTCGCGACAAGAGAAAAAGCCTCATCCCAAGAGACAGGTACATAGTGGTCGGACTCGGCATCGTATCGCATTGGGTGCGTGATACGGCCTTGGTATTCCAACCAGTAATCGGTTTGCGTTGAGAGAGATGAAACGTTGTGATTGGCAAAAAACTCAGGATCAACCAGACGATTGGTCGCCTCCCAGTTTACCGCTTTCGCGCCATTCTCACAGAAATTGACTTTACCGCTATCTGGCGACTCACCCCATGCACATCCCGGGCAGTCGAAACCGCCATTTTGGTTGGTTTTGAGCATAGTGCGAATGTTTTTAACTGCATTTTCACTGCCCCACCAACTTCTGGTTACGGCTTTCAGTGCACCCCAACCACCAGCTGGACCTTTGTATGTTTTTATTTGTTCTTTTTGGCTCACGACTTTACTCCTCGCAGATATACCAGCAAGCAGGGTGCCCGTGAAAACAAGCGCGTTATTTATTGAGATAATGCGGAAGTATTGAAGGGCTTAGTTTCTAATCCATGTATTTTTTAATCCAAATAAGTAACCACTCAACATGCTCTCGCTTGTCCGAGCGTTTACTTATCTAGATTCTTGATATCGGATACCCGCCTACTGTTTCTAAGACTGGTAGATTCAATTCGCATTGTTGCGTCTTGATCTAAATCAAAGATTAAGTCGTTATTCAATATGCGTCCAATTGATAATCCTGACCGAGTGATAAACAAAATCTATGACGAATTTTTCCACTGACGGTCATAACATTTTTAATCAATACAATTTATGAGGTTAATCGTTTTCCCATCCGATTCCACCTAGTTCGCTTAACGAGCTCAATAAAATCGGTACTCTTGATAATAGATAATATCTATCACACTATAGATACTTTAAATTTGACCCTAATTAATATCAGGAATAGCCTTGATTCAGATCAATTTTGAGTGTGGTTTTATTCTTGACTTGGTTTTGGTTTTCCATTTCCCAGTTAAAACGCTCCAGCGCTTAAAAAGTACGGTAGTGCCGTGCCCTTTTTAGGGAGTTCCCCCCGTACATGTGACTCACAACGCAAGGTTAACAAGCCATTATGGATATCAAACAACTTAAATATCTCATCGCACTTGAACAGACCAAACACTTTGGTCAAGCCGCCGCATTGTGCCACATTACGCAGCCTACCTTGTCCATGAGAATCCGAAGCTTAGAGGAAGAACTCGACCTCGAATTAATCCAAAGAAGTCAACGATTTGAAGGGTTTACTGAAGCCGGAGAACGCATTTTAGCTTGGGCAAAAACCGTCTTAGCCGCTCATGATGGATTGCAAGCCGAGGCTGCTAACTGCCGTGGTCAGTTGGTCGGCTCTCTTCGGCTTGGAATGGTGCCACTCGCCAGCCAAAACCCGATGGAATTGCTCAAACCATTAGCTCACCAGTTCCCTGAGTTACGCTTTCAAATACTCTCCATGACGACCGAACAGATCATAGACCAACTCAATCGCAATCAACTTGATTTGGGGATGTGTTATGTCGATCAAGTCAACACCGCTTACTTCGATGTTATCGAACTAGATTCAACCAAACTTGGCGTTTTATTCGATGAGCGTCATTTTGATTTTGCCGAATCTGAAGTGTTGTGGGAGTCACTCAATAACATTCCGCTAGGGCTGCTTTCGAAGGGCATGCACTATCGCCACTCCATTGATCTTAGCTTTGTGAGTAAAGGGCTGGTTCCGCAAACCGTCATTGAAAGTAACTCCACCTTTCACTTGATCCAAGCAGTAGCCAGTGGCCTTTGTTGCGCCATTATGCCGCTGAATTGTGGATTGGAAGAGTTGAACGATACGCTTCGCATTATCCCTATCGAAGAAGCCGCCGTTCACGCCCCGCTAGGTTTGTTAAAGCGAAAACAAGAACCCTTCTCCGCGCTAACCGATCAGTGCTTCGCAGAAGCAAAAAACATATTCAATCGATAACAAGAATCCACACGTCAATTTTTGGCATACATAACGGCTTATGAGGTGATTTCATGAGATGTACTACTCAATCTTATTTAGAACTGTCCGATTTCAATCAAGCACCACCTCAACCAAGTGCGTTCAATTACCGAGAATTGATTGATGGCCGCCCAGTGCAACAAATGTCGCTGGCGAGTGAATCCGCCTTAGCTATCAGCTATAACGGCATTAGCCAAGCGGTCATGATGGTGACGCCAGGCCATCTGGAAGACTTCGTGAAAGGATTTAGCCTAAGCACAGGCATCGTCCACGATTTCAAAGAGATTAAAGACATTGAAATTGGTGGCGATCACGAATCTCACTATGCGGAAGTGGAAATCAGCAACCGCGCTTTCTGGGCGTTAAAAACACAGCGCCGAAATCTTGCCGGCACAACCGGATGCGGCATTTGTGGTGTAGAGGCTCTGGAACAAGCTTTGCCTGATTTGGCACCGCTAACACCGTCTCTTCCTCCGCGCTCCGATGTATTCGAAGGGCTGCGAGACAAAGTCGCACTGCATCAAGAAGCCGCACGTGAATCTGGCGCGTTACACGCCGCTTTATTTGCAGATTTACAAGGCAACATCAAGTTGTGCCGAGAGGACATCGGCCGCCACAACGCGCTAGATAAGTTGATTGGCGCATTGGCCAACAATCACATCGAGCCTCAAAGTGGCTTCGCAATCATGACAAGCCGTTGCAGCTTAGAGTTGATCCACAAAGCCGTTCGCGCGCGTATCCCCACTCTGGTTTGCTTATCTGCACCTACAGCGTTAACTGTCGAATGGGCAAGAAGAAACCATTTGAACCTAATTCACTTACCAAAACACGGCTCGCCGCGTCTATACAGCCCTGCCCCTTAACACGTCAACCTAGCCGAATTCCTAATATTTCTAACAGAGACCTCTGGGTCTCTGTTGTTTGCTTCTCGTTCCCAATTGATACTTAGCGACAAGACACTATTCTCTCCAACCAAACGTGCTCCCCCCTTGTCTGCACTAAGCTTACGCATATTAACCCGCTTGCATTTGAACGCTTTCCAATCCGATAAGAACCCTGTCAAAGACCCATAGATTAGTAAGGATTGTGTGACTCTTTTCACGCTTTTCCGCCTTCCTAGGCATTTCTAGGAATTTTTCCTAGCCGATCTAGGCAACCATCTCATGTGCCTCACAAAACCACTCTCTAGAATTCCGCTCAGTCAAAAGTAACAAGAGCGCATAACGGTCTCCGTTGTGTTTCTAAAACAATTACAAGAGAGTTCATCATGTTAAAATTCCTCGAACAGGTGCGGAAGCCGACCCTCGATCTTCCTGTCGAAGTTAGAAGAAAGATGTGGTTTAAACCGTTCATCCAATCTTACTTGGTCGTATTTATCGGCTACCTAACCATGTACTTGATTCGTAAGAACTTCAATGTCGCGCAAAACGACATGATCTCAACTTACGGTTTGAGCATGACAGACCTAGGTCTTATTGGCCTTGGCTTCTCCATCACATACGGCATCGGTAAAACCGTTGTGTCTTACTACGCTGACGGTAAGAACACCAAGCAATTCCTCCCTTTTATGCTGATCCTTTCTGGTCTTGCAATGCTTGGTTTCAGCTTCAGCATGGGCGGCGGTAGTGCAAGCCTGTTCTTGATGGTGGCTTTCTACGCTCTAAGTGGTTTCTTCCAAAGTACTGGTGGCCCTTCTAGTTACTCAACCATTACAAAATGGACACCTCGTAACAAACGCGGCTCTTACTTAGGCTTGTGGAACATGTCACACAACGTTGGTGGTGCGGGCGCAGCGGGTGTTGCTCTTTTCGGTGCCAACTACCTATTCAACGGCCACGTAATCGGCATGTTCGTGTTCCCTTCTATCATCGCGATCATCGTTGGCTTTATCGGTATGCGCTTTGGTAGCGACTCTCCAGAAGCTTATGGTTTAGGTAAAGTAGAAGAACTTTTCGATGAAGCAGTGAGTGAAGAAGACACCGCCGCTGAAGAAAACCAGATGACCAAAAAAGAAATCTTTGTTGAATACGTTCTTAAAAACAAAGTTATCTGGCTACTTTGCTTTGCCAACATCTTCCTTTACATCGTTCGTATCGGTATCGACCAATGGTCAACGGTATACGCGTACCAAGAACTTGGTCTGTCAAAAGAAACGGCAATCTCAGGCTTTACTCTATTCGAAGTCGGTGCGCTTGTGGGTACTTTGATGTGGGGTTACTTATCTGACTTAGCAAACGGTCGCCGCGCATTGGTTGCTTGTGTGTCTCTTGGTTTGATCATCGTATCGCTTGAGTTCTACCAACACGCCACTAGCGAGTTCATGTACTTAGCCTCTCTATTTGTATTGGGCTTCTTGGTGTTTGGTCCTCAACTTCTTATCGGTGTTGCCGCGGTTGGTTTTGTCCCTAAAAAAGCAATCAGTGTGGCTGACGGCGTAAAAGGTACATTCGCTTACCTAATCGGTGACAGCTTCGCGAAACTTGGTCTCGGTATGATTGCAGACGGTACACCTATCTTCGGCTTAACAGGTTGGAAAGGTACCTTCGCAGCTCTAGATACCTCCGCCATGATTTGTATTGTTTTGCTTGCTTTCGTCGCTATCGCGGAAGAGAGGAAGATTCGACACGCGAAGAAGCTTCAACTTGCACAAAACCAAGCCTAGCTTCTCTGCGCGCTTTACTTCGGTAAAGCGCGCAAGATCATTAAAAAGCATGGCTCAATTCAGTATCATTAAAGATTTTTCTATTAGCTCCTGTTGGAGCTTATTGTTGTTAGTCGCCTACTCTATTTGGTTGTAATAATGATTCATGTTGCTCTAGTTGATGATCACGTCATCGTGCGTTCAGGTTTCGCACAATTATTAAATTTAGAAAGTGATATTACCGTTGTTGGTGAATTCGGCTCTGTCGCCGAAGCGCGAAAAGGCTTGCCTGCGGTACACCCTCATGTCGTCATCCTAGATATCTCCATGCCCGATGAGAGCGGCTTAAACTTTCTTAGCGAAATACCAACTGGCATTGCCTGCGTGATGCTTAGCGTGCATGACTCCCCTGCGATGGTGGAAAAATCACTAAAGCTAGGTGCAAAAGGCTATCTTAGTAAACGCTGTAGCCCAGACGAACTTATTCAAGCCGTGAGAACCAGTGCTTCTGGCGGCTGTTACCTCACATCAGATATTGCACTTAAACTTGCAACGCCTAGCGACAACACCACCTCTCTATGCCAACTGACAAAACGTGAAAACGAGGTATGTCAGCTACTTGCGACCGGGTTGGATGTAAAGTCTGTCGCGGCAGAGCTTGGCTTGAGCCACAAGACCGTGCATGTGCATCGTGCGAATGCCATCGACAAACTCGGCGTGAAAAACAACGTTGAGCTCGCCAAACTATTTTCTCAAGAGTCCTTTTAATGCGAGCCTATTCTGTCACAACGATTTGTGGTCTGTTTGTTATGGCCTGTGCTTGGTTCTGTTTGTGGGTGATCGCCTACTACTTTGTCAACGATCCAGAGCTCGCCATTCTGCTTTTCCCATTCGCCTTACGATTGGGGATTGCGCTGCACACTCGCACCGCGTACTGGCCAACAATCTACGTATCAGAATGGGCGCTGACGATTGCACTTGCGACCCTATTAGAGCAACCTCAATGGCTCACAGTGCTGATCGCCAGTGTTGCCAGCATCCCTGTCACACTGATTGCGAAAAAATACTACTACGGTGACCAAAACCGCCACTTAGCCGTCATGGGCGTTGTGATCATCATTACCGCCTTCATCAACGTAATGGCGGTCGGCTTTCACGTGCCTTCTGTTTACATGGTGTGGTTAGCCAGTATTTCTGGTGGGCTGATGCTGGTTCCTATGTGCTACCTACTGTGGAACTACCTATTTCAAAGCCGATGGTCGCCTCTGACGTCGCATCTTTTGAACAACACTGTGGTGTTCAGCATTCGCCACATTGTGTTTTACGCCGTACTTCTTATCGGCAGCATTCTAGTGCAAACGAGTTTGCCTGAAGAGTTAAAACGATTTGCGCCATTTTGTATGGCTATCCCAATCATCGTGCTGGCACTTCGTTACGGCTGGCAAGGAGCCCTACTCGCCACCATGCTCAACAGCATTGCGCTGATTGCGGCTCGCAGCGGCGTATCAAATCTAGAAATCACCGATTTGTTATTATCTCTCTCGGCGCAAACCATCACCGGCATTATGCTCGGCTTAGGGGTTCAGAAACAAAAAGACCTCAATCACAAACTGCGCGGCGAACTTGCACGCAATCAGAATTTGTCTCGCCAGCTTATCAAAGCGGAAGAATCGGTAAGACGCGATATTGCGCGCGAGCTACATGACGAAATTGGACAGAACATCACGGCGATCCGCACACAAGCCAACATCATTAAGCGGGTAAATAACGCCGAAACAAGCGTGGGTTGCGCCGACATGATCGAAGGGCTTTCCCTCAACGTGTACGACACCACTAAGCGACTGTTAAGCAAGCTAAGACCAAAAATGCTGGATGATTTGGACTTAAAAGAATCCGTCGAGCAACTGACGCGAGAGATGGAATTCGCCAATCACGGAACAACTGTTCAACTGAACTGGCAAGGCGATTACACCAGCCTGAGTGACACACTCAAAGTAACCCTATTCCGTTTATGCCAAGAGTCATTAAATAACGCTGCCAAGTACGCAGAAGCGCAGTTGATCAATATTGAACTGACAATTGGAGAAGCTGCGGTGTCACTGATGATTCACGATGATGGTGTCGGATTCAAAGTTCAGGACAGCATGAAAGGCATGGGCGTTCGCGGCATGCAAGAACGTGTGCACGCGTTAGGTGGAAAAATGGTTATCTACTCCACCAGCGATCAAGTGATCGGCACACAAATCAGCATTACTTTACCTAAGGTGTAACTCAAGATGTTTGGATTTTTACGTTCACCTAAATTTACTCAACCGAGCCTGAGCAACGAGCAAATCGACCAGCGTTACCACCATTGGCGTTTGCACATTATGTTGGGGATGTACATCGGCTACGCAGGTTTCTACTTTACCCGTAAGACCTTTAACTACGCCGCACCAGCGATGATTACCGATCTTGGCTTAGATAAAGGCGATTTGGGTCTTATCGGTACACTTTTCTACATTACTTACGGTTGTTCGAAGTTTATTTCTGGCACGATTTCGGATCGCTCTAACCCTCGTTATTTCATGGGATTAGGATTGATTGCGACAGGTCTGGTCAATATCGCGTTCGGTTTTTCTAGCTCACTCGCGGCTTTCATTACTCTGTGGATCTTAAACGCCTGGTTCCAAGGCTGGGGCTGGCCTTCATGCTCCAAGCTGTTAACCACTTGGTATTCACGCTCCGAGCGTGGCTTCTTATGGGCCATTTGGAACACCGCACACAACGTTGGTGGCGCGCTGATCCCTATTTTGGTGGGCTATTTAACGTTGCACTACAGCTGGCGTGAAGGCTTTATTCTACCCGGCATCATCGGCGTATTACTCGGTCTATTCGTTTGTTGGCGATTGCGCGACAAACCCACAACAATGGGTTTACCAAGTGTCGGCCAATGGCGCAACGACGCACTAGAACTTGCGCAGGAAAATTACGGACGTGGCCTCACCTACCGAGAAATTCTGAAATCGTACGTATTTAACAACAAATACATCTGGCTGCTCGCGTTCAGTTATGTGTTGGTTTACATCGTCCGAACCGCAATCAATGACTGGGGAAACCTGTACTTGACCGAGCAGCATCACTATAGCCTGATTAATGCCAACGCTGCTCTGTCTATGTTTGAAATCGGCGGTTTTGTTGGTTCATTGGTTGCGGGCTGGGGCTCAGACAAACTCTTTGGCGGTAACCGTGGACCAATGAACTTGCTGTTCGCGATTGGGATTTTCTTATCTGTCTCTGCGCTTTGGCTAATGCCTCTGACCAACTTTGCATTCCAAGCAGCGGGATTGTTCTCCATCGGCTTCTTTGTCTTTGGACCACAAATGCTGATCGGTATGGCGGCGGCGGAGTGCTCTCACAAAGATTCTGCCGGCGCGGCAACAGGATTCGTGGGCTTGTTCGCCTACATGGGCGCAGCATTGTCAGGTTATCCACTGGCGTTAATTCTTGAAGAATATCATTGGACGGGTTTCTTCATCACCATTTCAGTTTGTGCAGCCGTCATTGGCCTTTTGTTGCTGCCATTTTTGCAAGCGCAACCATCACGAAAACCACTCGAACCAAAACCTCGGTTGTAAATCGACTTATCGCCCTTCGGGCAAATTGGCGAGTGACCTAACCGAGCTCGCCATCCTTATTTAATGTATCTCTGCTTAATTTTTCTTCCGATTCAGTTCGGAGGGTTAACTATGGGAAAAATTCATGAATTTGAACACTATTTCATCGTATAGCTTCTTTCAAATGAACAACAAAATCCAAAACTACGCTTGGGGAAGCACCTCTTCTATTCACGATTTGTTTGGCTTTTCTAACGAAACGAATGAGCCTCAAGCAGAAGTATGGATGGGTACTCACCCAAACGGCTGCTCTGAAGTTCAGATTGAGCAAAACACGCTGCCTTTGTCTGAACTGATCAAACAAAACCAACCCGCTTATTTATCAGCAGAAACCGCAGCGAAATTTGGCGACCTGCCCTTTCTGTTTAAGATCTTAGCGGCCGAACACGCACTGTCGATTCAAGTTCACCCAAGCAAACAAGATGCCGAAATAGGTTTCGAAAAAGAGCAAAGTGCTGGGATCCCACTAAACGCGAGCCATCGTAACTACAAGGATCCGAACCACAAACCTGAGTTGGTGTACGCGCTAACAAGTTACCAAGCCATGAACGGTTTTCGCTCGTATTCCGAGATTATTGAGGCATTTAGCCTTTGCGATATCGATGAGCTACGCGCGCCACTAGATGCATTCAAACACGAAGCCAACTCACAAGGTTTACGCGATTTCTTTGTGCACATTCTGACCATAGAAGGAGAAACAAAAGAGCGAGCACTGAAACAACTTCTTGCCCACGCTTCACGTCAATCGGAACAAGGCACTGACAGCGACGTTTTCCAGCTCATCTTGGATCTATCCACTCAATACCCCGGCGATGTCGGCTTGTTTGCGCCATTACTGTTGAATGTCATCACGCTGCAACCTGGCGAAGCGATGTTCCTGAGCGCAAGAACGCCACACGCTTACATTAAAGGAACGGGATTAGAGATCATGGCGAACTCAGATAACGTTTTGCGTGCAGGACTCACGCCGAAACATATGGATGTTGAAGAACTGGTTAAATGCACAGACTTTGTGCCTAAGCCGTTTAACGGCCTTGTTCTAGAACCCAATGCCAATGGTTGCCAAAGCCTTTACCCCGTTCCAGTGGCAGACTTTAGTTTCAGCATTCTTAACGAACCGAACAATGAAGTGATTGAGGCTAACAGCGCAGAGATTTTGATGGCGATTGATGCCGACCTGACACTCATCAGTGATAACGGTGAGACGTTAACCGCCGCGAAAGGACAATCGGTATTTGTTCCTGCTTACGTTGGCCATTACCGTATTCAAAGTGCGGGACGTGTGGCTCGCACCTTTAACTAACTTCTGGATAACGGATTCAAGCTAGCGTCTGACCCAAGGGACTGGGTTAGACAGCTTATTCCTCTCATAGATTGAGCCTGTCCGGTTTTAAGACACTCATTCTTACACCTTATCGACTCAAAGCCGCTGCGGTCTAAACCATCTAAGTTCTCTAAGAACCATAGGTTCCTCTATTCACTGCAACATTCATTGTCAAAACCCATTTATTTCCAGTAAATTCGCCGCTCCAATATCAAATCACTTGGATAATAAAGGCGCTTGCACAGTGGTATTTGTTGCAAAACGTATAATCAACGTTGTAATCAAAGCCTCAATCACTACAATCTCTGGTTCGATTTTTCAGTTAACGTTTGTATGCCGAAGTTAAACCAAGATAACCCTGTTCAAAGCTCCGCCCTTTCCGATATCGAAACCAGCAGTAAGATTCAATCGGCATTAGAACCGAAGTTTCACAAGCCAGAGAAACGTCTCTGCTTAAGCCCTGGCCTATCGGATAAGCATTTGGCGCGCCGTTGGCAAGTATTGGAACAAGTGACCAATAAAGATCATCTTCTTGATCCTTTCACACAGTCACATTGCGACGCTTACTCCAACAACATCGAGCACTTCATTGGTACTGTCAATGTGCCGGTCGGCATCGCAGGCCCTTTGCGCGTCAACGGTTTGTATGCGAACGATGACTTTTTGGTTCCGCTCGCAACGACAGAAGCCGCGTTAGTCGCTTCCTACAACCGTGGCGCAAATCTTATCACCGCCGCTGGTGGCGCGAGCGCATTGTTACTAAGTGAAGGGGTGAGCCGAACACCAGTATTCGCCTTTAATCACCTTGCTGACGCCGGCCAGTTCGTCAGTTGGGTTGTGACCCAGTTTGACGTATTTCGTCAAATTGCGGAATCCACCACCTCACATGGCAAACTCAAAGACATCAATGTAAATATCGAAGGAAACCATGTTTATTTGGTCTTTGAATACGTGACTGGTGACGCTTCCGGACAAAACATGGTGACCATCGCAACAAACGAAGTGTTCCATCATATTTTGGCGACCAGCCCAATCAAACCAACTCAAGCATTCTTGGATGGCAACTTATCAGGCGACAAAAAACCAAACGCACACACACTGCGCTCGGTACGCGGTAAGAAAGTATCCGCCGAAGTGACCATTCCTGCTGAGTTGGTGGAAAAATATCTGCATACGACGCCGGAGTCTATGGTTCAATTTGGCAAAATGACCACGGTGGGTGGTTTACTCAGCGGGACAATTGGCGTCAACGCGCATTACGCAAATGCCCTTGCCGCGCTGTACATTGCTTGTGGTCAAGATGCAGCTTGTGTTGCAGAGTCTGCCATTGGAATCACTCGTATGGATGTAGACGCTCAAGGCAACTTGTACGCGTGCGTGACCTTGCCAAACATCATGGTGGGGACGGTTGGTGGTGGTACTGGCCTTCCAACGCAAAAAGCATGTTTGGATATTTTGGGTTTGCACGGCAACGGCAATGCGAAAGCGTTAGCCGAAGTCGCAGCTGCGCTTTGTCTGGCTGGCGAACTCTCGATCGTGGGCGCATTTTGTGCCGATCACTTTTCTCGTGCTCACCATAAGCTTGCCCGAAAATAACCTTTGTTGCTTTGTACAAGAGAACATCCGTGTGGTTTTCTCTTGTGCAAACCAATGGACTTTATTTATTGGCTCAATAATTTCTTGAAACTAACTTAAGCCTTAACAAACATACCAATCTCTTGTTAACAGTACTTTAGCTGTCCCCCTTCTATATCTATTGCGATATCTCTGCTTATTACTCTTCACTGGCCATATTTAATATCAGTATCTTAGAAAAAATAGCATCAAAAACTTCTAGCACTATAGTACCAAATTGAACGTTTGAGTTTTTTGTTCACCACTTATAGCTACTATACTCGCCTATGCAGCTGCTTGATTTTCATAAATTTACTAAACAGCTCAAAAGAGCTTAATAACTCCCGTTAAATGGACTTAAATCGTTACTTCGGGTAAGCGAGTTAACTATGAGACGTCAGAAGCTAAATAAAATCTCTGCTTGGGTACTAGGATTGGCTATCTTATTGCTGAGCCATGTGTCTAATGTATCAGCACAAATACAGCAATCCCCATCCGATCAAACCGTTGCGCGTTTTCTCTATCAAACCTCTTTTGGACCAACACCTGCGTTAATTAATGAGGTTAGGGAAAACGGCTTAGAGGATTGGATACAGAAACAAATCAACCTGCCAGCAACCTACCATCAACCACTTTATCAAACGCCTTTTTCTAAAGGCCTACAGTCAAACCGAGAAAATGCTTGGTATCAAATTGTTGTTACTGCTGAAGATCAGCTTAGGCAGCGAACGGCTTATGCATTGAGTCAGATCGTAGTCGTTTCTCGTTATGGCGGCGTTCTTTCCAGCAAACCTACAGGGTTAGTGAATTACTACGATCTGTTGGTTGAGCATGCGTTTGGCAACTACCGAGACCTGTTGTATGACGTTTCCATCCATCCAGTCATGGGGAGCTATTTGTCTATGCTCGGTAGTGCAAAAGAAAATAGTGCGACAGGAACGCTTCCCGATGAGAACTTTGCTCGAGAGTTAATGCAGTTATTCACTATCGGTTTGTATGAACTCAATTTAGATGGCAGTAAAAAGCTAAACCACGCAACAGGCAAACCTATCCCCACGTACAATCAAACTGATATTCAAGAGCTCGCGCGAGCATTAACTGGATGGAAAAATTCCGACATCGCATTCGTGAAACCGATGCGAGTTATCAGTCAACGGCACGACACCGGCGAGAAGCGATTTCTAGGGAACGTGATCCCATCGGGTCTAACCGCACAAGAAGAGCTTTCAAAAGTGATTGATATGTTGATGTCTCACCCAAATGTTGCTCCATTTGTTTCAAAGTTACTTATACAACGTTTGGTCAGTTCAAATCCAAGCCCAGAGTACGTCGCGCGTGTTGCTACGATATTTAACAACAATGGGGAAGGAGAAAAAGGCGATCTAACCGCCGTTGTTCGAGCCATATTGCTCGACCCTGAAGCATTAGGGATGACGGATACCCCGCCTGTAAAAGTGAAAGAACCGATACTGGTCCTGACTAATTTTCATCGAGCATCAGGTTTTACGGTTAAAGGATCACGTTACGAAGACGCAACAACGATGATGAACATCGCTAATCAAGGGCCGCTTCGTTCTCCTTCCGTGTTTAATTTTTACTCTCCAGACTATCAGCCGTCTAACGAGTTTACGGAGTCTGGTATTAACTCGCCAGAGTATGAACTTCTCAATTGGTCTGTTTATACCGATTTGGTCAACTATATGTTAACCAGCACTCGTAGAGGAGGTGGTGATTCCTACCACTTCGATCTTAACGAGTTTTATCTTCTTCTGGACGATCACCGTGCCTTAGTCGAATTGGTTAACGAGCGTTTCTTTGCTGGAACGGCTTCTGCTGAATTGAAAGAGCTCATGCTCACCGCCCTGAATGATTATCGTGGGGACTATGTGCCAACAACAAAACTCGCTCTAGTGATATTTACCGCCATTTCTGGCGACGAATTCTATATTCAGGATTAGGAGTGAATTATGGATATTTCACGACGACATTTTATACAAAGCACGCTATCGATGGGCGCACTAGCCTCTCTTAGTCTGCCAGGTTATTCTCTCGCAGCGCCATCTAATGACTTTCGAGCATTAATATGTGTTTATTTAGCTGGCGGAAACGATGCGTTCAACACCGTACTACCATTATCGGAGACGCACTATCGTCAATATTCCAAAGTCAGAGGGCCACTCTCTGTCGCCAAAGAAGACATACTCCCTATCAATTTAAGTGCTGTCGATAGCTCAAATCACCCAGTGAAGCTCGGCTTACACCCAAAGTTAAATGCGTTAACTTCCGTTTTCGAACAAGGCGATGCCAGCATCGTGCTCAATAGTGGCATTCTCAACCATCCCGTCACCAAACAAGCTATTGAGCAAGGTGAAGCATCACTTCCCGAGCAACTGTTTTCTCATAATTCTCAAACAGACGCTTGGTTACTTGGTGGAATGAGCGAGTCTAAAAATCTTGGTTGGGCTGGCAGAATGTTGGATGTATTAAACTCTGAATCAGAAATAACACCGCTATACAGTGTGCATGGCAACTCGCTTTGGTTACGGGCAATGGAACACCGCCAAACCGTCCTGAAAAAAGATCGCGCAGTTCAGCTTACCGCGATTGATAACCCGCTATACAAGGGGATCTATGATCGCCTTCTCTCTCATCAAACTGACAATCCATTTAATGGTCATTTTAATTTGATGGTTGATGAGTCGATGGTAATGAGTAGTGTACTGAGCGAGCAACTCAACCACATTGCTGACGAGCCGCTGTTTACGTCATCGACGCTCGGCAAGCAGATGCAAACCGTGTACAAATTGATAGCAAGCCAAGATGTCCTGAAGCAGCAACGACAAGTCTTTTTCGTTAAACACTCTGGGTATGACCTGCACGATTCGCAACTGACACGTCATCCAGTGTTACTTGAGGATCTCGCGACAAACCTTTTAGCAATGTATCGTGCGGTCGAACGGTTAGGGCTAAACAAGCAAGTCACCTCTTTCACTATGTCTGACTTCGGTCGACGGATGATGAGCAACGGAAATGGTACCGATCATGGCTGGGGTGGCCATCAACTATTAATTGGAGGCGCGGTAAATGGGAAACAACCTATCGGTACATGGCCGGAACTAATACTGGGCGGAAACGATGATTACTCTCAAGGCCGACTCATACCCAAAATTGCCGCTGATCAAGTTGGTTCAACACTAGCGCAGTGGATGGGCGTGAGTGATAACGCTGCACTGGAATACGTCTTCCCGAACATCCGTAATTTTACTCATTCAAACCTGGGTTTTATGGCTTAAGATATTTTTCAGGTTAGCTGTAGAACGCATCATCAAATAAGGGAGCCTCGCGCTCCCTTACTCATCTTATGTTTGCAGAGTGTCCGTTACACCTCGTCGCGACGGCGTTCGTTACACAGCTTAATGGCACGCTCAAGTAATTCTAACGCGGATTGCTCACATTCAGGCAGAACCGCATCACTTTCAGAAACTGGCGTTACGCGGTCACCCCATTTCAATACTGCCGCACCCCATGTCAAACCTGCACCAAATGCAGCAAGAAGCATATTATCACCTGGGTTAACTCGACCTTGCTCTACCGCTTCACACAATGCAATTGGCACCGTCGCAGCTGAAGTATTGCCATAGTTTTGAATGTTAACAAACGCTTTGTCGTGTGGAATTCCAGACAGGTCACACAAGGTTTGAATAATACGAATATTCGCTTGATGCGGAATCACAACATCGATTTGTTCCGTCGTTAACTGTGATGCTTTCAGTACGGTTTTCGCAGCTAGCCCCATGCCTTTTACTGCACGTTTGAAAATTTCTTGTCCTACAAAGTTGAAATCCCAGTAACCGTTGTCTTCCGCAAAGCGATCCATACAAGTACCAAACTTTGGTACGGACAGAATATCGCGGCCTTTTGCGTCACAACCGATTTGAGACTGTAGTAAACCCGTTTCTTTTTCCGTTCTTGATAACACAACGGCGCCCGCACCATCACCAAATAGAACAGCGGTATCTCGCATTGCCCAATCGATGTAGAAAGACAATCTTTCCGCACCAATAATGATCGCGTTACGATAGTTACCTGATTGAATCAAACGTGTGCCCGTTTCTAGGCCATAGACAAATCCCGTACATGCGGCATTTAAGTCAAAGGCAGCGGCTGCACGAATACCTAGGTTCTGCTGTACCTTAGACGCGATATTTGGAATCAATGAATCTGGTGAACAAGTCGCCACAATGATTAAATCCACGTCTGTGGCATCGACGCCTGCTCGAGCTAATGCATGTTTAGCAGCAACGGTCGCCATGTCTGACGTGTTTACATGACTAATGCGGCGGTTTTCGATACCAGTGCGGGTACGAATCCACTCATCGGAAGTATCGAGGAAAGTGCTAAGATCATCGTTAGAGAGCACGGCTGGCGGAACACATTTCCCCCAACCTGTAATTTCAGCGTAGTAATTTGTCATCGCAGACCTATTTATTGTTGTATTTTAATAAAATTTCTTAGAACCTTAGGCTCAAATACAAACCTGCGCTGCGTTATTTCGGCAGGTTAAAAAATAAGTATACAAATAATGAGGCTGACTGGTAAGTCATGTTTTCATCAATACGTAATAAAGGAAGAAGTCATGTCATCGTTTAAAACTCGCTGCCCTTCGTGCGGCGGTCTAAATCGTATCCCTAATGAGCGCGTTGCCGAATCTGCAACTTGCGGTAAATGTAAAAGTGCACTTTTAGACGGCTCGCCTATCGAAGGTACACAAGATAACTTTTCTGCTCTATTACAAAGTGATATGCCTGTTGTAGTAGATTTTTGGGCCCCATGGTGCAACCCGTGCGTTGGTTTTGCTCCTGTTTTCTCTGATGTTGCTCATGAGCAAGCCGGAACGGCTCGTTTTGTTAAGATTGATACCGAAGCTCAACAACAACTTGCGACGCAATTTGGTATTCGCAGTATTCCTACCATTATGGTTTTCAAGAATGGTCAACGCGTTGATATGATCAATGGTGCGTTACCTAAAACTCAATTCGATCAATGGTTAAATCAAGCACTTACTAAATAATCTTCCACGCCAACCTTGTTTGTAGGTTGGCGTTTTTATGCAACTTATCAACCTATCTAGTTAACAAATATTATTTATCGAAACGACTTAAATTTATCATTTTACTTGCCTAACTATTAGCCTCATATTCGCGCCGAATAACCCTTAGATTTCATTTAACTTATAGGCGCAAAACAGTGGAAAACACAGTCGTTCCTGCAGCATCACCACGAGTTACAGTTCCAGTCGTCGCACTGTCTCTTTATGCGGTGGCTTCGGGCTATTTAATGAGCTTGATCCCTCTCATGCTCGGTGAATACAACATCTCAGCAGATTACGCGAGTTGGTTGGCGAGTGTGTTTTATGGCGGCTTATTAACTGGCGCGATTTTTATTGAACGTATCGTACGTCAAGTTGGTCACCGTAACGCGTTTATTGGTTGCTTGGCCGTATTTTCGCTAACTATCGTCACACTACCCGTGTTTGCTAACGGATTGATGTGGCTTGCCGCTCGCTTTATTGCGGGTATCGCGGTTGCTGGTGTTTTTGTCATTGTTGAGTCTTGGCTAATGTCTGGAGACGAAGCATCGCGTGCGAAACGTTTGAGCTTGTACATGCTATCGCTTTATGGTGGTTCAGCATTAGGCCAGTTTGGTATTGGCGTGCTTGGCGTAAGTGGCGGCGTTCCGTTTATTGCGATCACGACGTTGATCTTAATGGCGATGCTGGTGCTAATGTTCATTGAGTGTGAGCAGCCAAACAGCCATGAATCAACCGCTTTATCATTTAAGCAAATTGCCAAACTAAACCATGCAGCAATTATTGGTTGTGTTGTTTCAGGTTTGACCTTAGGCGCGATCTACGGATTAATGCCAGTTGAGTTAACTAACCGTAAAATTAGCCATCAAGACATTGGTACATTGATGGCGCTAGTGATTCTAGGTGGCATGCTAGTTCAACCAATGGTGACCGCGCTAAACAAATACATGAGCCGCACAGTGCTAATGGCGTTTTTCTGTATTTTGGGTATTTTTTCGATCGGTATGACCTTTATTTCCTCGTCAGCCGTGGTATTGGCTGCTGCATTATTCTTTTTAGGTGCAGCTACTTTTGCCTTGTACCCGATAGCAATCAACTTAGGTTGCGAAGGTCTTGATGAACGCTTTATTGTCTCTGCGACACAAGTCATGCTGTTTAGCTACAGCATCGGCTCTGTTGCTGGTCCTGTTGTCGCTGATAAATTCATGGGCCAAGAACACGGCTTGCTAGGCTACTTGTTTGCCGCTTTGGTTGCGACTGGCGTATACATGCTACTTGCTGCGAGCAAAACCAAGCAGCGTATGGCCGCTGGCCTCTAACCACGCCGCTTCTACTCAACGAAAACGAGGGCATGTCGCCCTCGTTTTTTTATTCTTCGAATTTTTGTTTAGATAAACGCTTGTGACGGTTTGACGCGTTCGCTGCAGGCTTTTCCGGTACCATGCGCTTTTCATGAAGCAAATGACGAACCGCCAAGATGGGATGTTTCAGTAACATTCTGGGGCCAGAGTAACGCATGACCAAACGCATTTGTTCTTTCGGCTCTGGTTTGTAGCAGTGAATCGGACATTTGTTACACGTCGGTTTATTCTCTCCATAAGGACAGCGGTCGAGGCGCACTTCTGCGTATTCAAGCAGCTCACGACATTCTGAGCATAAGTCACGTTTTGTTCCATGATGGTCATGACAGTAAACCTCTACCATGGCTTTTACTGTCTTAAATTCAGTGGCGAGTTTGCCAAGTAAAATATCGCTCATGCGCTATCCAAAAATCACAACATCATTGTGTAAAGTTCTAACGTGCGGCCATTATCATATTGCTGCTCAACTCGTTCAAACTCAAAGCCCAGTTTTTTGAGCAAACTTATACTACGAATATTGTCATTATTGGTGATGGCAACCAAATTATCGAGTTTCATTTCCTCTCTAGCGTATTCCAGCACTGCGGTTGCAGACTCCGTTCCGTAGCCGAAGCCATAAGCGGAAGGTAAAAATCCATATCCGAGATCATAGTATTGTAATGTGTCACGTTTAACCAACCCACAAATCCCGATGGGTTGCCCATCTTCTTTCTTCTCTACAACGAGTAAACTCACGCCTTTAATTTGTTGCATGCGTAGCATGTTTTCTTTTATGTAACGCGCCGCTTCATATTCGGTACGAATTTGTTTGTCTCCGACAAAACGGTAGAAGTCTGGGTGGTTATAAAGTTCTAGTATAAATGGTGCATCATCTACACTCACAAGACGCAGTATCAAACGTTCGGTGTACAGTGTTTTCATTTGGGCTCCATTAAAACGCGATAGATGATTGGACATAGGAACGTACTTGAATTTTGCGACCGATACCGGCGCTTATTTAGTTGTAACTTGATAAAAAAGTAACTATCCTGCCTCGCTAAATTAAAGGACCACCACCATGAACCGCAAGAAGAAAATCAATCAGATCTTGAAAGCGAAGCAGAAGAAGCATAACGCTAAGCTACATAAGAGCAATAAGCCGCGTTATATCTCCAAAGCTGAACGCGCGAAAATGGAAGCTGAAGAACAAAACCAAGCTTCAGAACACACGGAAAACGTTGTAGACACAGCGCAGACAGATCAAGCCTAAAAGAAAAGCCGCTTTCAGCGGCTTTTTTGATATTCGGAGAGAGTTAGCTTTAGTATTCGACACTGTAGTTCAGTGTGAATGTGCGACCTCTTCCTTTGTAGTCGTACGCTGCTGCATCGTAGTGTGCTGCATAAAGAATCTGCGCACGTTGTCCCCAAGCGGTTGTGTAGTCTTCGTCAAATAGGTTTTGAATACCAAAACCTAACTGCCCGATAGGTAGTGTTACGTTACCAAGAAGATCAAACGTAGTGTATCCATCTAGTTTATTGTTTGCGTCATCTTCGTAATCAAACATCGTCTGGCTTTGTAAACGTACTGAATAGCCATCCTGATAGTAAGCCGCCCACGCGTTCGCTTTTGATGTACTTGCTTTACCCGCGCTTAGATCTTCCCACTTACCGTTGGTTTTCAGCTCAGAAACCACATAGTGACCTGATGCACCTAACAAAATATCACGGTTTACCCAGTAGTTAATGTTTGCTTCGGCACCGTATACACGTTGCTCGTCATCAACATTGGTGATTAGGAGCGTCTTCTTGTCATACTTGATTGAGTTATCCGACACCGAGTAGTAACCCGCCGCTTGCAGTGCGACAGTATCGGTATCTAATCGGTAACCGATTTCATAGCTGTCCGTTTTGATGCCCGACATTTTTGAGTCAGATACGTTAATGCTATTGTTCAACGCGTAGTGACCATTTGCATCCGCGGCATCGTAGCTACCTTGGCCGTAGTACTTTGCAGGATCAGCGAGTTCGAAACCTTGAGAGAAGTTCGCCCAAAGCTGAGATTCATCGTTAAGCTGATAAATGGTGCCCAAATTAAATAAGCTCACAGAGTAGTCAGTGCTGCCACCTGGTACCGCATCCGCTGATACACCATTACCCGATGCGATCTTCTTTTGTATACTATAGGCAACAAAATCATCAATCTTATTGTCCATGTATTGGTAGCGGTAGCCTGCTTGTACTGACCAATCTTGATTGATTTGGTAATCCCCTTGGACAAACATTGCGTAAGACGCCACATCAACATCTGGGTAACGCCCCACTTCGGCATAGGTTCGATTAATTAAGTTCCCAGAGCTGTTCGCAATGGTTGGATCGAACAGAGCCTGGTTACTTTCAAAACGGTCTAAGTACGCATCGACACCATAAACAAGTTTGAATGACTCCCAGCTTTTAGCTAACGCTAAGCGCCCAGCAAAAACTTCTGTTTTTTGTTGAGAGGCACTTTGGTAATAAGGAGTAAAGGTTTGGTCTTCACTACGGTAAGATAACTCGCCTATCAGTTGATGACCGAATACGCTGTCGTGAGCGTAGTTCGCACTTAAGAGAACTCGCTCTGTACCATGTTCACGGTCGGAATCGAACCCCTCTCGTACATCAACAAATTTATTGTTAACAATGTACAAACCGTATGGCGAATCTTGCTGGCTGTCATAGTATTGTGCGACAAGGTTTAACTTGCTGGCATCGGAGATTTGAATCTCGGTCGATCCCATAACATCGAGCGTTGAATTATACTGCAAGGAGCCCTGTGAAATGTCTGGGGTGACAATGTCGCCATTTGCGTCAAATGCACCTTGTGTCTCGGTGTACACAACCGAACCTCTAGCGGTAATTCGCTCATTACCACCCGAGATAGACTGAGCGAGTTTGTAATCAAAGTCATCGCTGCTATTAAAACCTGTAGTGCCACTCACGTAGGATTCAAACGACAAGTCATCCGAGTACGCTTTCTTGGTGATAATGTTAATAACACCACCAGTAGCGCCTGCCCCATAAATGGAGGTTGCACCAGATAGTACTTCAATTCGCTCGATGTTGAATGGGTCTATTGCGTCTAACTGACGACTAATCGGGCGAGAAGACTGTAACGAGACACCATCAATCATTACCAACATTGCTCTACCGCGAAGGTTCTGACCATAATTAGTTCGACCACCGGTGCCGACGTCTAAAGAAGGGATGGTTGCAGAAAGAATATCACCCAGTGTCTTGCCCGCACGATATTGCTGAGCAATCTCTTCTTGGCCAACAAACCAAACCGTTCCTGGAATATCGGAGATCGATTTCGGCATCACACTGCCTACAACAACCAATTGCTCATCGCTCGGAGTCGATGTTTGTTGAAGATCTTCTGCTGCTATTGAGCTAACTGCGTATCCACTGCTCATCGCAAGTACGATGAGATTGAAAGAAAACGTCCTTTTCATCATTGTATTTATCTTTTTGTTGTCAACAAGAGCATGCAATGATACTTATTCTCACTCTCAAATCGAGCACTGTTACACAAGTTAAATAAATGTTAATTAAGAACCTTCTTGCTCATAAGCTGTCGATTTTCCTCTAAACGAGGACAATCTGCACAAAGCTTTCTGCCTTCACACTTATAGACTAAACAACAACTTTTTCTTACTAACTTTAGCGGCTGATCAGATCCCGTCTCATGAAGTGAGCGGCTATTATCAACATCCAAACCCATTGCGCTTAGCCACAAGACCGCATGCTCCTGAAGTATCGAGTTAGTCATTTGCGGAAAGCGCTGTTGGAGACGAATTAAACAAGCCATGATTCCGTCCGACATCAATTGATGGGTGAAGCCAGGACGAATGCGTGTCCATTGACTCATCTCTTGTTGATAGAAGTCGAACAGTTCTCGGATTTGACGCCCCGCCTCTTTTATCAACGCTTCTGGCTCGCCATGTATATGCGCTTCGTCGGCGAATCGGTACCCAGAAACAAAACAAGGTTTGAGGTGCTGCGCTATCTCGCGAATGTTTGGCAACGTGTGGTAACCGTAAATAGAGATGAATGCGACATAAACTGGCTGCCAACAAAGTAAATCCCACGTTCTTGTCAACCAATATGCTTTTCCCGCTTCCGGATGAGCCTCCGAGATTTGCTGGTAAAGGACTTGGATGATCGGGTTGATATCATTCTCTATATGGATAGCTTCTTGCCCTATCTCGCCGATATCACCGTGTAGGTAAGGTGTAATCTCACTCGAAGTTTGAAACAGTTGCGGGAAAAATTGCTCAGACATGGTGGCTTATTGTTGGTGTAGTCATTCTGACACCTTTATACCCAAGCCCTAATCGCAATGCAAACTATTATCCTTTGCGTTTTCATAACAAAGAAGCACTCTTAGGGTTAGTTATGACTGTATTTCCGAGTTCTGTGAAGCTGTAAGGTCTGGTTACGTATGCGATGAATAGCAACAAACTCTTAAACCTCTTCGCATTTAACGCTCACATGATCGCAAAAATACACAGCATAAAAACACCCTGATAAAACTGTGTTAACAGTTTCCCTGTGTAGCGTGAGTTATTGCCAATAATTGAATATTGCTGTTTCTTATCCAGCGGATTGTGAACAACATGAAGTATTTTCTTTCTGAATATCGAGACAATACAAAGAGGTAATTTGGCTATGTAGCCCTCTGTTTTGAATAAGGAAATCCACATGTTGTATCTTGAGTTTCTATTTTTGCTCGTGATGCTGTATATCGGCTCACGTTATGGTGGTATAGGCCTTGGGGTCGTATCCGGAATTGGCTTGGTGATTGAAGTATTCATCTTTAAGATGCCGCCAACCTCTCCTCCTGTCACCGTCATGTTGATCATTTTAGCGGTGGTAACATGTGCTTCCATTCTTGAAGCCGCTGGCGGTTTGAAATACATGCTGCAAGTTGCCGAGCGTGTGCTTCGTAAGAACCCAAAACGCGTCACCCTTATTGCTCCTTTTGTGACTTACTTTATGACTTTCTTGCTCGGTACAGGTCACGCGGTTTACTCCATTATGCCAATCATTGGCGACGTTGCATTGAAAAACGGCATTCGTCCAGAGCGTCCTATGGCTGCCGCTTCTGTCGCGTCTCAAATCGCAATCACGGCATCACCAATTTCAGCGGCCGTAGTTTACTACTTGGCGCAACTCTCTGATATTCAACACGAGATCACTCTGCTCTCAATTCTGCTCGTTACTGTACCTGCAACCTTATTCGGTACGTTGTTGATGTCACTTTACAGCCTAAAGCGTGGTAAAGAGCTAGACGACGATGAAGAATACCAAGAGCGTTTGAAAGATCCTGTGTGGCGCGAAAAGATCCTCAACACAACTGCGACGTCTCTTGATGAAGTACTACCAACAAGTGCTCGTAACTCTGTATTGCTGTTCATTGCTTCTATCTTGGTTATCGTCGTTATCGCGATGTGGCCAGACATTCGTACCATCGTAGATGGCTCGAAGCCAATCAGCATGGCAGTTGTGATTCAAATGATGATGCTCTGCTTCGGCGGTATCATTTTGCTTGCGACCAAAACTGACCCGCGTGACGTACCAAATGGGGTGGTATTTAAATCTGGTATGGTGGCGGCGATTGCTATCTTCGGTATTGCATGGATGTCAGATACCTACTTCCAGTACGCTATGCCTCAATTTAAATCTGGCATCGTAGAGATGGTAACTAACTATCCTTGGACATTCGCGCTTGCATTATTCATTGTGTCGGTTGTGGTGAACTCTCAAGCTGCAACGGCTCGCATGATGCTGCCTGTTGGTCTCGGCTTAGGTTTGGAACCTGCGCTGCTTATCGGCTTAATGCCAGCGGTATACGGCTACTTCTTTATTCCCAACTACCCTTCAGATATCGCGACTGTGAACTTCGATACCTCGGGCACAACTAAGATTGGTAAGTGGTACTTCAACCACTCATTCATGTCTGTGGGCTTAATCGGCGTGATTGGTGCGTGTTGCTTGGGTTACTTGCTAGGGCAAATGATCATTCCTTCGTAACTAGCCAAATCAACGATAAATTAGAGGCGAGTCATTGTACGTTTCGTACAGCCTGAGTGACTCGCCTTTCTTTATTGCACTATTCACTACAGCAAGAAATCGTCATCAATCGCGACAAAATTGTCGGCACAATCAATCAGAGTTTGGGATGTTAGCTTAGGTACACCATAAACGGTCACCGTTTTATTGAAGCACTGCTGAATTCTCTCTACTAGCAGACTAAAGTCTCCATCTCCCGAAACTAGAATCACTTCCTCAACTTCGGGAGCAATTTCAATTGCATCGAGAGTAATACCCACATCCCAATCGCCTTTCGAGCTGCCATCACGACGCTGGATGTAGGGTTTAAGCATCACCTCAAATCCAACACCACGAAGAATATGGTGGAACTGACGTTGTTTTGGATCGTTACTCGCGATGGCATAAGCACGAGCACTTACCACCTCTTTCCCTTGTGTGGCGACATACCAAAACTGGTTGTAATCAAAATTGCTTCGATACGCTTCGCGACAGGTGTAATACACATTCTGTACATCAACCAAAATGGCGATTTTTTGTTTGCTTTCCGAACTCATCTATTTCTACGCTCAATTTATTTGCTGCCTACCCTATGCCAGTTTTGGAAAAAGCACAATGAGCCAATTCCACTAAACTTAACGTATAAAAAGTTATTTGGGTTTCTAGGGGAACTGTCATGGGCGGAAAGTTACTAGTGATACTGCTTTCTTGTATCTTGTCATCGACAGCATTTGGTTATCCAGCGCACTCCAAATACTGGCCACATAGAAGTGTGCTCTACTTTGCGCCGGAAAATGATGAATACGTCAAACAATTCTTGCTAGAAACACTTATGAATGAGTGTGAGTTGGAAGACAGAGATGTCGTCACACTGGTCATTACAGAACAAGGTTATACTTTTCCTGCTTGGCTTAAAGAAGAGTTCGACCTAAAAATGCTAGCTCGTCTTTATGCGGTCGAAAAAGGTTCTCATACTGCTATTTTGCTTGGTAAAGATGGTCTAGAAAAGCACCGTTGGGGCGCAGAAACAGACTGGCCGTTTATCAACAACCTCATTGATCAAATGCCTATGCGTAAGCAAGAAATGCAGAGGCAACAAAGCCCCTGTAAAATATAGTCACTTCTGGGCAGTATTACTTTGCGAACCAATCCAATTTGTTGTGCAGCTGAGTAACGCTACCAACCACAATCAATGCTGGGCTCACAGCTTGCTCTGCCATGCTCGATAACTCGTTCAACTTTCCTTGGAACACGCGCTGCTCCGGGCGCGTACCGTTTTCAATAATGGCGCATGACATCTCAGGATCTAAGCCGTGAGTGATCAGCTTATCCATAATGTGGCCGCTTTGCTTCAAACCCATGTAGAACACAAGCGTGTTGTTGGATTGCGCCAGTGAATGCCACTCAATCTCACGACCATCTTTTTGTACGTGACCAGTGATGAATTGAACGCTTTGCGCATGGTCGCGGTGTGTTAATGGAATACCAGCATAAGCCGTTGCACCCGCTGCTGCTGTGATACCCGGAACCACTTCGTATTTGATACCAAATTCCGCTAGTTCTTCTAACTCTTCACCGCCACGGCCAAAGATAAATGAGTCACCGCCCTTCAGACGCACAACACGCTTACCTTCTTGTGCTTTCTGCACCAAGATTTGGTTGATTTGATCTTGAGGCACACAGTGAAAGTCTAATTTTTTACCTACGTAGATCATCTCTGCTGATGCATGAGCCAATTCTAGAATGTCTTTCGACACCAAACGGTCGTATACAACAACTTCAGCCGCTTGAATGGCTTTTAAGCCTTTTACTGTGAGCAAATCAGGATCACCTGGACCTGCACCAACAAGAGAAATAAAGCCGCTGTTTAAAGATGAGTGAGCAGTAGTCATATCAACGCCTATCGAAAATTTGGACATAAAAAGTAACACTCAAGTCATTAACTCAAGGTTAAAATCACCCCAAGGAGTTATTACTTTTTATAGCTAAATCAATAAAATATGTCGCGAAAGTGAAAGTTAAAAATTGAAATCTAGTTAGAGAATAGTCCCGCCCATCCAGAAGCGGGACCATATTAAGCGAATTACCCGTTAATGGTTATTTAGCCATTGCAGGTTGCGCTTTTACTTCTTCTTCAGCATTGATAGAAGGCGCAGTTTTAGCGTGAGTTAGGTACAGTGGAATACAAGTTATTACTAGACCACCAACAATGTTACCTAGGATGGTTGGGATAAGGTTGAAGTTCAACCAAGTCGCGATACCAAAATCCGCACCTAGAATCATACCTAGTGGGAATAGGAACATGTTTACTACTGTGTGCTCGAATACTAGAGCGAAGAAGATGAAGATTGGGAACCACATCATTGCTACGCGACCAGATACTGAACGTGCTGTCATGTTGCCGATAACGCCTAGACACACCATTAGGTTACAGAAGATGCCGCGTACGAAACACGTGATCCATCCGTCCATACCCATGTTTTCAAAACCAAGGCTACGCGCGGTAGAAACAACGACAAATTTCTTCGCTACTGCATTCAGTTCTAGAGAGAAGTTACCTGTTAGAGAGATAGCCACTAGGTAAGCAACGATCAGAGAACCAATAAGGTTACCCAAGCCTACAAGCCCCCAACAACGGAAGATACGACCCCAAGTGATGCCCGGACGGTTAGCAAACTTAGCCAGAGGCGCTAGACCAAAAACACCGGTTACTAGGTCATACCCCATCACACTTAGAATTACGAAACCAACGGGGAAAACAAGTGCTCCTACAAGGCCGATACCCGTTTGTACAATCGCGGTAATAGCAACCACCACCGCAAGCGAAAGAATAACGCCAGCCATCGTACCGCGAAGCAGAAGATCTCGCGTGCTTGTATTGGTTTTCGCTTCACCAACATTGATCATGGTTTGCACGAATTCTGCAGGCTTAAAATCAGTAGACATGAATGTGTCCTTATCCAAAATTGAAAGTTAAAAAGTTAAAGATTGAATAGAGAAAGGCTTCCCGTTGACACCTGAACGCTGTCTACAACACCTCGCTTCCCTGTTCCCCTGAGATGATGCTTGGAAAGCCTTTGTCTATTGAATCTAGGTTTCAGTTCATTCCCTCCCCCTAAGAGGAGGGAATGAAAACCAAGCTTACGCAGAGATTTCTACTTCGCCGTTGGTTACGCGGGTTTTGTACGCTTTCACGCTAAAACGCTCGTCTTCCATGCACGCACCTGTTGTCAGGTTAAAGCGTTGCTTCTTAAGTGGGCTAGCCACCCAAAGCTCGCCTTGGTGCTCACAGATCAAACCGCGAGAAAGCACGTTTGATTGGAAGAACGGGTCTGTGTTGCTGATCGCCAGCACTTCTTCTGCTTGTGTTGGGCGGAATACCGCAACTTGTTGACCATCAACCAGTGCACAAACACCCGTGCCCGGTACGATGTCGCTGATTTGGCAAATCTTTTCAAATGACATAATCAACCTTCCCTTATGCTTCAGTGATCGCTACGTGTAGGATGTCGCCTTTTGCTTCAGGGTGTTTTTCCGTGAAGGTTGCTGGGCGGTGCTGCTCACGCTCTTGTACAAATACAACGTTGTCATCGCGCTTGTCAGAGTTGATGAAGTGCGCGAAACGAGTCAGTTGTGATTCGTCGTTGATGGTCGCAGTCCACTCACACTCGTACTCGTCTACAAGCTTCGCTACGTCTGCCTCTAGTTGAGCGTTGATACCAAGCTTATCGTTAACAATCACTTCGCGTAGGTAGTCAACGCCACCTTCCATGTTTTCCATCCAAACTGATGTGCGTTGTAGTGGCGCAGCAGTACGGATGTAGAACATCATGAAGCGGTCGATGTACTTGATTAGTGTTTCTTTATCTAGGTCACTTGCAAGTAGGTCTGCGTGACGAGGTTTCATGCCGCCGTTACCACATACGTACATGTTCCAACCTGCGTCAGTCGCGATGATGCCAAGGTCTTTACCTTGTGCTTCCGCACACTCACGAGTACAACCAGAAACACCGAACTTCATCTTATGAGGTGTACGAATGCCTTTGTAACGGTTCTCGATGTAAGAACCCAGACCAACAGAATCTTGAACGCCGTAACGACACCACGTTGAGCCAACACAGGTCTTCGCCATACGAAGGGCTTTTGCGTACGCTTGACCTGTTTCGAAACCAGCGTCGATAAGCTTGCGCCAGATCTCTGGAAGATCGTCTTTTTGAGCACCAAACAGACCAATACGTTGAGCACCGGTTACTTTGGTGTATAGGTTGTATTCTGCTGCAACGTTCGCTAACGCACCCAGTGCTTGAGGTGTTACTTCACCACCCGCCATACGTGGGATAACAGAGTAAGTACCGTCTTTTTGGATGTTACCTAGGAAGTTATCGTTCGTGTCGTGCAGCTTAACCAGTTGTGGCTTAAGAATGTACTCACCCCAGCAAGAAGCCAAGATAGAACCAGCCAGTGGTTTACAAACTTCACAGCCGTAACCTTTACCGTATTTCTCTAGAAGCTCATCAAACGTTTTGATCTCTTCAATACGGATTAGGTGGAACAGCTCTTGGCGTGAGTATGCAAAGTGCTCACACACGTCGTTCTTCACTTCGATACCAGATTTAGCAAGCTCAGCATTTAGAACAGACGTCACTAGAGGAATACAACCACCACAGCCTGTACCCGCGCCCGTCACGGCTTTGATGTCGCCCAATGTGTGGTGCCCATCAGCAACCGCCTGTGCGATCTTGCCTTTTGTCACGTCGAAACAAGAACAGATCACTGCGCTTTCTGGTAGAGCGTCTGCACCTAGTGCTGGTTTCTCAGCGCCTGCGTGTGCAGGAAGGATCAACGCATCCGGGTGTTCTGGTAGGTCGATTTCGTTCAACATAAGTTGAAGCAGGTCGCCGTAGTCAGACGTATCGCCAACCATAACCGCGCCAAGCAGTTTCTTGTTGTCTTTAGAAACGATAAGACGTTTGTAAACTTCTTGTTCTTCGTTCTGGTAAACGTAACTCTTACAGCCTTCAGTACGACCGTTCGCGTCACCGATTGAACCTACTTTTACACCCAGAAGTTTCAGCTTCGCAGACATATCAGCGCCTTCGAATTTGCTTTCTGTGTTACCTAGTAGGTGATCAACGGCAACTGTCGCCATCTTGTAGCCAGGAGCAACAAGGCCGTAGAACATTTCGTTCCAAGACGCACATTCACCGATAGCGTAGATGTTCTCATCAGAAGTCTGACAGTGGTCGTTAATAGCAACACCGCCACGAGGTGCCACTTCTAGCTCCATTTGGCGTGCTAGTTTGTCTTGTGGACGAATACCTGCAGAGAATACGATGAAGTCTGTTTCTAGCTCTGAACCGTCAGCAAAACGCATAACGTTGCGTGCGTTTGTGCCTTCTGCCGCAATCTCAAGCGTGTTTTTGCTGGTGTGAACGTTCACGCCCATACGCTCGATCTTTTGACGAAGTTGGTTACCACCAGCAAGGTCAAGTTGCTCAGCCATTAGCTTCGGTGCGAACTCAACAACATGCGTTTCTACACCCAGTGCTTTCAATGCGCCTGCTGCTTCAAGACCTAGCAGACCACCACCGACAACAACGCCTGATTTGCTCTTCTTCGCACACGCTTCGATCGCTTTAAGATCTTCGATAGTACGGTAAACAAAACAGTCTTTGCTTTCGTGACCTTTGATAGGTGGAACAAATGGGAATGAGCCAGTAGCAAGAATCAGCTTGTCGTATTGAACTTCGCGACCAGTGCTTGAGTAAACAATGCGGTTTTCACGGTTGATGTTGATCGCGCGTTCGCCGATCAGCATGTTAATACCGTGTTTCTCGTAGAAGCCTTCTTTTACTAAAGAAAGTTCATCTGCAGTATGGTGAGAAAAGTAAGAGGAAAGGTGCACACGGTCGTATGCGACACGAGGTTCTTCACAGAAAACCGTAATGTCCATATTAGACATATCAGCTTTCTCGACTAAGTCTTCAATATAACGGTGCCCTACCATACCGTTACCGATGATTACTAGCTTCAACTTGCTCATTATAATTCCTAAGGGTTAGGTTCTTATCACTGAGCTCATTGTTAATTGTGAAAGAAAATTAATACATGATGTAAATCAATTACAATTTCAAACTACCCTAAAGGGGTAGATGAACGTATTTATCTGACTATTGCGAAATAAAAAGTAATTTATTAACGGATATTGGTAGTTTTAACAAACTGAGATAACCGAAGCCATGCTAGCAACGGACTATACCGTTTTGCTTTTATGAAGTTAGGCTGACCATCGAAACCGAGCACACCTACGATAAATCCTGCTTTGCTTCTAAACGACGCACTCACTTGACTTCACCGCTTCAAGGTGATCAGAGAACAATATCTGAAGTGATTGAAAGATTTAGAAAAATCAAGCTTCACAACAAAAATTTTTTACTAGCTAAGTCGCACTATAAAGACTAAAATCGGGTTTAGTTCATATGGAATAGCGTCCATATGATTGATACCGTAATTGACATATAGAGTGCCGTCCCATTTTTGTGAGGCGGCCTTTTATTTGGGAGTCATAAAATGTCAGAAAACAATTCTATCTACATCTCAAGCTTAGATATGAACCGAATCACTGCTTTGTTGGATAAAATGCCAAACATCGCAGCGGAGCTTGTGGAATTAGAAGCAGAGCTCGACCGAGCAACAGTTCTTGAGCCAGAACAAATGCCAGATAACGTGGTCACGATGAACTCGACTGTAGAGTTTAAATTTTCAGGTGAAGATAGAACCATGACAAAGACACTGGTTTACCCTTCTGAACTGAAAAGCAGTGATGATATCTCTATTTTTGCACCCGTAGGCAGCGCACTGATCGGTTTGTCTGTCGGCCAAAAACTTGACTGGCCAATGCCAAATAATCAAGTGAAGACAATTGAAATTGTCGATATCACATACCAACCTGAGCGTTGTGGTGCACTAAACCGCTAACCCTCAGTAGTCCCGGTGCAAAGGCCTCCATTTAAGACTTTGCACCAGGAGAGCCCCTCGCTTACCCCCTATTTCCTTCTTTGTTTTCCAAGCATTTACTTTACTGCTCTTAAGTAACATCACCGATTCTTTATTATTTACCGCATATTCAATATTTATATCTCCAAGCTCAATCATAGAAATTGCAAAGTATTTTTCGTATATTGTCGCTCCGAAAACGACGTAAATTATGCGCAAAATGGAAGAATATCTAACTCGAATTGCCTGCTTAGAAAAAGAAAATGAAGAGCTGAAGCGGAAGAATGCGCGACTACAAGAAAAGTTGAATGCTGCACTCGACAGTAATGGACTGTGTTTGTGGGAGCAGCATATTCCTTCAGGTACTTTGACGATATTCAATATGCAGTGGGGCAAAATGCTAGGTTATCAGCCCCATGAGTTAACCGCGACGGTTGAAACGTGGAAAAACAATCTCCACCCTGAAGATTATGATCTTGCGGTGGGTGCATTTGAAGATCACCTAGCAGGCAAGACCGACCTTTATGAGGTAGTGCATCGCATGATTCATAAAGACGGCAGTGATAGCTGGGTCTACGATCGAGGGCGCATCGTCGAGTATGGTTCTGATGGCGAACCACTACGGATGATGGGCACTCATATCGATATTACAAAAGAAAAGCGTTATGAGCAGCAACTGGCCAAGTTGGCTTCGAGTGATCCATTGACTGGATTGTTAAATAGAAAAGCAATTGAGGAAAACTTTAATCATCAACCTCAAACCGAACCGTCTCAGCAGTCTGCTTTAGTGTTTGTTGATATAGATAATTTTAAAGCAGTTAACGACCAGCTAGGCCATCATACTGGCGACACCCTCCTCATCAATATCGCCAATAGCTTAACAGAGCTTGCGTCAAGCAAGTCTCAAGTTGGACGCATAGGAGGCGATGAATTTGTTATCTTAAACTGGCATTCAAGTCGAGAGGAAATATCCCAACTTTGCAATCAACTCTTAGATTCAATCATTCCAGCGATAAATCAAGACTTACATAAAGTAACGATAGGAATGAGTATCGGTGTTTGTCTCTTTAACAAAGGAAAGCAACCGTTTAATGAAGTGTATCAAAAAGCCGATCACGCAATGTATGAGATAAAGAAAAATGGCAAAAATGGAGTACAATTTTTCAACTTAAAAAGTTGATATCTCTCCATAAATCATCATGTTATGAAATCAGTCATTTGCTACAACTTGAACTAACTAAAGATAAATTCTTTATATCTAAGCCAGTTACCGAAATTACCCCTAGGTACTCATAAATTTGGCACGATACAAATAAATCCCCTCCTCTCCTAGCATCAACCCAATAAGCAACTACACTCATTTAACTGATAGATTAATTACTACTATTATGAAGGGAGTTGTTTTTGATGGATACAAAACAGATTTCTACAGCTATCATAATTTTAGTTCTTTCTGCATTAGTAGTTGCTTATTTAAAGTTAACAACGGTATCAAATGCTATCCACAAACCTACAACAATCGGTATATCTAAGACGCCTCTGTCAGCCCCTTTTATCATTGCAGAGCACATAGGTGCGTTTGAAGAAAACGATTTAAACGTCGAACTTATCATGTGCTTTGGAGGGGTCGAATGTTCAAACCTACTTCTAGAAAACCATGTTAATTACGCCACTTTTTCTGAAAGCGTACTGATGTTTAAAAGCTTTGAATACAAAGATTTAGCATTAATCACTTCTTTTGCATCTTCTACGAATGATATTAAGCTGCTAACTAAAAAGCGGTCTGGCATAAAAAGTATAGATAAATTACCAGGAAAAAAGGTTGGTGTAATAAAAAAGAGCGCTAGCGAATATTACTTAGACTTGTTGCTACAGGTAAATGCCATTGATTTAGAAAAAGTAGAAAAAATATCATCAACAACGCAGGTTATTATAAATCATTTAATGCAAGGAAACGTCGATGCAATATCTACTTGGGAGCCATACGGATTTATGGCCAAGAATAGAATAAATGAAGAAGTAAAGAACATAGGAATTATTGGCGTGTATAAACTTTACTTTTTGCTTGTATCAAAAGAAATACACATTGAAAAATCAGATCAAGAAGTAATGAAAATAATAAAGTCACTTCATCACTCAATTAACTGGATGGATAAAAACCCTCATTTAACAATGAAAATACTATCACAAAAACTTAACACAACAGTTGAAGAAATATCTTGGAGTTGGGATGATTATAACTTTCGATTAAATTTAACGAATTCTTTATTATTTACATTACAATCAGAAGCTAATTGGGCATTAAAACAAAACTATGTAGAAGGACAGATTCCAAATTACAGAAAAATATTTAAAGAAAACTATATCAATTCATATTTTGATGGTCTAGATTAAAATGCATCGTTCGTTAAACCACTATTTAGCATCACTATTCAGTCTAAGCGTAATACTATGTATCAGCGTTATAGTATACATAAGCTTCATAAAAATAGAAGATTATAAAGCCAAGAAACAATTAAACCAAATAATGGACATACAAATATCATTAGAGTCATTAAGTAGTTATCTTTGGGCTTACACTCAAAATAGGGGAAAAAACAATTTCACACAATTCATGATTTCTCATAACAAATTAAACGAATTATTATCTCAAAATGAAGATGTTTTATACCTTACTAAAGACCTAAAAAAAATGAATCTCGAACTGTATTTTTTAGTTCAATACGAAAATAATCATTTACTAGACAAAGATCGCCATTATGATTCAGTCGTAAATTATAATAAATCAAATCCTGTCATACAATCCAGAATAAACATTGTATCCCAGGATATGAATAATGAAATAATATATATTTATAAAAAAATACTTAATAATAAGTCTACAAAACTACAAAATTTAAATTATTACACTCAAGCAGGTATTATTTTTATCTCTCTAGTTGTTATGCTATTATGCTTTTATATAAAAATAAAGTTCAAGAGAAGCTTTCAAAGGTTTATAAATGGAATAAAACAATTAAGCAGGTCAAATTTTGACTATAAAATCCCTTCAGAAAATCAATTCACGGAATTTGAAAATCTGTCTTGTTACTTCAATAAAATGGCGGCATTGTTAAACCACACAACAATATCAAAATCAAAACTTAAAGAAGAAGTAGAGAATCAAACTTCAGTTCTAAATCGTCAAAAAGAAAGTTTGGTATTTTTGTCTGAGCACGACTCCTTAACTAATATCTACAATCGTCGAGCAATAGAAAAACATTTGATCCAGCTTACGCGTAATTTCAGAGGCAGTGAGAATAGTTTTAGTTTGTTTTTTATAGATTTAAATTTATTTAAGGATATTAACGATAGCCATGGCCATGAGGCAGGTGATGCAGTGTTAAAATCTGTAGCTAGTAGATTATCAAGTATTATCGACGAATCAGACATGGTAGGCCGCTTTGGTGGAGATGAATTTATTATTATTCATCGTTCACACACAACAGGTACGTCTCTGTCTGCATGTGCACTACGCTATATCCAAGAAATAGAAAAAGTAATTCATTTTAAAGGTAAAGAGTTATGCGTCGGAGCTAGCATTGGTATTGCACTCTATCCTGAGCATGGGTCGAATGTACATGAATTATTAACAGCGGCAGACAAGTCTATGTATCAGTCAAAACGTTCTAAAGCTAGCTCGTTCACTATTGTCGACAACAGCAGTTCGCTGTTAAAGAGGCCTATGTTTTAATCTAAAGTAGCTGTGGAAACGTTCTACATGCGAATATTCAACGACATCGACCACTGTGGCCACTTACAGTAATAAAGCCGCTTTTATCACATAGCAAAAGCTAAACTCGTAAGCTAAACGCTCTCCAGGCATTGAAGAAAAATAATCCATTGTGAATGGTTAATCCTCCCCTTTTAAACGTCAACTTTCACCACCATATGATAGTTAAGATTCATTAACAGGCTATAACTATCCTATGTCTTTTCCTCGTTTATCTGTTCTGGATTTGGCACCCGTGTCCGACGGAACAAACTTCACCGAAACGTTCGAACGCTCCGTTGAATTAGCTCAATCAATCGAGTCCTGGGGCTATCATCGGTTTTGGATGGCTGAACACCATAACATGCCCGACATCGCCAGTGCCGCAACCAGTGTATTACTCAGTCATATTGGAGCGCACACGAACTCGATCCGTTTAGGATCAGGTGGAATCATGTTACCTAACCATGCACCACTAGTTATTGCAGAGCAATTCGGAACGTTAGAGGCATTATACCCTGGTCGTATTGACCTCGGATTAGGACGCGCACCAGGCACCGACTACCAAACAATGCATGCATTAAGGCGGGAACCAGAGCATATGGATCCTGACTTTGAAGAGCTGTTGGAGGAACTTAATTTCTTTCTTGGTCCCGTATCTCGAAATCAACCAGTCGCGGCTTATCCAGGTAACAACACATCTCTGCCGATTTGGCTTCTGGGGTCGAGTACATACAGCGCACGTTTAGCAGCTAAGAGAGGCTTACCTTTCGCATTTGCTGCACACTTTGCTCCAGATGCAATGTCTCGTGCTCTAAACTTTTATCGAGATGAGTTTGTCCCATCCGAGCATTTAGCTCAACCCTATGTGATGATTTGTGCCAACGTTATCGTAGCGGATACTCAGTCACATGCAGATTTTCTCGCGACAACAGAGAAGCAAAAATTCTTAAAAATGATTCGCGGCAATCGCGAAAAACTTCGCGCACCAGTGAAAAGTATGGCACCACTATGGTCAGCACAGGAAAAGCTTCACGTTGAAACTCAATTACGTGAATCTATCCATGGTGATCAAACATATGTAAGACAGAAAATTGAGAAACTTTTGGAACGCACTGGGGCAGATGAAATTATGGTAAACACGATGGTGTTTGAACAATCTGAGAAGTTGAGATCCTACAGGTTACTATCGGAACTCATGGACAAGTAAAAGAATGGAGGCGCCTCCCGGAGTCGAACCGAGGTCCACGGATTTGCAATCCGCTGCATAGCCACTCTGCCAAGGCGCCTTTCTGATTTTTTATCTCTGTTACCAAAGATTTTGATGGTGCCCCGGGCCGGACTTGAACCGGCACAGCGCGAACGCCGAGGGATTTTAAATCCCTTGTGTCTACCAATTCCACCACCAGGGCAACGCAATCATGCATGGGTTAGACACCATCTATCTCGCGACCTTTGCCGTGAGAACGAGGCGTACTTTAACGGATTAATTTATCTGGTCAACAAAAAATTAGTCTTTTTTATTCAAATGGTTAAAAAGACGACTCTAACGAACAAAGGGCGATCATTTTGCTTATTTGATCATCAATACGCTTTGCTTTCGTGCCTTTTAACCTTCTCATTTTATATCAATGAAGAGCCAACAAATCGCGCAAGTTAACAGTATGGGTATAAACTTAACGTGTATTTCAGAGAACAAAATAGCGCTCATCATGTTTCGAAAACCATCATTTCACTTACCCTTACATGCCGACTCCGAACTCGACTTCGTAGTGCCCCACTTCTTCCTTAGTGAATTTGATTATGCACGCTCTCTGGAGCAGGGAGTCATCGAAGACTTAGATCCTGAATTTACACATCAATATCGCGTCACACTGAGGCGCATACGCTCACTATGCTTACTACTTCGCGAACTGCTCCCTCCTTTTGAACAGCGTATTTTGAAACCTCATTTAAAAATAATGATGAAGAAAACAAATAAGCTGCGTGATTTGGACGTATTTATCTTGGGCAAAAAACAATACATTGAAATGCTCCCAAACCACAAATCGTCTCTTGAGCAGCTTTTTGGCTTTATCGAAGCCGAACGTGCTTACGAACAGGCAAAAGTTACGCGTTGGCTAGCTACAGAAGAATACACAACGCACTGCACTTTGGTCAGGAATAGTCTGCTGCGAAGTACGCAACACGAACCAGTGGATAGCAACGTACCTGCGTTACTCTTCGCAAGCCAAAAAATCTACGATCAATTTAAAGAAGTTGATAAAGCACGGCGCAAGATCTCGGACAAAAGTCGTGACAGCGTGATTCATTCGATGCGGATAAAGTGCAAAGCGCTGCGTTATCTGTTAGAAGGGTTTTCCACGCTCTATCCTTCCCAACAGCACAAAAACAACGTGAAACAACTAAAACTATTGCAAGATAAACTCGGTGACTTTAACGACACTTCAAGTCAAATTGAATTTTTCGCACAACTCAAAGAGACAGCAAATCTCAATAAACAAGATCGTAAGGCTTTGAAAAAGCTAATTAACGTGCTTAGCGAACATCATGAACTCTCTCGCCAAACCATCTTGACGCATTTAAGCCAGTTTGAGTCTTTCATTCGCGATACCAATACACAGAATCTCTACCGACCCTAAATCAAGGTTCACGTATTTTTAATATTCATTAATTACAGTCAACCGTTAGGCTCCACTAAGAAAGTTAACGTGAAACCATTAAAACGATACCAATACGAGCGCTATGCGGTGCTTTGTAATCTCGCCTACCCTCGCGTCTTCAGACAAACTCAATATGGATTCGATCCTAATGGGCAACGAGTCATTAGAAATGAACACGGTAAGATTATGATTCGCGTGCTCTGGAGTAAAAAACAGAGTGAAGTGGTCGTAGTGATTAAAGGCTCACACAGTATCAGTGATTGGTTGTTGAACTTCGCGATGTGGACGAGAAGCTGTCGAAGGTTGGGACTAAACTATCGCATTCACGCAGGTTTCTATCATCTGTTGTTCCAAGAAAGTTTACCGAGCCGGAATGAAGATCGGTTAGGGTTGACCGTGATCGAACGCCTCGAAGGTATCGTTGTACCACTTATTCTCAGGCGGAAAAGAATCACTATTACTGGCCACTCTTCAGGTGGCGCGATTGGCAGTGTTTTTGCTGACTATATTGAGAAAAAATACCCAAAAAGCATTAAACGCGTGGTCACTTTCGGACAGCCCGCTGTCGGGGATTGGACGTTTAAGAAACGCTACCGTTTGGGGCACAAAACATACAGGATTTGTTGCGACATCGACATCGTGACCTTTATGCCGCCCGTACCTTTTTTGTATTGGCATGTAGGCAAAATGCTATGGTTATATAACGGGAGAATATACGAGAACACCCCAACGCTCATACGGCTTGGGCGCTCCTTATTTAGTTGGTTAATGCGACCGTTCTCTTATCACTTTATGAGTAAATACATTCGCGACAAAGACTTTTTTGATGAACGCTGAGTTAAACATCCGAAAGGTATGAAGTATAGACACGAAAAAGCCGGACTTCGCCGGCTTTACGATTAAGTGGTGATCTACAGAGAGGCAATTTCTTTTTCAAGTTGATATTTGTTATCTGTGACAATTCGCTCTAACACTTCAACACGTCGCTTCAAGTCACCAATTTGCTTGTTAAGGTTATCTTGTTCTTCTCGGCTCATCGTATTACGTTCAGATATCTCCAACGCTCTTACTTCTTTACGATGGTTCAAGATTAACTTTATTATCCCGCCCCCAAATATGGCACCGAACACAATAGCCACAACCAATACATCAGCAATAGATTCCATTCTTTATCTTCCTCTAGATTATGCTCAAATATAAGTTACTCATTTGTCGAATGAATATCAAATAACACATTGATTCATTGAAAAGTTTTATTAAGAATTGCCTACTCTGTATCAAAATCACAGGAATGGATTATTCAACGCCAACCCAAACCGAGACAGATCCGCCGTTTACTGGGAACTCAGCCCAACCATTCGCATCAGTCCAAACTTCTTCAGTTCGGATACCCAACTTGTCTACGTAGCGAGCACTTGGTTTACCCGTATACATCCACTTCGAGCCGCCAGGTCCATCACTCATGATCACGGCCATTGAATGTGGATGATTTGCATCACCTTCTCGAGTCCAACCAATTACGTCCCAGTGGTCGAGATAAGAATGTTGTTTGCCATAGGCATAATCTTTACGCAGTGTTACTAGCTCTTTAATGTAAGGCACTTTGACCATATTGATGTCATGCCCTTTATCACTGTACTGCGCGCCGTAGTAATCTGCATAAAACACGGATGGATAACCTTCTTCACGCAATAAGATAAACGCGTAAGCGAGCGGCTTAAACCACCAATCAACCGTCGACTCCAAAGCCTGCAAAGGTTGAGTGTCATGGTTTTCTACTAAGGTTACCGCTTTGACTGAATTGTCCTTCATCAGCGTACCATTCATGATTTGACGCATATCGTAGCTACCACCCGATTTAGACGCATTGTAGAAGTTCATATGTAACGGTGCATCGAATAGAGACATGCTGCCAGAAGTTTTGGTGATAAAGTTATGCAGCTGATTCACATCGTAGTTCCAGTACTCTCCGACCGTGAATAGTTCTTTCCCTGTTTTCCAACGTAGGTGATCAATCCATTCTTGCAGGTATTGATATTTGATGTGCTTCACCGCGTCCATTCTAAACCCATCAACACCAGTCATGTTGATATACCACTCGCCCCAGTCTTTCAGCTCTTGCTTAACTTCAGGGTGATCCATGTCTAGATCAGTGTACATAAGGTAATCGTAGTTGCCTTTTTCCGAGCTAACTTCCCAATCCCATGCCTTACCCTCACCTTTGAATTTGAAGATAGCTTTTTCTTCGCCAGCATCGTCCCAGTCCACGCCATCAAAGTGGTACCACGTCCAATGAAAGTTTGAGTACTTGTCGTTGCGCCCAGGGAAATCAAACTCTACCCACGCTTCAATCCATTTGTCGCCGAGCTCAATATTTCGGTTGTTCCAATCGACTCGCTTGGTGTCGACCCAGGATTTACCATCCGCACCGCCACGGTGGTTAAACACTACATCACCATAAATTTGAATGTTATTTGCGTGTGCCGCTTTGATAGCATCGAGGTATTGGTCTTTAGTACCGTATTTGGTTCGCACCGATCCTTTTTGATCAAACTCCCCCAAGTCATACATATCGTAAACGCCATAACCGACGTCGTTGCTACCACCAGCACCTTTATAGGCGGGCGGTAGCCATAACGCGGTGAAGCCGTTGTCCGATAGTGCCGGCGCGTTGTTTTCAACTTGTGTCCAGAGTGCACCGTCATTTGGCACATACCAATGGAAGTACTGCATCATGGTGCCATTTTGTGCCGCCATTACAGGCGAACTGAGCAGCAAAGTTAAGGGTAAAAGTGTAGGTTTAAGGTTGAATGTTTTCATTATTTTTCTCTCACGTTAAGGACTAGAATCCTCCTTTCTGCATATACGCACCAAGCGATACTAACTTTGACGCTAGCTAGGTTGCTGCCTGTAATACAAAAAGTTCGGATTACAATCGAAGAGAAACTATCACCAATCACACTATACAATTATTGAGTTGTCTAACATTTATAAAATCAATGATTAGCGCGTTAAAAATATTGAATGGTGATCAAAACATGGGAGACTTTAGGAAAGCGCGAAGGGTTACGAAAAGGCGGATTAAAAACGAAAAAAGCCAGTCATTTAAGACTGGCTTTCGAAATAGTGGAGGCGCCTCCCGGAGTCGAACCGAGGTCCACGGATTTGCAATCCGCTGCATAGCCACTCTGCCAAGGCGCCTTTCTGATTTTTTATCTCTGTTACCAAAGATTTTGATGGTGCCCCGGGCCGGACTTGAACCGGCACAGCGCGAACGCCGAGGGATTTTAAATCCCTTGTGTCTACCAATTCCACCACCAGGGCAACGCAATCATGCGATGGGTTAGACACCATCTGTCTCAGCGACCTTTGCCGTGAGAACGAGGCGTACTTTAACGGATTAATTTATCTGGTCAACAATAAATTTTATCTTTTTGATTTAAGTGCTTAAAAAGCGATCTGACTAGTACGTTTGGCATTCAAATAGACCAATAAGCACCCGTTCCCTTTCATTAGCCTTGAAGTCATACGCATATTAGTGTCCGTAACTGCTTCGAGGTAAACACGCGACTATCACGTTATGAACGCTGATCTTTTCACCGCTGTAACATCTGTAACAATTTGATTCCCTACTCTTGGCACGACTGCGTACAGAACATCATATTTTGTTACCGATAACTTTATATCGAATGTGGTCGTACCTTTATAAAATCATTGACTTTTTTTATTTTCAAACAAAGCTCAATTCATTATCGAAAATATCAATAAATAATGGTACGTTACACGAGTTGCAGTAATTTAATGGACATATATCACATATAAGGATGTGGTTTACTTTGGCGACACAACATAAGAAAAACAAGGTATATCACTAATGTCTATCAAGAATCTTTCTATAGCGAAAAAGATATCGCTATCGTTTTTACTCATTGCCATCGTCAACATTGCATTTGGCGTGTTTTTATCTACAGAGCTCAAAAGCATCAAATCTGAGCTTTTAAACTATACCGATGATACGCTTCCTGCAATGGAAAGGGTCGATTCGATTCGAGATCATTTGTCTCGCTGGCGCCGAGCTCAATTTGCTGCGTACACTTATGAAGACGCAGACCAAGTCAAAACTAAAATTTCTAACAATATTAGAGAACGCGAAAAGATCACTAGAGAGCTCAACGCTTACGGTGAAACTATCTGGCCTGGCGAAGAGCAGCAAACTTACCAGCGTCTTATGCGTCAATGGAAAAAGTACTTGGTTACTATGGACCAGTACAATGAAGCGATGCTAGCTAACGACAAAACCAAGGCCCACCCTATTTTGGCGAACTCCTTGTCTGCTTTCGAAGCGGTTGACTCAGAGTTAGGCGAACTAATCCGTCTCCTTAAAGAAGCTATGGACAGCAACAAAACTCATATCCTGTCCTCTGTAAATGGATTGAGTAATTCTTCAATAGCAAGTAACGTGATTATTCTACTGATCATGGTAGGCATGACATACGTGCTGACTCGCCTAATTTGTGGCCCACTTAAACTTGTTGTTGAGCAAGCAAATGCCATCGCAACAGGTGATCTATCAAGTGACATTGACCGTAAAGCAATCGGCAATGATGAGCTTGGTGAACTGGCAGACGCGACCACTAAGATGCAAGATGACTTACGCCAAGTTATCGATAACGTGATTGCTGCAGTTACTCAGTTAAGCAGCGCTGTCGAAGAGATGAATCAAATCTCCGATATTTCTGCGTCTGGTATGAAAGATCAACAGCTGCAAATTACGCATATCGCAACAGCAATGACAGAAATGAAAGCGGCCGTAGCCGATGTTGCTCGTAACACTGAAGACTCAGCGAACCAAGCTAACGAAGCAAACCGCCGCACACAACACGGTGTTCGTGAAACCCAAGGTATGGTTGACGCGATTCAAGAAGTTTCAAACGTAATTGGCGCTGCAGGCGATACCGTAGCAGAGCTTGAACAGCAATCGAATAAAATTAACGTGATCGTGGATGTTATCCGCGACATTGCCGATCAAACCAACCTACTTGCACTTAATGCAGCCATTGAAGCGGCGCGTGCTGGTGAGTCTGGTCGTGGCTTTGCCGTCGTTGCAGACGAAGTTCGAACTCTTGCCGGCCGTACGCAAGATTCAACGAGTGAAATCACTTCGATCATTGAGCAGCTACAATCACTTGCAAAAGACGCAAAATCAGCTACTGAACTTTCTAGAACCAGTATCTCAGAATGTGCAGAACAAGGCATTCAATCAAAACAGCTGATGAGCGACATTGAGCATTCGATTTCGGACATCTCAGACATGGGTACCCAAATCGCCACGGCTTGTAACCAGCAAGACTCTGTTGCGGAAGAGCTTAACCGCAGCATTGAAAACATACATTTGGCATCTCAAGAGGTCTCGCAAGGTTCGGAGCAAACCGCACAGGCGTGCCGCGAACTAAGCCAGCTATCCATTTCTCTTAAAGATGTAATGAGCCGCTTTAAACTGAGTTAAACTCAGTGGATACCTTAGTAGATATCAAATCAATCCCGATTTGCTTAAATTGAATGTCATCACTGAGGTATATTTAGGTATATATTAAATCACTATCTTAATAAACGCTCCAAAGCACCACTTGGAGCGTTTTACTTCGTCAGGTACTTTCCCCAAGTACTCAATAACATAACCAATACAAAAAACGCGTACGGAGACTTTATGCGCTTAAATAAAACCTTACTATCACTGACTATCGCTGCTGCAATCGCGATTCCTGTAATGCAAGCTACTGCTGCTCCTCTTCAAATTAGCAATACAGCAGCAAAAGCAGAGCAAGTTCAAGGTGCTAACGCTTGGCTAGAAATAAACTTAGGTCAGTTCCGCGATAATATTGAGCAGTTTAAATCGCACATGGATGGCAAAACGAAAATCTGCGCCGTGATGAAAGCCGACGCATACGGTAATGGTATCGCAGGCCTGATGCCGACTATTATCGAGCAACAAATTCCTTGCGTTGCCGTTGCAAGTAACGCCGAAGCACAAACTGTTCGCGACAGTGGCTTTAAAGGCCAACTTATGCGTGTACGCTCAGCGGATATTGGCGAGATTGAAGCCGTAATCGACCTAAATGTCGAAGAGTTGATAGGCACAGCAGAGCAAGCTAAAGCACTGTCTAAACTAGCCGAGAAAGCTGGTAAAGAAATCAAAGTTCACCTTGCTCTGAACGACGGTGGTATGGGGCGTAATGGTGTTGATATGACGACAGAAGCGGGCAAGAAAGAAGCGCTAGAAATCGCTCAACAAGCTGGCGTTAATATTGTTGGTATCATGACTCATTTCCCTAACTACAATGCAGACGACGTGCGCCAAAAGTTAGCTTCATTCAAAGACAGTTCTGCATGGCTGATTAAAGAAGCGAATCTAAAACGCGACAACATTTTACTGCACGTAGCAAACTCTTACACCGCGCTTAATGTTCCTGAGGCCCAGCTTGATATGGTTCGTCCTGGTGGCGTTTTATACGGAGACTTACCAACTAACCCTGAGTACCCTTCTATCGTGTCTTTCAAAACACGCGTGGCATCCGTTCACCACCTGCCAAAAAATAGCACAGTCGGTTACGACAGCAGCTACACAACAAGCAAAGAAAGCTTAATGGCGAACATTCCTGTTGGTTACTCTGATGGTTATCCACGAAAAATGGGGAATACAGCAGAAGTTCTGATCAATGGCCAACGTGCAAAAGTTGCGGGCGTTGCTTCAATGAACACCACAATGGTAGATGTTACAGGTATAAAAGATGTTGAGCCTGGTTCTGAAGTTGTTTTGTTTGGCTCCCAACAAGGCAAAACGATTTCAGCTACTGAGATGGAAAAACACGCAGAAGTCATCTTCCCTGAACTATACACGGTTTGGGGAAGCGCGAACCCTCGTGTCTACGTAAAATAAACCTACTCAGTTATTCGTAACAGAGCGAAAAAGCGAGCCTGGTGCTCGCTTTCTTTCTTATTTACTAATCTGTACTAGCTCGTGATGTTATCAATTAAACAGAACTTACTATTTCTGTTGTTTTAATCTCCTTTAGCACTACCAAGTACGACTCTCTACACTCTGTTTCTTAAAGCCGCTTGGATGGCTCATTTTTATATAGCACTTAGTGTTTGAAAGCCCCTCCAATTGATGTTAAACATGAAGTTTACAAAAGAATAACAAACACACTCGTATGGCACTGCCCCTTTGCCTGCTAGCTAGGTATCTCTATGACAGAAAATACTCAACATCTTCAACGCTCCTCCGCTGAGTTGCACGAATTTAATCGGCTTGACGTCTGGAACGGATTCACCCAACTTTTACCCCTCTCTATGTTCGTGGTCATATTTGGCCTCGCTTTCGGTGTTGCTGCCGTACAGACTGGACTAGATGTATTTCCCACAATGTTGATGAGCACACTGGTCTTCGCCGGTGCTTCACAATTTGCCACGTTAGAAATGTGGGGAGCAGAAGTCCCTCTCATTCCAGTTCTTATTACTGTATTTGCTATTAATGCTCGTCACCTCTTGATGGGAGCCACACTTTATCCATGGTTACGACAACTCCCACCAACAAAACGTTACGGTGTAATGCTGGTAGCATCAGACGCTAACTGGGCAATGGCACTCAATGCATTTGGTAGAAAAGAACCAGGCTTTGGCTTGCTTATTGGTGGCGGCTTAGCGATGTGGTCTTTTTGGATTGTGGGCACCTGGATCGGCATTTATTTTGGTAGCGCAATCAAAGATCCGGTGGGCCTCGGGCTCGATATGGTTATGGGATGCTTCCTGCTGTCTATGGTGGTGGCCGGGCCGAAAGACTTAAGAATCTTTGCGATTTGGGCCATAGCAGCAGCCTCTTCTATGTTGGCGTATTGGTATTTGCCAGAGAATAGCCACGTAGTGGTTGGCGCCATTACTGGCGGAGTATTGGGTGCTTGTTGGAAGGAGAAGAAAGCATGAACATCGAAACAACCTTAGGTGGCACACTGCTTATCATTATCGCTATGGCGTTAGTCACGCTCATAACCCGCTGGGGCGGAGTGTATGTTATGTCATTCATTCCAATTAGCGAACGGGTTCAACGTTTCATTACTGCGATGTCAGGCTCCGTATTGGTTGCCCTTTTAGCTCCGCTAGCAGTAGAGGGTGATAACGGTGCTAGAGCAGCACTGTTTTCTACTGCCGTTGTCATGTTCATCGTGAAAAAGCCTCTACCCGCAATCGCAGCAGGCATCATCGCCGCCGCTGCAGTACGTGCTCTTTAGTCGTTGTTTCAAAGCCGATACCAGTCATCAATAAAAGACCCAAAACACAAAGCCCTGATGTCACAAGTGTCATCAGGGCTTATCTTATGCTCATCATTTTAACGATGAACAACGATTATTAATCATGGTGAGACAGCACATTACGCACAGCAGTTACAATTGCGCTTATATTTGTCCATTTTACCAATACCAGGGTTAAAGGTATTGGTTGGGTCTAATTCGTGGTAAAACTTCTGCAACGAGTTTTCGGCTTCATACAAGTGACCCACGTTATGTTCTGCTGGGTATTTGGCACCACGGCTATTGAGGTGCTCAAGCATCAGCTTTTTCATCAACTTCGTGTCAGTCCCTTTTTTGAAAATGTAATCTTGATGGAAGACGTAACACATAAAGTGACCATAATAGAGCGCTTGAACAAGGTTCTTACTTACCTCTTCAGGCAAAGTTTCTAGCCACTCTTCATCATTACGTCGCAAAGCGATATCAAGTGCAACGATGTCTTCTACGTCTTTTCGGTGAATCGTCTCGTAACGAATTGCTGCACCTGCTGCTGCAAAGCGATGTAAATAAGCTTTTTTACCCTCTTCCGGCGTACACTCGAAGAAATCACAGTCGTCTTCAACAGCCCAAACTTCTTTGAGGTATTTTTGTGCTTCAGCAATACCACCATCACTCATTTTCAATATCAGGTGATGCTCATACTTGTCACGGAAATCCAGCATTCGCTCTGGTAAATGTTGTGGGAACAACTTGCTCGCGTAGTACAAAATGGTGTCTGGCAGATATTTACTGACAAACGGGATGCGCTCTAAGAAATTTTCTACCTTAGCTTTAAGTGCGAACATTTTTGGCAGCTTATCTGTGCCTAACAAGTCGATGGATAAGAACACATCCTTGCCGTACTTCTCTGCCATGTTGAAGATATCTCGATGCAAGTATTCTCCCATCTCAGGCAAGTTATCAAACGTAGATAAGAAGTCTTTTCGCAACTTCGTTAGTTTCGCAGGGTCATTGGTGCCAAGGTAAAAAACCTGCTCTTTTTCGGGTACTGGGTAGCTGTCAACCCGAACGGCAAAAACACCCAACTTGCCAGCACAGCCACTGGCTTCAAATAATCGGCGTTCATCGGCATTAAAGCGAGAAGGAATGTCAGAAGTCACGTCTCGAACACGTTCATCGTATTCTCTGTCTGATGCCATTCGCTCATCATGAATGATCTTCGCTGGGTCAAAGTTCCCTTCTTGCAGGTTTGTTAGAATTTCTTCTGGCGTTTCACCTAATCCTTCAATACCAAGGTGGTTCACCAAATGTAACTGGCCTTGCTTATCGACCTGCGCGTAGATCGCCAGTTCCGTATAAGCAGGACCACGCTTAACTAGCGCACCGCCTGAGTTATTGGCGATACCACCGACCACAGTGGCACCTAGCGATGAAGAGCCGATGATAGAATGCGGTGCTCGGTTCACTGCCTTCAACTCTTTCTCCAAAGAGTGTAAGCTCGCACCAGGCAAGCAAACCGCCTGCTTACCACCATCTAATAAGTGAATCTTCTTGATTTTGGTAATATTGATCACAACCACATCGCGATCATAATCATTACCACTCGGAGCTGAGCCCTCTGTTAAACCTGTTTTAGCCGCCTGCATGATAATGATGCAGTTTGCTTCAACACACTGTTTAATAATCTTCCATTGTTCTAGAAGAGTGTTAGGAAACACGATAGCAAGCGCATTACCACTACCCGAACGAAACCCCGAGCGGTAATATTTCGTTTTAACCTCGTCGGTTAGAACATTTTCTTCCCCCACGATGGTTTTAAATTCTTCAATCAGCTGCTTTTGTTTCATATCCGTATCTCTAGTTATTGTACTTCGCTCACAACACCGCTTAGCGGCAGGCATGGCGTTTGAGCCACTATAAGCAGTCCATTTCTCTGCGTCTATGTCAGGCAGGCGAGCAATACTTAACCAATAGACAACAAACAAAATAATTCTTTTATTTTTCTGTCACTTATCTTTCACATTCGGAAAATTTAACGCAAGAAACAGACCGTTTCTCAAAAGAAACAATAGCAAAACCACTTGTTAACAGTTGTGCGCAGCATCTTGTTATCAATATTAGTGATAAAACAAGGAGAAAGCTTAAGCTTCTAAATTTATAAGAATTATTAGAAATGAAGATGGAAACAATAACTCAACACCAACATAACGATTAGTGTTGAGTTATTGTCTTAAAATCGATGATTTTGACTTTGAAAGCTGGTGTATAGATGATCGATAAAGATTTTAATTTTTTCTGGTTGTTGACGAGTGTAAGGATACACCGCATAAATACCCAAACATTTGGCGGTTTCGTCTTTAAATAACTGAATCAGACTGCCTTGCTTTAAGTCTTCATAAACCAAGACACGCGGTACATAGATGATTCCCTGCCCTAACAGCGCCACATTTCTCAATACAGAAGAATTGTTAGTACAGAGGTTACCGTCGACGGTGATTTGATATACCTCGTCTCCATCTTTAAACGCCCACTCATGCGCTCCGGTTTCTTGGTAGGAATAGACTAAACAATTGTGTTTAGCCAAGGCTTGAGGTTGTTTAGGTATGCCATGTTTAGCTAGGTATTGGGGTGACGCGCAAATGATCCAATTTGCATCCACCAGCTTTCTTGCAATCAGACTAGAATCTGGCAACACACCCGTTCTAATTGCCAAATCAAAACGTTCATTCACGATATCGACGAAACGATTATCTAGATCCATATCGATATTGATGTCTGGGTATTTCTGATTAAATTCATTAATCACTTGAGGAAGAATTAATTCACCAGAGATAGTAGGCACCGAAATTTTAATGTTTCCAGATAAGTTTTTACCTAAACCCACAATGGATTCTTCCGCCGTTGCCACCGCTTGATAAACCACTTTTGCATGAGTAAAAAACGCTCGTCCTGCTTCAGTCAACGTTAGCGTTCGCGTTGTTCGGTAGAGAAGCTGTACACCAAGCTCTTGTTCAAGCTTGGCAATCCGTTTACTGACGACCGATTTGGTCAGTGACATATGTCTCGCGGCAGCACTGAATGAACCTTGCTCGATCAAGTGATAAAAAATGATGTAATCGTCGGTATTTCTCATGCGTCTTCGTCAAATCCTTTGGAAGCCCGTATTGTAAACTGAAATTGGCTGAGGTGCGAAACATCGGGTCACACTTAATATCAGAAACTCGTGACAGAGATGGGGTTGCTAAGCTCACAGGTAATGAAAAAGAGATGGTGTGAATTTATCAGTCTTCAGATACAAAAAAACCAGCTTTCGCTGGTTTTAAGTTGATGCACTTGGCATCGAGATACCGCCATGGCCATATCTGAATAATTTGGAGCGACACACGAGGTTCGAACTCGTGACCTCAACCTTGGCAAGGTTGCGCTCTACCAACTGAGCTAGTGT